>DASXYX010000068.1:0-71914 GCA_036502245.1 Verrucomicrobiia bacterium
TCCCGGCGGGTGGTCTTCTTTTTGCTGGCAAACTCGGCTTGAGAAAAACTCGGCTGGTGCGTCATGCCTAAGTTTAGGCAACACTCTCTCCGCCGTCTCTAATAAACCAATCACCCGGTGATTAAATCAGCATCTCCCTAATTAAATTGTCGAAAGACATCGTCACGCGATGTCCCAGCGCCATTAGGCGCGGCATGTTTATAGAACCCAACCGAAAAAAATCCTAAGCTCCGTCAGGAGCGACATATTCCGCCCTTACGGAGCTGCGGCAAAACTCTCCGTTCCCTCCGTTTTCTCTTAAAATCCGCAAATTACGCCGCCGCCCCCAACTGCAATCGCTTGTCTGATTCCAGCATCGTCTTGAGATTTGGCCAATTGGCTTCGTTCATGTCGTTGAAGGCGTGAAGATAGACGGCAACGGCTTCGGGCGGATATTTTGCCAGGAGAGTATCAACGGCGGCTTTCAGCTTGGCGTCATCCATGGTTTTGGGTAAATCGTCCACGACACCTTTCTCGTTTTTGATCTCCAGGCCGTTCATGAAATCCGTCAGCATGGCCTCATACTTTTTGACCAGCCAGGCGCGGAGCAGGCCGCCGGCTACGGTATCCATGCCGGGTTTGGCCAGGACGGTGGCCATGGCGGCGTGGCGTTGGGTGCGCGGCTGGCGTTCCAGATAGATCGTGCGCACGTGTAGCGCATTGGCGATGCCGGCCAGCGTGGCTTTGTACGCCGGTTTATCGGATTCAAAGGTGAAGGAAATGATTTCGTTCGCCAGCGCGGGCGACATGAAACCGAAAAGTTCGTGTGATTTTAACATGACTTAGATCGTAACGACGGAGATTCTATTTTTTTTGGCCAGGGTTTCGCAAGCCTCGCGTTCAAGCAGGAGAGTCCTGCCGGATTCGATGGCCAGCACGGAAATTTTGGCCGCGGCGCAGGTTTCGAGCGTTTGCGCGCCGAGGCAGGGGATATCGAAGCGCAGATCGTGTTTTTCTTTGGCTACTTTCACGGCCACCGCGCCGCCGTCTTTGCCGGAAAGTTCGCCACCGCGCATCAGGCATTTGTCGGTGCCTTCGAATCCTTCCACGGCGAGCACTGTGCCGCCTTTGACGACGACGAGTTGCCCGATCTCAAGCCGCGAGATTTCCTTGGCGATGCGCAGGCCGAACTCGACGTCAGCCTTTTGTTCATCGGAGAGTTTCGGCCCCATTTGGAAGCCGTTGCCAGGCATGAGCGGGGCGAGCCAGGGAATGGCGTCAATCAATTCCACGCCGTCTTTCTTTAACTCATCGGCGATCGCGCCGAAGATGGTATGAGCATTTTTTTCCTTGAGCCGGAAAAGGACGCCCATGGCGCGCAGATCAGGGCGCAGGTCGTATAAATTCTTTGGCGCGATCTGGCCCACCATCACACATTGGCGGATGCCGCGGTCGGTGAATACGGCGATCATTTTGGAAAGCTGGCCTACTTTCAGCCATACGATTTCATCCACCAGCCTGGCGAGGGCAGGGTCGGTTTCATTGTCGAACGCCACGGCGACGAGTTTTTTGACGCCTGCGGCGCGCGCCTGTTGGGCGAATTCCAGGGGCAGCGTGCGGTTGCCCGCGATGATACCGAGAGATTCCGGCGCAGTGTTCATCAATGGTTCGGTGAGCATACTGTAAAATGCGACAGATGCCAGCACCGAGTGTCTCGCTTTAAGGCAAAACAACCAAAAGATTTTCTAATGTTAAGGGTGGATATGACCATGCAGCTGCTTTTATCCATTTTTCGTTAAGAAATGCTGATAATGGTCAAATGGACAATCCTCTTGGCCTGCATCCTGCTAATTGAGCGGAAATGTCAACGTCCCTGGACACAATCTATAAGAAATTGGCCTCGTCAATGGACCAAAGCGGTATCGGCGCGCACGAGATGCGATTCGATCCGGCGCGCCATGTTTCCCCGGTTGTGGCGCATGAATTGAACAATATTATCGCCATCATCATGGGTTACGGGGAACGGATATTGGCCAAAGGCGTGGGAGACGGGGCTAATGAGGCGCATCTCAAGCTGATCATTGAGGCCGCGCGCAGGGCGGCAACGATTGTGCGGGACTCCACGCCGGTCAATGGAGCCAAGCCGCTGGCAGGCGCAGGCCTCAATGGGACATTGCCGAAGAACACGACCCCGGTGGCGTGACAACATCTGTCATGTGACAAGTGACAGAGTGCCGGTGCCCTTACTACGCCATTTTCTGGAATGATTAATTTCTAAATCGTAATGACGAATTAAGTCAGGGCTCGACAGAGTCTCGCCCCACCAATGCAGTTATCCAACCCGGCGAATCATTTTGACGCTGCGCCTGTTATCGCGTAGCGTGTATCTTCTGTTTTTTCGCAAATTACCATGACCGGTTTGATAAAAACAATTTTTGGGTCGAAGAACGACCGCGAAGTGAAGAAGTTCTGGCCGCTCGTCGCCAAAATCAACGAGAAGGAGAAGGCACTCCAGGGCGTTTCTGACGAGCAGTTGCGCTCCAAAACTGCGGCCTGGAAAGAAGAACTTTCGAAGATTTCGGACAACGAAGAGCTGATGAACCGGCTCAATGAGATTTTGCCGGACGCCTTTGCCGTGGTGAAGAACGCCTGCCGCCGCCTGTGCGGGCAGGACATCACCGTGCGCGGCCAGCCGGTGAAATGGGAAATGATCCCCTTTGATGTCCAGCTCATCGGTGGCATGGGGTTGCATAAAGGAAAAATTGCCGAAATGGCGACCGGCGAAGGCAAGACGCTCGTTGGCACGCTGCCCGTTTATCTCAATGCGCTTTCCGGCCGCGGCGTGCACGTGGTGACGGTGAATGATTACCTCGCTGCCCGCGACTCCGAATGGATGGGCGCCATCTACAAATTTCTGGGCCTGACGGTTGGGTGCATCATGCACGACCAGCCGCCGCCGGTCCGTCGTGAGCAATATAATTGCGACATCACCTACGGCACCAACGCTGAGTTCGGGTTCGACTACCTGCGCGACAACGGCATGGCCACGCGCAAAGAGGCCCAGGTGCAGCGCGGCCATTATTTCGCCATCGTGGACGAAGTGGACTCCATCCTCATTGACGAAGCGCGCACGCCGCTCATTATCTCCGGTCCCTCGATGCACACGTTCGACGAGCAGTACGCGCAATGGAAAACCACTGTGGAAGGATTGGTCCGCGCGCAACAGCAGTTGTGCGGGCGCTTTTTGAAGGAGGCGGAGGAACTCATCAAAAAGCTCAATCCCACGGACGGCTCCAACGTGACCAACGCCGCCGGCCTCGAGCATGAGATCGGCCTGTTGCTGTTCCGCGTCAAAACTGGCCAGCCCAAATCCGAGGCGCTGCTGAAGGTTCTGGAGAATCCCGAGTACGCGCAGTTGATGAACCGGGCGGAACTGGAATTGCATCGCGACCAGAAAAAGGTGGACCTGTACCGCGAGAAAGAGGAATTGCTTTTTGCGATCGATGAGAAGAGCCAGGAAGCGGACATGACGGAGAAGGGGCGTAATTACATCAGCCCCAAAGATCCGAACGCGTTTGTGTTGCCGGACCTCTCCACCGCGCTGCATGAGATTGACGCCGGCGCGGAAACCGACCCGCGCAAGCGCATGGAGGCCAAGACCAAAATGCAGCAGGAGTTTGAGACGAAAGCGCAGAAGATCCATGCCATCTCCCAGTTGCTCAGGGCTTATTCGATCTATCAACTCGACGTCGAGTACGTCGTGCAGGAAAACAAGGTCATCATCGTGGACCAGCATACGGGCCGGTTGATGCCCGGACGGCGCTGGAGCGACGGCCAGCACCAGGCGGTCGAGGCCAAGGAAGGCGTCACCATCGAGCGCGAGACCCAGACGCTCGCCACCATCACCATCCAGAATTATTTCCGCCTCTACGCCAAGCTCGCGGGCATGACCGGCACGGCGGAGACCGAGGCCACGGAGTTTATCGACATTTACAAGCTCGGCGTGTTGACCATCCCGACCAACAAGCCGAACATCCGCAAGGACGGGCACGATTCGATCTACAAGACCCGGCGCGAAAAATTCAGCGCCGTCGCCAAGGAGATCAAGGAACTTCACGGCAAGGGACGGCCCATCCTCGTCGGCACCGTTTCTGTTGAGACCAGCGAAATGCTGTCGCGGATGCTCAAGCGCGAGGGCTTGATCCATTCCGTGCTCAACGCCAAATATCACCAGCAGGAGGCCGAGATCGTGGCGCGCGCCGGCCAGCGCGGCGCCATCACCATCGCCACCAACATGGCCGGGCGCGGCACGGACATCAAACTCGGACCCGGCGTGGCCGAAGTGGGAGGCCTCCACGTGCTTGGCACCGAGCGCCACGAATCCCGCCGCATCGACCGCCAGTTGCGCGGACGCTGCTCGCGCCAGGGCGACCCCGGCTCATCGCACTTTTTCATTTCGCTCGAGGACGATCTCATGCGCCTGTTCGGCGCCATGGACCGCATCGCCAAATGGATGGAGAAACTTGGCTTCCAGGAAGGCGAAGAACTGGCGCATCCCTGGCTCAACCGTTCCATCCAGAAGGCGCAGGAAAAGGTCGAGCAACACCATTTCCAACAACGTAAACGCACGCTCGAATACGACGACGTGATGAACAAACAGCGCGAAGTCGTCTATGGCTTTCGCAACGAGATCATCCGCGGCGAGAACGTGCGCGACCGCCTCATGGATATCATGGAGGAAGTCGTGGTGGAAAAGGTCGCCGAATTTACCAACGCCGAACCGGAGCATCACGATTGGAAAATCCGCCAGCTCTCCGATTGGGTGAACCTGAATTTCCCCATCGGTTTGCCGGAAGCTGAGATCATCAAGGCCGCCGAATCCGGCAAGGAAACGCCCGTGCCCGGTTCACTCTTCGATGGCTTGTCGCCGGCGCAGTTTGCCGCGTGTAATTTTATTTCTGAAGCCGTCCGCAAAGCCTATGAGATCAAGATCAGTTTTGAGAACCCCACCGCGTTGAACGAAGTCGAGCGGTTCACCATCTTGAGCGCTATTGATCGTCTCTGGCAGGAGCATCTTTATGAGATGGACAGCCTGCGCTACAGCATCGGCCTGCGCAGCTACGGCCAGCGCGATCCGTTGGTGGAATACAAGGCCGAAGCGTTCAAGATGTTCGATGGATTGATGACCGGCATCAAAACGCAGATCTGCCACAACATCTTCCGCAGCGCGTCTTCGATGGCTGCGTTCGAAAACTTCCTGCGCAATGTGCCGAAACAGACTTTGCATCAGAACACCAGCGCCTTTGGGGGTAATACCCCCAGCGCGACCAGCGGCGGCGGGGCGCCTGCCAAAAAAGACAGCGACGTGGTGAGCGAAGCCGCCGATGCGCATGAAAAGGCCAAGCCCATTCGCACCGGCCCCAAAGTCGGCCGCAACGACCCGTGCCCCTGCGGCAGCGGCAAGAAATACAAGCAGTGCTGCGGGAGGTAAAATGTGTGAACGGATGGGTCCTTTATAGAGTCGGCCTGAAGTAATGCGTCAAACGCCGTAGGCGTGGCATATTTGTAGAACCTGCCAAATAAAATTTAAAGCTCCGTTAGGAGCGGCATATTCCCGATTCAAAAACAAAGAATCTGCGTGTCAATTGCGTCCATTATATTTTATCGGTAAGTTAAGAACATGAAAAGACATTCGATTCATTTTGTGAAAGACGTTGCGGTGATTGCGCCGCACACGCTCCAGTTGCGATTTGAAGACGGCGTTACTCAAACAATCAATTTTGAACCCTTATTGCATGGACAGATCTATGGTCCTTTGCGAGATCCAAAATTTTTCAGCCAGGTCCGCCTCGATCCTGAAATTCGCACGATCGTCTGGCCGAACGGCGCTGATTTTGATCCCGCCACGTTGCATGATTGGCCGGAACACGCGCCCGCGTTGATTAAATTGGCAAAGACCTGGGAACTCTGTCCGGCTTAAAATCATCTCCAAATAACCCTTGCATCCCGCTTCACCTTCTTCTAAATTGCAAATGATTTGCAATTAAGAAAATGAAGCCGGACGTTTTATTGGCCATTTACTGTGCGCTGGTCCTGGTCGCCTCCCTGGCGGGCGGTTGGTTCCTGCTCCTCATCCATCTCACCCATACCCGGCTCCAGATCGCTGTGAGCTTTGTCGCCGGTCTTATGCTGGGCATTGCGCTGCTTCATTTCCTGCCCGATGCCGATGACAACCTGCATAACGTGGATAAAACTGCCGAATGGCTGGTGGGCGGCTTTCTCGTGATGTTTTTCGTCCAGCGCTTTTTTCATTTCCATCATCATGATTTGCCCGAGGGCGACCCCGAAGACTGCTGTGGACACGATCACGGCCATGTCCAGGACAACATCCGTGCAAATTTTCGTGCCCACGAGGAACACGCCCACACGCTGGCCGACAAATCCGCCAAACACCTTTCCTGGGTCGGCACCACCTTGGGCCTGACGCTGCATTCGTTGCTGGATGGCCTCGCGCTCGCGGTTGCCGTGCAATCCGGCGCGCACGGAAATGCCAAGTTCGCCGGCCTCGGCGTGGCCCTCGTCGTGATTTTGCACAAGCCATTCGATGCCATGGCCGTCTCCACGTTGACTGCCGCCGGAGGTAAATCACGTTCATTTCGGCACGTGCTGAACGGTCTCTTTGCCTTTGCCAGCCCTATTGGCGCGGTGCTCTTCTATTTTGGGATGGGATTTCTGACGCACGGCAGTGTGCCGGTCCTGGGCTGCTCTTTGGCGTTTTGCGCCGGATCATTTCTGTGCATTTCCAGCGCCGATCTCCTGCCGGAATTGCAGTTCCATTCCCACGACCGTTTCAAACTTTCCATCGCCCTTCTCGCGGGCCTGGCGGTCGCCATCATCATCAAATATTTCGAAGCAAGCTGATGCGCTTTCACTTCCAGCTCAATCGCCGCGCGCGCGGGTATCTTCATCGCGCGGCTGGCGGATTGACGCTGGCGGTCTGGCTGTTCGTCAATGGGGCGGAAATCTGCCCGCCGCTTCATGCGTGGCTCCATGGCGGTTCCATTCCAGACGATGACGATTGCGCCGTTGTGGCCATCGCCCTCGGCCATGTCGATGCGGGCATCTGCGATGTCCCCCCGGTCACGCCGGTGCATTGGATTCAGATTGAACCACGCCGGGAAGTCTGCGCTTTAGTTGTCGTTGATAAACATCTTCCCCCCGGGCGCGCGCCGCCCTTCCTCTCCGTTTCCTGATTCTGTGGTTCAGGCGAATTGCCGCGCCTGAAATTTGTTCAATTGCTGAATTTCCGCACTGTCATCGGTATGCGTCAACGCGTGCCCATGGGGATTTGCGGAGATCGAAAATCAACTTTTTGAAGAATTATGAAACAGCTTGGAAAGACCCGATTATATTGGTCGGTCATTTCGCTCGCCGCTTTGTCCTGCGGCGGGGTGGCGTTGGCGCAAACCAATGCCGTGATGGGTTCAGTAGAGGGGACAAATTCCGTTGCCGAAACTGCGACGAATGTCGCCAACCTCGGCAACATGACCATTGTCGGCCAGTTGAACCAGGCGCGCAGCCAGATCGTGCCGGACCTGGGCGCGACGGTGTACACGGTCAGCCAGGCGCAGATCGCCTCGCTGCCGCAGGGGGCCAACACGCCGTTCAATCAGGTGCTGCTCCAGACGCCCGGCATGGCGCAGGATTCGCTGGGCCAGGTCCATTTGCGCGGTGAGCACGCCAACCTGCAGTACCGCATCGATGATGTGATCCTGCCCGAAGGCGTCACCGGATTTGGGCAGGAACTCGATCCGCGTTTTGTCGATTCCATGCAGCTTATCACCGGCTCATTGCCCGCTGAGTATGGCTATCGCACCGCGGGCATCGTGGATATCCAGACCCGCAGCGGCGCGTTCGAGAACGGCGGGAGCGGGGAAGTGTACGGCGGTACGTACGATACTATTGAGCCAAGCTTTGAATACGCCGGCTCACAGGGAAAATGGAATTACTTCATGGACGGCAGTTACAATCACAATTCGCTGGGCATTGAAAATCCCATGCCCAGCCATTACGCCGACCATGACGACACCGGCCAATACCGCACGTTCCTATACGGCTCGCGCATCTTGAGCGACACCAGCCGCATCACAGTGATGGGCAGCCTGGATTACGCCAACTTCCAGATCCCCATTAACCCGGCACAGGCGCAAACGCCACAGCCCGCCGCCGCCTCCTGGTCTGCCGACCCGAATGCGCAAAGCCCGAACGATCTGAACGACAATCAAAACGAGCAGAACTATTACAGCGTTGTCGCCTATCAGAAATCGGCTGGGAACCTGGATTTCCAGGTTTCCGCCTTTGGCCGGGAGAGCGGCGCGCATTATGTGCCGGATAATGTTGACGCCACGGTGAACTACAACAACGGCGTGGCCACCGATGAGCATCGCCTGCTCAATTCCGGCGGCGCGCAGGCCGACGCCAGTTACGAGTTGGGCGATAAACACACGATCCGGGGTGGGTTCATGTTAAATGACGAAATCGTTGCCGCCGATGCCACCACATGGGTTTTCCCGGTGGACGGTGCTGGCAACGAAACTGTCCCCGGTGAAGCGCCCGAAAACATCGTGCAGGATGAAACCACGCACGCGCTGTTCTACGGCGTTTATTTGCAGGACGAGTGGAAGATTGTTCCGAAACTCACGCTGAATTATGGCGCGCGCTTCGACGTTTTCTCGTCCACGACCGATCACCAGAACCAGCCCAGCCCGCGGGCGAACCTGATCTATCAGCCCACGGATTCCACGACGTTCCATGCCGGTTACGCGCGTTACTTCACGCCGCCGCCGCAGGAGACGGTTCCTGCCGGGAATCTGGCGGCATTCAATAACACTTCCGGCGCGCAAGGCTATACGCAGGATTCTCCGGTGAAAGCCGAGCGCGCGAATTACTTCGACGCCGGTGTCAGCCAGAAAATCCTGCCGGGCCTGACCGCAGGCGTGGATGGTTACTACAAGAAAGCGAGCAACCAGTTGGACGACGGATTCTTTGGGCAATCGCTCATCCTCTCGTCGTTCAATTATTCCGAGGGCCGGATCTATGGCGTGGAATTCACCACCAGTTACGAGCACGGCGGATTTTCCTCATACGCCAACGTGGCCTGGGGGCAGGCGGAGGGCAAAGGCGCGTCCACGGCGCAATTCCTGTGGGGCGATGCAGCCACCGTAGCCTACGTCAACAGCCATTATATATTCCTGGACCACGACCAGCGCGTGACCGGCTCCTTCGGCGCGGCCTACACGTGGAAGGAATCGGAGCGATACAGCACGCGATTGGATACCGATGCCCTCTATGGCAGCGGCCTGCGGGAGGACAGCACGGACGGTTCCGGCAACACGATCCCCAACGGGGCCAGTGTGCCGTCTTATTTCTCGGTGAACGTCGGCGCGGAACAAGCCGTCAAGTTGAACCACGGCATGGTGTTGAAGGCGCGGTTCGACCTCGTGAACCTCACTGACAACATCTATCAACTGCGCAGCGGCAGCGGCGTGGGAGTGAATGCCGCTCAATACGGCGAGCGGCTGGGATTCTTTGGCTCGCTCGCCCTTACGTTCTGAACATGGAAGCAAATCGAACAACTTACACATTGAAGAGCGAACTGGCCCGCTACTCACTGCCCTCCGCGCGGCAGGAACCGAACCAAAAGCTCGCGTGGGTCAATTCGATTTGCCTCCTTTTCCTCATCATCGGGATTGCCGGTGCGCGGGAGGGCCTCATCTCCATCAAAGCCGTTCCGCCCATCCGCCAAATCGTGCCAGTCGTTCTCGAACCAACCATCCTGCCGCCGCAGAAGACTGTTGAAGAAAAGAAACCGGTCGTGGAAAACAATCAACCGCGTATCGTTATGGCCCTTCCCAGTGCGCCGAACATCCGTTTCTCAGTGCCGACCATCGGCACGCTCGTTGCCCCCGCCGCGCTGGCGTCCGCGCCACCTTTAAATCCGCTGGCGACCGAATCGCAGATCGGAAACATCGGCAACACCGGCGCCGGCGGTGACCGTCCGTATCCGCCCTATCCGCAATTGTCCATGCAACACGGGGAGCAGGGGACCCTCACCCTCCTGCTCGGTGGCGATGCGGCGGGCAATGTCGTCTCGGTTGATATCAAAGAATCTTCCGGATTCGCTTATCTCGACCAGGCCACAGTTGCCTTCATGAAAACCCATTGGCGCCTGCCCGCGGGCGTCGGCGCGCATCTTTTTCAAACAACCATTACCTACAAACTAAAAATCGAATCCAATTCACTGCTATGATCGCTAACATCGTCTTCCAATTCATCCTCCAGGGCGGCCCTATCATATGGCCGATCCTCATCTGCGCCCTTGTGGCCGTGGCTGTCGTTGGCGAACGCGCCTTCTGGTGGTGGCGCGAGGCCCAAAAGCGCGACCCGCACAAATTGGAACAGATCTTTGCCGCGCTCGAAAATTCTGATGTTGCTACCGCTAAAAAATTGGCCGAAGGCTCGGAGGACCCGCTCATCCGGGTCATCCGTCACGGCCTCACCCACGTGGGCCATGCGCATGGGTCGTTGATCGGCGCATTGCAACTGGCCGCGGGCGTCGAACTCAAACGCGCCGGGCGTTTTCTTACCGTCATGGACACGCTCGTCACCCTCGCGCCGCTGCTCGGCCTCCTGGGCACGGTCACCGGCCTGATGAGCGCGTTTCTCCACATCGGCAGCGCTGAACTTTCCGTCACCGCCGTCACCGGTGGCATCGGCCAGGCATTGATCGCCACCGCCTGCGGCCTCGCCATCGCCATTTTCTCGCTCATCCCGTTCAACTATTTTTCCGCCCGTGTCGCCCAATTACAGTTCGACCTCGAAACCGCCGCGACGAATGTGGAAGTCCTCGTCGGTGGCGGCGCCAAATCCGGCGACACCGTTCATCTGCACAAACACACACCACCCGGCCAGGTGACCAGCCACTGAGCTGTAGGAGCCGACGTAAGGAGGCTTAAACGTTAATGAATATATTGAATTCTAATCTCCGGCGGCTGAAAGCCGCCTCCATTGTAGCCGAGGGCAACGCCCTCGGAAGTCTCCGTAAATTGTTATTGCCCTGTAAGGGCAATCCATATTGTTCAAAACCGGAAGCTGGACTGATTACAGGAAGTTTCCTCCGTTGGTCTGGGGGGAACGGGCTGCCAGCCCGTTGCGGTCGGCAACTTGCCGACCGTGTCCGATCTTCAACATCATGAAAATCCCTTCCCCCATCCCCAGGCGCCGCTCACGGATCGTCATCATTCCGCTGATCGACATCATGTTCTTTCTGCTCGCATCGTTCATGATGATCAGCCTGCAGATGAGCCGCACCGCCAACATCAAGGTGGCCCTTCCTTCCGCCACGCAGGCGCAACAGGACTACAAACCGAACATGGTCAACATCGCCGTGGACAGATCCGGCGCTGTCTGGCTCGAAAAAAAAGAAGTGACCCTCGCGGATCTCGGTCTTGTTTTGAGCAATCGTTTCGCCCTGGACACCAATCTGCCCGTCTATATCAGCGGCGACCGCGACACGTTGCATGGCGATATGGTGAAGGTGTACCAAATCGTCCGCGCCGCCGGCATCCAGAACGTTGCCTTCATGACTGAAAATGAAAATTCAAAATAAACCATAAATGAACACAGATAAACACGGGTTTTTCAAAAAGGAGCAAGGTGAGCTGGTAGGACGAGGCTCCTGCCGAGCCGCTTATGCTTTGGTGGAACAGGCGTCTCGCCTGTTGCATCGGGCCGCTGGCCCGATGCCCTCTGACAATTGCAGCGTTTGTCGTCCTAGAGAGCAGCAGCCCTCTGCGGCTTTGCGCCTTTGCGTTATGTCCCCAATCTGTGTTCATCCGTGTCCATCCGTGGTTAAAAATGAAGATCCGCACACCCATCGCTGAAAAAAAGTCGCGCCTGGAGATCATCCCGCTGATCGACATCATGTTTTTCCTGCTGGCGTCGTTCATGATGGTCAGCCTCCAGATGCAGATCGTGCGCACTCTCAAGGCCAACCTGCCCACCGCCACCCTGGCCACCTCTACGAAGAAGCTGGACATGATAAATTTCAATATCAACAAAGACGGTCAGGTTTCCATGGATGACAAAAACATTCCCTTTCCCGCGCTCTACACCATGCTGACCAATCGCTACAGCCTCAACACCAATCTGCCGGTCTATCTCACCGGCGCGGACGATGCCACGCACGGCTCGGTGATGTATGTGCTGGATTTTGTGCGCCGCGCGGGCATCCAAAACGTAGCCATCGCCGTCAAAGCTTCCTCTGATTCAAACCCATGAAAAATTTTCAACAAAACCTCCTCCTCATTCTCGCGCTCGGCCTCTGCGGCTTGTGCGTGTTCCAATGGTGCGTGCAAACGGCCCAGCGCACCGAGATCCAGACCCAGAACCAGATGCTCTATGAGCGTGATACCTCTATCCAAAGCGACACCAACTCTATTGCCACTCTCAACGCCCAGGTCGCCCGGATGGACCAACGCATCACTGAGATTAAGGCCGTTGCCGCCACCAATGAGCAACTCATTGCCTCGCAAAAAGCGCAGCTTATCCAGTTGCAGTTCGATAATGAAAGCCTCACCAACGAAGTCGTCCAAAACAAAGCCGCCGTGGATGAATTGACGGCAAAGCTAACGAATGCCTACGCCGGTATCGAACAACAGAACCAGGCCATCACCAATCTCCTTTCCCAGCGCGATGACCTCGCCAAAAAGTATAACGACGAAGTGAAAGACCGGAACGACGTCGTCGCCAAATACAACGACCTCGTCAAACAGATGGGCAAAAGCCAGTGAGAAGTTAAACCAGAAAATAGTAAAAAATATAGTCGCCAAAACAATAAACGTTCGACAGCCTTTGTCCGACATGCGTGGTACATTTATTTGGTTTAAAAATTGAAAATGAGTGATAAATCAAAAATCGAATGGACTGATGCGACGTGGAACCCGGTGCGGGGCTGTACCAAAATCAGCCCTGGCTGTTTGCACTGTTACGCAGAGACCTTCGCAGAGCGCTTTCGCGGGGTGCGTGGCCATCCGTTTGAATTTGGTTTTGATCTGCGTTTGGTTCCCGAGAAACTCGGTGATCCATTGCGTTGGTCGACGCCTCGAAAGATTTTTGTGAATTCCATGAGCGATCTGTTTCATCCCCAAGTGCCGGATGAGTACATTATCAAAGTAGCACGCGTGATGGTCGCTGCTAACTGGCATACCTATCAGGTGCTAACCAAACGCGCCGACCGACTGCACGAATTATTGACAGACAAACTCCGGTTTGCGGTGGAGCAATCACATATCTGGTGGGGGGTTAGTGTTGAAAACCGCAAGCATGGTCTTCCGCGAATTGATTTATTACGCAAAACGTCTGCGCAGGTCCGTTTCCTTTCAATAGAACCATTGCTTGAAGATCTGGGTTCTATCAATTTAGGCGAGATCAATTGGGTAATTGTTGGTGGTGAAAGCGGGCCGGGAGCACGCCCCATACAAGCAGAATGGGTGCGGGATATTCGTGCCCAATGCCATAACGCCAAGGTCGCATTCTTTTTTAAACAGTGGGGAGGGGTTCGAAAATCTCGGACGGGGCGCATTTTGGATGGCAAAACGTATGACGAATATCCTCATTTTCCACAGAATTCTGTTGCAACTTTGAAGCGGCGCAGTGAATTATTAGCCGAATTTGAGAATAGCTAATGAGTGGCAGGGGTTTTCATGATAAGCCATATGATGCTGGAACCCTGGCCAAGCTCCGGATTTTTGAGTTGTATGCTCAAGAATGGATTCCAGTTTTCCTTTCTTCGCCCAAGCCGGTATTCGATGAGGTCCATATTTTTGATTTTTTCTGCGGACCGGGTACTGATTCTAATGGGGAATTCGGGTCGCCATTGCGGATTCTATCCCAGTTGCGCAATTATCGTGGGAGAGGATTAGCTGGGTGGGACAATATTCCAATCACTGTACATCTGTTTGACACTGATGATAAGAAAATCGCGTTACTCCAGTCGTATGTCCTCTCGGAAAAACTGGAAATACCCGGTGTAAAAATTGACCTCCGGCGTTTAGCCTTTAAAGACGCATTGGATGAACATAGGGAACAATTGTCTAATTCCAGAGTTGCCAAATTACTCATTGTCGATCAATACGGAGTCGACGAAGTTTCTGACGAGGTTTATGGTAATTTAATTGGCTACCCCACGACCGATTTCATTTTCTTTCTTTCTTCTTCAACCCTCCATCGCTTTCGCGAGCATCCTGCCATTAAGCAAAAGATTGATACACTTGAAGATTCTTATGACGTTCATCGCGCAGCCGTGGACTACTACCGAAAACGTATCCCCACCAATAACCAGTTGTTTCTGGGTTCGTTTTCAATAAAGAAGCGCAGCAACATTTATGGATTAATTTTCGGAAGTCACCATCCGCTTGGTATTCATAAATTCCTGCAAGTTGCATGGGCTACAGACGAAATCGCAGGTGAGGCGAATTTTGACATTGAACGAGAAAATATCCAACCAGGTGAGGGAATTTTGCCGCTCGAAATGATGCGCCCGAACAAAATTCGAGAATTTGAATCAAATCTGGAAATGGCATTGAAATCGGGTCGAATGAAATCAGAATCAGATATTGCCCGGTTTTGTATAGAAGCAGGGATGACTTGTAAGCATAGTGTCGCTGTACTAAAAAGAGCCAAGGAAGCAGGCATAATAGACCTCGATTTTCGCGTGCCTGATATTGGAAGGTTCAAATCACCACGTCCGATTCGTCTAATCTGATAGTCGATTATCGCCAGAACCTCTTCATTCCCTTAATTCTGTCAAAAAATCCTCTCTTAATGCTCCCTTAAGCTGGGCTGGCGTAAAGTGGCGGCGAGAAAGGACAACTATATGAAAAAGCTCACACTATTCGCTGTTGGCGCTCTCCTCCTGGGGACCGCCATCTTCACTCGCGCTGCCGATGTCACGGTCTATGATTCCGTCGTCAATCTGGCGACCAACGTCACCAAAAATTACCTGTTCACCGACCCATCCTCCGACCAAAGCGTGACGATTGCCGTAAGCATGACTCCTTACTCGGCAAGCAACGCCAGCCCGGCCTTTTCGCTGTTGGACACCGATAACAACAACAATTATACCCACATGGGAGTCGATAGCGGCCTGGGGGGCGGCGACGGCAATTGGGTGGACGACTTTGAAGGCGTTAATTTTTCCGCTTCGCTGGTATCTGCCTCCAGCGGAGTGACCGTCAGCTCGATCCAATTCGGCATCATCGCCATGGGCATCCGGCCAGAGGGCGGCGCAAACCTTGATTGGGCCTCTTCTGTTTGCACAAACAACTTTGATATAGACGAAGACGAAGTGACGGTCCTGGATACGAACCTGGGACCTTTGACCGCCACTTATTCCGGGCAGTTACGGACACCGACGACCGCTCGGTACCAGATCAGCGACGAAGATTCTTTCAACGGCCAGAGCATCGGATTCACAGCCGTTTTTACTGCCACAGGAACCACCACCGACGCGCGCACGAATTGCTGGCTCACGACCTATTCCGGCAAATACGCCCGCATCTGGACGAACAACGCCATGGAGACTGCCGGCAACACTCTGACCAACTGGAGCCTCGGCACAAACATCCAGTCATCGCCGGCCTACTGCGGCGTGCAGGAAGTTTATTCTTCCACCAATTGGATCTACGTCCGCAGCACCGGCTTGGCCAGTTACACCATGGGACCGTGGATGAACGGCAATTTCCCAAACTTGCCGGTGAACCAAAAAGTCCTTTACCGTTTCCCGCGCACCAACAGCGTGCCCACGACCAAGACCGCCAATAGCGGCGGCCAGATTGGCGTTTTCGTGGATGGTGTGGCCTTTTACAACAGTTGGGACGCCTACACCTGGGACATTGCCTCCAATGCGGATGAACAAAACGTCAGCGGTTACTGGCATCGCGATGCGTATGTGAATGAAGGAGTCTCGTTCGATCCCGGATATGCGCATCAGCAAAGTGGTGGCCAATATCACTATCATGCCGACCCGATCGCTCTGCGCTACCTGCTCGGCGACCACGTAGATTATAATTCCACCACCAAAAAATACAGCGAGGACACCAACACACCCACCGAACACTCGCCCATCCTCGGTTGGGCGGCGGACGGCTATCCGATCTACGGTCCCTACGGTTATTCCACCGCTACCAACGCCAACAGCGGCATCCGTCGCATGACCTCGGGCTACACGTTGCACCATTACACAGGTGGTCGCACTGCGATTCCCGAATGGTCCAGCCGCCTCTTCAACGTCACGTCCAACCAGGCCGGCCCGCCCTTTACCGGCATCCATACCAACAGTTGTTACATGGAGGACAACGATTATCTGGGCGACCTCATCAATTCCGGCACGGGCACCAATTATCAGCAGGGCACGGACTTTGACCTCGACCAGTACAACGGGCGCTTTTGTGTCACACCGGAATTTCCCGGCGGCATCTACGCCTATTTCGTCGCCATCAACACGAACGGAGTGCCCGTCTTCCCATACAACATCGGTTTTGGATATTACGGCAACCCGGCCGGTAGCACGGTCGTGGCCATCACCGAGCCAGTGGTCACAAATTTCCTCGGCAATACGAACCTGTCCAGTTCGCTCGGCGTTCCACTTGTGAAATCCGGCTCGGTCACTCTGACCTGGAGTTCTATCGAAGGCGGCAGCTATGAAGTGCTTTCCTCTACCAATCTCAACAATGCGTGGACGATAGCTTCCACCGGCAATAAATCCGCTCCCAACCAGATCACCACCAGCTACACCAACACGACAACACTGCCGCCCAATAATTTTTACCAGGTAGCCCGCACCAGCGTGGCTGCTTTTGACACGGCGGGGATGACGGTCCTTGCCACCAATATCGTTGTGTCCTCCGGTTCTCCCGGCGCTGCTAAGGCCGGCCAGTATGTGGTCCTGACCATTGACCTGCCCAGTTCGCCGCCTAATCCGCCGACGGGCGCGCCTATCACCAGCGTGACTGTTGGCAGTGCCATCGCCACCAGTGTATCGTATCCCTCCCAGGGTGTGGTCCAGGCGTTGTTCCAGGCTTCTGGAAGCGGATCGCAAACTATCACAGTCACTTTCAATCCCGCGCCTACTTATACGTTGAACGGCTACTTCTCGGTTAATTGAAAAAGCTATGAGGCTGGCCTGCATCTTTCTTGCCGTGGCGTGCGCAGCGAGCGCCTGCTGTGCCGCCACGCTCGAGCTTCAGATCACGCCCAAAATGCTCGGCCAGGACCTGCAACCCGCCTCGCTCCGCTACCAGACTTCCGCCGGCGAAACTTTTTCCGTCACGCGCGTGAGCTACTTCATCAGCGACATCGAATTGCAACGCGATAACGGCTCGTGGTTGTCCTTCTCCAATTCCGTCGAATGGCTCGACTTCAACGCAAACCGCGATTCCATCCGCCTCGAACAAATTCCGCCCGGCGAATTTCGCACGGTTCGCTTCCTGGTCGGACTAAATCCCGGCATGAACCACGGCAATATTTCCAAAATTGCGCCTGATAGCCCGCTTAATCCCGACATGAATAATCTTTATTGGGGCTGGCAGAGCAATTACATCTTCATGGCGCTTGAAGGCCTGTGGCGTAATTCCAGCGGTGAACTCGATGGCTGGGCTTATCATCTGGCGCGCGATACGAACTCCGTCCGCATCACTCTCGCCGCGGCCATGGACATCACCAACGAAACCAAAGTCCAACTGGACTTCGACCTCGCCAGCCTCCTCAACGCTCCGCGCCCGCTCTCCTTCGTCAAAGACGGCACCTCCACTCATTCGCGCGATGGCGACCCCATTGCTTCCGCGCTGGTTGGAAATCTGCCCAGCGCCTTCCATGTCAGCAAAATCACCGCTCTTACCGATGCCCAGATCACTGCCGCGCATCCCAAGCCGTTGTATCTGCCCGAAAAATTCACACCGTACCAATTCCAGATGAGCGCCATGTTCCCCATCCCGGACCTGCCGCATGATAATCCGCTCACCGTCGAGCGCGTCACGCTCGGCAAACAATTATTCTTCGACAAACGATTATCCATCAACGATATGCAGTCCTGTGCCGATTGCCATCTGCCGGACAAAGCCTTTCAGGATGGCCGCCGCACCGCGCGCGGCGCGGAAGGCGCTCTCGGTCCGCGCAAAACCATGCCCCTCTTCAATCTCGCATGGAAACAGCAATTCTTTTGGGATGGCCGCGCCAGCAGCCTGCGCGAGCAGGTTCTTATCCCCATCCAAAACCCGATCGAAATGCACCAGACCCTAACCAACCTCGTTGCCAAACTCGCCCATGTCAGCGGCGATTATCCGGCCTTGTTCGATAAGGCATTTGGTTCCAAAGACATAACCGCCGAAAAAATCTCCCTCGCCCTCGAAAATTACCTCCTGACTCTCACCTCTTTCGACTCCAAATTCGACCGCGTCCTCAGTGGCCGGGAACAATTCACCCCCCAGGAAGCGAAGGGTTTTGAACTATTCTCCACTGAGTACGATCCGCGCCGCGGCCAATTCGGCGCCGATTGTTTTCATTGTCACGGCGGTCCGCTCTTCCAGAGCCAGGGTTACGCCAACAATGGACTCGACGATATTTTTACCGACCCGGGCCGTGGAAAAATTAGCGGCAGAGATTCCGACCTCGGCAAATTCGCCGTGCCGTCACTTCGCAACGTCGCGCTTCGTGCTCCTTACATGCACGACGGGCGCTTCAAGACTCTCGATGAAGTTGTCGAACACTATTGCACTGGTGTCAAACGCAGCATGACCCTCGACCCGAACATCGCCAAGCATCCGGATGGCGGCGTGCCGTTGAACGCTGCTGACAAACAAGCCCTCGTCGCGTTTTTGAAGACCCTTACGGATGAAAAATTTCTGTCTCCGCCGGCGTCAGGAGATTACGCCAAAAATTAATCAATTTCGAAGACCCGTTCGCACTCTATTCCTTCTCCCCTCAACGGGGAGAAGGTTAGGATGAGGGGTGAGACTCCAGACAGGGCTTACTTCCCGTCATGCCTGTCCCGCTCCCACGATGATTGAGTGTTGAATGTTCTCAGCGGTTCAGGGTAAGGGATGAGGCTGCTTCAAAGACATCCTTTCGTCTGTGACGTGCTGCATGTTTTTTTTCTTACGACGACTGCGCCGCCTGTAGCGCCGTTTCCAATGACTGGATCCGGATCGGTTTGGTCAGGTGCGCAATGAAACCGGCATTTTGGCTGCGCGCCAGGTCCTGTTCCATGCCGTAGCCGGTGAGCGCGATGCCCCTCACAGAACTATTCTTTCCCATTTCGGCCATCAAGTCATATCCGCTGCCATCGGGCAATCCTATGTCCGAGATCAGCAGGTTAAAAGATTGTTTTCCGGCCAGCGTGCGCGCTTCCGCCAGAGACGCGGCGGTCACCACTTCATAGGAGCGGCGCGCCAGCAATTGGGCGAGCACGGTGCGCGTCGGTTCGTGATCTTCCACCAGCAGGATGCGCAGGCCTTTGGCATGATTGATATGCGAGGTGTCAGTCTGTCGATTTGGCATATTTCCATTTCCATTGATTTCGGCCGGGGAGGCCAATGGCAGTTCGATTATGAAGGACGCTCCCTTATCGCGCCCCTCGCTGTGTGCGTTGATTTTCCCTGAATGAAGCTCTACAAGTTTTTGTGAAATCGCCAGGCCCAGCCCCAATCCGCCAAAGCGATGCGATGAGCCGTTGGCGTGGTCGCCCTGGGAAAATGCGTTGAAAATCCGTCCCAACTCTTCCTGGTTCATGCCAATGCCCGTATCGGTGATGCGGATGAGAACCATTTTGTCCTCCCGCAATTCGGTTTCCACCGTGATCTGGCCGCGAGGCGGCGTGAATTTGACGGCGTTCTTCAGGAGGTTCCAAAACACCTGTTGCAGCCGCATGCCATCGGCATGAACGGCGTGTTTCGTCTCCCCGAATTTCACATTGAGCGTGATGTCCCGCTGGTTGATCTCCTCCTGCACGTTGGCGATGGCATCGGTGAGCACCGCGCGGACATCGAGCAGGCGCTTTTCCAACAGGATTTTCCCGCGGGTCACGCGCGTCAGGTCCAGCAGATCGTCGATGAGCCGGGCCTCCAGCTCGACGTTTTTGCGCACCAACTCAAAATCGGTGCGGACTGCCGGTGGTAATTTGGGATTGTTCGCGGCTTCGCTGGCAATGAGCAGGATCGGATTGAGCGGGGTGCGCAATTCATGGCTCAGCGTGGCCAGGAAATCATCTTTGGCCCGCGAAGCGGCCAGCGATTCGCCGTGCGCTTTCTTTAATTCCTGCAACGCGCGTTGACGCTCGATCGCCGAGGCGATCTGCGAGGCAATGGTTTGCGCCGGATGCAATTCTTCGGGCTTAAAATCGTGCGGCGCGTCGAAATAGACCATGAATTTGCCGAGCAACCGGTCTTTGCAGATGATCGGGATGAAGGCGAGCGCCCCGATGCCTTCCTTTTTGACGACGGCCAGCAACTGCCCGTCGAGGCCCGCGTTTTCAATGTCCTGGATAAAGATCGACTGGGCCGCTTCGCCGGATTTCCAGGGGGAATGGCCTTCTACCGCCCGCCGATACTCGTCAGACAACCCGCGCCAGGCCGTGAACCGCATGATGCCGCCCGCATCCGTCAACAGCACCGCCGCGCGGTCCGCGCTTTGGCACTGGAAAATCGATTCAATGGCCGCGTCGCAAACTTCTGTGACCGATGACGCATGGTTGACCGCCGCCACGAGGTCGTAGAGCGCCCGCTGTTGCGCTTCGGCCAATTTGCGGCGTGTGATGTCACGGGCGATTTTTGAGGCGCCGATGATTTTCCCTTCGCTGTTTTTGATGGGTGAAATCGTCAGCGAAATCTCAAGGCATTTTCCGTCTTTTTTGCGTCGGATGGTTTCGAAATGATGCACTGGTTCGCCCCGGCGGATGCTTTGGATGATATGCTCCTCTTCTTCAAGGCGGTCCTCCGGGATCAGCATGGTGATGGGTTTGCCAACGGCCTCTTCGGCGGTGTACCCGAACAGGCGCGCCGCGCCTTCATTCCAACTGGTGATGACGCTGTTGAGATCTTTGCTGATGATGGCGTCTTCAGACGAGGCGACAATAGCCGCCAGCCGCCGCGCCGCCTCCTCCGATCGTTTGCTTTCGGTGATGTCCATCAGCATGTTGATGGCCCCGACAATTCTGCCGCTGGAATCGAGCAACGGTTCGGGATAAGGCAAAACATTGCGGCGGGTGCCGTCGGGCCGCTCCACGATGATTTCCTGGCCGCGGATGGGACGCCCGGTTTTAAGTGTGACGGCCATCGGACATTCCTCCAACGGCAGCGCGCTCCCATCGAGATTGAACATTTTGTGCGAGCTGCACCACAGGTCTTTGCCCAGTTCGGCCTTGCGGCCCCAAAGGACCTCGGCCGCTTCATTGAAAAGGTTGACGTGCCCGTTTGCATCGGTCACGTACACGGCGGCGGGAAGGTTGCGGACCACCTGGTGATAGCGCTCTTCGGCAAATTTCAATTCCTCCACCCGTTGCTGGACGCGCGCTTCCAATTCATTATTGGAGAGCCGCAGGGCTTCCTCGGCTCTTTTGCGTTGCGCCACTTCAAATTCCAACAACGCGTTGGATGCCGAGAGCGCCCGCGCCGTGCGAAAGAGATCCACGAACACACCCACCTTGGACCGGAGGATTTGCGGGCTGACCGGTTTGGTCAGGTAATCCACCGCGCCCACCCCGTAACCGTGCAAAACGTCCCGCTCTTCCAGGAAGTAAGCGGTCAGAAAAATGATCGGAATATGCTGGTTGCGTTTGCGGGCCTTGATCAGCTTCGCCAGTTCGAGGCCGCTCATCGTGGGCATCTGGATATCCAGCACGATGCAGGCAAACTCATTGTTCATCAGCGCCAGCAGCGCGTCCTCGGCGCTCTGCGCGCGGATGAGCTTCAGGTCCGGCAGCGTCAGGATGACCTCCAATGCGTCCAGGTTCCGCTTTTCGTCATCGACCAGCAAAATATTGACAGTCTCACCGGCGGATGTTGTTCCGACATCCGTTTTTTCTGTTTCTTGCGTCCGTACGGGCATCACAAAAACTCCTTTCTGGCTTACGCTGCTATTTGACTCTAATTCGACCATAACCTTCCTATAACCGGTGGATTATTTCAAGGGGGATTTATTTCAACTGTTTTAACGATAGAGCCATACGCGCAACAGGGAAATCAATTGATCCGTATTGACCGGTTTGGCGATATAATCCGAGGCGCCCGCCTCGAGGCATTTTTCACGGTCGCCCTTCATCGCTTTGGCCGTCAGCGCCAGGATGGGCAATGACCGGAACTCGGGGATCTTTCGGATTTCGCGCAACGTTTCGTATCCGTCCATCTCCGGCATCATGATGTCCATGAGCACGACGTGCAGGCCCGGCGTGTTCTGGATGATTTCAATCGCCTGCCGTCCGTTGGTGGCGCTCAAGACCTCCATGTCATGATTTTCGAGCACGGTGGTGAGCGCGAAAATGTTGCGCGCGTCATCGTCCACCACCAGCGCCCTGCGCCCGCGCAGGGCTTCATTGGAATTATGTAAGCGCGACAACATGTCGCGTTTTGACTCGGGAAGGTTCCCCACGATACGATGTAAAAACAACGCGGTTTCATCGAACAATCGCTCGGGCGATTGCACGTCCTTGAGCACGATGCTCTTGGCCATGGCGCGCAGTTGTTTCTCCTCCTTGGCGTCCAGTTCCTTCCCGGTGAAAACGACGACCGGTACGTCGCGCAAATCTGATTCGTTCTGCATCTTTTCGAGCAGAGTGTAGCCGCTCATGTCCGGCAAACGCAGGTCCAGCACACAACAATCGAAGCGGTTGTCCATCAACATCTGGAAGGCGTCGGCTCCGGTGCCAACCGTTTCGATCTCGATGTCATCGTGCTTGAGCAGTTCGACCACGCTGTCGCGCTCTACTGCGTTGTCCTCCACGATCAGCAATCGCCGCATGCGCGGTTGAACGAAAGTTTTGATGCGGTCGAAACATTGTTCCAGGCCTTCCTGGGTGGCCGGCTTGATCGTGTACGAAAAAGCCCCGTGCGAAAGCCCGTGCTGCCGCTCTTCCTCGATGGAAATGATCTGCACCGGGATATGCCGGGTCGTTGGGTCCAATTTTAGGTTGTTCAGCACCGTCCAGCCCAGCATGTCCGGCAGGAAAATGTCCAGGGTGATGGCCGTCGGCAGATATTGCCGCGCCAGCGAGAGCGCCGCGTTGCCGCGCGTGGCGGAGATCGCTTTGAATCCTTTGTCCCGTGCCAGACCGATCAATACCCGCGCATAATGCGGATCGTCTTCCACGATTAATAGCACGTTGTCGCCCGCCTGGACGGTCTCGCGATCGTCCGGGATATTCTCTTCACGAGGGGCCGGCAATGCCACTGGTTGCGCAGAAGAGGCCGGCTGACGCAAAATCGTCGTTGAGGTGCCGGTCTGGTAGGTCAACGGGAGATAAAGGGTGAACGAACTGCCTTCGCCCGGCACGCTGATCAGCTTGATTTCCCCGCCGAGCAACGCCGCCAGTTCGCGTGAGATCGCCAGGCCCAGGCCCGTGCCGCCATATTTGCGGCTCGTGCCTGCGTCCGCCTGCTGGAAGGCTTCAAAGATCAATTTCTGTTTCTCCGGCGCGATCCCGATGCCCGTGTCACGGATCTCGAACGAAACAATGTTTTGCGTGCGGGACAGGACGGGATGGTCCATGGTCCAGCCGGCGACCGCCGGCTTGACCTTGACGGTGATGTGTCCGTGCGCGGTGAATTTGAACGCGTTCGACAGGAGGTTTTTCAGGATCTGCTGCAACCGCTTCGGGTCGGTGGTCATCGCGCGCGGCAGCGACGAATCGAATTCGACATTGAACGGCAGGTTCTTTGAGTCGGCGATGTGGCGGAAGTTGCGCTCCACCGAGTCGCGCATCGAGGAAAATCCCACTTCTTCGGCGTCCACCGTCACCGTGCCCGATTCGATCTTGGACAGGTCCAAAATGTCGGTGATCAGGTTCAGCAGGTCCGAACCGGAGGAATAAATATTGCGTGCGAACTCCACCTGCTTGTCGCTCAGGTTTTTCGCCTGGTTTTCCGCAAGCTGTTGGCCCAGGATGAGGATGGAATTGAGCGGTGTGCGCAGTTCGTGCGACATGTTCGCCAAAAATTCGGATTTGTATTTGGAGGTGAGCGCCAGCTCGGCGGCTTTCTCTTCCAGCGCGCGGCGGGCCTGCTCGACTTCCTGGCTTTTGCGTTCCACTTCGACGTTTTGCTCGGCCAATTGCCGCGCTTTTTGCGCCAGTTCTTCGTTGGTTTGTTGCAATTCTTTTTGTTGCGATTGCAGTTCCCCGGTGAGCTGTTGCGACTGTTGCAGCAGGTTTTCTGTGCGCATCGTCGCCTCGATCGTGTTCAACACCACGCCGATGGATTGCGTTAATTGTTCGAGGAACATCAAATGGGTGACGCTGAACGGCGAGAGCGATGCCAGCTCGATCACGGCTTTGGTCTGGCCTTCGAACAACACCGGCAACACCACAATGCTGGCCGGGCGCGCTTCGGCGAGGCTGGAAGCGATCCGCGTGTAATCGGTCCGGACGTCGCTTAGCAGGATGCGTTGTTTCTCCAGTGAGCATTGTCCCACCAGTCCTTCACCGACGAGGATGCGGGAAGGTTGGTCGGAACGCATGGCATAACCGGCCAGGAGAGCCAGGCACCATTTGTTGTCGTTCCCCATTTCCATCTGGTAAATGGCTCCCTGTTGCGCGCCCACCAGCGGCGCCAGTTCCGAAAGCAACATGCGGCCCACGGTGTACAGATCGCGCTGTCCTTGCAACATGCCGGTGAATTTCGCGATGTTTGTCTTCAGCCAATCCTGTTCGCGATTACTTTCCGTGGTCACGCGAAGGTTATCGATCATCGTGTTGATGTTGTCCTTCAATTCGGCCACTTCACCGCGTGTTTCCACCTGGATGGATCGCGTCAAATCGCCTTTGGTCACCGCCGTGGCCACTTCCGCGATCGCGCGCACCTGCGTCGTCAGGTTGGCCGCCAGCAGGTTGACGTTGCCGGTCAAATCTTTCCACGTTCCCGCCGCGCCCGGCACGCTGGCCTGGCCGCCGAGCCGGCCTTCCACGCCGACTTCGCGCGCCACGTTCGTCACCTGGTCGGCGAAGATCGCCAGCGTGTCTGTCATGTTATTGATCGTTTCGGCGAGCGCGGCCACTTCGCCTTTCGCTTCCACGGTCAACCGCTGGCGCAGGTTGCCGTTGGCCACCGCCGTCACGACTTTCACGATGCCGCGCACCTGGTCCGTCAGGTTTGCCGCCATGAAATTCACGTTGTCGGTCAAGTCTTTCCACGTGCCGCCGACGCCGGGCACCTGCGCCTGGCCGCCCAATTTGCCTTCCGTGCCGACTTCGCGCGCCACGCGCGTCACTTCGGCGGCGAACGCGTTCAACTGGTCCACCATCGTATTGATGGTGTTTTTCAATTCCAAAATTTCGCCCTTCACGTCCACCGTGATCTTGCGGGACAAATCGCCGCGCGCCACGGCCGTCGTCACTTCCGCGATATTACGCACCTGGCCCGTGAGGTTGGCGCCCATCGCGTTCACCGAGTCCGTCAAATCTTTCCACGTGCCGGCCACGCCGGGCACCACGGCCTGCACCCCCAGGCGGCCTTCGGTGCCGACCTCGCGCGCCACGCGCGTCACTTCCGAGGCGAACGAGCGCAATTGCTCCACCATCGTGTTGATCGTTTCCTTGAGCTGCAAAATTTCGCCGCGCACGTCTACCGTGATCTTGCGCGACAAGTCGCCATTCGCCACGGCGATCGTCACATCCGCGATATTACGCACCTGGCCCGTGAGGTTGGAGGCCATGTAATTGACGTTGTCGGTCAAATCTTTCCACGTGCCGCCGACGCCGGGCACGATGGCCTGGCCGCCCAGTTTTCCTTCGGTGCCGACTTCACGCGCCACGCGCGAGACTTCGGAGGCGAACGAGTTCAACTGGTCCACCATCGTGTTGATGGTGTTCTTCAATTCCAAAATTTCGCCCTTCACGTCCACCGTGATCTTGCGCGACAAGTCACCGCGCGCCACGGCCGTCGTCACTTCCGCAATGTTACGCACCTGGCCAGTGAGGTTGTTCGCCATGGAATTGACATTGTCGGTCAAATCTTTCCATGTGCCGGCCACACCGGGCACCTGCGCCTGGCCACCCAGCTTGCCTTCGGTGCCCACTTCGCGCGCCACGCGCGAGACTTCCGAGGCGAACGAGTTCAACTGGTCCACCATCGTGTTGATGGTGTTCTTCAATTCCAAAATTTCACCGCGCACATCCACCGTGATCTTGCGTGATAAGTCGCCTTTGGCCACGGCGGTCGTCACGTCCGCGATATTGCGCACCTGGCCCGTGAGGTTGGAGGCCATGGAATTGACGTTGTCGGTCAAATCTTTCCACGTGCCGTCCACGCCGGGCACCTGCGCCTGGCCGCCCAAACGTCCTTCGGTGCCGACTTCACGCGCCACACGCGAGACTTCCGAGGCAAACGCGTTCAACTGGTCCACCATCGTATTGATGGTGTTTTTGAGGACGAGAATCTCGCCCTTCACATCCACTGTGATCTTCTTGGTCAAGTCGCCCGTCGCCACGGCGGCGATAACGGCGTCGATGTTACGCACCTGACCCGTGAGGTTGGAGGCCATGGAATTGACGTTGTCGGTCAAATCTTTCCACGTGCCGGCCACGCCGCGCACCTGCGCCTGGCCGCCCAGTTTGCCTTCGGTGCCCACTTCGCGCGCCACGCGCGTCACTTCGGAAGCAAACCCGTTCAACTGGTCCACCATCGTATTGATGGTGTTCTTCAATTCCAAAATTTCACCCTTCACGTCCACCGTGATCTTGCGGGACAAGTCGCCGCGCTGCACGGCTGTCGTTACTTCCGCGATATTGCGCACCTGAGCCGTGAGATTGGCGCCCATCGCGTTCACCGAGTCCGTCAAATCCTTCCACGTGCCGGCCACGCCGGGCACCTGCGCCTGGCCGCCCAAAATTCCTTCCGAGCCGACTTCGCGGGCCACGCGCGTTACTTCGGAGGCGAACCCGTTCAACTGGTCCACCATCGTATTGATGGTGTTCTTCAATTCCAAAATTTCGCCCTTCACATCCACCGTGATCTTGCGCGACAAGTCGCCGCGCGCCACGGCTGTGGCCACTTCGGCAATATTACGCACCTGACCGGTGAGGTTGGACGCCATGGAATTGACGTTGTCCGTCAAATCTTTCCACGTGCCGGCCACACCGGGCACTTCCGCCTGGCCACCCAGAATACCTTCGGTGCCGACTTCACGCGCCACGCGCGTCACTTCTGCCGCGAACCCGTTCAACTGATCCACCATCGTATTAATCGTGTTCTTGAGTTCCAAAATTTCACCTTTAACGTCAACTGTGATCTTGCGGGACAAATCGCCTTTGGCCACCGCTGTAGTTACTTCCGCGATGTTACGGACCTGCGAAGTCAGGTTAGACGCCATAGAGTTAACGTTATCTGTAAGGTCCTTCCACGTTCCAGCCACGCCCGGAACGGCTGCCTGACCACCCAATTTGCCTTCAGAACCGACTTCACGCGCCACACGCGTAACTTCGGAGGCAAACGCGTTTAACTGGTCAACCATAACGTTAATGGTGTCCTTAAGTTCGAGAATTTCGCCTTTTACGTCCACGGTGATTTTGCGGGACAAGTCCCCTTTGGCCACGGCGGTCGTCACTTGCGCAATATTGCGGACTTGTGCGGTCAGATTTGACGCCATCGAATTGACGTTATCCGTCAAATCTTTCCATGTGCCGGCCACGCCGGGCACGAATGCCTGGCCGCCCAGTTTGCCTTCGGTGCCTACTTCACGCGCCACACGCGTCACTTCAGAGGCGAAGGAGCGCAACTGGTCCACCATCGTGTTGAAGGCTTCCTTGAGCTGGAGAATTTCGCCGCGCACGTCCACGGTGATCTTTTTGGAAAGGTCGCCGTTCGCCACGGCGATCGTTACTTCTGCGATGTTACGCACTTGCGCCGTCAGGTTACCTGCCATCTGATTGACGGATTCCGTCAATTCACGCCACACCCCGGACACCTTTTTGACCTGCGCCTGCCCGCCCAATTTGCCCTCGATACCCACTTCGCGCGCCACGCGGATCACTTCCACAGAAAATCCGGCTAACTGTTCCACCATGCCGTTGACCAGTTTCGCCGTGCGCAAATACTCGCCCTGGAGCGATCCGGAGCTGGTTGCCAGCGGAACGGATTGACTCAGATCACCTTTCGAAACAGCGCCGATGACGCGGCCCATTTCCAGGGTGGGACGGGAGAGATCATCCACCAATGTGTTGATGGCCTCGACGCGATTGGCCCATCCCCCGGTGAAACTGCCGATCGGCATGCGTTCATTGATTTTTCCTTTGCGGCCCACTTCATCTTTCAGGCGGGTCACATTTTTGCCGAACAGTTCCATTTGGGACGTCACTTCATTGAAGGTATCCGCGATCTTGCCGTCGGTGCCGGTCAGGTCGCCGGGCAGGCGCACGGAGAAATCCCCGCTTTTCACCGCCATTAAAGCGGCCAATAACTCGCGCTTAAAATCATTGCCATTGTGGGTCATCCCATTCTGATGAGATTCTGCCGATGGCTCAAGAATGCTCGTATCTTTCATATGCTTAACAGTTTAACTGCCTCGATTCTGATTAGCTCCTAACACAAATCAGGGCAAAGTTCGCCTATAATCCCCTTGCAAAAACTGTGCCAGAAACGGCGCCAAGACGATGTCTGCTGTTTTGCCAGTAAAACCGTATCAAAACCGCCCGTGCCGAAGCGTTTAGGCCACTAAACCCGGTGCATCCTGCAATCGTTGGCCTGTTCTCGAATTGCAATTTGCAGCGAAAAGACCATCCGTTTCATTGAAGCGCTGACATGTAGGCCCGGTGCCCTCACCGGGCGATTACAAGATGTAGTATGACGTGAAGCATTACGCAGCCAATCATTCTCATCCTCTTGCTCATCCTCATCCGTCACATCTTTTGTCCCTGATGTCCCTTCATTTACCTTCCGTTTTTTCATCCTCCGCGCCTTTGCCTCTTTGCGTCTTTGCGTTAAAATTTCAGGCTTCCTCTCCCGATTTTGTTTCCGGGCAACATTACACTTTCCCTTTTTTCATGCTTAAATCGCCTCATGAGAAGTGCCAATCCAGCTCAGGCGCGCCGCTTCCAACCAGGAAACGCACGACGGTCTCCCTCTCCTCCATCGCCGATGGAGGAGAGGGCCGGGGAGAGGAGGCGTGAATCATTTCCCGCCGGTTTCCCGCGATGCGCATCGATTCACGGGTACAAAATGCGAGACGTCAATGGACGCCTTCTGACGCGAATTGACGTTTATGCTCTCAACCATCCTTCAATCCGACTGGATCCGACCCAGTCCAGCCCAATCCAAGTCAATCCGACCCAATCAAACCTCTCGAAGAGCGGAGCTTCCGCGACCCCCTGAATCTATTAAAACCCAAAAATGAGAAAACGAAGCCAAATTATTTCAGGCCGTTCCTGATTGCAAATCCCTCATCAATAATCACTAGCAAAATGTTCACTCTCAAAATGCCCTCGCAAAAACGAAGCCAAATTGAATCCAAAATGGCATTTACACATTGAACCCCTGAACCTGGTGGAATTGGTAAAGTTTTCAAATATGAAGGCGTGCACGCACCTTGTCCCTTCTCCCCTTAATGGGGAGAAGGTTAGGATGAGGGGTGAGACAACAGACAGGCTTACTTCCCGCCATGGGAGGTTGCTCAGATGTTTATATTCCTCGCGAAAAATTGGCACGCGCCACGACAACTTTAAAAACACGGATAACGCTTGCTATACGCCGCAACTATTATAAAGTAATCGGCCATTTTCATGACGCATTTAAACGTTTTCAGCCCAGTTTTGGCGGATGCCACCACCACCGCTCCCGCTTCAGCTTCCACGACCCCGGCAACGCCTTCAACCACTCCCGGCGCGCCGCAGCAGCAGAGTTCGCCTTTGAGTCTGTTTTTCCCGATGATTTTGATCCTGGTCATCATGTATTTCCTGATGATCCGTCCGCAAAGTCAGCAGCGCAAACAGCAGGTGAAATTGCAGGACACCCTCAAATCCGGCGACCGCGTCGTCACGACGGCCGGCATTGTGGGCATTGTCATCAGCGTCAAAGACAAGACCGTTTCCATCCGTTCGGCGGACGCCAAAATGGAAGTCACCCGGGGTTCGATCACTGAAATCATCGAGCGCGGCGACGACGAAAAATCCTCATCCTGAACAACATGAAAAACCGCAGATTTTGGTTCATCTTTTTGCTCGTTCTGATCGCCTGGGCTTTGGCGGAAGTTTATCCGCCGAGTGCGCGCGACCTCATCCAGCAGTTCGCCGGCCGCGCCCGCAATACCGACACCACGTTCACGAATATTCTGTCGAGTGCCGCGGAACTCCAGGCCGCCGCCACCAATAGTGAGTTCGCCAATCTCGCCGAGGCCATCGGCACCAACGACATCACGAAGTATTTTCCTTTTTTCAGTGACGCGACGAACCAATCCAATCCGACCATCTATATTCTTAATCGCGTTCAAAGCGACGCCGAAGGCAAGATCAAGCTCGGCCTCGATCTCCAGGGCGGCACCGCCTTTTTGATGGGCATGGAGACCAATGACATGGTCCAAACCAATTCCATGAACAGCCAGCAGGACCAGGCCAATGCCATTGCGCAGGCGGTTGAAGTGTTGCGCAAACGCGTTGACCAGTTCGGTGTGGCCGAGCCGGTCATCCAGCCTGCCGGCGCCAACGAAGTATTGGTCCAGCTTCCCGGCCTTTCTGAGTCCGCCAAGGATGAAGCCCAAACGAATCTTTCCAAGGCAGCTTATCTGGAATTCCGCCTCGTCAAGCAGGACAGCGCCGACATCATTGCCAATCACGAGCCGATCCCGCCGGGCTACGAAATCCTCAAAATGTCCCAGGCCCCGTTTAACGGTTCGCCTCGTCCGCCCATCACCGTCGTCCTCCCCAAAAAGGGTCAATCGGATTTGTCTGGTGATATCACCAGCGACGCGTTTCCCTCGCGCGATGACATGGGGAATCCGGACATTATTTTTAAATTGAAGCCCGATGCCGCCGCCGCTTTCGGGAAAATGACCACTGATTATACCGGACATGAAATGGCGGTTGTCCTGGACGGCCAATTACAGTCCGTTGCCACAATGGAGACGCCGATCCTGGATGGCAATGTCCGCATCACCGGTTCGTTCTCGCAGGTAGAGGCCCAAAACCTGGCCAGCGTCCTGCAAAATCCGCTTCGCGAACCTCTCAAATTGGAATATTCCTACGACGTTTCTCCGACCCTCGGTTCAGATTCCATCCATAGTGGTATCCGCGCTTCCATCGCGGCGGTCATTTTTGTTTCGCTCTTCATGCTCATCTATTACCGGCTCGCCGGTTTGACGGCGAACATCGCGCTCATCACCAACATCGTCATCCTGATGGGTGTCATGTGCGATGCCGGGGTTACTTTCACGCTGCCGGGCATTGCGGGCGTGGTGCTCACCATCGGTATGGCCGTCGATGCGAACGTGCTGATCTATGAACGTCTGCGCGAGGAACTTGCCAAGGGCAAATCCATCCGCGGCGCCATCGCCGCCGGTTATTCGCGCGCATTCGGCACGATTTTCGATTCGCACGTCACCACGCTCATTTCATCTGTCATCCTCATTTTCATGGGCACGGGCGAAATCAAAGGGTTCGGTGTTACCCTCACCATCGGTGTCGCCGCCAGCTTGTTCACTGCGCTGGTGGTCACACGCCTCATATTCGATTTCCTCCTCGACCGCAACTGGATCAAAACGCTCGGCATGTTCCATTTTATCCGTGCGACCAAGGTCAATTTCATGTCCGTTGCCAAACCTCTGTTTATCATCACCTGGATCTTCGCCATCGGGGCGTTGATCTATGGCGGGACCTGCGAAGGCAAAAAACTGTTCGGCGTGGATTTCCTCGGCGGTGACAGCACCATGTTTTCTTATTCGCAACAGATCGGCCTGGATCAGGTCCGTTCCACTCTCGCGCAGATCGGACAAAAAGACGCGCAGATCCAGTATCAAAAGAGTGTTAGCGGTGGCACGGAAACCTTGCGGGTGACCACGGAAGAAAATACTTCGACCCAGGTTCAGCAAACTTTGGAAAAAGCCTTCCCCCAGGCGAATCTGAAAGTAGTCATGCAGCAACACGTCGGCGCGGACGTGGGACGGGACGTGCTCAACTCCGCCATCGGCGCATCGCTCATGGCGATGTTCGGCATCCTGGTGTATGTGGCCTTCCGCTATGAATTTTCCTTCGCGCTTGGCGCCATTGTCGCCGTGATCCACGACGTGCTGTTGACACTCGGTTGCTATTGCATTTCTTATCACCTTTCCGGCCGGCAATTCAATGCCACGGTGGTCGCCGCCGTCCTGACCATCATCGGCTTCTCGCTCAACGACAAGGTCGTCATCTTTGACCGTATTCGTGAAGATCTGAAAATGGGCATGCGCGGCACCTTCAAGGAGATCATCAATGCGGCGCTGAACCAGACCCTGAGCCGTACCATCATCACCAGCGGTACGGTGTTTATCGCCACCGGCTGTCTTTATGTTTTCGGCGGCGGCGTCATCAACGATTTCGCCTTCACCTTCCTGGTTGGCATCATCACCGGCACCTACTCCTCCATCTATATCGCCAGCGCGTTCGTGTTGTGGTGGCACAAAGGCCAGCGCCCGGCCATTGGCGGTTCCGGGGTGACGATGCAGAATTCGGACGCGGCGAAAGCCTAAAATTTTTAGTTGGGATGGACGATTGGATTTGCAGTTCGCGTGTAAATCGTAAATCGTACATCGAAAATGACTGAGATCACGCCCTGGTACTGGCTCTGGTTCATCGTTTTTGTTTTGTTTTTTATCGCGCTCGATCTCGGCGCGTTTCATCGCCGCGCCCATGTCGTCAGGTTTGCCGAGGCCGTCGGATGGAGCGCGTTTTGGGTGGCGTTGGCGATGCTTTTCGCCCTGGCCTTGGTCGTGTGGCGTTCGCGCGAGGAAGCCATCCAGTTTGCCACCGGCTATTTCATCGAGCTTTCCCTCTCGCTGGACAACATCCTCGTCATGGCGGTCATCTTCGCCTATTTCCGCGTCCCGGCCGAATGGCAGCACCGGCTCCTGTTCTGGGGCATCATCGGCGCATTGGCCATGCGCGGCGCGATGATCGCGGCGGGTATCGCCCTCATCCACCAGTTCAATTGGATCCTTTATGTTTTTGGCGCGTTCCTGGTTTTTGCCGGCATCAAAATGCTCGCTGAAAAAAAGCAGATGGATCCGGAGAAGAATTTGGTGCTGCGGATCGCCCGGCGGGTTTTCCCCGTTGCCCCGAATAACGACGGCCAGAAATTTTTTACCCGGCTGAACGGTAAATTCGCACTGACTCCACTCGCCCTGGTTTTGCTCCTGATTGAAACGACCGACCTGATTTTCGCCGTGGATTCCGTGCCTGCCGTCTTTTCCGTCACGCGCAAGGCCTTCATTGTTTTTTCCTCGAACGTCTTCGCCATCATCGGCCTGCGCTCGATGTATTTCCTGCTGGCGGATGCGCTGGGATATTTCCGCTACCTGAAATTTGGCCTCTCGGTGGTGCTCGTTTTCTTCGGCGCCAAAATGCTCCTGGCCCCGCACGCAAAGCCGCAACAATGGTTCCAGGTCGAGATTCCCACCTCGATTTCATTATTGGTCGTGGCCGCCATCCTTTTGATCTCCATCGCCCTGTCCGTCACCGCCGCCCAACGGGAGGCTGGCAAAAAATGAAATTCCGTTGGTCTCTTGCCCCCTCTCAACCGCTCATGGCCGGGCAATTGGCGTCGAAGCTCAAGATTTCCCCGCTCCTGGCCCAGTGCCTGCTCAACCGCGGCATCAGCGAGGTCCCCATCGCGGAAAATTTTCTGGCGCCGCGCCTCAAGAACCTTTCCGACCCATTCCTGTTGCCCAACATGGACAAGGCCGTTGAACGCTTGCTCCGTGCGCGCGAAGAAAAAGAATCGATCGTGATTTATGGTGACTATGACGTTGACGGTGTCACTTCGACCGCCTTGCTAATGGAGGTGCTGCGTGCGCTCGGATGGCAGGTGCAATTTTATCTGCCCAATCGCATTGCCGAAGGCTACGGCCTGAGCGCTGATGGCGTGGAGAATTGTCTCAAACGGTTCGTTCCCGCTACCGGCTCAAAGATGCTTCTCCTGGCAGTGGATTGTGGTTCCACTGCCATTGAGACAATTCGGACATTGCGTGAACGCGGTGTGGAAGTTGTCGTCCTCGACCATCACCAGGTTTCCAATCCGCCGCCTGATGCTGTCGCCCTGGTCAACCCTCAACTCGGGCAAAATTTCCGTGAACTGTGTTCGGCTGGGTTGGCCTTCAAACTCGCGCATGCCATTTTGAAAAAGGGACGTGAAATCAATCTCTCTGGCGCGGTGGAATTTGACCTCAAGCCGCTGCTCGATCTCGTTGCGCTCGGCACCATTGCCGATTTGGTTCCGTTGATTGGAGAAAATCGGATTCTCGTGTCAGCGGGATTGCATCAATTGAACCAGTCGCAGCGTCCGGGAATTCTCGCGCTGAAAAAAGTTTCGCGCACCACTGAAAAGATTGGGACATACGAAGTCGGATTTCAGTTCGCGCCGCGCTTGAACGCCGCCGGACGGCTGGAGACCGCTGAAAGCGCATTGCATCTGCTGCTGGCCAAAACATTGGAAGAGGCCATGCCGCTGGCCGAAGAGCTTGACCTGCAAAATCGTGAGCGGCAGAAGATTGAGAAAAGCATCGTCGAAGAGGTGATCGGAGTTGTCCGCGCAAAATTCGACCCGCAAAACGATTTTGTCATCGTCGAGGGCGAATTGCTCTGGCACATCGGCGTGGTCGGCATCGTGGCTTCGCGCGTTTTGCAGGAGTTTTATCGCCCTGCCATCATCATCGGCGGCGAGAACGGCGAGATGCGCGGATCGGGCCGCAGTATCATCGGGTTTGATCTGGCCGCCGCGTTGCGCGAGTGCAACGACCTGTTGCTGCGCCACGGTGGCCATGCCATGGCTGCAGGCTTGAGCATCCTGCCGGACAATATCGATTCACTGCGCAAAAAGTTGAACGAACTGGCGCGGCTCGCGTTGAAGCCCGACGACTTGCGGCCTTCCTTGCGTCTCGACGCGGAGGTCGGGCTGGACGAGATCAGTTTCCAGGCCCTTGCTGAATTGGACCGGATGAAACCGTGCGGCCAGGAGAATCCGGCCATGCAGTTTTGCGCGCGCAATGTGTCCCATGCGCGCCCGCTCCAGCGCATCGGCGCGCAAAAACAGCACGTCAAGATGTGGGTCGGCGACGGCGCGGTCACGCACGAGGCCGTCTGGTGGAACAATGGCGAATCAGCCTTGCCGCTGGGTAAATTCGACCTCGCCTTTCAACCGCAATTCAACCGGTTCAACGGTAATCGCACCATCCAGTTGAAAGTTTTGGATTGGCAACCATACCAGGACTGAGTCTTGGGCGTTGAATGTGCTCTATAGAAAACATGGTTGTTTGCAGCATCGCCGATTGGAACGGAGATGGGTCTTTGGGGAGCGCACGCGCCTCGCGTGCCGTGTTCGGCGCCTCGCCGAACACATCCCAATCAGACATTTGTTCATAAAACCCACTGTTCGCTTGCTCCCGCGACGCACAACCTGCAACCTTGAATCATGAACAGCGCCATCCTCGTCGCCGCCGGTAAGGGCGTCCGCATGGGCGCGGACAAATTGTTCCTCGAACTCGCGGGGCGGCCGGTCATCGCGCACACATGGCAAAGATTCAACGACTCCCCGAGTATCGGCGAAGTCATTGTTGTGGTCGCGGATGGGCGGCAAAAGGAGTTTGAACACGTCGCCGCCCAATTCCGTTTCCAGAAACCGTTCCGGATTGTCGCGGGCGGCGTGGAGCGGCAGGACTCGGTTTGGAACGGTTTAGAGGCGGTTTCATCTCAAACGACGATTGTTGCCATTCACGATGCCGCGCGTCCGTGCGTCGCGGAACCGTTGATCGCCGCGACTATTGCCGCCGCGGAAAAATCCGGCGCCGCAGTCGCCGCCCAGGCTATCACCGACACCATCAAGGAATCGGGCGACGGCAAAACCATTCTGCGCACGCTCGACCGTTCTAAACTTTGGTCCGTCCAGACGCCGCAAACCTTTCGCGTGGACATCATTCGCCGCGCCATTTCCACTGCGCGAAGTAAAAATCTGGTTTTCACCGACGATACCGCTGCCTGCGAACTCATCCAGCAGCCCGTCCAGCTTGTTCCGTCGCCCGCGCCGAATCCCAAAGTGACCATGCCGGGGGATCTGCCGTTCATCGAACTTCTCTTGCGGCAAAAATAATTCATTGTAACTTTGTGCCTTCATGAAACGTGGACTGATTTTTGGCTTTGTGATCGTGCTGCTGGCGTTGAACCTCGCCATCGGCGCGGGAATTTTCTTCACGTCATCGCATGTCACGTCGCAAAGGGATTCAGAAGCCCGCAACATAGAAATTTTTGACCAGGTCCTGAAACAGGTCCGGGCGGAATACGTGGACGGCACCAACCTGACCTATCAAAGCCTCGTGGAAACGGCGCTCAAAGGCATGGTCAATTCGCTCGATCCCCACAGCGAATTCATGGATGAGGACGATTACCAGCAATTGCAGGACGACACCGAAGGCCAGTTCGGCGGCCTCGGTGTGGTCGTCGAGATGAAGGACGGCTATGTCACCGTCATCGCGCCCATGGACGATTCGCCCGGGTTCCGCGCGGGTGTTTTGCCGGGCGACCGTATCGTCAAGATTGACGGCAAGGACATCGGTCCGATGCCGCTGGGTGATGTCGTCAAAAGATTGCGTGGCAAACCGGACACCCAGGTAACCATCACCGTGCAACGCGCCGCCACGGGCCAGGAAAAAAGTTTCACGCTCACGCGCGCCATCATCCGCATGGACATGGTCAAGGACATCAACGGTAAAAAAGACTTCCCGCTCGGCCCCGACAAGATCGGCTACGTGCGCATCGTCGAATTCGGCGACGGCACCGGCGATGAATTGGAGGCCGCCTTGCAGAAATTGAAAGCGCAAGGGGTGAAGGCACTCGTCCTGGACCTGCGCTGGAACCCCGGCGGCCTGCTGAATGAAGCTGTTAACGTCGGCCAACAATTTTTGCCGCGCGGACAATTGATCGTTTCCACCGAAGGCCGCGATCCGCAGCAGGATGCCACCTATAAAGCCGAAGGTAATGGCGATGAATTGGATAATGCGCCGATGGTTATCCTCGTCAACGTGGGCACTGCCAGTGCGGCGGAGATAGTCACCGGATGCTTGCAGGATTTGCATCGCGCCGCGGTGCTCGGCCAGCGGACTTTTGGCAAAGGCGTCGTCCAGAGTATTTTCCCGCTCGAGAATGGCTGGGCGCTCAAATTGACCACGGCCAAGTATTATACCCCCAGCCATCGTGTTATCGAGTCGCAAGGCATTTCCCCCGATGTTTTTGCGCCCATCACGGATGAGGAGGAAGCGGCCCTGCTCATCAAACGCTCTCCCGGCGGACTCGAATCGCTCAGCACGACCAACCGCCTGCAGGTCGAAAAGATTCAGGACACCCAATTGGAGCGCGCCGATGACATGCTCAAAAGCATTTTGCTTTACGGCAACATGACCGGGCAGGGCAATGTTGCCAAACAATAAATCGTCCCTGTGCCAATGACTATTTTGGCGATTGAAACTTCCTGCGACGAGACCAGCGCCGCCGTCGTGCGCGATGGAAAAATCCTGTCCAACACCGTTTCCTCCCAGGTCCAGCTTCACGCGGAATACGGCGGTGTGGTGCCCGAACTCGCCGCGCGCGAGCATCTGAAAAATCTTTTACCCGTCGCCCGCGCCGCTTTGGACGAAGCCAAAGTATCCGCCGCGCAGATCGACGCCGTCGCCGCCACGCAGGGACCGGGGTTGCCCACGGCATTGCTCGTGGGTTTCAAAGCCGCGCAGGCCGCCGCTTTCGCGCTCCGGAAGCCTTTCATTGGCATCAATCACCACGAAGCGCATCTCTATTCGCCATGGATCATTTTGGATAATTCATCGCCTGTTTCTGATACTCAAAACGGCGTGCATGGAAAGACGGCTCCGATTACTTCTTCCCTCTCCCCTCAACGGGGAGAGGGATCGAGGGTGAGGGGTGAGAAAACAGAAAGTCACCCGCCTTGCACTTTCCAGCCCAACGTCTCTCTCATCGTCAGCGGCGGGCACACCATGCTTGTGCTCGTCGAATCTGAATCGAAGCATCGTGTCCTCGGTTCAACCATCGATGACGCCGCGGGTGAATGCTTCGACAAAACCGGCAAGCTGATGGGGTTGGCGTATCCCGCCGGGCCGGAGATCGATAAACTGGCAGAGCAGGGGAACCCGAGCGCCTTTGATTTCCCGCGCCCTTTGCTCAACGACCAGGGCGACGATTTCAGCTTCAGCGGCTTGAAGACATCCGTCCGTTACTTCCTGCGTGACCATCCCGGCCTCGCGAAGGACCCGCAAAAGCTCCGCGATCTCTGTGCCAGCATCCAGGCTGCCATCGTGGAAGTCCTCGTGAAGAAAACCATCCGCGCCGCCAAACGTGAAGGGGTCCGCTGCATCACCGCGTCCGGCGGCGTCACTTGCAATCGTTCCTTGCGTGATGAACTCGCGAAGACTTGTAAGCGCCACGGCTTCGACCTGCGCCTGGCCGATAAAAATTTGTGCACCGACAATGCCGCCATGATCGGCATCCTTGCTGAAAGAAAACTATCTGCCGGAATCCAAGCGGCTTCGTTGGATGAGGAGATTAATCCATCGTGGCAGTTGTTGTGAATGTTTTCCGGGGAACATCGCCCCCAGGATCGGGCGCTTATCGGGGCCGTAAATCTGGGGAAAATGGCTGCGCTGTCGCGATAGCGTCGTGGAGTGCGGTCCCGATGAATCGGGACCGCTTTCAATCCCATCATATTGTCTAAAGTGCCAGAGGACTGGCGCACCAAAACCTTGCGGTGGTCGTGTGTCGAGTCATGGGCAGCGCGCCCGATTCGTCGCAATAGTCTTTATTTATTTCCATTATAGAGACAATCAAGGCTGGACAAGCTGGTAAAAACGCATTACGCAATCTCTATGAGCTGTCAGACATACCGCATTTTTTAAATTATCTGCAGATATGTCCGCGCCATATCCATACCCTAAACTTGAAGAGGACGGCTATGATTTGGAAGTTGTCGAGCAAGCTGATGCTCAGAGTCATGCGTTTTTGCGATGCCCGATTCCTGAAGACGTTGTTCGATATGCTGTAAAACCTGGCGACGTTGTAAAATTGATATTTAGATACAAAGAGCACGTTGTGAAGAATGGGCAGACATTCACCGCAGAGCACATGTGGGTGAGGGTTGTTGAGACTGGAGGCGCATTCGTTGTCGGTACACTCGACAATTCGCCGCAGTTTACAACAATACTCAAGGCCGATGATGAAATTCATTTTCATCCGAAGCATATTATTAGATTTTGGAACGATGCGGTCTGATGCCGCGCTGAAGCCAGCGTTGGCATCATCACTTCGCCCTTTCACATTTCCTAACCCCATTCCGTTCTTGAACGTCCCTATTTCTCGTGTAGATTCTTCCGGCTCAAATTATGAATTATAAAATTTCGAAAGCTGCCGCGTCGCTGTCGCCATCGCTCACTCTGGTGATCGATGCCAAAGCCAAGGCCATGAAGGCTGTCGGCGAGGACGTCGTCGGTTTCGGCGCGGGCGAACCGGATTTTGATACACCGCAACACATCAAAGACGCCGCGGCCAAGGCCCTGGCCTCCGGGTTCACCAAATACACGCCCAGCAGCGGTATTCCCGAACTGCGCGAAGCCATTGCGGACAAATTCAAGCGCGAGAACGGTCTTACTTACAAGCCGTCCCAGGTCATCGTTTCCTGCGGTGGCAAGCATTCCTGTTTCAACGTCATCGTTGCCACGTGCGAAGCCGGCGATGAAGTCATCATTCCCGCGCCGTACTGGTTGAGCTATCCCGAAATGGTCAAGCTCGCTGGCGCCAAGCCCGTCATCCTGCAAACTTCGGACAAGACCGAGTTCAAGATCACGCCGCAGCAATTGCGCGCGGCCATCACGCCCAATACCCGGCTGTTGATCCTCAACTCGCCGAGCAACCCGACCGGCTCCGTTTACACGCCGGAAGAGGTCAAAGCCATCGGCGACATTTGTGTCGAGAAAAACGTCCTCATCATGAGCGATGAGATCTACGAACATCTGCTTTATGATGGCGCGAAGGTCAAGAGCGTTGCGAGCTTTTCGCCTGAACACCAGGCGCACACCATCATCGTCCACGGCTTTGCCAAAGCGTGGAGCATGACCGGTTGGCGTCTCGGTTTCCTCGCCGCGCCGGAACCGATTGCGAAAGCCATCGACGCTGTGCAAAGCCACAGCACCAGCAACCCAACTTCGTTCGCCCAAAAAGGTGGCGTTGCCGCACTGACCGGGCCGCAGGATCATTTGCCCAAATGGCTTGCTGAATACGACAAACGCCGCCGTTACGCGCACCAGAAACTGAACTCCATTCCCGGAGTTACTTGTGTGAACGCCAAAGGCGCGTTCTACCTGTTCCCGAACATTTCAGGCACGGGACTCAAGTCTGCCGATTTCTGCGCCAAACTGCTTGAAGCAGAGAAGGTGGCCGCCGTTCCCGGCATCGCTTTCGGCGCGGATGACTACATCCGTTTGAGCTATGCCACCGGCATGGCCAACATCGAGAAGGGCCTTGATCGGATTGAGAAGTTTTGTAAGAGCCTGAAATAGTCGGAGCGGCAGCCCGGCAGTATATGACTTGGTAAAGCAGTGCAAAAATGTCAGCTTGGCAGCACTGCCAAAAAAATCCGGGAATTAGTCCAGTTTGCTGCCGAAGTGTCAGCCCGGCAGTATGCGACCTGGTTAAAGACGGCGCAGAAATGCCAGCCCGGCAGGGCTGTTGGAAATTAGCCGGGGATAACATCCCCGGAAAACGTCCGAAAGAAATATGCGCCCTGAAAGGGCGCGGGAATAATCATGTCCTCAACCCATTTGAGTTTGCATGTTCACGCTGTGTTCGGCACGAAGCACCAACGTCCTCTCATTGCCGCCGATTGGAGGCCGCGGCTCCATGCCTATCTCGGGGGCGCGGCGAAAACTCTCGACGTTATTCCCGAAGCTGTTGGAGGTGTGGCAGATCATGTCCATTTATTGATCGGGATTCGCGCTACGCATCAACTGGCGGATGTGATGCGCGATATAAAACGAACTTCTTCGGCCTGGGTCCATGAGACTATTGGTGATCGGCAATTTGAATGGCAGGATGGTTACGGCGCGTTCAGCGTCAGCGCGTCGATGCTGGAAACGGTCAGAAATTATATCGCGCAACGGGAGGAACATCACCGCAAGAAAACATTTCAGGAGGAGTATTTGGAATTTTTGAAATTAAGCGGGGTGAAATATGATGAACGCTTTTTGTGGTGACTTCCCTCGCCCCTGCCGGGGCGAATCATTTTCGTATGCTGCTTTTCCGGGGATGTTATCCCCGGCTAATTTCCAGCAATCCTTCGGATTGCCAAGGGTTTGATCGCCGCTCGTGAGATGAATGGTTTTTGTGTCCGATTTCATTTCTGCTAATGCCTGACCTTCGGTGCCTTGGTTTCGAATTTATTTCGATTTTCTGGCGAAAACGCTTGTGAAGTAGTTTTGATCTTCGACCGCAAAAACCCCGGGAAACCGGGGTTTTTTGCGTTTTCAGCCTGTGAATAAAAATGTGAATAAAAGTTCACATTTTTGACACATGGCTGTAACAAACGTGAAATAGAGTTACCCTGCGGTATGAAAAAAATTCTCATTCTTACTGCCGGATTTGGAGACGGACACAACGCTGCCGCGCGCAATTTGCGCGAGGCGATCGAGATGGCCGATGAGGACGCGCGCGCCGAGGTGCTCGATCTGTTCGCCGACAGTTACGGCGCCTTCAACACACTCGCGCGAAAAACCTACCTTGGGATGGTCGCCTATACGCCGAGGCTCTGGGGGCAGTTTTATTCGCTGCTCGAAAACCCCCTCGTCGAAAAGCAGCTCGGCAATTTCACGCGACTGCAGGTGACGATGGAAAAGATCCTCGCCCAGACGCAGCCGGATTGTGTCATCTCGACATACCCGGTCTATGCGCACGTCATCAAAAAAATTTACGCCAGCCACCACGAACGTCCGTTTAAGTTCATCACCGTCGTCACCGATTCCATCACTATCAACTCCGCGTGGTTCCGCGCGCCGAGCGATTATTTCTGCGTCGCCAACGAGGCCACCGCCGAAGTCTTGATGCAAGGCGGCGTCGCGGAAAAACAGATCAAGGTGTTCGGTTTTCCGGTCAGCCCGCTTTTTGCGGAAAATCCCAACGAGCTTCCACAACCCGTCGGCGAAGAAGCCCGTCGCGTCCTTTACATCATCAACACCGGCAAGAAGAAAGCCGGCAAAGCGATCGACCGCTTGCTGGAGATCGACGATGTGCATTTGACCATCACCGCTGGTCGCGATCCTGAGCTTCGCGCCAAATTGATCGAGCGTACTCGCGACCAGGAACATCGCGTCAAAGTTCTCGGATGGACGAACCAGATCCCTGAATTGATGATGTCACACCACTTGGTCATTAGCAAAGCTGGTGGCGCGACCGTGCAGGAGGCCATCGCTGCCCGCTGTCCAATGATCGTCAATCAGGTCATTCCCGGCCAGGAGGAAGGCAACGCGGAATTGATCCAGAAATATAACCTGGGCGCGGTCGTCGAGAAAAATAAAGAGGTCGCCGAAGCCGTGGAATTGGCTTTTGAGAAACGCGCGACCCTTTGGAATGAATGGCGGAAAAACTTGAAGAAGATTTCACGTCCGGACGCCGCCATGAAGATCGCCGAATTGGTCCTGGAGGAATCCGATGACACATTTCCCGGTCGGGCGGTGAAGTTGTTTGAAGCTGCGCCCGAACGCGTCATGCGTTCCGCGCCGGTGACAGCCGGAAGCGGAAATGGAAATGGCCACGGAAGCGTCGGTTCCAGTGGCGCGCAGATGTTGCTCTGCGATTTTCATATTCACACCAATTATTCCGACGGCAAATTGTCCGTGCCGGAGGTCATTGATTTCTACGGTGAACGCGGATTCGATTGCATCTGCATCACCGACCATTTGGCCGATCCTAAACGTTTGTTGGGGAAATTGTCCGAACTGTCCAACCTGACCCTCGCCCAGGAGCAGATCGGCGAATATTTTGCCATCATCGAGCGCGAACGCCAGCGCGCCTGGCGTCGTTACAAGATGCTCGTCATGACCGGCATTGAGTTCAACAAAGATGGTTACACGCGGAAGACTTCCGCGCATCTGTTAGGCATCGACATGAAAGCGCCCGTTTCGGCCTCGCTGGAGATCCCGGAGATCATTGAGAAACTCCATGAGCAGGGGGCGCTCGCCGTCGCCTCGCACCCGCACCTCTTCAAGAGTGAATGGGGCAAGAACACGCTGTATCTCTGGGAGAACCAGGAGAAATTTGCGCCGTTGCTCGATGCCTGGGAGATCGCCAACGGAAACAATATCTTCAACGACATCGGACTTAAACGCCTGCCGTTCATCGCCAACAGCGATTTCCACAAGCCCAAGCACATCTATTCGTGGAAAACCCTCATCCATTGCGAGAAAGACTACGAGGCTATCAAGGACTGCATCCGCCGCAACGAACACGTCGCCATCACTCTCTATCGCGATTTCGCCGGCGCCGCGAAGCAGGCCAAACACGGCTTTGAATCGTCTGTGCCCAGCCTCTTCCAGGAACGCATCCCGCTCGATGTGGTGAATTCGTGAAGTGCTTAAAAGTTGCGAAGATTTATTCAGCCGCCGGAGGCGGCAGATTTAGCTCTCCCTCACCCAACCCTCTCCCCATGGAGAGGGCTTTTACGGATTCCGCCTTTCAAAATATGAAGACCTGAATCCATCGAATGGTCTATAAGTAAACCGGAAAATATTCTTTAGCTTTTCCCTCTCCTGGGGGAGAAGGTCAGGATGAGGGCGAGCTTTAAAAACGCTCTTCATTTAAAATCCGATTCCGTTTGTTCTTGTCGATGGTTGGTTCTAACAGGATTCTATTCGCACAGGCAATGCCAGGTGCAAATTGCCGATGGATTATTTAGCAGGATGACTTTCAATAACATATTAACGATTATCATGGGACTTACGTTTATAGCGATGGGCTTATCAATTCGCAAAAGGAATCCACAAGGAAAATGGATGATGTTCGTTATAGGTGGAATAATTTTCCTCTTAGTTGGCCTCGCTGCGGTGTTTTTTGGTTTTAATACTTAAGGCGCGTCTTTGCTTCGATTAAGGGCTATCTTCATTTTGCCAAATTATTCGCTCAAAAAATCCCTCTGCAACCTCTGCATCATGTCACTGACCGCCAGCATCAATTTCCCGCGCCGCGCGGCGAAATACATGAAGACTTGCCAAAACATGCGACAACGCCGATATTTGGCTGCATGAGCATTGCTGCTGAAAAAGTGGCCGAGATGCTGGCCCTTCCAGAGCCGGACCGGGCGTATCTGGCCCGACAACTTCTTGCCAGCCTCGATGACACTGTGGACGCGGACGCCGAGGAGCGATGGAACGAGGTCATTGACCGGCGTTCCCGTGAGATGGCCGAGGGGCAGGTAGATACCCGTTCGGAGGAAGAAGTGATAGAGGGCATTCGAGCCAAACTCCATGCGCGTCGTCAGACATGCTGAAGTTCCCCAGGAATTGGAAGTAGCGGCGCTCTGGTATGAGGAGCGGCAACCGGGACTCGGTGTTGATTTCCTTGAGGAATATCAAGCTGCGTTGCGTCGTATCCTCGATGAGCCGAAACGCTGGCGCATAATCCGGGGCGACAGTCGCAAGCTTAACTTTCATCGCTTTCCCTATGCCATCGTCTATAGCGTGGAGGCCGATGCGCTTTATGTCAAAGCCGTGATGCATCTGCATCGCCGCCCGTTTTATTGGGCGCGCCGCCTGCCTTCGGCCTGACGGTCAACCTCGCTGCGGTAAGCGTGCGCTACCCATTACCTCAAAAAATCCTTCTGCAACCTCTGCATCAAATCATCGACCGCCAGCATCAATTTCCCGCGCCGCTTCGCTTCCACTTTGTCTGCCAGATCAATCGGCTCATTCATGGTTTGCGTGTAACGTTGGTTTAAAGCCAATTGCTCGTCACCTTGGCCGGATGTGCGCAATAACCTTTTCACCTTTTGAACGAGAACTTTGGCCCCCGAAATTTTTCCCAATGCCGCGCCCGCCGTCATTTTGCCTGCTTCAACACGTTTCAATAAACCACACTCAAACAACCGGCAACGCTTCGGCCTGTCCGCGTAAATTTTACATAGCTTGCCATCGAAACACGCGCACGGTTGGGCAAAAGCGATTTTTGTTTTGCCTTTCTTGTGAAGCGATAACCCGAGTTTCTCCAATCGCTTTGCATCGTCACCCTTGCGCAATTCCACATCTGCGAACAGTGTGCCGTCGCAGCACAGGCCGCAGTTCGGGCAAAGTTGTTCGACCGCATTCATCGCCACAAGTGTTTCGGATACCGCCGCTGAAGCTCGGATTTGATCTTCGGGTAGTGCTCGCGCCAGAAATTCGCCAGGTCTTGCGTCACCTGGATGGGTTTCATGCCCGGTGTCAGGATGTGCACCGTCACCGCCGCGCGCCCCATTGCGATGCGCGGCGTCTGGTTCACATCATACAACTCCTGGATACGCAACGAAATGAACGGCGATTTGCCGGTCTCGTAACTCACCTTGGGCGTGCGCCCGTTCGGCAATGACAATCGCTCCGGCGCATGTTTGTCCAATAGCTCACGCTGCGCTTGCGACAACCATGACATGACGACCGGCTTGACCTCTCGCTCCTTGATCTCTTTGTAACCCACCGCGCCGTGACAAAGCTGCTCGATGACCGACTTTTTGTCGTCGTCCGCGAAGGGAGGGAGTTGTAATTCAGGACAATTTGCGCAAAGAAAATTCAGCCGGGCGAGCCATTGCTCCACTGAATGGTCCCAATTCGGCAACGGCAACCGTTCCGCCAGAATTTCTTCCGACAAAATGCGCGCCGCCGCATCAGCGGGTGGCGGTTCCACGCGTTTGGCAGAGAGAGCCAGTCCGCGAAATTTTAAAAGCTCTGCTGCCACGACCCGTTTTTGTGTCGAATCGAACTGCACACGCAAATCGGATTCCAAATCTTCGGGAAATAATTCGCGCAACCAATCCGGCTCGATCGCTGTTGCCAGCGAGAGGATGGTATTTACTTCTTTGTCGCGCATTTCCACCTCGCGTATCTCCGCGACGACGAACAGTTCTTTTTGCTGCACCACACTTTCCCGCGCCAGCACCCCGCGGCGGTTATGGACCAATTCGCAGCGCAACGTCCCCTGATCCAGTCGACGAGCGACACGGTCGGAAAAACCGATCAAAATACATTTCTGCAATGCCTCGTCCTTCACCTCGCGCGGTTTGGCATCCAGCCCCTCGCGCGCGGCGATGCGCAGAAATTGCTCCAGCAATGGCCCCACCTGCCTCGCCGTGACGGCATGGATGCCCAGCTTGCGGCAGGCGTCCATGCGGAATTGATTGTTCGCGGCATAACTCCACGCGCGCATGAGGATCCAGAAATCAGACGAGGCCTTCTCGCCGAGCAAATCCTCGCGCAGCCCGGCGGTCGCCTTGTCCACGTTCCGCAACAACAGATCGCGCCCTTGCGTCAGGGCGGCGACGAGCGCAGCCTGATAAACGCAGCCATAATCCTGCGCTGCCAGCAACATGCGCGAATAACGCGGATGCAACGGGAACGCCAGCATCTTGCGTCCCACCTGTGTGATGGCGCTGCTCTTATCCAGCGCGCCGAGATCGTGAAGCAATTCCTCCGCATGAGTCAGCGAGATTTCATCTGGCTTTTCGAGCCAGCGGAATTTTCGCAGATCATCCACGCCCGCCGCCTTAAGTGTGAGCACTACTTCTGCCAGGTCCAACCGCCGTATCTCCGGCAACTCCTGCGGCGGACGATGCGAATGTTCCTCGCGCGACCACAACCTCATGCAAACACCCGGCGCGGTTCGCCCTGCGCGGCCCGCGCGCTGGTCGGCGGACGATTGCGAAATGCGCTCGATGAGCAGTGTATTGATGCCGCGATTAGCGTCATATCGCGCGATGCGCACCAGCCCGGAATCGATCACCAGTCGCACACCGTCAATCGTCAGCGACGTTTCGGCCACGTTCGTCGCCACAACGACTTTGCGTTGCTCATATCGTGCCACGGCAGCGTCTTGTAATTTTGGATCCAATTCACCATGCAATGGCAGCAGGATGAATCCTTTCGATTCCGAAGTATGCCGGATGGCTTCTATCGTCTGCGAAATCTCGAATCCACCCGGCATGAAGACAAGCACATCGCCTTCGCCGCCTGAGTTCACATAACTTGAGAACGCCTCCGCTGCCTGTTCCCAGACCGGCCGTTTGTCATTATAAGTTGGCTGCGCGGCGTATTCCATCTCCACCGGAAACATCCGGCCTTCGGAGGACAGGACGGAACAATAAAAATCATTTGTAGGAGACGACGTAAGGAGTCTCTGGTTTTCGGTTTTTGAATTTTGAGCTTCGTTACCTCGGCTCCTACATTCAGAAAGATAATTCTCCAATTCACCCGCATTCAACGTCGCCGACATCACGATGAGGTGCAGGTCTGGCCGATGCTGCTCCTGCAAATCCAGCGAGCGGGCCAGAGTAATGTCCCCGTACAGATGCCGCTCATGAAACTCGTCGAAGATGAGCACGGAAACACCGCGCAACTTCGGGTCTTCAATCATCTGCCGCAGCAGAACACCTTCGGTCACGAAACGGATCTTGGTTTTCGCTGATGTGACATTCTCGAAGCGGATCTGGTATCCGACTTCCTCACCGAGTTTGACGCCCAGTTCCTGCGCCACGCGGGCGGCGAGCAGGCGCGTGGCCAATCGGCGCGGTTGGAGAATGACGACCTGTCCTTCGCGCAAGAAATTATGGCGCAAGAGCATTTGCGGCACTTGCGTGGATTTGCCCGAGCCGGTTGGCGCGGACAAAATCAATCGCCGGTCCGATTTCAGCCGCGAAATGATGTCGCTTTCAATGTCGTAAATGGGCAGACGATTGGCCATGTGAGCGGTTATTTTAGCAGTAAAATAGGTTTGGGAAAATTAAAACGCTATGGAAACTCTGATTAGCCAGAGAAAAAACATTAGTGAGCTGCCATATTCCAAGATGCAAGCGACTGCGAAGGCCAAATCGAATTTTGCGCCAGCTTATGGAGTGCGGCAGCCCTCTGCCGCTTTTAAGACAACACTATCCTCTCATCTCCCAATTTTCCCTGGATGCTTTCAATGAGTTCGCGGATGTGCCGGGCGTCGGCTTTGCGATGACCATGGCTTTTCAGCGGGTCGGTGCCGCCGGTCGATTCGATCAGGATGTCCGACCAGATGAAGCCGGTCTTGATATGCACGGACGCTACTTTGGAAAGGCTCATGCTGATCTCGTCCTTGCTGAACCATGACCGTTTGTGCCGGATAATGGCCTTGTCCGTGATCTCGATGACCGTGGGAAAAAGAAAATTCCCGCGCGTCCACCGGCTGGCTTTGAATGTTTCCGACACCATGCGCAAAATTTAATCCGCATTTGCGCCCATGCAAGAAACAAAATCATTTAACCACGGATGGACACCGATAAACACAGATATGAAAATGCCAAATTAAGCGAATTATCGCATAGAACCAAAGGTGGAAAGTGTTTCTTATTGCGGATGTGATCGAAATGTTTTCCTTCTCCCCTCAACGGGGAGAAGGATCAAGGATGAGGGGTGAGACAAGAAAAAGGCTGTCTCATCACCGGCTAAATCCGCTTCTCATCCGCGTCAATCATATCCACAAAACATTTGATCTCATCGCGATGACCGATGCCAGCCTGTTCCTTGCGCATTTTCAGGCGCGCCACGGCGCCAGCATCATCGGCTTTGGGACGGCTCAAGGTATCCTGCCAATGTGCTTCCTTTTCAGCGGGAGTTTTTTTCACATTCTTGCGCGCCCAATCGCAGACCTGGCCATCGGTGACGGAATTTTTCACGACCTCGATCATCTGCTCATGCGAAACTCCGGCGGCTTTGAGCCAAAAACCGTCAAAGCCTTTGCCAAAATTTTCCGTGTAATCGGAATGCAATTTGCCGGCCAGATGCAGGCGGATCTTGTCGAGGTATCGCGGCAGATAATGCCAGCCATCCATGGTTTCGCGCGGGCTGCGGGGATAAATGATTTCGCTCATGCCGAAAATCCTAAACGATTTTTGCAAAATGTCACCATGAGTAATGTGCTGTATAGGTGACGGTCTTCTCCACGTCCGGCTGCACCTGCACATTGAACTCAATCGTTTGCGAGTCGGTCTTGGTGAAATCATCCGAGTGCGCCGTGATGTCCCAATTATTCCAGCGATAGAGATGCTCCACCACGCGGACGGTCACCGGTTCCTTTTTGTGATTGCGTAATTTGATCTCGAAAGATTCGTCGGCGCGATGATTGTTTTCATCGATATTATAATTCGTTTGTTTGCGCTCGCCGACCACGTCAAAGGCATTGCCGGTATTCACGCGGATCGTTTCGTCTGCGGGCGTATGATCAATCTCGTCTTCGCCGACAAACTCTAACTGTCCGTCATCGTCCCGGCGATAAAACCGCAGCTTGCCTTTGGGCAGCGCTATTCCCAGATGATTCGTCTTTGAATTCACGAACTTCCGCATTACCCACACCTTTTTGTTGGATTGCGTGCCGTATCCAGGATTGTTGCGAATAGATCCATAATCCCATCCCCCATATTGCGATAGGTCCGCGCCGTCATAGACATAAATCGTTTTGGATTTGATGCCCTCGGCATGGACAAACTCCACCTGCTTCGTCTCCCGATCGCGCAAGGTTGTCGGATTATCCAGCGTATAAAGATGAAATTCATCGAAAGCTTTTTCTGAAACGGGCGGTTGATATGCTTTTCCCGCTGCCATGTCCATCATGGCCTCTCGCATTACCATTGGTTGTGGCGACTGTACCCGGTTCACATCACCGGCCATCAATTTGATTTTTGCGTTCTCAAAAGTTTTCCCGCTTTGATTGTCCAGCGTCACCCAGCCGATGAGATCCACGTCATCGCCTTTCTCTGGCGAAACCAGGTTGTAATCGGCTTCCCATGAAAATCCTTCGCTCAGGTATCCGATCTCCGCATCAAATTTACCGTCGCTGTCGGATTGGATGGTCCAATCCAGCGCCGGTTTGAGAATGGTGTTGTTGCCCAGGTCGGGAAAGAGCGGTTTCCCCGGCAGACCGAACTGCATCTCGCCATTCACTTCGATGATTGGCTCAGTGGACTGCGCCAGGTTCATCTGTGCCTGTTGATAATCTTCGCCATACTGACCCATGGCCGAATAATGCGGCACATATCCGGTGCGAACGATTTTCCCCTCAATGACTTTTTCGACCTCGCCGGTGGTGGGAGACACGACCTGAAATCCGATTGTCCGGCCTTCGCACAACGACAACAACAAGTCCTGCGAAACGGGGTCATTCCGATAATTTTGCTCGAGGATCTGAAAATCATGCCGGCCCGTCGGATCGCGCAAGATCACCGTGTCCGGCTCCAGATGAGCGGTGGCATCCGAATAATTTACCTGATTGACGCCGGATTTGAGATTGAGCGGCACCGTATCGCGCACGACGGCGTAATTTTGGTTATAAATGGTTAAAGCCGGTTGAGCGGATGCGGCCAGGGAAACGGAAAGCAAAAGAACCGCTTGTATAATCTTCATAATTTATTCCTATTGGTCATTGTTCTATTATCGGCACCAAATTAGACGGTAAGCGGCGGAAAATACTTCAATTTTTTTTAGAAAAGCGCATTTTCAGGCCATGAATCGATTCGATTTTGATGTGGCGGTCGTTGGCGGCGGCAGCGCCGGGTATGCGGCTGCCCGAACGGCGGCGGGTGCCGGGCTGAAAACTGTGGTTATCGAGGGGGGCAGGGAAGTGGGCGGCCTATGCATTCTGCGCGGGTGCATGCCCACCAAGGCGCTTCTCTATATGGCCGAAGTCGCACACATGGTAAAAAACTCTGGGCTATTCGGCACGCGCGCAAAAAAGGTTTCGTTCGATTTCAAAAAGGTCATGGCGCGAAAAAAAGCGCTCATCCAAGATTTCGCCGATTATCGTGTCCAGCAATTGAACAGTAAAAAGTTCGAGTTCGTCCGCGCCGGGGCGAAGTTTCTCGATCCCCACACCTTGCAACTCACGAATGGCCGCAAGTTGACCGCCAAACATTTCGTCATCTCCACCGGCTCCACTGTCGCCCCATCGCCGTTGCCGCAATTGAACGCCCTCGGCTATTTGACGAGCGACGATGCGCTCGCATTGAAGAAACTACCCAAATCGCTCACCGTCCTCGGCGGCGGGCCGACCGCGTGTGAGTTCGCGCAATTCTTTTCGCGCTTCGGCGTCAAAGTGACGCTCGTGCAACGCAGCCCGCACATCCTCCACGATTTCGACTCCGACGCCTCGGCAGTGATCGAGACCGTCTTTCGCCGCGAAGGCATTAAACTATTCACTGGCACAAAGCTGTTGGATGCCCGGCGCAAGGGACGCCTGAAATCCATTTTATTCGAACATGGCGGCAAAACGGTGTCAGTGGTTGCCGAGGAGATTCTGTTCGCACTGGGCCGGGTCCCAAATACCGCCGGCCTTGGCCTGGAGAATGCCGGCGTTAAAACCGGGCGCGGACGCATTTTGACCAACGATTGTATGCAAAGCAGCGCGCCGCACATTTTTGCGGCCGGCGATTGCGCGGGGCCATATGAAATTGTCCATATCGCCGTCCTGCAGGGAGAGGCCGCCGCCCGTAACATCATCGCCCGGAATTCCGCGCGCATGGACTATCGTCTGCTCATTTCGGTAGTGTTCACCGAGCCGCAATTGGCATTCGTCGGCTTCACGGAAAAAGAAGCCGCCGCTCGCGGTATCAAATTCATTTCCGCGAGCTATCCTTTCAATGACCACGGCAAATCTCTCATCATGAACGCGACCGATGGATTCGTGAAATTACTGGCTGATCCTAAAACCGGCGAGATCATTGGCGGCCAATGCGCCGGACCGCTCGGCGGTGAGTTGATCCATGAGATCGCCGCCGCCATGGCCAAACGCATGACCGTCCAGGAACTCGCGGCCATGCCGCATTATCATCCGACCCTTGCGGAGATTTGGACTTATCCCGCCGAAGAATTAGTAGAAATGCTTCCTGGCTGAAATGTTAGAGCAGCGTAGCGATTTAAGGTTTGACTGTCAGCGCCAGCGCCAGCGCCAAAGATTTCTGCCGCACATCGAACGTGAAAAATTCTTGAACGCCGAGTTTTTTGGCCAACGTGACATGCAGCACGTCGAGACTGCGGCAACCGATGGCGGAAGAATGCACTGCGGCCCATTGTGCTGCCGCGCGATAAACCGGCGTCCAATTCACGGGTTGAGGAAATAACCGTCCACTCCGCAAATCCCGCTCTACATCCGACCAGGCCGCGCTGACCTGCGCTGGTGAAAGAACGCGCCGAAATACTCCCAAGGCGAGTGCGTTTCTCATCTCCAGGCGATGCAATCCCGTGAACGGCAAAGGGTCGGTGGCTGCATGGATCACAGCCTGGGCATTTACGCTGTTGGAATCATTTACGTAATACGAGATGAGCAGGCTGCTATCCGCGTAAAGGCGCATGCGGTGTTAATAGCGCTCTTCTTCCCGCGCCAACAGAACCAGATTGGGCAAAAGCTTGTCGCCAAAAATTCGTCGGCGCCGGGCTGCCGCGTCAGGCCATCGAATCCGGCGGTGCTGTTTGACCATCGGCTCCGCTGTTTCGAGTTCGTGAACAAAGTCGAAGAATTTCCGGCGCTCCCGCAGTGGGAGTGCCTTAACCTGTTCCAATACCTCATGCGCGCTCATGTTTAAAATAATACCACGGATTGTACGTTTTGGGCAAGGGAGTCCAGACGGCGAAATAGGTTGGACCAGCTGAAATTCGGAATTGGCGTGTTAAATCATTTGCTCCCGAGATGGAACCGTAGGTTTGCATGCCCCTCGATATCGAAGTTGTAAAATCCTCAAAAATCCACTCCATGTCATGCAAATGATCAAGGTTAAAGCACCGACCAGCCATCGCCCCCAATCGCCGTGGAATCCTGTGAACATTCGCATAACAATCGGCGTGACCAAACATAATGTGGACATTATAAATACATGGAGAAGTTCCGCTTTCCCGCTGATATACGCAGTTAAATATCCCGCAACAAGATTTGTCACTGTCACCCCGGAAAGAATAATTGCTTCATTGATGGGCCAGGGCCAAAAGTTCTGTCCCCAAAAAGCGCCCGAAAGAACGCCATAAAACATGTACACAAAAAATCCAACAACGATTGCAAAAACACTTCTTGGTAAACTAAAACTTTTGTGTTTTTCCTGTTCCTCTTTCAACGATTTAGAAAGTCGCCATTTTCTAAAAAGCGCGCCCCATGTCAGGTAAATTGACGAGGCAAACTCGCCTGAAATCCATAATGGCCAATTTCCGTGTCCCGGCTTTGAAAAATTTTCTAAAATAGAAATTCCGCCAAGTATAACCGTCAGGATAAGAACGTGGGTCACTTGAGCGCGTTTGCTGACGAGAGCTACAGCATATCCTCCACTAACCAGGCCAATGAGTTTAGTTGCCAAAACTATTGTGGGATTTGCATTAGAGAATGAAATCAGGAAGCCGATTACCCAGATAATGAACACTCCCATGCATACGGCTAAAATGCTTCTCACCATTTTACAATCCCAATTCTTGCCACACTGGAAGCGGACTATTCTCTGGAACAACACCCGTAATACGAAATGTTCCCGATGTGCTTTCTTACGACTGCGTGAGCAGGAAGCGCATCACCGAGAGGCAACCGAGCACCAGGGCCATGATCAGCATCGAGCCGACGACATCGTTCTTGGCTGCGATCAAATGGTCCACGCGCCCAATCGGTCCCATCGAATGATAAGCTTTGCTACGTTTGACTTGGCGGTGACTCATGCTGTTTTCTTAGCAGAAAACAGGCCAAGCCCTTTTTAACTGGAAAAACGGGGTCAAAACCCTATTTTTGAACCAATGGCAAAGCCGCCGCTCATTTTTGTCACGTCCAGTATCGAAAAACGGGGTGTCGAATTTCATGACATGTCCTCCAGTCTTTCAGTCAAATACGACATGTCCATCAGCCGGGTCGGGGGTATTGCCGCCACCGTGCCCGCGACCACCGACCGGGAGTTGCTCGCCGAGATCGTCAAGCGTTCCGACGGCATCATGTTGACCGGCGGCGACGACATCACTCCCGAGCTTTACGAAACCAAACTTCCCCTTGCAGTTCGCAAGACGGTGTCATGCACACCAGACGGCGGACATCGCGATTTGCGCGAATTGATCATCATCGATGAAGTTTTTCGCCAGCGCAAACCGCTCCTGGCCATTTGCCGGGGACACCAGTTGTTGAACATCGCCCTCGGTGGCAAGCTCATCGCCGACATCCGCCGGCAGGTGCGCGGCGCGCTCAACCACCAGCGCATGGACAAGGCCAATGAAATTGTTCACGAAGTTCCGTTGACAGCCGGTTCCTTGCTCGCCAATATCACGGGAAAGCGCGTTCTGGGTATGAACAGCTCGCATCATCAGGCAGTGATGCAGCCGGCTGGGCCGCTAATGGCCACGGCGCAGGCGCGTGATGGAATCATTGAAGCGATGGAATTAAGGCCGGAGGCGAAACGATTGACGCCGTTTTTATTGAGCGTCCAATTCCATCCCGAGCGGTTGACCGCCCGGCACCCGGAACATCGCGCGATTTTTTCACGGTTTGTCGCCGCGTGCGCGACGAAGAAACAGAAATGAAAGCGAAAATTCTGATAGTGGACGATGAGAGAGACCTGCGGGAGCTGTTGGCCTCCGTGCTGGAAGAGTATTACGACGTCGCCCAGGCCGCCAATGGCGCGGCCCTGAAACAACAATTTTCCCACGAAGGCCCGGACGTCGTTCTTCTCGACGTCAAATTGCCCGATGCCGACGGCCTCGACCTCCTGCCCCAGATCAAGAAATCCTGGCCGGACACCGAAGTCCTCGTTTTGAGCGGCCACGGCACCGTGACCATGGCCGTGGAAGCCGGACGCCGCGGCGCTTATAATTTCCTCACCAAGCCTTTCGAGAACGAAAAATTGCTCGCGGACGTCAAATGCGCCGTGGACCGCAAACAGCAGAGCGAGGAAAACGTCACCCTTCGCCGCGCGCTCGAGACCATGAGCGGCGCGAACTCACCCGTCTTCCGCAGCCAGGCCATGCAGGACGTCATCCGCACCGTCGAGCGCGTTGCGCCCAGCGATGCGCCCATCCTGATCATCGGCGAGAGCGGCACCGGCAAGGAAGTCGTCGCCGACCTCGTGCATTCTTTGAGCGCCCGCAACAAGGGCAGGATCATCAAGATCAACTGCGCCGCGTTGCCGCGGGAATTGATCGAGAGCGAGTTGTTCGGTTCCGTCAAAGGCGCGTTCACCGGCGCTACCTCCGACCGCGACGGCCTTTTCCGCCAGGCCGAAGGCGGCACGCTGTTCCTCGACGAGATTTCCGAGATGCCTATCGATACGCAAAGCAAACTGCTCCGCGTATTGCAGGACCAGGAAGTGCGCCCCGTCGGCGGCAAAACCACCTACAAGACCAATTGCCGCATCCTGGCCGCCACCAACCGCAAGCCGCAGCAGGCCATCAAGGACGGCAAGCTGCGCGAGGACCTTTTCTACCGTATCAGCGCCATTTCCGTGGACCTGCCCGCGTTGCGCGAGCGGCGCGATGACATCCTGCCGCTGGCCAATTCGTTCCTGCGGAAATTTGCCGCGCAGGCCAAGCGGGAGATCCGGGGCTTCAAGCCCGCGGCGGCCGACCGGTTGACCGGATTCGACTGGCCCGGCAACGTCCGCCAATTGCAGAACGAGATCCAGCGCGCCGTGCTCTTGTCCGAAGGCCCGGAGATCGATGCCCCCGATCTTTCCATCACTGCCGCTCCCGCCGTGGAGATCCCCGAGGGACTCGACCCCAACTTCACGTTGCTCGAAGGCGTCGAGCGCAACGCCATCATCCAGATGCTCAAGGAAAGCAACGGCAACAAACTCGAAGCCGCCAAACGCTTGGGCATCGGCCGCCAAACCCTCTACAACAAGATCAAGGCGTACGGAATTGAAGTGTGATCTAAGCCCGTTAGGGCTGGTGAATTTGTAGTTCCCCGAATCCAAAATATTGACCCCCCTTCGCGTTTTTTTTGCGGCTAATTCTTTTTGGCCGGGCTGCCGCTTTTTCCACCTTTCCCAAACAACGCCTTATCCAGGGAAAATTTTCCAGCGCCCGCCACGAACAAGACCACAAACACGCCCAGGTACACATAGGCCAGTTCGCCTGCCTTCAGGTCTTCTTTGTGGACCATCGTGAACGCCACGGTCATGTTGATGATCAACACCAGCGCGGCGAAACGCGTCACCAGTCCCAAAGCCAGCAGGAACGAACAGATCGCTTCGGCAAAGATCGTCATTGCATAACTCGCCTGATGCCCGACATGAAAGGGATCCAACCAAATCGGCGCATTTTTATCCCAACTATGGATTTTATCAACGCCGTGATGCAGGCACATCGTCAGGCCGAACCACAACCGCAGCACCAGCAGGCCGAGGTTTGTCGTCACTGAATCATTTCCGGGAGCAAAGATTTTTTTGATCATAATTCGATTTGGTCAGATTTTTTGGATCAGGTCGGAGGCGTGAAAGCGTGCTTTGGGGATTTTAGCATTTTTGTCGTCCGCAGCGCGATACCCCACCGCGCAGGCCACCACTGTGGTATAACCGCTATCGCCCAGGTTGAGGATGCGGTCGTATTCCGCGGGCACGATGCCTTCCATGGGGCAGGCATCTACGCCGAGCATGGCGGCGCAGGTCATCAGGTTGCCCAAGGCGATGTAAGTCTGTCGGATGGCCCATTCATGGTCGAGCATTCCGCGCCCGCCTTGCATGATATTGCGCACCATCATGCCACGATAGGCGCCCAGCGAATCGGGTGTGACGCCGCGGACTTCCGAGAGGCGCTTGATCCATCGGTCAATGTACGCTTCGTCCATTTTTGTCCGCGCAGTGAACACGACGTAATGCGAGCAATCCGTCACCTGCGGCTGGTTCCAGGAATGCGGTTGCAGTTCCGCGCGCTTTTTTGCGTCCGTCAACACGATGAATTGGTACGGCTGCAATCCGTAGGAAGTGGGCGTGAGGACCAGCGCCTTTTCCAGCGCATCCCATGTATCACCGGAGATTTTTTTAGCGTTATCAAAGCGTTTAGTGGCATAGCGCCATTCGAGAGCTTTGAGGAGTTCTTTGGTTTCCATCTAGAGTGAAAAAATGCCATGCACCGGCCAAAAATCAATTGTTTTGGATGTCGGCCATTGGAACTTGGATTTTTTTTCGCGCCTTTCGCGCATAATTGCCTTTACCTCTGTTATTTGCATTACTGCCACCCTCCATCATTTACCGTTCATCCACGTTGCGATTTTGTTTCCGGGCAACATTACGCTCTCTCCAGTGTATGCTTAAATCTTCCAATGAGAATTATGCAGGCAGTAGAAATGCGAATGAAACCGCGGCCGCAGATTGTAAGACACGTGTCGTTGCTTCGGTCTCTGGCGTCATCTTTGTCCCTGGTTTCGCATTTAAAGATTCTGGACAGTGGACTGTGGACCGCAAACTGGAAGTGGTTACGTAATGTTACGCGAAATTACGCGAACTTACGTTTAATTAAACGTAACCCCCATCTTATGGAAGCAATACCATCAATTTTCCACTGACGCGAATTGACGCGAATTGACGTTTATGTTTTTAACTCTCAACTCGAACTTCTCTCGATTGCCTAAATCATGCGGCGTCCCTTTGGCATGGCGAGATCGTCATTTTCGGATTTCCATTTCGGCGTGTGAATCCTACCTTCATCCCATGGCCACCCGAACGAATACTTTCGTCATATTCTGTGCTTTCTTGTTTTCGCTTGTGCCCGGCCTGGTGTGTGCTGCCGGCGGTTTGTTTCCCAAAATGCCATTGGCGACGAATGTCTTCGTGGTGAATTGTCAAAATGACAGTGAAGAGGCCAAAAGGACGGAGTTGGCGCTGCAAGGGTTGGTCAATCGGACTTCCGCAGAAGTTTATCTGGTCGAGAAACCGCTGGACCGGACTCATCTGGAAGACAGCGGCATTGCGCACGTCAATCTGCCTTTGCCGAATGGGAACGACGCGGGATTGTGCGCGTTGTTCCAGAAATACCAAAGCCGGGTGAAGAAAATGATTCTCTATGACCCGGCGAAGGACTGGACCTTTCATCTGGCGGTGATGGCGGGTGCGCAGGAAAATGGAATTCCAGTAACGGAACCGGTGAAGGATGAACTGGTCTCAAAATCCGGATGGAGCGGTGAGATCGAGGATTACCGAAATCGTTGGCCGGATAAAATCACTGCGTATGATTGGGCCATGCAAAACCTGATGCCACACTGCAACCGGCAGGTCGTGTTCGCGCTTAAATCCGCTCATTCGTTGATTGATTATGCGGTGGCCACAGGTGGCTTTGATTTCCATTTCGACCTGAAGGCAAACCCGGGCCAGCGGGATGAGATGGATAAAATTTTCCACGCCGGCGGTTATACGGTCGGCTCGTCGCTGATGGGATATGACCGTGATTCAGCCAATGTGGCTGCCAACAAGTATGGCATTGGGTATGTGGTGAGTGACCTATACGACAATGGAAGTTTTTGGTCGAGCCAGCCGGATGAAACTTTCCACCAGGCGCCGGGCCGTGCGATTGCGGCGCTGCCGGGAAGAGTTTATGTAACGATCACATGGAGCGACGGTGACAATATTCAGTTTGATCAAAATGCCATCTATCAACTTTGGAAAGACCCCGCGCGCGGCTCCGTGCCGGTGGGCACTACGTTAAGTCCTTCGTTGCAGGAATTGGACCCGAAATTATTGGATTGGTATTACAAGAAGATGACCGCGAACGACGAATTGATGGCCGGGCCCAGCGGCGTTCAATTTATTTACGGCAACGACTTTAACGACCAACTTTTTCCGGCGTGGTGCGCCACAAACCGGATCTGGCTTGCCGATGCGGGCTTTCACACAGCCTGTTTGTGGCACACTGCGTATCCGGGTCAAAAATTCAGTTCTTATCTAAGCACATGCGGGTTGGATGGAATTCTCTTTAGCGGGGACATCACAGCGGCGTCCGCCGGCCAGGCTCACGAACATTCCAAAGCGAAAAACCGCCACGGCAGCACGTCGGACGTGGTTGTGGAGAATGGCATCCCGGTAATCAGCGAAGGCCATGCGGTTTGGAACGAGGACGATATTTTTAATCATTTGTCCAGGGTGCAGCCAGACCCGGATAAACCCGTTTTCGTGGGGGTTAAATGCATCGTTGAAGGGTTTGAAAAAAAGGAGGGGGCCGGCGGCGGATATGCGAAAATCAAACGGCAGGTTGACCGCTTGAACGCAGCCTATCCCGGGCGCTTTGTGTTTCTTCTGCCCAAAGATCTCTTCGCGACGATTCGGACTTATACGGCATCATCGAGATAAGAACTGAGTGTTTTTGGATTTTCATTTGGGCTTACGAATTTTATCTTTATTCCATGGCCAATCTTCGTATCCGGCGCGCCACAGTGGAAGACCTTGCCGTCTTGCGCGGCATCTGGGATTCCATGCGTCTGCCTGCGGATGAATTGGAAAAAACGGTGAAAGAATTTCAGGTCACGGAAGACGCCGCCGGAAACGTGGTCGGCGCCATCGGCATCCGGTGCGTGGACCAATATGCGTTGCTGTATGGCGAAGGGTTTTCCGATTTTTCGCACGCGGACGCTTCGCGGGAATTGTTTTTGGAACGGTTGCAAACGCTCGCGGCCAATCACGGCGTTTTCCGGGTTTGGACGGCGGAAAAATCCCCGTTCTGGACACGTTGGGGGTTTCAGCAGGCGAATGCGGAATTGCTCTCGCGCCTGCCGGAGCAATGGAAATCGTTGGATGCACAATGGCTGACGCTCCAATTGAAGGATGAAGATGCCGTGGCCGAAGCGATGAAGACGAAGTTCTCGGGTTTCATGGAGCCGGAGAAGCAACAGACGGAGCGGGTTCGCGACCAGGCCAAGACGTTGCGCGTGATCATCACGATCATCGGGTTCGTGATATTTTTTGTGTGCGTGGGAATAGTGATCCATATGTTGAAACATCGAAATCCGTTTGAAAACTAACCACGGATGGACACGGATAAACACGGATTTTTAACCGCTAATAAACGCTAATTATTTTACAGAAGGAAACAAAGTGAACGAAGGCATTGACCCAGAGGCCGATGCGGCAACCCTCCATTAATGGGAGAAGGAACAGGGTGCGGACGGGCTTGAAAGGTTTACCTGCTATTTATTTGCCGCGCTTTTTTGGCTGTCCACGAAGGTCTTGTACGATGTGGCCCAGTCGTAACCGTGGCTGTCCAGATAATGCTCAATCTCGGTCTTGTATTTTTTGAAAATGGGCGACATCTCATCTACGTTCTTTACGTCCAGGCTTTGCTCGCGCGCTTCTTTGAGCCAATCGATGATCTTCGCTTCGTCTTCGGGTTTCAGGTTCGGGAGGATCTGATGATAGGCCTTGAGCGTGATGGGCAATTTGTTGGCCGTGAGTTTGTCTTTGACCGAGTCAACCTGGTCGGGTGTCAAATCGGCCTGCAATCCAGCGATAAATTTTTGATGAACGGACGGGTCCAATTGCAATCCGGCGTTGTGCGCATCGCGGACGGCCTTCAGATCGGTCGCCACCACGGCGGTGACTCGTGCCTGTTTGTTGGTGTCGGACAGATCGAGGGAATCCACGATCCCCACGACGCGTTTGTTGAGCGCGTCATCGGAAGCGGCTGTGGGCGGTGGAGCCAGATGTGCCAGCAGATCAGCTTGTTCGGGCGTCAATTTATCTTTCGGTAACGGCTTTTTGCCAAAGCGCAGCAAAACCGTCGTCACGCCATCCGGGCCGACGGTCGCCACGGCTTTAGCTTTCATCTGGTCAGCCGTCAGGTCGGAAAAGTTTTTGATCTCACCGTTATAGACCACAATCGTTTTGTCGTTCACCACCACGGTCCGTTCAAAGTCTTTGCCCTTTTCGCTCCACTTGAAGGTCAGGCTTGTCGTCTTGTCAGGATTAACCGTTTGATTGACGATGTCCAGGCCGACCGTGCGCGGTGAAGTCTTCGACGGCGTGACCATGGTGATGTCATTCGTGCTGTCATCGGCAAAAGCCGGATTTGCCGCCACTGCCAGAAACAATCCAATGACAGAAATGAAAAGCGTATTTGAAATAAAACGGTGGTCTGTTTGCATAGTTGCTGAGTATAAAGCGATTGGCTCGCGATGAAAATTCTTTTCCGCTATTTCGCCTGCATCAAATCAGCGCGGCCGGTGGTGATGGCATGGATGCAGGCCGCAGTCTGGTTTTTGCAGGAATATAAATCAATCGTGGCCACGGTGAGGTCCGGTTGCGGATTTTCGACGGCGGTGAGAAAGAATTGCAACGGTTGTTTGCTTTTGCCGGTGTCAGCCACACCGGTCCATGCGATTTTTGAGCGCGGGTCGGTGGGCTTGAAATATTTTCCCCGTCGGGCATACCAGTCGCTGATATCGTTGCCGTAAAGGATTGCATTCGTCGCCGAAGAACCGTCGTCGTAACGGAAAACGATGTCGTACACCGGCGTACCGTGGGGCGAAGCATAAAAGGACGAGTGATAGACGTAGAGCGTCTGAAACTTCGCGCCGATCTTGATGCCTTCCAGTTGCTCCGGAAATTCAATGCCGGATTTGGTGTTGCCCGCGCCCCAGAGACAGATCATGCCTTCGATGTCCAGCGGCACGCCGTCGAACGTCTGGAATCCGGTGGGCACCGCCGCCCAGGCGGGAAATTGCGTGATCTGGGAGAAATCCGATGCGGGCGTCTGGTAATAATCCGTCATGTCCACGGGCGCGGCGAAATTTTTGGCGATGAGGCGCTGCCCCTGGGCGAGGGCAACGCGTTGCGGATTGCGCAGCCACAGGATGAACAGCGTCAGCGCCGCCACCAAAATCAGTGACGCGAGCGTGACGAGGATTATCTTTATTTTTTTGGCCATCGTTTGGAAGTGATTAACGAAAGCCTGAATCGTTTAGGGCGAAAGTCAAGTTTCTGAGTTGCAATTTGCTTCATTGCTGCGTGGTTGCAGATAAACACCCCTCTCCTTGGTCCTCTCCCCGCGCAGAGCACAGGGAGAGGAAAACAAATCGAGCGCGCTCTGTATGAGGAATATCTCTGTAAGCGTCGCGCAATTTTCAAAATGAGGAATAATTTGCGGAATACGTTCTCAAGGTCGTCCTCTCCTCCAAAGTAATTTGGAGGAGAGGAAAAAGGAGAGGAGGCGCTTAAATGCAATTAATCAATTGCGGATTCCGCGATGCGATGCCCAAACAGGGAAAGATTGTTGGATTTACACCTTGAATTCATCCGCATGGTACGAACTGCGGACCATGGGGCCGCTGGCGACGTGGACGAAACCGAGTTCTTTGGCCACACGACCGAGTGCGTCGAATTGTTCGGGCGTGACAAATTCTTTCACCGGCAGATGTTTCAGCGTCGGTTGCAGATATTGGCCGAGAGTGAGAATGTCGCAATTCGATGCGCGCAGATCTTCCATCGCCACCACGACTTCTTCAATCGTTTCGCCCAGGCCGAGCATGATGCCGGATTTGGTGTAGAGCGAATCGCCGCCTTTGGTCTTGGCCTTTTTGAGCACAGCCAGGCTGCGGTCGTACGTGGCGCGATGGCGCACATTCGGGGTCAGACGGCGCACGGTCTCAAGGTTGTGATTGAAAATGTGCGGGTGCGCGTTCAACACGATGTCGATGGAAGCGTCGCTCTCATTGAAATCGGGTACGAGCACTTCGATGACAATACCCGGGTTGCGCTGGCGGACATGTTCGATGGTCTGGCGGAAATGTTCCGCGCCGCCGTCTTTCAGGTCATCGCGCGCGACGGCGGTGATGACGACGTGTTTGAGTTTCATCCGCGCGGTGGCTTCGGCCACGCGGGCAGGTTCGTCGGTTTCCAACGCGAGAGGTTTGGCGGTGCTGACGGCGCAAAATCCGCAGGCGCGAGTGCAACGGTCGCCGGCGATCATGAAGGTGGCGGTGCCCTTGCTCCAGCATTCCCAATGATTCGGGCATTTGGCGCTTTCGCAAACGGTGTGCAGTTTCAGTTCATCCAGCAGGGAACGGGTTCGGGCAAAAGAGTCGGAGGTCGGCAAAGTGATGCGCAACCATTCGGGCAGGCGTGGGCGTTTCATTTCAGTAACAGTCATTCCAAATTCTTTTTAACACAGATGAAGAGATATGAACAGGAGGAAACAGAGAGAACAGAGGTGAGAAATAATTTTTACCACGGATGGACACAGAGGAACACGGATTTTAACGCAAAGACGCAAAGGCGCGGAGACGCAAAGAATTTTAACCGTTAACCCCGAAAGCTTTCGGGGCTAATCCACGCTAACGGACGCTAATCAAAAACCAAAGCGGTGTCATTGCCACCGCAGTCCAAGACGGCAAGCGTTTGCGAAGGGCCAAACCAAATTTCGCGCCAGCTTTTGGAGTGCGGCAGTCCTCTGCCGCTTTGAAGATAACCACGGATGGACAAAGAGGCACACGGATTTTTAGCCACAAAAAAACAAAAGAATTTTAACCAAAAGATAACGAAGAAAACAAAGGCATTAGCTGGAGGTTAAGTCAAGTCAGGGCTCGACAGAGTCTCGCCCCACCACAAAACGAGGTTGAGAATGATTTGTTATTTTGTCTCCGAAAGTTTGTTCCAAAACTTTTCCAATTGGTCCGGGCCGAAGTCCGCGAGGATTTTTCCGTCCACATCGATGACCGGAGCGAGTGTCTGGCCGGAAATCTCGACCATTTCGTCATAGGCTTCGCGGTCGCCGATCACGTCGAGGGTTTCGTATTTGATACCGCGGGCGTCCAGCCAGTTCACTGCCCGGTGACACCAGGGACAGTACGGTTTGATGAAAAGTCGTATCACGGATGTAAAATGACACGATTTAAGAGAAAAGGAAAACATTCAACGCCCAACATTCAATATCCAACATCCAAGGTTGCCCGCCGTAAGGTCAGATTTCGTGTCATTCGTGTTTTTCGTGGTCGAAATCTGGAGTTTTCCTGATCGTCGCGGATTTGGAACGGGTCTGAAACAGAACATCGGGTTTGACTCAATCGCGCCGGAACGGTAGATTCAAGCGAATGCTGGCTGCCCAGACCAAAGGGGCGAGGGCGGAGGTTGCCCATGCGCCAAATAGTGAAGACGCGACCCGTTCCTGGAAGAAAATCGTGGAACACGTTGACCCGTTCCTTCAAGCGGTCGGCAAACAACTGATCCAGCAGGTCAACGACTTCGATCCCAAAATCGTTCCCTACGCGCAATATGCCCTGAACGGCAGTGGGAAACACTTGCGTCCCACACTGGTGGCGCTTTCGGCCAATTCCATCGGCAAAGTTTCGCCATCGCACGTTACGGCAGCTGTCATCATCGAAATGGTGCATCTGGCGACGCTGGTCCATGACGATGTGATGGATGAGGCGCAGATCCGCCGTGGCAAGCCGACATTGGCGGCCACCTGGGGCAATGAAATCGCCGTCTTGTTCGGCGACTGCCTGTTTGCCCAGGCGTTGAAGCTCGCCGCGAGTTTTCCCACGCCCGAAGTGTGCCGCTCCGTTTCGATGGCTACGAACACGGTTTGTACCGGTGAAATTTTACAGACGCAGCATCGCCGCAATTTTGAATTGTCGCGCCTGGAATATTTCCGCGTGATTGAGATGAAAACGGCTGAATTATTCACACTTTCATGCGATCTGGCGGCGTTTTTGGGCGAGGCGAAACCCGACGAACGCCAGGCGTTGCGCCAGTTCGGCGCGGCGTTCGGCACGGCCTATCAGGTGTATGACGATTGTGTGGACCTGTTCGGAACCGAATCCGAAGCCGGCAAATCGTTGGGGACGGACCTGGCCAAAGGCAAATTGACATGGCCGCTGTTGCTGGCGTGGGAACGCGCGAATGCGAGCGACCGCCAGCGTTTGGAACAATTGATCCAGAACTGGCAACCGGACAACCTGCCGGTCGTGAACGAATTTCTTGCAAAATACGAGACCTTTGAGCCTTCACTGGAGGTCGTCGAAAAGTATTTGGAACAGGCGCGGCGGGCGTTGAATGCCTTGCCGAAAGGCACTGGCCGCAATGACCTGGTAAATCTGGCTGATTTTTTAGCGCAACAAATCGAGACTTTGGCTGTTTGTGTGTAGAGCATGATTATGGCCGAACCCATTGAACGCACGGAGTCCACACCCGGGCCGGAAGAGGAAACATCGCTGGTGGCAAAAGCGCGCGATGGGAATTTGGCCGCATACGACGAGCTTATTAAGCGCTATCAAGAGCGCATTTACGCCACCGTTTACCACATGACCTCGAATCATGAGGATGCCAATGATCTGGCGCAGGAATCGTTCATCAAGGCTTACCAGGCGTTAAAATCATTCAAGGGCGGTTCGAGTTTTTACACGTGGCTGTATCGCATCGCGGTCAATAAAACCATCAATTTCCTCAAGCAACGCAAGAACCGCCAGCATTTGAGTCTCAACGACCTGGACTTTAATACGGAGCATAACCCGGACCTGGTGGCGTTGATTTCCGAGAAAACGCCGCGTCGCGACGCCGGGTTGACCGAGTTGCAACAAAAATTGAACGAGGCGTTGCTCAAGTTGTCTGAACCCCATAGACTGGTTGTCGTCCTGCACGATGTGCAAGGCCTCTCGCATGAAGAGATTGCGAAGGTAGCGGATTGCAATATCGGCACTGTGCGGTCGCGGTTGTTTTACGCGCGGCAGCAATTGCAGGCGATGCTGGCTGATTACTTGAAATAGTGGAGTAGAAGTTATGGACGAGAACGAAAATTTTGAGTCGTTGCGGCGGTTGATGGCGCTCAAGCGCCACGAAGTGCCGCCCCCGGGTTATTTTCACAATTTTTCCAGCGAAGTCATCGCGCGCATCAAATTGGGCGAGCATCGCTCGGCTGAAGCCGCGGAAACGCCATGGTTCCTCAGACTGCTCCAGATTTTTGACGCGAAGCCAGCTTTTGCCGGTGTTTTTGCCTCGTCCCTGTGCTTACTGCTGGTTTTCGGCATCGTGAATGCCGAACGCCCGGATATGCCGGTGGCCCAATCGCCCATGCTGATCCAAACGGCGGACAATAACGCGTCGGCTGCCAATCCCCCGGCAACAGTTTCACAAACGTCCCAGTCCGCCCAATCCACGTTGGCGCTGAACAGCACGAATCCCATATTGGATTTGCAGGCCACAGCCCAGCAAGCGGTGCCGGTCAACGAATTGTTCAATCAGGGCGGCCCCTCGGTGCAGGACGCCAGCTTTACTCCACCGGGACAGTAAGTAAGTTGTTATTAATTGGTTTGTGTGCGCGCTTGAATCAGGCGCGCACATTTCATTTAATCGGGCAGTGCCAACCAAGACCATCGCAGTCGCCAATCAGAAAGGTGGCGTCGGAAAAACCACCACCGCCGTAAATCTCGCCGCCTGCCTCGCCGCGCTCGGCAAGCGGGTCCTGCTCTTTGACCTCGATCCCCAGGCCAATGCCACTAGCGGCGTGGGCCTCGAAAAGATCGAAGGCGCCAGCGCCTACCGCGTCCTGCTCGGGGAAGGGGCGTTGCTGGACAAGATCAAGCCGACCAGTTTCGAGCGCCTGGAGATCATCCCCAGCGAGGTGGACCTGTGTGCGGCGGACCTGGAACTGGCCCGGACAGAGAATCATTTGCAGGCCGTTTCACGTTCGCTCCAGCCGGTTGTGGGCAGCGAGCGGTTCGACGTGATCCTGATCGATTGCCCGCCGTCGTTGGGCATCCTCACGCTCAATGCCTTCGCCGCCAGTGACGGCCTGCTGGTGCCGTTGCAATGCGAATATTACGCGCTGGAAGGCATTTCGATGATGACGCGTGTGCTCGGCCAGCTCCGCGATGCCGGCGTGAATCCGCGCCTCGACATTTTTGGCGTGGCGATGACGATGTTCGACAGCCGCACGAAATTGTCCAATGAAGTCGTCGGCGAAGTGCGGAATCAATTGGGCGCGAAGGTGTTCGAAACGACCATTCCGCGCACGACGAAGCTCGCCGAGGCCCCGAGCTTCGGCAAACCCATCATCCATTACGACAAATACAGCGCCGGCGCAGCCGCGTATGAATTGCTGGCGCAGGAAGTGGCGAAGAGGTTGGCTGGTTGATAAATCTTCAATATGAAAAACTTTCCCAAACTTCTATATGCCTCTTGCACACTGCTTTTTCTGGTTTGCGCCGGTTTACCCGTCGGAGCGCAGGTCGCCACCAATAATACTGCCGTGCCCAAGCGCCCCGTGATGCGCTTCACTGAGCCGGACCCGCTCGATTTCTCGAATCATGACGGCTACGTCTCTCTCTTTGACGGCCAAAGCCTCAAGGGATGGGATGGCAACCCGAAATTCTGGCGCGCGGAAGCCGGTTCTATCGTCGGCGAATCCACACCGCAAAATCCCTGCGGCAATACCTATCTGGTGTACCGGGACATGAAGGCGAAGGACTTCACGTTGAAATTTGAGATGAAAATCGTCGGCAACGGTGGCAGCGGCTTTCAATATCGCAGCAAGACAGGCATACCGTGGCTGGTGCCCATTTCAGCCAGGGTCATCTCCAATACCGGGCCGGTGAACCTGAACTGGATGATGACGGGGCCACAGGCGGATTTTTGGCCGAGCAAAATCTATACGGGACAGTTTTATTCCGAGAACACGCCCATGCGCATCATCGCCTGGCGCGGCCAGGTGGTGGAGAGTTATGGCGAGAAGAGCAAACAACTCATGGGCAACATCGGCGACCGGACTGCGCTTGGCAACCTGGTGAAGACCAATGAATGGAACCAATATACGGTCATTGCGCGCGGCGGTACTTTCATCCAGATCGTGAACGGCCAGTTGATGGCGGTGCTGGTGGATGACGACCCGAATTCCTCAAACAATCAGCCGGGGTTGTTCGGCATCGAGCTCGAGTCCATCACCCAATTATATGTGCGAAATATTTGGGTGAAGAAGCTGGATTAGGTTGGCAAGAGGTGTGAAGAAAATTGGATTTGAAAGAGAGAGCGTTTTAAAAGCCCGACCTCATCCTGGCCTTCTCCTCCAGGAGAAGGGATAGCGCGAGGACATTTTTTGATTCACGAAAGGACTTTTCGATGGAGTCAGGTGTTCGCATCTCAAAAGGCTGACTTGGGAAAAGCCCTCTCCAGGGGGAGAGGGTTGGGTAAGGGCGATCTAAAAAATAAATTTTTGAATTGTTATAAGCTCAATCCCGGTTACTTCGCCAAATAATACTTTCTCGTATATTCTTTGACCATGCGGTCGGTGGTGAATTGCGGCACGAGCGTGGTCATGGCCGCGCGCACACGATGCAGCCAGGCCCGCGGAATGCCGCTCACATCGCGGCTGTAGAAGAGCGGTATGACCTGCTCGGTAAGCGTCTTGAAAAGGTTCGCGCTGTCCAAACGGTCCTGCTCGGCGATGTTGTCCGGGTGCGAATCGTCACCGATGCCGAAACCGTTCTGGCCGTTGTAGCCCTCGCGCCACCAGCCGTCCAGGATGCTCAGGTTCAGGCAGCCGTGGCAACCGGCTTTCATGCCGCTGGTGCCGCTGGCCTCGAGCGGACGGCGCGGATTGTTCAGCCAGATATCGCAGCCGCTAACCATCTGCCGCGCCACATGGATGTCGTAATTCTCGATGAAAACCAGATTGCCCGCCACATCGCTGTGCTTGCTGAGGTGGATGATCTGCTGGATGAAACGTTTGCCGTCGTCGTCACGCGGATGGGCTTTGCCGGCATAGATGAATTGGACGGGGCGCTGCTTGTCCTTGCACAATTTTACGATGTTTTCGAACTGCTGGAAGATCAACGGGGCGCGTTTGTAAGTGGCGAACCGGCGCGCAAAACCGATGGTCAACGCATCGGGATTGAGCAGGCGGTCGAAGCGGATGTAATCGCCGGGTGAGGCCCGTTGCACTTGTTGCAAGAGGCGGCGGCGGGCAAATTCGATGAGTTCGCGGCGCAACCGGTAGCGCAACGCCCACAATTCCTCATCGGACAAAAATTCCGGGTCCATCATGCGCTGCCAGAATTCGCATTCATGGATGGTGGCGGCCCAGTCGATGCCCGCGCGTATGCTCCACATGGCGGTTTCCTGCGGCATATCGGTGGCGCCGCCGTTATGGGTCAGTTTGTCGCGCCAGAATTGCCGCACGGTCCCTTTCATCCAGCCGAGCAAATGGATGCCGTTGGTGATATGGCCGATGGGGACTTTCTCGACCGGCACACCGGGAAAAAGACTCTGCCACATCTGTCGGCTGATCTGGCCGTGCAATTCGCTGACGCCGTTGGCTGAGCGCGAAAGTTTCAACGCCAGCACGGTCATGCAGAACGGTTCGTTGGCGTCTTTGGGATTCACCCGGCCCAGTCCCATGATCTCATCCCAGGGCGCGGATACGGTGGAGCGATACGTGTGCATCGCATAATCCATCAAGGAGGTTGAAAAACGGTCATGGCCTGCTTCCACCGGCGTATGGGTGGTGAAAATGCAACTCGCCTTCGTTTCGGCGGACGCTTCCGCAAATTTTTTTCCTCCGGCCATCTTTTCACGGATCAATTCGAGCGTCAGGAACGCCGCGTGCCCTTCGTTCATGTGGAAGACAGATGGTTGCACGCCCAGTGCGCGGAGCAACCGGACACCTCCGATGCCCAGCAGCATTTCCTGCATGATGCGCGTGGTGCTGTCGCCGCCGTACACCCGCGCCGTCAGATCGCGGAAACGCTGGTCGTTCTCGGGCAGATTGGTGTCGATCAAATACACCGGCACGCGCCCGACATTGATGCGCCAGACCTGGAAGGCGACGTTCTCCATGTTGACCTCCACGCGGCAGATCAGGCGTTCGCCTTCGGCGTTCATCACCGGTTCCAGCGGCACGTTTTCGGGGCTGACCAGGTTATAATATTCCGTCTGCCAATTATTCGAATCGATGGCCTGCTGGAAATAGCCTTCGCGATAGAAAAGGCTGATGCCCACGAAGCCCAGGCCCAGGTCGCTCGCGGATTTGGCATGGTCGCCGGCCAGGATCCCCAGGCCACCCGCCGAAATGGGGAGGGCTTCGTGAAATCCAAATTCAGCCGAAAAGTAGGCGACGGGATTTTTGAGCAGGTCCGGCGCATTTTTATGTCCCCAGGTGGTTTTATCGTTGAGATACGCGTCGAAATTATGCAGCACCGAGCGCGCATGGCGTTGAAATCCCACTTCCTGCAGGTGCACCCGCAATTCGTAGTCGGACACTTCGCGCAGGACGGCGACGGCATTGTGATAGAGGTTCTGCCACGCGCGCGGCGAGAGTTCCTGGAAAAGGTCCTGCGCTTCCTGGTCCCAGGTCCACCACAGATTGTGGGCCAATCTGTTCAAGCCTGCGACCAGTTCATTTAATTCTGCGCCGGTTAAGGGTTTCCTCGTCATAAAAATTAATACAGGGCAATGAGTAAACCGCCGCGCCCGTCAGCGCAAACAAATTTTCATGCGGTAAGTCAAGTTGAGCGCACATTGTTTTCTTGGAAACGCTCAAAACAGGGAGCTATTTGTGAATTTGATCACATGGGGAAGGAGGGTATCTAGATGAGACCCCCTCCGGATATGTTGGTGGATGGCCATGAAATTTTTTTAAAAAAAGCTTTATTAGGTTTTATCAGGCTTGATTTGAGGGTAAGCACCTCCTCTCCCCAAGCCCTCTCCTCCATCGGCAATGGAGGAGAGGGGGTAAATCTCCAAAAAGGCGGGAAAAGTCCCGGTTTCGTGGCCAATTTGGTTTGACAGGAGTGGAATTTGGGTTTGATTTGGCTTCGTTTTGCGAGGACATTTTGAGAGTATGAGTTGTATTAGTGGTTATTGATGAGTTATTTGTAATCAAAAATGGCCTGAAATAATTTGGCTTCGTTTTCTCGTTTTTGGGTTTTAAGACACGGATTAACACGAATGAACACGGATTCTTACGAAATGTGTGAGCAGACGAAAAGAACGGCTTGGATGGCGGGCAGGATGCTCGCCAAACCGGCAGGCTGGAAGCCCGCCCTACAATCGTCGGGGAGAAATTTTGGTGGTTTGATTTAGTTTGATTCACTTTGATTTGGTCGGATTTGGTTTGATTTGGTTAAACGTCAATTCGCGTCAGGAGGCGTCGATTGACGTCAAAAATGTCGCAAGTCCGGGTTTGTTTGGCTTGGGTTCGTTTTGACGGATTGCATTTTGCGAGGCTGTTTTTGCAAGTCATTCTATTTAAGATTATTGGATTTAAAAAATGGTCCGAAAAGCTT
>DASXYX010000069.1:0-97298 GCA_036502245.1 Verrucomicrobiia bacterium
CGAAGAAATCCCCTTCCTGAATAGTCGCAAAGATCTGAATTCGCTGCCACCGTTAAGCAGCCGGTCCCGGACTTCTGATTCCTCATTGTGTAAGACCGGTTATACGCTCCCTCCATTCCATTCCGCACAGCCAAATTCAAAGCGCATCCTTGTGGCAACCCGGGATTCAAGACCTTCATCAGGATATGTGTTGGATTACGATTTGATTGATTCAGACCAGGAGAACATTACCTTCCAAACGGGAACGACATATCTCGTGACCGCCCCAGTTAATTTGGGCGACGGTTCTGAGGATGGAAGTGCTGTTATTTTTCAGAGCGGGGCAGTGATTAAATTTACCGCAGATGCGTCAAGTGGCCTATTTTATGATCCATTCGATGCGAGTTATCCTTCTTTAATCGACGCTCCCGCCGTTTTAACTTCCAAAGATGATAATTCCGTGGGCGAGATTATCCCTGACAGCACCGGGGATCCGCTTACTTTAACAAATGTCATTTATCTATGTAATATAGAGTCAGAAGTACAAAACCTTAATTTTTATTATGCGGGAATTGGAATATGCGATTCCGACCCGGCTTATGTATTCAATTGTCAGTTTTACCATTGCAGCCAGGCAATCAATCTTTGGCAGGGCGAACTGGATTTGTTTAACGATTTATTTTCGGATTGCTTTTATCCAGTATTTTACAGTGGAAGCGACTTGGTGGACTATTCGCAGGGGGTCTATTTATATGCGCAGAATTGCACCGCTGATTCGGGCATCCAATTCGAAACGGATGGGGGCTTTTGGTCTGAGAGCTATAATTACTACAATTGTTTAACAACCCGGTTCGTAGAAGGCTTCGGAGATACAGTTGATGGAGACTTTGAAAATTCAATCCAACAAAGCAGCACGTCCTGTTATACAACATTTGGCAATGCCGATTTCTATTTGAAACCTACCAGTTTGTTTCATGGCGCTGGCGCAGCAGGCGTTTTTATCGATTCTAGTATTTCCGCCAATTTGCTCACTCAACTCGAATCCATGACCACCTATTCGCCGCCGGACGGCAGCATCCCTGACACCAGCGGCACCGACATCGGCTACCATTATCCCACCAACGAAGATTCCATGTACGACGGCGTCCCCGACTGGTGGGAATACAAATATTTCGGCGAAACGGGCATCAGTTCAACTAACGTCGACGTCGACGGCAACACCCTCCTTTACGATTATCAGCACAATGCCGATCCTGACGTCATCAATTTTACGGTTACTACGACTAATGGCTATGTCAATACACCAAACCAAACCTTACAATTAGTGATTGATGACGGTATTCCCGATTATGAGGCAGTATTGATCAACAATACCAATACTGCCGATGCAATATGGGAACCTTACACCACAACCAACTTGCCAGTCGATTTGGGTTCCAGCAATGGTGCCTACACGATCTTAGTGGGACTGCGCGGTTTGCCATCGAATGCCGTACAAACTTGGAGGCAAACATCAATAACCTTAAATGAATCACCGCTGATTTTGACCGTCACTAATCCAGCTGGCGATTCTGTTTCAAAGCCGATGATTCAACTCGAAGGCTACGCCAGTGGCGAATTAGCGGGACTATCGTTCGACGTGAGTAATGCGCTGGTGGACGCAACCAATTTAGCCGGATATTTCACCGATGAATTGTACGACACCAATTTGATGCATTTCACTACAAGTTATTTTCAATGTTATGATGTAATGTTGACCAACGGTTTGAACAATATCACAATTTGTGCTACTGATATACTCGGTCAGGTGACAACTACAAATCTTACAATCACATTGAATTATTCAGGTGATACCACCCCACCCAATTTGATTGTCACATGGCCGCAGAACGGGACGCAAATCAGCGGTAATAGTTTCACCTTCCACGGAACAGTCGATGACGATACAGCCAAGATAACCGCTCAAATTATCGACGCCGAGAATGACACAAATATCGTCCAGGGAATTGTTGAACGTGATGGAACAGTTACTATTGGCGGTTTGCCTATATCGTCCGGAGATAATAGTTTGACCATAACGGCAGCCGATGCAGCTGGAAATTTCACCACCACCAATCTGACCGTGGATCAAAGCAGTGTAATGGTGACTTTTGATCCCCTTGCGACTGATGAGTTGAATCAGACGAATGTTTCAGTTACTGGAAGCATTAGTGATACAAACGAGGATGTGTGCATTTGGGTCAATGGGATCCAAGGTTATTATCTTGATGATTTGGGGGACTGGGAGGCAGATAACGTGCCGGCGAACTCGTCTGGGACAGCGATATTCGATGTGGAGCTTTATATCGACGATCCCATTCATATCGGCTCGCAACTTTTTACGCAAGTTCAGCCGGCGTACATTACATTGGCGGATTTCAAGCAGTATGATGATATGGATGATACATATGGTGAACATGAAAAATTTACGGTAAATTGGACTTTTGCCAAAGGAGGAAGTTGGAGCCTGGATTATCTCACTACAACTGATTCCGGACAAGCAACCGGGAACATTATGCCAGATAGTACAAATTATGACCTGCCTATAACAAGTTATGGCTATTATGACTATCATTTGGGGGGAACTACATGGTATAGCTGGACAGGACAATTTTCACCGATTTGGCAAAGTGCCCAAACCGTATTCCATGAGGATGATGGCAGTTATCTGGGGTCTGTTCAAACAACATTAATGGTTGTGCCGGATGGCCCAAAATTGCCGACGATAACCAAAACATATGATGTTCAGGCTTGTGCGCTGACATTTTCTGACCCGCTTTATGACAACGATTTTTGGGGGATAGAGTTGGCACCCGGCGCAATGGCATATCCATATAGCGATACTCCAGTGCCGCCGGGGCAATTATTACTCGATGGCAGAAGCCTGGTCAGCATTGACGTCACCAATGATGACGACTCAGTTTGGGGAACTAATTCTGTGTCAGCGATGGCAGGCACTTTGATACCCTTGCGGCTCACTTCAGCGGGCAATTACGATTATACGTTTAATATGGAAATCGTGAAAGATAGATTATATTGGCAAAATATGGTACAAAGCGAAATCGATGCTGACAGTAGCGTAGTGGTTGAAAATTATCTGGCAAACAATGGTTTTATGGCTAATCGTCAAAACATTCAGGCTGTGTACGCATTCTATCAAAAATTATTTACCGAACGACCAACTGAATTTTATTGGGCTGGCCTTGCTAAACTGGCTGGCGCTCCGGTATATGCGGGTCTTAGCGATGCCGAATTTGCTAAAGAGGGTTCTGCGCTTGGGGAAGCGTTATACCTGTGATCTATCTTGGAGAATTTCAGGAAACACTGATCGGAATGAACATAGCAATCCTCAATGATCTCGCGTGGCAATTTGAAGCGTATAAATATGGAGGGTTGCAGGCAATCCAAACAGCTTACGCTACGGGCACTTCGGATCTCGATGCGGACGCTACGAATGCCTGGGGGGAAATTGATCAAGGCATTAAAACAGACGATCCCACCCTAATTCAAGATGGTAATCAAAGGTTATTACAAAGAGAACAGCAGCAGATTCTTGCTATTGGATACTCTATTTTGAGCGAAATTCCATTTGCGACAACATTAATGTCTTATTTGGCGCAGAACCCAGTTCCTGATGGGCCTTCATTTGAAAGTCTAGAACCCAGCGGTAACATTGCTGATTATGATAGTAGGTGGGATTGGATCACTCACTCTGGAGATGGCATGTGGTGGTTATGGCTGGCTACAGGACAAAACACACAATTGGAATGGGTTGGAACGCCTTTGAAAGCGCGAGCTAACAGTTATGCAACATTTACGCCCGTTTACTAATTTATGAATAGATATGTAATTATACTTCTATGCTTTGCATTAGTATTGTGTGCTTTATTATATAATGCAAAGAAGCCATCCGTGGTCGTCCATAAAGATGCCAGTAAAGTGACTCCCGTTGTTAATTCTTCAAACATCAATACTGCAAATTTTGCATCAACTATATCAACAATTGGGATGGTCAACACCCTGACGGCCACAAATCTTGATCAATGGCGTATAATGATAAAGGGGCTGCACAAGACTTTCGGTTTTAAAATATCGGAATACTGGCATATGGGAGATTTTACAAATCTGTTATCTAGCACACCAATAATGCTACAAACCAACAGCAAGACTGTGATCTTTAATGCAAACTTCATAAATCTTGGCGTTAGAAATAAAACAAACATTTTTGAGGCTGATTTGCATAGTCCTATGCTAGACATTGATGAGACAAAAAGCATCGGTTTACAGTTGTGCGATCTTTTTGGATTCAAATCGGATGGCTTTGTGGCGTGGTGCAATAAAACAGGGAATCATTGGATGGATGCGCCGCTTGTTGGTGTTGGCGATCTCAATCACAATTTTCACGTCCGCAACAGTTTTGACAATCAAAAGCCCTGGTATATTGATCTTGTCATCAATAATCCTTGATTTCAAATTGGCATTATCTGTTTTGCTTCCCCGGCAATATTAGTGAAAGGGGTCAGTCCTGGCATTTACAATGGATCAGGTTGTGGGACAATATGACCATACATCGGCAGCCACGAATATCCGATGGAACGAATCAAAATGAACTTGCAAAAAATCCCAGGACTGACCCCTTTCGGGGATGGTCCTGTGACGCTACAGAAAGTGGTACCAATTGGACTTGGACAACATCGACAACTGGTCCAACTTTTACAAGCGATAACTCATTCCCGGTTTGGAATTATACTTATCCTAAATGAAGAGGTTATGAAACTCGGTCGTCAACCATTTTTGCTAATGTTTTTTGTTTGGAATATTCTATTTCATGGGCATAATTCTTACGCTAACAATTCCCCGAAGGAATCAATAATTTGGGGCAACGTTACTAATTTTTTATCAGAAACGCTTCCCAATGGAAGCACCAACAGTTATCCCTTTATGGCATCGGTCAGATTTGGGATAGCCGTTAGCGGTGGCGGGGTTGTGCTCTCAGGGCGACCTCTAAAACTTATGTCTCCAACCCGCATATGTCTTGAGAGTTTAAACAATCTGCCTTCGACTCGAACTGAGACAAGCGATTCTGGCAGTACAAACAAAAATCAATCTTTTACAAATCTGCTTCTGGTCTATCTTCCACCCGATGATGAAAGGCTTCTTCAGAATATTGTGGATTCCAATGGCGCAGCCACTCCGAAAACATTTAGCGGATTTTTTGGGGGAAGATCGTTAAGTCTAAAACCAAATACATCTTGGGCAGAAGGACTTCGACAACAAAAGCGAGGCAACATGGTGCCTTTATTTCCAGATGAGCCAGTCGAAGGAATTCGGGTTACCGATTCATCACAATTTAGCTATCTCAACGAAGATGAGCTTATAAAAGCGTCTGAATTGGATCCTTTAAAATATTTTAAAATCGAGCAAGCCGGACTTTACAAATGGACACTGACTTTTCGTGTTTATGTAATAGATACAAACTCATTTCTTAAACCTATTACTTTACCGCCTGTGACAGTTGATGTTCAGATTAAATAATAAGATGAGTGACAATTGCGGTAAAGATCAGGCGTACCATCTTTTCCATTCATCCACCCAAACGGCTCAATTTCGCACCCGCAATTAGCGTTTATGAGCGGAGACCTGTCCCGATCCCTCGGGATTAGCGGTTAAACCTCTGTCACATAAGCATTTTTGTGTATTTCGTGTCTTTCGTGGTTAATCCTTCTGCCGTCTTTCTCCCTTATCTCCGCTCCCTCTTGTTAAATTTTCCTTGGAAATTGAATCTTGAGCGTTGACTGTCTTTTACACGATTCTCCATCCTCCGCCTTCGTATTTATTTACGTCCCTTCATCTCCCTTTTGTCTTTAATGTTTTAATTTTCAGCCTTTGTTTTCTTCGTTCCCTTCTGTAAAAATCTTTTGCGCTTTTTGCGCCCTTTCGCGGCCAAATCTGCCCGTCATTAATTAGCGTGTATTAGAGCGTTTTAAAAAATAATGTGGCCGTTCGGAGCGAGGATTTTTGGGGTTTTGGCGAGGCTTTGGCGAAGGAGCATGTTTGAAAACCCTGTGACTGCTTGTCCCGCCATAGCCCTTGGCGACGGCGGAAGCCGAAACGAAGCCAAAACTCAAAAAGACCGCTTACCCTCTATTTTTCCCCGAATGGCTACAGTATTTTTTAAACCGCTCTAGCGGAAACCTGTCCCGATCCCTCGGGATTAGCGGTTCAAATTCTTTTGTGTGTTTCGTGTCTTTCGTGGTAAAACCTCTGTTTCCTCTGTTCCCTCCTGTAAAATGTATTTTTCCCGGTCTTTCCCTTTGTCCCTTCGTTTCTTTGTTGTTAAAAACCAGCGTCCGTTAACATTAAACCCTGCCTTTTCGTGTGTTTCGTGCCTTTCGTGGTTAAATCCGATTTTGTTTCCGGGCAACATTACACCTTCACTTTTCCTGCTAAAATCCCACCATGAGCAATGCTCTGACATATTATTTGGGGAGCGCGACCGTCCCGGTCGCAGTTTCGAGCGTCTCGCTCGATACACCATCCTGTAGGGCGGGCTTCCAGCCTGCCAGTTCGACGGGTATCCTGCCCGTCGCCTCGTCCAACACACAGCCTTCGTTCCTTTGTTCCTTCGTTGTGGAACGGCTCACTTCCCCTCAACTCGTGGGTGTGCGCCCGTTTGCGTCCTTTTGCGCCATCTCTCAGCCCTCAACTCAAATTGCTCTCCACTGTCACTCCTTACGCAATCTTACGCGAAATTACGCAAACTTACGTTTAGTTAAACGCAACCCTAAATCCATGCGAACCTTTCTGAACCTTTTTTACACTTACAAAAACGAAAAAATTGGCGTCAATCGACGCCTTTTGACGTCAAAGGAAATTTCCCTTCTGCCTTATTTCCCGAGCAACCCATCCACCTTCTTCCGCACCGCCTCATCCATCTTGAGCAGCGGCGGCCACGGACGCTTGAACCCTTCCCCCGGCAACTTCTTCGTCGCATCGATCCCCAGCTTGCTCCCGATCGCGATCTCGCTCGTCGCGTGGTCCAGCACGTCCGCCGGTCCCTTGGTAAAAATGCTGTCGCGTTGCGGGTCCGTGTTCGCCGTCAGATGAAACAGCACCTCGCTCGTGTTATGCACGTTCACATCCGCGTCCACCACCACGATATATTTCGTGAACATCATTTGTCCCATCCCCCACAAACCGTGCATGATCTTGTACGCCTGCATCGGGTAAGTCTTCTTGATACTCACAAAAACCAGATTGTGGAACACCCCCTCCGCTGGCAGTGCAATGTCCACGATCTCCGGAAAATTCATCTTGAAGATCGGCAGGAACAACTTCACGCTCGCCCCACCGATATAAAAATCCTCCATCGGCGGGATCCCCACAATGGTTGCCGGATACACCGCGTCCTTGCGATGCGTGATCGCTGTGATATGGAAGACCGGATACGGCTCCGGCAACGTGTAATAACCCGTGTGATCGCCGAACGGCCCTTCCTCGCGCAACGGCTCCGTCGGGTCCACGTAGCCTTCGATGACAAAATCCGCGTTCGCCGGCACTTCCAAATCATTCGTCTCGCACTTCACCAGTTCTACGGATTTTTTGCGCAAATAACCCGCCAGCAAAAATTCATCCAGCCCGTCCGGCAACGGCGCCGTGGCTGCGAATGGAAACATCGGGTCGCCTCCGATAAAAATGCTCACCGGCATCCGCGTGCCCGTCTCGTAATAACGCCGCCCATGCCGCGCACCAACCTTCTGCAACTGCCAGTGCATCCCCGTCGTCTTGTCATCATAGATCTGGATGCGATACATCCCCACGTTACGCTCGCCCGTGTCCGGGTCCTTCGTCACCACGCATGGCAGCGTGATGAACCGTCCGCCATCCAAAGGCCAGCAACGCAGAATCGGCAGGTTCGCCAGCGTCGGCGGTTGCAGATTGAAATCGGAAGGACTGGAAACGTCCGGCGCCTTCGGCCAACTCTGGACCCTGGATTCTGGACTCTGAACCCGGTGAATCACTTCCTTGCACGCGCCGCTCTTAACAATCTTCGGCTTTGCATGGCGCAAATCCAGTGCCTGCCCAAGCAACTTGATAGCCTCCTTAAAACTTGTCGGCGGCTTCGCTTTCATCAGCGATCCAAGCTCGTTCGCCACATCCTGGACCGAATCAGCCCCCATGCTCATCGCCATCCGCTTATGCGAACCCATCGTATTGATGGCCACCGGAAACGGCGAAACCACACCGTTAACCGTGGGCTTCTCGAAGAACAACGCCTTGCCGCCATCCGGCGATTTCATCTCGCGATCGGCAATCTCGGTGATCTCCAGTTCAGTCGCTACCGGCTGGGAAATGCGTTTCAATTCGCCCGCACGGTCGAGCGCATTGACGAAATCGCGGAAAGAATCAAAAGCCATACCCGCGCAAACTGTCAGAAAACAAGGGCGCTGGCAATGCGGAGAAAGGGCCTAGCCTTCTAATCCGGTGGGGCGAGACTCCGTCGAGCGCTGACTTATCGGTTAAAATGTTCGCGCCTGCGCTTTGGCCATGGTTGGCGGCAACTCTGTTTTGCGCCACAACGCCCATAATCCAATTCCCACCGCCGTTCCACCCAGATGCGCCAATGAGGACACCCCGCTGAACCCGGAAATCTGTTCGATAGCCCCAATAACTTGCAATAACAACCACAAGCCGAACGCGCTCCAAGCCGGCAACCAAAACCATTCTTGGAGATATAAAATACCAACCAGAGGCCGGAAACCGAGACGAGCATGAGGAAATTTGAAAGCATAAAATGCGATCAAACCGGCGATGCCTCCACTGGCGCCAATGCACGGAATATCGCCGCGGGGATCGAAAGCGATGTGGAGCAGATTGCCCGTAAATGCCGCCAGGGCTACCAACATCAGCCATCGCTTCGGGCCGAGATAATTTTCAACATGGATTCCAAACACGATCAGGAAATACAGGTTGCTGACCAGGTGGAAGATGCCGGCGTGGAGAAAAAATGAAGTCAGAAACGTCAGCCCTCCGTATCGGAATGCTTCGTTGGGGATGAGGCCGAAATTTGCGACCGCATCGTTCAGATTGGAAAATGCCAGGATGCTGATAACAGTGATCAACAAAGAGAGGGAATAGGTTGCGACCGGCGTTTGGGTCAGCGGGTCGGAATCCATCTCGACGGGCAATCCGAGAAGAGCCGGCACGATCTTCCAGTTCGAATCCGGCTCGGGGTGGTTCAGTTTGTCTTCTTCCTTTATCTGTTGGGCCCGATAGATGGCCAATTCCTCGCGGGCCGCTTCCGGCAGTTTGGCGTATTCCAATTTGGCCGCTTCTCTTGGATCAGGCGCGGGCGGAATGGCTTCATATTCACTGGCGTCGAACCAAACAAATTCGCACCGCTTGCAGACATCCAGGTTCAGTTCTTTGTCGGGGATGCCCATGGTGACCGGTAACATCGCGCGCAAACAAATAGGGCAGGATTTTCCGTCATTGGAAGCCCGGATGGCCTGCGCCCAAAGAGACTGCACCGGGCCTTCACCAATGGTATGGCGTAGTAATGCTACGCTCACGGCCTGGCCGCCGCACTTTTCGCAAACCCAAAATATGCCTGCTTTTCGAGGCGTCCTCATCAACCCGCATTCACAATTTGGGCAGGTGAACATAGGACCACGCCGTCACTCAGGTCGGCAGCAATTCCGCCACCATCGTCCGTTCTTCCTTCAACTCATTCTCAGTCGCGGCGATTTTAGCCTTACTGAATTCGTTGAGCGGCACGTTCTGCACAATCTCCCATTTTGTGCCATTGCTCCGGATGGGGTAGCTGAAGAGCAATCCCTTCTGGATGCCGTAATCGCCCGGCGAACAAACCGCCACACTGAACCAATCGCCTGCCTTCGTCGGCATCGTCAGGTTGCGCACCGTGTCCACCACGGCATTAGCCGCGCTCGCCGCACTCGAAAGCCCGCGTGCTTTGATGATCGCCGCGCCGCGCTGTTGGACAGTGGTGATGAACTCGCCTTTCAGCCACGCGTCATCCTTGATGGCGTTCGTCAACGGCTGTCCGGAAATTTTGGCATTGAAGAAATCGGGATACATCGTCGCGCTGTGATTGCCCCAAATGGCCAGGTTGCTGATGGCCGTGATGTCCACGCCTGCTTTTTTGGCGAGCTGCGTTTTGGCGCGGTTCTCGTCCAGCATCGTCATCGCAAAGAACCGGTCGGAAGGCACGCCCTGGGCATTGCTCATGGCGATCAGCGAATTGGTGTTGCAGGGATTGCCCACCACCAGCACGCGCACGTCACTTGCGCCATTTTTGGCGATGGCCTGGCCCTGGCCCGTGAAAATCTTTCCATTGATGCCCAGCAAATCTTTGCGCTCCATACCCTGTTTGCGCGGCACCGCACCCACGAGCAACGCCCAGTTCACCCCGCGAAAACCTTCATCGAGGCTCGAAGTCGGCACGATGCCTTTGAGCAGCGGAAACGCGCAATCGTCCAATTCCATCACCACGCCGCCAAGCGCGGCCATGGCTTTTTCGTCGGGGATCTCAATGAGATGCAGGATGACCGGCTGGTCAGGACCGAACATCGCGCCGGAAGCGATGCGGAACAGGAGTGAATAACCGATTTGGCCGGCTGCGCCGGTGATGGCCACACGAACGGGTGCTTTGCTCATAAATAAAAGAGCAATAAGTATAACTGCCGCCGCCCACCCCATCAAGCGCGGAACCGTTTTCAAATGTCACACGATTTTTCTTGGCAAAAATTTATTTCGGCGTAAAAAGGAGATGTTCTTTGAAAACGGTGGGAGTGTTTCCCGCCTTTTGCGATCAAATGCAGGGAACTCCGTGGAAATCGGAGACGGTTGCGCCACTGTAACGGCTACAAATTCCAATGCCACCGGGAAACCGGGAAGGCGGAAGGCGGTCTGAAGCCCAAGTCAGGATACCGGTTTGATTGTGCTCGTCGCTGGCAGCCTGTGCTGCCGGCAACTTCTCCGCAAAGAGAAGGATGAGGCCAGCCAACCGGACTGTTTTCGATTGGATCTGTGAATGCCTTCATTCCCCGTTTTGCGGTGTCTGGAGGTTTTTTTATTTTCAGGCCCGCTCTGGTCTCTCAACTGATAACCGCCCGCGCGATCGTTTTGCGCGGGCAAAAAAGAAAGACCAGAAAATGAAAAAGTTCTGTTTCGCGTTGGCGTTGGCTGGCGCGTTGTTAGCCCAGCATCTCCAGGCCATCTCCCTGGACAATATCCAACTGTGGACCGGCAGCGGCACCAACCGCGCCGCCCTCGTCATTGATTGGAACACCCCACAGATAATCAATAACGGCAATACCGTCCCCGTTCCGGTGGCAAATAAAACCATGGTGTGGGGCTACAAATTCAATGGTATGGCTACAGCCACTGAAATGTTCAATGCCGTCGTGGCTGCGGACCGGCGCCTTTATACGGTGGAATATATCGACCCCACCTACGGCACCGAAGTCGATGCCATCGGCTACAACCTCAACGCCGAGGGCATTGCCGGCGTTACCGACGGCAGCATTACGGATGCGCCCAGCGCCTTCAATAACGGTGTCCTCATCGATCCCAATTTGAATGTGGATAGCGCCCAATCGCTGAATGGTGGCGACCTCTTCTGGAGCGGTTTCGCGGGACCGTATTGGCAGTTGTGGAACGAAACCAACGATGCGGGTGGCTTTTTCAATTCCCCTAATATCGGCACGAACGAATACATGAACCCGAATACCTATTCCCAGGGCCAATGGGTTAGCGCTTATTCCGGTTTGGATTTTCTGGATTTGACCAACGGTTCATGGATCGGATTTTCAGTGTCCGCTTGCGGATACGATTCCGACACCAACGATGCTGCTTATTACGTTTTCAATAACAACGAGCAGGCCCCGGCCTCGCCCGATGGCACTTATGTGGCTTATGTCTGCAACACCAACGATTTTGCTACAGAAGTCATCAGCACGACAAACCTTTATACCTCGAGTCCATATAATAACCCGGCAGCCGTATTGAGCCGTCCCACGTTGGATTTTTTGGATGGCGCCCCCACCGATCATGTTTCTCTTGTTAATCCCCCCTATAATGTCACGCCCGCCCACGCGGACGTAATCACGGAAATCAAAACTGCTGGCGAAATCACTGTCCAACTCGGCCGCAAAGTTTATCACGACCCGAATAATCCATACGGGGCCGATCTCATCGTCTATGGCAATGCGTTTTACGACAGCATCTCCGGCGGCGCGGTCAATGCCGCAACGGATATGAATACTCTCGTACTGAAAAGCAGCGCGATCTTCGGCCACCCGACGATCGTCTCTGTCAGCCAGGACAACATCAACTGGTACACTCTTCCCACATACACACCGTCTTATATATTGCCGGATGAAGCTTATCGCTGGGATGACACAAACAGTTGGTGGACCGCCGAACAGTTAAACCCGAACAAACCGATCGATCCGTTCATCTACACGAATAATTTTGCCAACGAGAGTGTTGCCGAAGCCGTTGACCAATTCGCCGGCGCATCCGGCGGCACGGAGTATTCACTGGCCAGCACAGGTCTGCCGTGGATCCAATATGTTCGCCTCCAACCAACTGGTTCTGAAGCGGTCATCGACGCCATCGCCGCAGTGGACCCCGTATCGGTCGGCGATGCGCTTGCCATCACCCCGGACAATGTGACCGCCGGTGTCGGCACTCTGGCGTTCCAAAATCCTGGCAACTCCAGCCAAAACCAGATCTCGATCAACTTTGATTCTGTGAACGAACTCGCCAGAATCAGCACGGTGAGCTTGAGCGATTTCTCATCGTTCGCGCCGGTCACCGGCAGCGTGTCCAGCGGGTATCAGATCCAGGCACTGCCGATTACGAGCACCAATGCCGTCGTTGCCACCGCCGATGTTGGCCTGTACGCAGGGGCAAATTATACAGGCAACGGCAACGACCTACGCGTCTATCAATGGGAATCCACCAACTGGACATCTGAACCGTTTGCTTACAATCCGACGAATAACGAGGTACTCGTCAGCGGTCTCACCAATCTTTCCGCGTTCGTGGTTTCTCAAATCGTGCCGCCAAATGTAGTAATCCAGACCACGACAAACGGGTTTGCATTCCAATTCACGCCAGTGCCGAATTGCCAGGAAGTGTTGGAACGTTCGACCGATCTGATTAATTGGACAAACATCTACACCTTCACCGCCACCAATGGCCAACCCATGACATTACAGGACACCAATGTGCCGGGTGGCCAGGCGTATTATCGTGTATATGCCACTGTGCCCTGATGCCTGATCCATTCAATCCTGCGGCCTGCCCGCTCTGCGGCGCCCCGAACGAGTGCCAACTCTGTTCGAACGTCGTGTACAAGGGCCAATGCTGGTGCGCGCGTGAGGAGATTCCCGGCGAACTCCTCGCGCGTGTGCCGGACCATCTTAAGAACCGCGCTTGCATCTGCCGGGTTTGCGTGGAAAATTTCCGCATGAGCCCGGCCCCAGTGCCACGCCCACCCCACCGCGCCACTGCTTTCACGTTGATTGAATTGCTCGTGGTCATTGCCATCATTGCCATCATCGCAGCCATGCTGTTGCCCGCGCTGGCCGCGGCCAAATCACGGGCCAAACGCATCCAATGCGCGAGCAACCTGCGCCAGTTTGCTACCGCCGCGCAAATCTACGCGGGTGATAATAGGGAGTATTTCCCGTACGCGTATTATTTCGACCAGGTGAACAATATCATGTATTGCTGGGACTTCACCACTTACGAAAATACTTCGAAGGTCGTTCCGGGGGTGCTTTGGCAGGGGCAGACCAATCCGCAAATACAGCAATGCCCGTCCTTCACCGGCGCTCCCAACTGGGACATCGACCCCTACACCGGTTACAATTACAACACCAGTTACATCGGACATGGGCAGGGTGAAAGCGCCGACGATCCGACCGGCGAGGCTTTCCCAATATCAGCCGAAACCACGGCTGTCAGGCATCCCACGCAGACGGCGCTGTTCGGCGACGGCCAGTATTCCGGTGGCGCGAATAAATTCATGCGGGCGCCTTATCCCAACCCCGGCGACGAAAATTTCAGCGGGCGTTATAGCGGCACCCAGGGATTTCGCCACGACAGCTACAGCAACGTCTCCTTTTGCGATGGACATGCCGAATCATTGTCTGCCTGCTTCACCAACAATGCCGATGGCGCGGTGAATGTCGCCCCCGGCACCGGTTTCCTTTCCGCAAGCAACTCAATGTACGACCTGGAATAACCTACCCGATCATTCGCAGAAACTCCGCCTCATCAATAATTTTCACGCCGAGCTTTTGGGCCTTGTCCAGCTTTGAACCGGCTTCCGCGCCGGCCAATACGTAATCTGTATTCCCGCTCACACTGCCGCTTACTTTGCCGCCCAGCGTTTCGATCTTCGCTGAGGCGTCCTCGCGCGTCATCGTCGGCAAAGTCCCTGTCAGCACAAAAGTCTTTCCAGCAAATGGCAGGTTCGCCGCCGCGACAGCAGCCGATGCGGAAACTTTTTCGCTCGCTGGCTTGATGTCCAATCCTTTCATCCGCTTGAGGATTTTCTTTCCGTTCTCGTGCACAAAGAAATCCAAAACGCTTTTAGCCACCACCGGCCCCACTTTGGTGACAATGCCCAATTCCTTGTCGGCCTTGCTCTTTGAGCGCGCCGCAAAATTCGCTTTGATCAGCCTATCGGCGATTTCTGTTATCTCCTTCTTCAAACGCTCGTGGCGTTCCGGATTTTCGCGTTTCAATCCCGGCAGCTCTTCAATCTTTTCGTTATAATCGAGAATGTCTTTCAATAGTGAAGATCGCGCGACATCTTCGATAGTTTCATGAAATTTTGCCAAATCCTGCGCAGTGGTTTTGCCTACCTCAGGAATGGCCAGCCCAAACAGCCAGCGTGAGAGCGGGAATGTTCGCGCACGTTCAATGGCCTGGATGGCCTTGGTCGCGTTCTTCTCTCCAAAAATACGCGGCGCTTCGTCGTCACCCAAATTGAGCGTAGCCAGTGGCTCCAGCTTCATTTCAAACAGATCAAGCGGTTCCCGCACCAATCCTCGTTCCACCAATTTGTCAGCCACAATGCCACCCACACTCTCGATATCTAATGCGCCGCGCGCGGTAAAAAACTCCAATCGCCGCGTCGCCTGCGCCGGACATTGCAGATTTTCGCAACGCCACACGACATATTTCGGATCACGCGCAATTTTCCCGCCGCAAACGGGACATTTGTCGTGGAGATGCTCCACAAAATCAAACGGCCTGGCGCCTCGCGGGCGTTTCGCCAATACCACGCTGATGACCGCCGGAATCACTTCCCCTGCCTTTTCAATAACCACCGTATCGCCAATGCGGATGTCTTTGCGTTTGATTTCATCCTCATTATGGAGCGTGGCGCGGCTGATGGTGCTGCCCGCGAGGAACACCGGTTCCAGTTCAGCCACCGGCGTGAGCGCTCCGGTACGGCCCACCTGGATGGTGATGTCGTTGAGTTTCGTCTCTGCCTGCTCGGCGGCGTACTTGTAGGCAATGGCCCAGCGCGGCGCTTTGGCCGTAAAGCCGGCGCGCTCGCGCTGCGCAAACGAATTTAATTTGATGACCGCTCCGTCGGTTTCATAAGGAAAATTTTTGCGGATTTTGTCCAATTCGTTGATGGCGTCAATCAGTTCATCGGCGGAACGACAATGCCAGACCCGTTCCGGCGTCTTGAAACCCAATAATTTCATCCACTCCAGTACTTCTGTATGAGTTTTGGGATGTTCAATCGCGCCTTCCACTTTACCTAGGCCGTAAATTACGATATCCAATGGACGTTTGGCGACGAGGCGAGAATCCAGTTGCTTGAGCGACCCGGCGGCGGTGTTGCGCGCGTTCGCAAAGGTTTCTTCCCCAGCGGCCTTGAGTTCGGTGTTCAGTTTTTCAAAGCCCTTTTTGGTCAGATATACTTCACCGCGTACTTCCAATGTCGAAGTGCCGCCATCGAACAAATCTTTTTGCTTCTTCGAACGGCTAAAATGGATGCGCAACGGCACACTGCGGATCGTTTTCAAGTTGGGGGTGATATCATCGCCGGTCGTTCCATCGCCACGCGTGGCGCCGATGGCAAGCGTTCCGTCCTCATAACGCAGGCTCATCGCCACGCCGTCCACTTTGGGTTCTACCGACCAGTCCAACGGCTCATCCGGCAGCCATTTTTGGACACGCTTCACAAAATCGCGCACTTCATCCTGCGAATAGGTATTGTCCAGGCTCAGCATCGGCAGCAAATGCCGAATGGGCTTGAACGCCTTCAACGGCTCGCCACCGACGCGCTGGCTGGGTGAATCTGGCGTGGCCAGTTCGGGAAAATTCTTTTCCAGGTCCAGCAACTCATGGTACAGCCGGTCATATTCGCGATCGGAGATCTTGGGCATCGCCTCGACATAATACGCGTGGTCATGCCCGTGGATCTCCTTAACGAGTTCGCTGTGGCGTTTCCTGGCTTCGGCTTGTGTCATATAACGGATTTCAGCCCGGCGCGAATTTTGCGGGGATTTTGTCTTAAATCCAATACACGAAATACGATTATACTCTTTCCATCAAAAGTATAATAGATTCCATACGGAAATTTTTTGGACAATGACCGATGAAAATCAAAAACCTTCCGATGAATTCCCGCATAGAGCGGCAATGAATTTATGTCCGAAATGAGGCAATCAAGGAAGTATTCACCCAAACCTTCGTCTTGGCATTCATAAAAATCCCGGCCATCCGCCAAGTCATCAAAGGCAGACGCGAGGATCTGAAGTTTCACTTTTTATTCTTCCGCAATTGAACCTTGGCTTCTTCCCAATCCAGAATTTTCTCTTCGTTGCGCGCGACACGATCTGCCGTTTCACGCAAGGCAATTGCGTGCCATGCGGGGGATTCCACTTGCGCTTCATCCTGGCTCAAATCGTCCCATAACGCTTCCATCAACCGCAGTTTTTCCTCTCGCGGCATCTGCTTGATCTCCAATGCGCTCATGGCAAAAGCATGAATCCATTTTCCTCAAAATGCAAATCCTCTTTGACCAACGCGCGCCTTGGTTTTACTTTGAGGTGTGCAAGGAAGGCTCATTAACATTTTCCGCCTGTCGGAAAAGCAATGGCAGCGGCGCGCTCCACTCCCGCGTTCTTACACGGATTTCCTGGGCCGGAAGCTGTTTATGTTCCTGATCACAGTCCAGGGGCTAGCCGCGTTCGCGCTGATCACCCTGGCGGTGATCTTGAAAAAATTCAACGTCGCGCCCCACGTCATCCATCCCATGATCCGGCGGGAAATCTCCCGCGCGGGCATCCAATTATTGCCGATGTTCTTGTTCGTGGCCTTCATGCTGGGCTTCCTGGTCATCGGCCAGACGGTGTCAGTTGCCGCACGGTTCGGCGCGATTGATTATATCGGCACAGTGATGGTGACGGTCGTGATGCGTGAATTGGGACCGTTGCTTGCGGCGGTGTTGATACTCGCGCGCGTCGGCACCGCGAACGTCATCGAACTCGGTACTGCGCGCGCCCTCAATGAAGTCGAAGCCCTGGAATCTCTCGGCATCGACCCGGTCCATTATTTGATCGTTCCCCGTGTCATCGGGATCACTCTCGGAGTTTTTTCGCTGACCATCTATCTGGTCCTGGCGGCGCTCGTCAGCGGCTACCTCTTTGTCTTTTTGCAGAATGTACCCCTTAATCCGGGTGATTACTTTAAAGAACTCGCCGATTCTATGAACTGGCTGGATTTCGCGCTGCTCGCGTTGAAATCCTGCGCCTTCGGATTTTTTATCGGCATCGTGACCTGTTATCACGGCCTGGCGCAACCGTTGCGGTTGCAAGAGGTCTCCCGCGTGACCGTGCGCGCCATCGCGCAGGGCATCATCGCTTGCATCTTCATCGATGCCATCTTCATCGTCCTTTACCTGCACTTATGAGCGATAACTCAAATCCTGTGATTGAGATGCGCGATGTCGTCATCGGTGCGGTGAATGATCCGGCCTTCGTGATGCTGGAAAAGGTCAACTGGGCGGTCGCACCCGGAGAATTCTGGGTTATCGGCGCGCCGCCGTATTCCGGCAAAAGCGATTTTCTGATGACCACGGCAGGGTTGGTTCCTCCTGTGGATGGTTGTTACAAATTTTACGGCAATGAAACACGCATCTTTGATGAGTCCCGCCTCGCGGACCGCTTGCGCATGGGATTCATTTTTGAGAATGCATCACTCTTCCATCATTTGACCGTCGCGGAAAATATCGCGCTGCCGCTTTGTTATCATAAGAACCTTGAGCCTGCCGAGGGCGCGAAACTTGTTGCCGGGTTGCTCGAACTCACCGAACTGAAACCCATCGCCGAGGTCACACCAGCAAACCTGCCGCGAAGCTGGATCAAACGCGCTGGCCTGGCGCGGGCACTGATGTTACAGCCGGATATTTTGGTGGCGGACAATCCGCTGGGAGGATTGGAGGCGCGCCACGTCTATTGGTGGGCGCGGTTCCTGGATGAATTATCACGCGGGCATAAAGCATTAGGCGGCAAACCGATGACCATCATCGCCGCCACCGATGACCTGCGTCCCTGGCGCGGCGCAAATCGCCGATTCGCATTATTAAAAGACAAAAGTTTCATCCAGCTCGGTTCATGGGATGAAATGGCATCTTCTTCCGATCCATTGGTGAAAGAGTTGCTCGCCACCCCTGCCGAAACCGTTGACGCACCGCGCTGACTTGAATATTTATGCCACTGCAAGACCTGACTCCTCAACTACGAACTCGCCTGAACCACATGGAACGCGCTGTCGGTTGGTTCGTCCTTCTCGCAACCGCCCTCCTGGTGTTCGGATTCGGATATTACCTCTATCATGTCGCCGACCAACGCGGCTGGTTCAAGATCAAGGCCCAGTTCCATACCTACCTGCAAAGCTCAGCGGGATTGAATGTCGGCGATCCGGTGTACCTCATGGGCTTTTCAGTGGGCCGTATCACCAAGGTCCATCCGATGCCTCCGAACGACCCTCTCCGCCGGGGAGTGCGTGTGGAATTTGACGTGGTGGACCCATACTTCCGCTACATCCAGACCGAAGGCTCGTTTGTGAAAGTGGATGCCGCCGGATTTTTGAACCAACGCCTCATCGAGATAACCCGCGGCACCAACGGTTATGAAAAATGCCTGACCCAGCCCATCACAGTTTTCTCGAATCTCGCGGATTTGCAGCAGGACACGACCACCCAACCCGGCCAATGGCAATTGTCCCAGGAGATTTACGACGCCAATTCCAATCTCCTTTTCCGCGCCTTCACTTTTTTGAACGCATCCAACCTCCAGCAGATCGCGCAATTGAATCTTCCGGTCGTCCGCGCCTACAACAATACCGAAGCTGATGAACATTACATCGTCGCCTCATGGCATCAGAGAGACCATTCGTATGAAGGATTTTCACCCACGGATGAGACTGCTTATCTGGCCCCGGTTGAAACGCCTCCCGTATCTGACGAATTGCAGGCGATGATCGGGCAGGTGCAATCTGCCCTTCCGGCGGTCATCGCATTGACGAACCAATTGACCAGGGTGATCAATAACAGCGCGCAAGTGACGTCCAACCTGAACGACGCCATTGTTGCCGTCCGCCCGTTGTTGACGACGCAATTGACAGCGGTCCTCAATAACAGCGCCCAGGTCACTTCCAATTTGAACATCGCCATTGTCGCGACCCATCCGGTCCTGACCAATGCCAACCTCCTGGTTGCGCACCTGGACACCAACATCACCGCAAACCTGGTGAGCCTGGCCGACATCACCAGCAATCTCGCCGTGCAGGTGCAGTCGAACTCCAACATGCTTAGCGGTGTTTCAAAAACCATTCTGGATTACGATGACTTTATCCAGGGATTGAAGCGTCACTGGTTGTTGCGTTCGGCTTTCAAGAACGAGAATAAAACCAACTCGCCGCCGCAAGCGCCTTCATCTTCACCGAGGCAACAACAAAAACCGTAGTTGAAGCGCGTTGTTCGATGCTATGAAAGGACAGAGGCTGAATCAGTCAGATTGGCATTTCGCAAAGCAATAAATCTTCTTGCGCTGTCCCTTCTCCTGGAGGAGAAGGTTAGGATGAGGACGAGCTTTTAAAAACGCCCTTTATTTCAAATCTGATCTAAAAACTTTTCGCGCTCTATGCGTTCTTTTGCGGCAATTTCTTTCTGTTATTTCACCCCGCCATCGCTTTTCACGAACCAGTCGGTGAACAATTTGATGCCTTGTTCAATCTTGATCTGCGGATTGTAGCCGAGCTTTTTTTGCGCTTTGGAGATGTCCGCATAGGTGATGGGCACGTCGCCGGGTTGCAATGGCTGTCGATCAATGATGGCTTTCTTTCCGAGGGCTGACTCTAAAAGCTCGATCATCCGGCTCAACGAAACCGTCTGCGACTCGCCCAGGTTGAAAACCTCGAAACCGAAATCTTTTTTTGTCGTAGCCATGATGCCGTCAACCGTGTCCGAAACAAACGTGTAATCGCGCGCGGCGGTGCCGCCGCCAAATACGGGGATTGGTTTTCCAGCAGTGATGAGTTTCGCGAATTTGAAGATCGCCAGATCCGGGCGTTGGCGCGGGCCATAGACCGTGAAAAAGCGGAGCATCGTAACATCCATCTTATAGATGTGATGCCAGACATGGCCGAGCGCCTCGCAGGCCAGTTTGCTGGCTGCATACGGAGAGATGGCATTGAAGATCGGGTCGCTTTCCGAGAACGGCACTTTGGAGTTCACGCCGTACACGGACGAGGACGAGGCGATGATGATCTTTTTGACGCCGGATTTCCTCGCGGCTTCAAGCACATTGACCGTGCCCTCCACGTTCACGCGCTGGTAAAGCGCCGGTTCGGCCAGGCTGGGACGCACGCCTGCGCGGGCTGCCAAATGGATGACCTGATCGAATTTGACGGATGAAAAAACTTCCGAAAGAGCAGCGGTATCAGTGATGTCTCCCTGAACGAATTCAAACGGTTTAGCCAGCGCCTGCACTTCACGGATGTTGCGACGCTTGAACTGGGGGTCGTAGAAACTATTCAGGTCGTCGAAGGCCCAGACGCTGTGACCGTCGCGCAACAACCGTTCGCTGACATGCGAACCGATGAAGCCTGCGCCGCCGGTGACGAGAAAATTCATGTTAAAACGCTAGCAATCCGGGCCTTCTGTGTCGAGCATACCAATCATTATGGGATTTGGGTAAACGTCAATTCGCTTCAATTGGCGTCAATTCCGTCGAACAGGAGGAAACAGAGAGAACAGAGTGAAACCACGGATGGACACGAATGAACACGGATGGAAAGGAATAAACTCCAACCGACCAACATCCAAGATCCAGAGAAACTTCAAATCCCAATAAAAATGGTCGTTGGGGCTTGACCATTCTCTGGTTGTTGGATGTTGCATATTGGATGTTTCCTTTGGGTTCGATTTGGCTTCGTTTTTGCAGTTCATTTTGAGCAAAAATGTGTGACAAATTGCTATTAATGAGGCGTTTGTGTTTAAAATCAATTTGGCTTCGTTTTCTCATTTTCGGTATACAGGCCCGGCATATACCTCCCAAATGATGGGGCAGAGACCCTTGTCCCGCAAAACCTTGACGAAAGCGAACGCCGACCCCTGAATAAATATCCAAAACACGACACTTCTTCATTTTTCAATCATACTTCTGCTTTCCCTGTCGTAATGTTTCCCGGAAACAAATTCGAGTTGCAGATTTAAGTCAGGCTGACCCTTTCATGACCCTTTCACTAAAAAAGATAATCACTCAATTCGACCAACTGTTTATGATCCATTAAACAAACGCAAATTTCATTTATTGGCTGATAATCTGAATTCAATAATGGTTTTATTGCAGCTGAAAAATCTTTTATTGTTAAATCGCCGTAGCCAGTTGCCAATGCTGTCAAAGCCACTTTCCTAGCATTAAATTTTACAGCCTCGCGAAGAGATTTCTCGATTATTTCCTCAAGAACTTTAACCGTTGAATGATACCAGCCATCAACAGCAACAGCATGTAATACCGCCTTATACGGAAGCTCTCGGCCAGTATATGTAAAGACTTCGCCTTGGCAGGCAACCTTCGGGCTCCGATTTTTCAAAATTTGGTGTAATTCCCTCTGCATTTTGGTTCCATAACGGCCGAGCAAATCGGCGCCAACCCCACCGGAAAGATTTAAAGAAACATTGGCTGAACAGATAAGAACATCCGCAGGTTCATCAATAATGCTACCTTCCTTTAACGACCATAAAATTGATTTTGAGGGAAACTGTTTGATTAAAACATTCATTGATCTCCCACTTCAAAGGCTACAGGTTGATCAGTATCACACACGAGTATCGCTTCTGTGGAACGGTTAAGGCAAATTCCGTCGCCTTTAGCTACCTTTAATACAATGTGGCTAAATATTTCTTCGGGATTCTCCGACTTTTGAAATCCAATATCGGCATTATCAGAAACCTCGATGATATCTCCGATCAATTCCTCACCTTGAATTAATGCTCCAGGAAATACCAAAATGACCCTTTCACTCGGAATTAGCCGCAGCCCTTTTCGCCATGCAAAGGCTTGATTTGGTTTAATCATAATCTGTTGCATTGCACCTTAAAGGAGGTAGTTCTGTGATCACCCCGCCGTACGCTGGATGATTTGTTGTAATGGGGTTCTTGGCCGGAATTTGACAAAGCTTTGCAGTTTTTTTACCCGAGGTTTGCGGCGGCGCATGTCATCAAAACCGGGCGCGTAGGCTTTATCATAAGGGATCAAGGAGATGCGCGACTTTGATCCCAGGGTTTTTACCACGAGTTTGGCCAGGTTCAGGATGGAGATTTCCTCGGTGCCGCCGATATTGAAAATCTCACCCCTAGCCTTGCGGCAATCTTTCAGGCGCACCAGGGCTTCCACTACGTCGCTGACCAGGCAAAAGCAGCGCGTTTGTTTGCCGTCGCCGAAGACTTTAAGCGGCTCGTTCTTTTTCGCGGCGGCGATGAAGCGGGGCAGCACCATGCCGTAACGGCCCGTCTGGCGCGGTCCCACAGTGTTGAACAGGCGCGCGATGATGACGGGCAATTTTTTCTCCCGAGCATAGGCCAGCGCCAGAAATTCATCCGTCAGTTTTGAGCACGCATAGCTCCAACGGGATTGGCTTGGCGGGCCGATGAGGAGATCGTCGCTTTCGCTGAATTCAGTCTTGGCGCTCTTGCCGTACACTTCGGAGGTGGAGGTCAACAGCAGTGGCGTGGAATTTTTCAACGCGGCGCGCAAAAGAATTTCCGTCTCATGAAAGCTGGATTCCAGGACGTGCAAGGCTGATTTAACCACGAGTTCCACGCCGACGGTTGCCGCCAGATGGAAAATAAATTCCGCTTCGGCTGCCAATTGAGGCAATTGTTTGCACTCCGAAATCTTACATGGAATGATTTTTAGCCCCTGATTTTTTTGTACTACACGAAGATTCTGCAGGCTCCCGGTCGAGAGATCATCAATCACGATGACTTTTTTGCCCTCGTTCAAAAGTCGTTCAACCAGATGTGATCCAATAAATCCAGCGCCACCGGTTATCAAAATGTGTTTTCGTTTCTTCATTTGAGGGCTGACGCAATCGCTTCGGCGAGTTTTTCACGATATTCGCCGCTTTCAATCAATCGCGCTTCCGCCGGATTGGACAGGTATCCGCTCTCGATCAGGACGGCGGGACATTTCTGGTTGCGCAGGACTTCGATATAGCGCACGTGCCGGACGCCACGGTCTTTCATGCCGATGGCTTGCGCAAGGCTGTCCTGCAATTTCACTGCCAGTTGCAGGTTCTGCGCGTCAAACTCGTTGCTCGACAGTTTTTCCGACCACGGATCGGAATACCCGCGCGTGACGGTTGAGGGCATCCCTGTCGGAGTATAGCAATATGTTTCCAGGCCGGCCTGCCGGGTATCCGGCGCGGCGGAATTGAAATGCAGGCTGATATACACGTCCGCATGGCGGGTCGTGGCAAAGGTGACGCGATTTGAATTGGCCATGTACGTGTCACTGCCACGGATCAAGAACACTTTCCAACCATTTGTTTCCAGCAATGGCTTAAGCCGCAAGGCCAGGTCGAGAGTAAATTCCTTTTCAAACCGCCCATCCAAAACGCTGTGAGTGCCGGTATTCGACCCGCCGTGGCCGGGGTCGATCACAATGACGCGGTTGCTATCAAATGTTAGCGGCGATTCGCATAACAGTGGTTCGACGTTCTTTTGCAGGTCGAGTTCATCGAGGTAAATTTCTCCATCAATCAATTGCGGCGCGAAACCGAGGTTGATGATGACGCCGTTCCAGGTGGCTTCGATGCTGCCGATCTCCAGAACCATGGCGCCATTGCGTGAGCCGATGGCGTATTCAGCGACGGACATGTCCGAGAGGCGATGCGGTGAGCCGATATGGTGTGTGGTTGCCCATTCACGAAGCGGCACCCACGAGTTCACAGCGGACATGGGTTGTGGCGCAGGCGCGGGCGCGGGCCGGATCACGGGAGCTTCCGGTTCCTGGAACTGGCGTGGGACATAAGGCGTAGGCACGTTGGGATTGGTCCAATTATATGACGAAGACGCATGGTTGGGCGCGTTCTCTTCCTCGACCTGCGACGGCGGCCTGGGGGGGGAGGTCGAACATCCAGCCAGAAGAATGGCCGCTACGAAAATGATTCCTGCGACTTTGAACACGCGCCAATTGTGCGGAATGAAAACAGGGACTCAAGCTGTTTCGCCATTTATACCATATCAATAATAATGACCGCAGATAAGATGCGCGCTTCGCGCGGCTTCGCAAATAGCGGCTGTCGTTTTGGGACTAGATACCCCGGGTAGCGCTCGCAGACTCGCTCACCCGGGGCTATCAGCTTATCCCCCCCCTTCGGGGGTTTTGATTCAGCAGCTGCGCTGGATATTTTTAGAGACTAAACCAACCCTGGAAGATAATGCGATTAAGTTTCTTCAAATGTTCTAAGGGTGATGAAAGGCCTGATGTTGCTGGTACAGCGCCTGGAGCGCCTGGATTTGGGTCGCCAACTGATTCTGCCCGGATTTTTTTGCCAGGGTAACAGCTTGCGCGGCGGTTTTGGCGGCGTCGTCGAATCGTCCTGCCTCGGCATAAGCCGCGGCGAGGGTGTTTAATATGACCGGGTCCTTCCACATCGAAAGGGTTGCGGCATTTTCCGCCAGCTTGACCGCTTCCGGTCCATTGCGGATTTGAGCATCACCATCCGTGGCGAGAATCCAGGCGGTAGCATTGAGCGGGTCAGGCCAATACGGTCGCAATCGTGATGCCTCCTGTAGATGGCGAAGGGCGTCTGCCGGTTGGCGCATTATGGCGAGGCCAAGTCCCAATTGATATTGCGCCTGGGGCAGGTCGGGAGCCAGGGACACGGCCTTCGCGAATTGTTGCGCGGCATCCGGAACCCTTCCGAGCCTGAGTAACGCCAGGCCGAAATTGACGCGTACGGCGGGATTATCCGGTTCAAAGTTCACGGCTTGACCAACGGCTGAGGCAGCTTCTGCAAAACGCCCCGTTCCCGTCAGCGCCGCGCCCAGGTTGTTGTAGGCATCGGCATAATTCGTTTGGAGGCGGATGGCCATTTCATAACGCGCGATGGCGGCGTTGGTCTGGCCATCATGCACCAGCGCGACTCCATAATTATTCTGGATGAGCGCATTATTTGGGGCCAGGCGCGCCGCTTCCGCGTAATGCGCAAGAGCGTCGTCCTGCCGGCCAGCGCCGTCCAACGCGGACGCATAATCATTTTGCAGGACGGCATTGGCCGGATCCAGGCGCACTGCTTCGGCGTCATGCGTAAGGGCTTCTCCGCCTTCGCCGGCAGCGATCAGGGCTTCAGCAAATTTGTCCTGGGCAGAGGCATTATTTGCGGTAACGGCCAAGGTACGGCCCAAAAGCGTGATGCCATTTTTCCAAAATTGAAGTTGATGCACCGTCATTGCGGAACACATCGCCAGGAGCAGCATGGAAGCCAGCGTGGCAACCTGCTTCTGAAACTTCCAGCCGCTCATCAAGTCCGCGGCGCCCCAAACGCACACGATGAACACGCCAACCAGCGGGATATACGTGTAACGATCGGCGGAAGATTGCGGTCCCACCTGCAAGAATCCAATGGCCGGCACCAGCGTTCCCAGATACCAAAACCAACCTACTGCCAAATAGGGACGATGCTTTGCCATCGCCACACAGAAAACCGAGACGGCCAGCAAAATGGAGAGGGCGCAAACAACGTGCCAAGCGGAAATCGGTGAAAACGGATACAACATACACAGCCCCATAGGCCAGAACATCCGTTCAAGATAGCGGAGATAAGATATCAACGCGTTGCCCACATAAACACCTGACTGGCTTTCCACAACGGCTCCGCTGCTATGTTGCGCCTGGTAGGTAACGACGCATGAGGCCACGACCAGGACAAAGAACGGACATTTTTCCAACAGAAGTGATTTCATTGACCGGTGATCAACGCTTCCGGCATCGCCTATCGGCTTTGAAAGCCTGCGCAGAGGCCAATAGTCCAGCAGCAACATCACAAAGGGCAGCGTCACGAGCATTGGTTTGGACATCAAACTGAGCACAAAAAAGATGAGCGCGAACCCATACCAGCGCCAGGGTTTTGCATCTTTTGCAAGGTCTCGACGGGCCAGATCTTCCGTATAACGGGTATAGGCCAGGAGAGCCAGCAAACCAAAAAAAGCGCTTAAGACATCTTTACGTTCGGCGATCCACGCCACCGATTCCACATGCAATGGGTGCAGCGCGAAAAAACCGGCGACGATAGCACTGCGCCACAGAGCGCTGGTCAGGCGGTTCAACAGCAAAAATAACAGGACCGCGTTGGCCGCGTGAAATCCGACGTTGACCATGTGTTGCGGTCCGGGCTGCAAACCGAAGAGCTGGCAGTCCAACATGTGCGAAATCCAGGTGAGGGGATGCCAATTGTGGGAATAGAAATGGGTAAAGGCCCAGCTTACGCCCGCAAAGCTCAAACCGTGGTTCACCCAGGGGTTGTTCTTAACATAGAGGCCGTCATCAATATTGATGAAGTCATTGCCAGAGACCCGCCAATAGGTGGCAAAGGTCGCCAGGACTAATGCGAGGCAAATCAGCATTCGCATTTTTCGCATTTGTTGGTTCCGGGTGGCGTCCATCACAGCAAGCTAACAAAAGCAATAAGGCATCGCAATAAGTTGGGGACTTGTCGCATTGCGAAGCCTCCGTCATAATCAATGCGAAAGGTTAAACAACTTTGAAAATTCTCGTAGCCATCACCGGAGCCAGTGGCGCCATCTATGCACAGAGACTGCTCGACAATCTCGACCCGCGAATGCACGAGGTCCACGTCGTCCAGAGCAATTACGCGCAGCAGGTCATAGCCGAGGAACTGCCCGGCGGCCTCAAACTGCCCGCAGGCGTGAAGACCCACTCTTTGAAGAGCATGAACGCTCCGTTTGCCAGCGGTTCCAATCCTCCGGACGTCATGGTGGTCATCCCCTGCACCATGGGGACGATGGGACGCATCGCGCATGGATACAGCGAAGACGTCCTGCTGCGCGCCGCGGATGTGACGCTCAAGGAAAAGAAAAAGCTTATTCTCGTACCACGCGAAACACCGTTGAGCCTTATCCATGTCAAAAACATGGAGCTGCTTCTGTTGGCGGGCGCGATCGTCTTGCCGGCCAATCCAAGTTTTTATGCGGGCGCAAAAACGATCGTCGAGCTGGCGGATACCGTTGTCGCACGGGTGTTGGACCATTTAGGAATTGTGAATGAGCTGGCGCCGAGATGGACGGAAGAGAAGGAATGAGTATGGGAGTAAAAAAACATCCAACATCCAAGGATCCGGAAACGCCGATTTGGGGTGAGCTTGACTATTTGTGCATCGGGAATGGCCTTCCACCAAGATGGACGGGAGAAAAGAATCAAAGATGAAGACCGGGAAACATTCAACATTCAACATTCAACATTCAATTCCCAAGGATCCGGAAACGCCGAGTTGGGAATTCAACGACGGGAATGGGAAAAGCCGAAAATTCGATCTTGAAGACCGGTTGTTGGAATTTGCATCAGCGATCATAGATCTATCTGAAAATTTGCCGACTACGCGTGCTGGCAATCATATTGCGGGGCAAATTTTACGCTCAGGGACTGCCCCATATCCAAACCATGGCGAAGCTGAAGCAGCGGAATCCCGGGATGATTTTATCCATAAAATGAAAATCTGCCTGAAGGAATTGCGGGAAACCCGGCGATGGGCCCGGCTAATCAAGCGCAAAGCCTGGGTAAAAAACGAAACTACATTATTGTTTGTGCTGAGTGAATGCGATGAGTTGGTCCGCATTTTTCATTCGAGCATCCAAACCGCAAAACGAAATGCACAAGCAGCCACATCCTGAATCACTTCGATGTTGGGCGTTGAATGTTGAATGTTGAATGTTATCCGTTATTAAAAAATGGGGCGGTTTCGTGCGGTTTTCGCACACGGTTTTTGCGTTGCCGTTCGCGCTGGCGGCGATGCTCGTGGCCGCGCGTGATAATCGCGGCTGGCCCGGCTGGCGGGTCTTCGGACTGATCCTCGTCGCGATGGTCTGCGCACGGACCTGCGCCATGGCCTTCAATCGCATCGCTGACCGCAAATTCGATGCGCTTAATCCCCGGACACAAAACCGTCATTTGCCTGCTGGCCAAATTTCATTGGCGAGCGCGCTTCTGCTGTGGGTTATTTCAGGCGTGGGGTTGATTGTTTCCAGTTATTTTCTGAATCCGCTCTGTTTTTATCTGTCACCCGTCGCACTCATCGTCATCTGTTTTTATTCCCTCACCAAACGGTTCACAGACTATACGCACGTGTTTCTCGGCATCGCACTGGCTCTCGCGCCCATCGGCGCATGGCTGGCTGTAAAGGGCGCGCAAGTCTCCAACGTGGAAATCGCGCAAATGGCCGTGCTCGCGCTTGCCGTCATTCTCTGGCTGATGGGCTTCGACATTATCTATGCGTTGCAGGATTATGAATTCGACAAGTCGCATGGACTGCGCTCGTTGGTCGTCGCATGGGGCCAGCAAAACGCGCTTACGGCGGCGTTTCTCGCGCACATGTTCATGTGCGGTTTGCTGTTCGCCTTCGGCATGCTTTGCCGCTTTCATTATATTTATCTCATCGGCTGGTTCATCATCGTGGGATGCCTGGTGTTGGAACATTGGATCGCGCGGCGGCGCAATTTGAACTGGGTGAACCTGGCCTTCTTCCGGTTGAATGCCCTTGTCAGCGCGGTCTTCCTTGCTGTAGTAGCGGTGGAAGTTATTTGCGGGGGTGGATTCCAGTTGCGTTAGTACCGCTCCAATACAAGCTACGGCCGTAAACAAGACGCGGCTACAATCAGGGCTCGACGGAGTCTCGCCCCACCAAATCAGCGTAATTCTCTTTACTTTCCCATTCTTCGGCGCGAGGCTTTGGCATTCCACCAGTCCTGATATGAAAACTCAACGCGCCATCATTTTTTTCTTCGCCATCGCCGCTGTGACGGTCATTCCGCCGAGGCTTCACGCGGCAGAACAGTTTCTGGAGGTGAGCAATCTCCCCGTTCAAATGCAGATGCCCGATGCCATGACGATGGACGATGGCACCCGCGTGACGACGCTCAAACAATGGAAAAAACGCCGCGAGGAGATGAAGGCCATCCTGGAACACTATGAACTGGGCCATGAGCCGCCTCCGCCGGGCAATGTCAGGGGCAAAGACCTCAAATCCGCAAGCCTGGTGGATGGCACCGTGGATTATCGCCTGGTGCATCTGAGTTTTGGACCGCATCGAAGCCTCGGTTTGGACATCGCCATCTTCAAGCCGGCCGGCAAAGGCCCGTTCCCGACGATCATCAACCCGTCGTTTTTCATGACGCCCGGCGTCGTCCCCACCAACACAGCCAATCCGGCAACAACGAACCGCTTCCTGCTTATGCTCTCGCGGCCCGTTGAACCCGCGCAGGCGGCGATGGGCTTTTCAAATATCCTTTCGCGCGGTTACGCCATTGTGACCTATCGCTACACCCAATGCGGCGAGGACAACACAAATTTCCGCTCCAGCACCTTCTACCCGGCGTATCCCGGCTATGATTGGGGTGTATTGCTCGGCTGGGCGTGGGGACTGTCGCGCATCGTGGATTACGTCGAGACCCAACCGTTCGCCGACAAAAACAAATTGATCGTCCTGGGCCATTCGCGCCTGGGCAAACTCACGATGGTAGCCACAGCCTTTGACGATCGCGTCTCCCTGGGCGCGCCTGCCGGTTCCAGCGGCGCGGGCACGGGCGCGTATCGCTTTTGCGGGCCGGGCCGCGGCGGCAAGGAAGGCGTTGAAGATATGACGCGTAAGTACGGATATTATTTCGTGCCGCGCCTGAAGGAGTTCACCGGCCAGATATACAAGCTGCCGTTCGACGCCTATTGGTACACGGCTCTCACCGCGCCGCGCCCGTGGATCTCCATCGAGGGCACCGTCGACCAGAATTGTGTGCCCAGTGCCGTGAGACAGACCGTCCTGGCCGCCCAACCGGTCTATGCTTTCCTGGGTGTCAGCACCAACCGCGTGGCCGCCAACTACGAACCGCATCGGCACATGCTGACTGCCGACGACTGGAACGCCGCGCTTGATTTTGCCGACCAGCAATTGCGCGGCATCGATCATCATCGCGCATTCGATAACTTCCCGGCGGACGATGGTTCGACCAATAACGTGCCCAACAAGTGAAACTATTTTCTTTCGCCATTTTCGGCCTCGCGCTCGTCGGACTGACGGGATGCAAAACCAATAACGCCACACCACAAGCTGTTTTCAACGTGCGTGACTTCGGCGCTGTCGGCGACGGCACGAACAACGATACGGTCGCTTTCCAAAAGGGGCTTGATGCCTGTGCCACTCGTGGCGGGCAACTGGTCGTGCCGCCCGGCAATTATCTCATTGGCAGCGTCCAGATGAGTTCGCACACAACCCTCCAGCTTGAGCAGGGCACGACGCTCACCGGCAGCGGTAATACGAATGATTATCCGATGATTCCCATCCGCTGGGAAGGCCGATGGGAGATTGGCCGCCGCGGATTGATCTACGCGACCAATGCGGACGACATCGCCATCATCGGCCCGGGCAAAATCATCGGGAATCCCAAAATGGCCGCGCCGCAAAATCCGCGCGGCTCCGTTGTGCTGGAACCGGTTTCCTGTCACGGCGTCTGGTGGGAAAATTTTTCCGTGACGCAAGGCGGCAATTGGGCAACGCACCCCACGTACTGTACGGGTGTCGTCATCCGCAACCTGAACATCACCGGACGGCGCGACGGCATAGACGTGGATTCCTGCTCACACGTGCTCATTGATGGCTGCACTATCGAAACGAGTGACGATTCCATCAGCCTCAAATCCGGGCGCGGCAAACAGGCGGTGCTCGACGGCCGGCCCACGGACAATGTGGTCATCACCAATTGCACGCTCATTGACCATCGCTTCGCCTCCATCGGCATCGGCAGCGAGACGTCCGGCGGCGTCCACAACGTGCGCATCACGCATTGCCGGCTCAACGCCTACTCCGCGGGCATCTACATCAAGACGCGCATCGGCCGCGGTGGCGCCATCGAAAATATTTCCGCAGATGATCTGGATGTGACGGGCGGTGATTTCTTGCGCGTGAACCTCATCAGTTCAGGCAACTCGAACACAGCGGATGATCCCGTGGCGGGTTTGGACGGCTATCCAGTGGGGAAGAACTATAGTTTCACGAACGTCCGCCTGGAAAATGTGAAAATGCTGGCTGAAGCCAGTAAAATTTCTCCGCAACGACCATTGGATGGCTTCGTCCTATCCAACATCACGGGCATATGTGCGAAAGGCATCAACCTGGCGAACATCACACACGCCGCCATTAGTGGCATCAAAGTAAGCGGTTACAAAGGCAAGTTGTTGACGCAAGCCGGTGTACAGGGAACCGGACTGGATATCCAATAATTTGAATCCTTCGCTACGGGGACATCAAGACCCGGTAGAATTGCCCCGAAGAACCACCCATTGGCAAAGAAATGCTCATGACAGTGTTGGTCGCCAGGACTGGACTGCCCACATTGATCCAGCCGGAACTGAGATTGGTAGCACATTGGATCTGATACCAGGCGTTGATGATGGCGCCTATTTTCATGCCAAAATTGCCTCCCGAAACTGTTGTGGGATTTAGGACCGGCCCCGGAGCGGTCTGCACCGTCACATCATCCAGAGCGAAAGCGCCCGGCGTATTATTAAAATCAAATTTCAATGTCCCGCTCGTCCCCGCCGAAGTGACAAGGTATTGCATGTTCGTCCAGCCAAACGCCGGCAGGTTGGTGGCCGAGAAAAGGATCGAATTATTCCATTCGGCATCGAAACCGTTCGGAGCGGTCTCGCCCTGGTAGGCAATGCTGGTCAGCCAGAAAGATACCACGTATTGTCCACTTGCCGTGGTGGTCACCGTTTGCGAAAGAGAGCCAGTATCCGGAGATTCCCCGAGATACACGCCATAAAGCCCGGAATGCACAAAAAAATCATCAGGTTCGTCCGGGAAAGCCCCTTCTCCCGCCACGTCCGCGTCATCGCCGGCCAGAACAAAAGTATAGTCTGGATCGCCGACCATCGTCCAATTGGTGAAATCACCGGTCTCGAAACCGCCGTTGCCGGCGTAGAGATTGAATTGCCGGTTTTGGAACGTTCCGTCGCTCTGGTTGGCGAACAATACATTGCCGCTGTAGCTGCCGATCAAAAAGTTGGTCGCTGCTGAATTGAGGCTGATGGTGACCGTGGTGCTGGCGCCACTGTTTAAAGTGCCGGAAGCGCTCGAAGCGTTGAGCCAGCTTGAGCTATTCGCCAGGCTCCAGTTCAACGGCGTTGATCCGGCATTTTTCAACGTATAAGTTTGCGAAGCCACCGTGTACGGTCCGCCGCCGGGTCCGAATGAGGTGAAGCCCAGTGGCGGCGTGATGACCAGATATTCCGCCGGCGGGGCCAACAATGCCTGCATAAGATTGGCCCCGATCATCGTGCCCCAACCCGTGCACAGGTCATAGCCGGCCGTCGCATTGTATTTGGTTGGACTGGCGCTGTTCGTGTTCGAACCGGTGGTGATGTCGTTAAAGCAGGACGCGTAGTTGGTGCTTTTCCCAATGGCATAAAGAGCTGGATTGACGAAGCCGATGGGAGATTGGCCGTTCGCGGCGGCCTGCTGGTTCACCAGCGCAATAAAACCGGCCCATAACGGGGTGGCCAGGCTGGTGCCACCTTCAGGCCATGGTAGCGAATTTCCACCACCTCCTTCTCCACCAATGTAAGTGTTGCCCCATTGAATGATCATGTTGTTGGCCACCAGCGAAACATCTGGTGAATTGCGCATCGTGGTCGAGCCTTGATTGGCTATCATGCTAATGCCTTGTTGCCACGGTGGGATCGCGTATGTCTGGCTCACACCACCGCCGGAGGCTGCCGCAGGAGAGATGTCACCCAGGCCGTCATTCGATGCCGGGCTGGACCAGGTGGTTTCCGATGCCCAGGCTCCGGTCGAACTCGTCGTCAATGATGTTCCGCCAACGACCGTGATATAGGGATCATCGGCCGGTTCATCCACCGGCCCTGAATAGGCTCCGAAATCGCCGCTGGCCAGGAAAAAACTCTGGCCTTGCGCGGCGAATTGCTGAAAAATCTGCACCGTCGAGAGATTGATATCGAAGCCGTAGGAACAACTGAGTTGTTTGGCGAGGTCATCCGTGGCCATGCGATTCAGCACGTCATTGATCTGGGCGGTCGTCGATGCGTCCTGCACATCGTTTGTGCCCAGCGGCGGCACATCGTCCGGCGTGGGACCGATATAGACCAGCACGTTGTTTAACCCCGGGGCCATTGAGATGGCCATCTGAATGTCCCCCGTGACCTCAAACGCATAATCGAGATAACCGGGATAATCATCATAATCTACGTCATCACTGCTGCTACCACCATCGATCGTGATCGGTTGCACGTTCACATAGGGATATATCTCGTTATTGTCTTCGTAGTCCGTGATATCATTGGCATTAAAACCGAAAAGCTCAAAAAGCCCAACCGACTGTCCGGCGCCGTTCTGTGAAACGCCCGCAGCGTAGGCGCTGCGGTAATTAGATCCCTGGAAAGGACCGGTGTTACCGCCGCTGCCCCCGCCCCCTTTGCGTAATGGCTGTACCATTGGCTTGAAAGGACTGTCGCGCAAGTGCAGCCGTGGACGGGGCCTCACGTAATTGTCCAAGCCATTGATCATCAGGATGGGCGTATTGATGTCCAGGGATGGTTCAGTATCCGGAGCGAAAAAAGCGCGCGCTTCTGTTGGATGTTGATAGACGAGCATGTGAACATGAAAAGCCCTCTCGATATTTGCGACCGATCCTGAGACGTCCACCAAAGTGCGATTGGGGTGGGTTCCTTTGACAGCCAGCCCATGCGATTTTGCGAAATCGATCACCTTCTGGTAATCACCAGGGCTGGGGCCGAATGAGGAGGCGAATTGGTCCGGCGTCAGAAAATGGCGATAGTTCGGACTGGAGGGATTGTAAATATCTTCGAGCAGGTTGGTGAGTTGCTCGCGATTGCGCAACGGCAACGCGATGGACAGGTTCAACCGCCTGTTGCTATCAAGCCTGCGCATGGGAGACAGTCCCCTGGTGGCCTTCGGCACGTGGCCACTGAGCACTTGCGCTGCTCCGGCTTCTGGTGCGAATAAAACTGCCTGCGCCAATAATGCTGCTGCGATAAAAACCTGAAATTTAGACTTCCTGACAAAACCCGATTGATAAAAGGCATAAACCCGGCGCAATCCGGGAATACACTTCAAAAGATTCGGGTCCATTACCCTAATTTAGAATCAAACCACCAACCTTTCAACTAAATATGTCCCGATGGCCGATTGAAATTTGCCATTTCGCACAAAAACTGCTTTAATATGGGCGATGGATTTTTTTATTCAACGCAGCGAACTGCGTGACATTTATGACAAAGTGGCCGGCGGCGAGCGCATCTCTGAGGTCGACGCCATGCGCCTCTTCGAATCCAAGGACATCAATGCCATCGGCGCCATCGCTGATTTTGTGCGGCAGAAAAAAGTCGGTAATCGCGCCAGTTACATCATCAATTGCTACATCAATTACTCGAATTACTGCATCCTCTCGTGCCAGTTCTGCTCTTTTGCACGCAAAAAGCGCGATGCCGACGGATTTCAGTTCACCACCGAAGAGATCGTCGGCAAGGCGCGTGAAGCGCTCAAGCTGGGTATCACCGAATTGCACATCGTCGGCGGACTGCACCCTTCCCTGCCATTCAGTTATTACACGGACATGCTGAAAGCGTTGAAAGCGCTCGACAGCCGGTTGCAGTTGAAATGTTTCACGGCCATCGAAATCCTGCACCTGGCGTGGCTCTCGAAAAAAACCGTGCAGCAGATGCTCATCGAATTAAAGGAAGCCGGCCTGGAATCGCTCACGGGTGGCGGCGCGGAAATTTTCCGCAAGGAAGTCCGCAGCGCCATCGCGCGCGGCAAAGAATCCGGCGAGGAATATCTCGACGTCCATCGCACCTGGCACAAACTCGGCGGGCGCAGCACCTGCACCATGCTCTACGGCCACGTGGAAAGCCTGGCCGATCGCGTGGACCATTTGCGCCAATTGCGCGCGTTGCAGGATGAGACCCATGGCTTCGTCGGCTTCGTGCCGCTGGCGTATCATCCCGAGGACAACGATATTCCTGTGAAGCACACGCCGACGGGTTACGATTCGCTCCGGACCATTGCCATCAGCCGCATCTATCTGGATAATTTCGACCACATCACCGCTTATTGGATCGGGCTGGGGATGAAACTGGCGCAAGTGGCGTTGAGCTACGGCGCGGATGACCTGCACGGCACGATCATTGAGGAACATATCTTCCACATGGCGGGGGCCACCTCGCCGCAATTGCAGACGGAGGCGGATATGCTTAAGGCCATTCGTGAAGCTCGCAGGACTCCAGTCCAGCGCAACACTTTCTACGAGCCGCTCAAGGTCCAGGAGGACAGCGCTGCGCCTGATGCCGCTGAAAATTCCGCTCGCTCGAAAATGCTGGAGGATAATCTTGCGACGGCGTGATGTACGCATTCGTCTTACACCGATACGTTTGTAACAAATTCGCAAATCCGGAAATTAAACTTGCCCCATGACACAAATAATTGGACGTTGTTGTATATCAAGACTGAGCAGAGTTCAGGCAGCCGTTCTCATTCCGTCTTTCAGATAAATCATTATGAGTATGTTCTTTTTTTGGTGCGCCATCGGATTTTTGGCCGGAGTTTTTGTTGCCTCCATATTTGAATGGACGCTGCATCGCTTTTTGATGCATCGGTCAATTTTCGTGAGGTTTTTCCGTTACCCATTTGAGCGCCATACCCTGGTGCATCACCACGTTTTCAAAGCCGATCACACGTATCATCTTATCCATGAACCGGATAAAAAGACCATCCCCATGGCGTGGTGGAACGGGCCGGTCATTGTGGCGATCGGCACCATGCCTTTCCTGATCTTTGCCTTCCTCTCACGCAAATGGGGCGTCCTCTGCGGCGCCTCTGTCGCCTGCACGCTGTATTTCACGGCTTACGAATATATGCACTGGTGCATGCATTTGCCCAAAAAGCGGCACCTGGAACGTTCGGGCATTTTCTTTCGGCTTAATGGCCATCACCTCCTGCATCATCGGTACATGAACAAAAATTTCAACGTCGTCCTGCCGCTGGCTGATCTGTGCCTGGGAACCCTGTTGCTGCGCTCAAAAGTCGCCTTCGCCCAGGCCAAAGGCCCGGCTGTCCCCAACGTTCAGCCAAAGCACGTGAGTACCCGGCCAGTTTTGGAGAGTGTCTGAATTCATAAAAGTTTGACGGTTGCGTTTCGTAATCCCCAGGATTAAATTCCACATATGAACTGGCAGGATTACATCACCGCCGACCCCGCTGTGCTGGTAGGAAAACCCGTCATTCGCGGCACGCGACTGGCTGTTGAATTTATTTTGGGGCTTATCGCGCAGGGCTGGCCCGAGGATGAGATCATGCGCAATTATCACCTTACCCACGAACAGGTGCGCGCCTGTGTAGAAAGCGCGCTTTAGAGCGCAGGCAATGGCCCACAACGTCGTGCCTATCCATTAAATCGGAGAAAATCTCCAAGCGCTTGTCGCCATGGTCGAATCCAACGACCGGTATTTTGCCGCTCTTCAAATAGAACGTTTTTTGAATCGAGTTCCTCCCATCTTTGTTCCGCTTCTTTTAACCACGTGGCAACTGTTGTTGGCGCATCAGGACTCGACAATTCCTTTTCAACGAGTTGAAACCATGCAAGATATTGGCGCCAACTAAGGGCCAACCAAGGTTCATCAGGCTTATTTAAAAATTGTTCTAAAATTTCCAAAGCGAAAACATTATTCGAAGCCCCGACCTTCAAAAAATTATCAAACCCAAATCGCTGTAATCTAGCAATATCCGCGCGACGAAGAAATGCGATCAAACCTTGCTCAAACCAATAAGGCAGCTGACCACCACCCCCTTCTGATTGTTCGTCAAAACGACTTCGAGTAAATCGGCGTAGATTAAAAAACTTGCCGGAAGCGCAATTGGTCGCCCCTGCCGCCTTCATTAGTATCATTTCAGATGAACAGTGTGATACGATTGTAGGACAATCTGACGATTCCAATGCCGAAATAAAAACCATTAAAGAAAAAAGATTTGCGGTATTATCTATTTCGTGACGTGGCGGAACATTGGCCTCCACAACAACATAACACAAAGGAGGCTTACTGCCCGAAATTATTGAAGCTATCCTTAATGCATCATTTGGTTCGGCCAAGTCTTTGAGTGACATACAAACAGTCTGAACAGGCTTAATAGCACTGCCTTTAAGTTCTTGTGCCAGGACAGAAAATGACTCACAACAGGAAGTATAATATTCAGCGGTGTATTTATTTGGTAATACAGCCGGCGAACAAATGGCATCAACTTTCAAGTGGTTGCCTTCATCCACCAGTTTGGCAATTAATTTTTGCCACCATTTGGGAGAGTTAATATCTGCCGTATCCAGATCGTTTGGAAAATATCTATGATTTGGTAATTGGCCTCGTTCGCTCTTAGGACAATATAACTGTGGGTCCAAAACAAGTTCGTACTTACCTTTTTTTCTAAAATTCGTGATGTGTTTTGACAGTTCTCCTTCCGCACGGTTTACAGGGCTCAAGATTAAACCGGCAAATCCATCCAAACCTGGTACTCCAACCAAGTTTTCTGAGTCATGACCCATTTGTAAATATGTTGCCATTTATATTATTTTCGAAGCGCAATCAAGAGGGTGTCAGGGGTATTAAACCGCTGAACCGGCCATGGTTGTACCATCTTAATAATTGCACGCAACCCAGCTTGAAGCATCGCCGTTTTAAATTCAAGCGCCGGCCCGCGCCTTTCAGATACCGCGTAAACTGCAGCACTTGGGTTAGAAAGATCAACTTGATATGGGTGGCGGTTGGTTAATATCAAACTCGCTATTACACCTATCGAAAATTGGTCACTTCGCCAATCGATAAGCGCTTTATCATTCGTCAGTTGCTCAGGCGATGCGAAAAATGGAGTGCCAGGCCCCTGAGGAAACCAACTAGCTGTCAATGAAGTTTGGCTCAAATCTCGAACGATGCCAAAGTCGACCAATGCAGGTTCAGAACGATTTTTTCTGAACATAATATTGGCTGGTTTAATATCACGATGAACAAGGTTTGGCTGAAGATCCTTGACGGCCAATATCAAACCTTCAATGAGGTCAACAACCATTGGTTGGGTAAATTCGGTTGTTTTCATGAGGTCTTCTAACGATCCGCCATCAAAAAACTCTTCCACCACTACGTCGAAGACGCGTTTATCAGGACTGGTGAATGTGTTATTAGTTATAACCTTAGCAATTCGCAGCGAGTTACATTGCTTGAGCGCTTCAATTTCGCGTTTGGTACGGTCCAATTCAATTTTCACCCGGTCAACTAACTTAACAGCAAATACATTGCCTTTGGAATCTTCGCAACGATAAGTCTCCTTATATGACCCCTTTCCGCAAAAAACAGGATTTTTGAAACCAAGGCTGTTTGCCACTGCCTCGGCAACATCCGGTAACTCAGGCTTATCATTCATTCATTCCCAAAATGGGCAAGGGCAGCTTTGGTGAGCCAAGGCAGCAAAGGATCATTACGATGTGGTTTAATCGCCAAATTTGCTTGTTGCATACCCAACACAATTAGCCCAATGCCATGTTTTACAAACTCCCGTTCAAATTGCAGCGCTATGCTGGAAGCCTTAACCGGCAACACAACATAACAATAGTGAGCAAAACATAAATTTCGTCGCGCCTGATGTAGAGCATCACGCCATTTTGAAAGCTTTGTTTCAAATGCGTGCACTTCATCCTGCTGCCCCAGTCCAAGCAAATCGGTTCGCCCCGAAGCATAATCAAATTCCTGAGCAATTCTATAGCAACGTATCGGACTTGTTTTTTCCCTTACAACGAATGAAAGATCGGTCAACAGACTTTGCTCCGTAAGATAGCAAGATTCTTCTATGGAATGAAATTTTCGCCTGACTTTCATGGGTTCAACCTATGGATACCATATGGCAACTTCTTGTGCAACACCTTAGCGCTGACCACTAAAAATCCTGAGCACTATAAGTTCATAAGCCTCGTGGCCCTTGCTATTTCCCCGACCTGAACTTTTTCCAAATCCAGCCGAGGGGGTCGTAGAAATCGTCCACCACGCGTTCCTTGAGCGGGATGATAGCATTGTCGGTGATGGTGATGTGCTCAGGGCAAACCTTGGTGCAGCACTTGGTGATGTTGCAGAAACCGATGCCCTGCGCCCGGCGCAGTTCCGGCAGGCGGTCTTCGATGTCCAACGGGTGCATCTCCAACGCAGCGGTATAGACCAGGAAACGCGGGCCAATAAATTCGTCGTGCTTGTGATGGTCGCGCAACACGTGGCAGACGTCCTGGCAAAGGAAGCATTCAATGCACTTGCGAAATTCCTGCACACGGTCGATGTCCTCCTGCGCCATGCGCCAGGTGCCGTCCGGGGCATCCGGCTTGCGCGGATTGAATTTTTTGATCTTCTTTTTGACGCGATAATTCCAGGAGACGTCGGTGGTCAGGTCACGAATGCTGGGGAACGCGCGCATCGGCTCAATGGTGATGGGCTTGTCCGTGGGGATCGTGTCCATGCGCGTCATGCACATGAGTTTGGGAATGCCGTTGATCTCCGCGGAGCATGAGCCGCACTTGCCCGCCTTGCAATTCCAGCGGCAGGCCAGGTCATTCGCCTGCGTGGCCTGGATTTTGTGAACCGCATCCAATACCACCATACCCTCGGAAATATCGGTCTTGTATTCGACGAAATACCCTCCATTCGCATCGCCACGCCAAATTTTGAAAGCGACGGATTTCATTTCATCTCCTCGATCACTTGTTTCAATTCCGGCGACATGTCGGGAATCGTTTGGCGGCGCACGTTCATGGTGCCATCGGCGTTCCTTTTGGTGATGACGTTGACCTTGCCGAACTCCGCGTCTTTGCCCTGGTAATCCTCGCGGAAATGGCCGCCACGGCTTTCCTTGCGCTCGATCGCCGAACGCGTGATGGCTTCCGAGACGGTCAAAAGATTTTTCAGATCCAACGCCGTATGCCAGCCGGGATTGTATTCGCGATGCCCATGCACGCCCACCTGCTGTTCGCGTTGTCTCAATTTTTGGATGCCATCGAGCGCGCGGACCATTTCCTCTTCGCGCCGCACAATGCCGACCAGGCTTTGCATCATGTCCTGCAAATCATATTGTACCTGGTAAGGCCCTTCGGCGTTCGAAGACCTGGTGCCGCGCTCGAACGGTTCCAGCGCCATGCGTTCCGCGTCCTGCACCTGCGCCATGTCAATCCTGGCCGCGCCATTGTCTTTGGCGAATTTCGCAGCGTACTCGCCGGCGCGTTTGCCAAAAACAATCAGGTCTGAAAGTGAATTTCCACCGAGCCGATTCGCGCCATGCAATCCCGCCGCCGCTTCGCCCGCCGCAAACAGTCCGGGCACGTTCGACATCTGCGAATCGCCGTTCACACGAATGCCGCCCATGATGTAATGGGTGGTCGGCCCGATCTCCATCGGTTCCTTCGTAATGTCCAGGTTCGCGAGTTGCATGAACTGGTGGTACATACTCGGCAATTTCTTTTTGATGTGCTCGGCTGCGTTCGGAATCTTTTCCTTGATCCACGAGATGTCCAGGAACACGCCACCGTGCGGACTGCCGCGCCCGGCTTTCACCTCGCGCATGATGCAGCGGGCCACATGGTCGCGCGTAAGCAATTCCGGCGGACGCTTGGCGTTTTTATCGCCCTGCGTATAGCGCCAGCCTTCCTCGGGATCGGTCGAGGTCTGAGATTTATAATTGTCCGGGATGTCGTCGAACATGAACCGCTTGCCGTCCTTGTTCTTGAGCACGCCGCCTTCGCCGCGCACACCTTCGGTGACGAGAATACCCATCACGCTCGGCGGCCAGACCATCCCCGTGGGATGAAACTGCACGAACTCCATGTCCATCAATTCCGCGCCCGCGTGATACGCGAGCGACTGGCCGTCGCCGGTATATTCCCATGAATTGCTGGTGATCTTATAGGCGCGACCCACGCCGCCCGTAGCCATGACAATGGCTTTGGCCTTGAAAATCTTGAACCGGCCACGGTCGCGGTCATAACCAAACGCGCCGACCACGCGATCGCCGTCCTTGAGCAGCGAGACAATCGTATGCTCCATGAACACTTCGATGCCCTGATGAATGCCGTGGTCCTGCAACGTGCGGATCAGCTCCAACCCCGTGCGATCGCCCACGTGTGCCAATCGCGGATAACGATGGCCGCCGAAATTGCGCTGGAGGATGCGCCCGTCCTTCGTGCGGTCGAACACCGCGCCCCAGGCTTCCAACTCCTTGACGCGCTCCGGAGCCTCTTTGGCGTGCAACTCGGCCATGCGCCAGTTATTGACGTATTGGCCGCCGCGCATCGTATCGGCGAAATGCACACGCCAGTTGTCGCGGTCGTCCACGTTGCCCATGGCTGCCGCCATGCCGCCTTCGGCCATGACCGTGTGGGCCTTGCCAAGCAGTGATTTGCAGATCAGGCCGACCTTTACGCCGGTCGCCGAGGCCTCGATGGCCGCGCGCAAACCCGCGCCGCCCGCGCCGATCACCAGCACGTCGAACTCAAATGTTTCGTAGGTCGTTGCCACAAATTAAAAAGTGAAATGAAAATCGTGCCAGATGCCCATCGCGCACAGCCGCACGTACACATCGCTGAACCCGACCCCGAACAAACTAATCCACGCCCACATCATGTGTTTTTTGTTCAGGCAGCTCACGCAGGCGTAACTTTTCGCGCAGGCAGAAACTTTCGACGGTTCGTCGAGGAACCCGCCGATCAGATGCCGCAGCGAATGGCAACCGAACGTATAGGCCGCCAGAAAAATCGTGTTCAACGTCAGAATGATAGTCCCGACGCCGATGCCGAAATGTTCCGCGCCACTCGCATCCTTGAACCACATCGCTTCCCACGCGTCATAGGCCAGGATGAAAATGAAGATCACTGCCAGATACATGAAGTAGCGGTGCACGTTTTGAAGGATAAGCGGAAGATAACGCTCGCCCAGGTATGACTTGCGCGGTTCGCCAACGGCGCAGTTCATCGGGTCGGCCCAGAATGCCTTGTAATACGCGCCACGATAGTAGTAGCAGGTAAAACGAAACCCGCCCGGAGCCCAGAGAACAAGAAATGCCGGCGAAAAAAACAGCCATGCGGGCCACCACGCCGGCACCGGACCAAACAACGCATGGGGCGAATACCCAAAAATTTCCGGGGAGAAAAACGGCGACAGATAATCCGCGCCACCGCCGTTGAACCAATAGACACAAGCGCCGTTATGCAACGGATGAAACGCCGCCCAGGTGGAATAGACTATGAACGCGCTGAAACCGAGAAAGACCGCCAGCGGTTGCAGCCACCATGCGTCGGGTCGTAGAGTCTCTGCGAAGCGGCGTTGTTGGGGCAATGCGTTGGCGTCAGCCATAACTCTCTAAGATTAGCGAATTTATTGACATAAAGCAATAAGAAGTAAAAGTAATAAGCCACTTCCATCCGCATCATTAGCGAATCTAGTCAACCAAGCTCGTTTTTACCGGGTCAGGGGCAATTTCCCATGGTCGATAGACGATGCTACGGTCGTCCATTCATTCAATTCCCGCTCACTTTTGACGCAAGATGACAATCCCAGCAACTCCAGCGCTTCACCGATGAGATAGAGAGAGCCTGTAATAATAGTGAGATGATCAATTTTCTCACCCCTCACTCCCGGCCCCAATGCTTCGGACAACAATTTGCAAACAATGATCTGTGCCGACGGATTTGCCGAACGGCAGACCCCGGCCAATCGTTCCGGATCCGCAGTGCGCTCGCTTGAAACGGGCACGGTATAAATGGTTTTTGCCAGCGGGGCCAGGATCTCACAGATACGCTGCCAATCTTTATCTTCAAAAATCCCCAGGACCAATGTCCGTTCGTCATCTGAAAAATCTTTCTCAATGGTTTCTCTCAACACAGTTGCCGCGGCTGTATTATGCGCACCATCGAGCAGAAATTTTTGCCCATCGGACCGTTCTACTAATTGCAAACGCCCCGGCCACTGTACTTGATCTAATCCCTCCTGGATCTGTTTTTCCGTGACTCCGTTTATCATCTCAACCGTCGCCATGGCCAGCGCCGCATTGCGTTTCTGATGCTCTCCACTTAACGCCGGGGTGGGCGGACTCGCGATCCAACCGGAATCAACGAGCGTTAATGGCGCCCCTTTCTCTCTCGCGATTTTCTCAATCACGTCCAGCGCTTCCGGTTCGTCCACCGCCGTGAGGACGGGAACGCCCGGCTTGATGATCCCCGCCTTTTCAGACGCGATCTTCGCCAGCGTATCGCCAAGCCATTGTTGATGGTCCAGCGCGATGTTCGTGATGATGCTGGCCAGCGGCGTCACGATATTCGTGGCGTCCAGCCGCCCGCCGAGGCCGGTTTCCCAGATCACCATTTCACACTTCTGCTCCGCGAAATATTTCAGGGCCATGACCGTGACGACTTCAAAGAATGTCGGATGGTGTCCTTCGGAAAATTCTTTCAGGAACGGTTGAAATTCAGAAAGGAGCCGCACGACATCATCTTCGGAGATCAACTGCCGGTTCACCTGGATGCGTTCGCGGAACGAAACGAGATGTGGCGAGGTGAACAGTCCCACCCGCAAGCCCGCAGCGCGATAAATACTTTCCAGCATCGCGCACGTCGAGCCTTTGCCGTTGGTCCCGGCCACATGGATAAAGTGAAGCTTCTTTTGCGGATCGTCCGCCAACGCGGCCAGCTTGAACGTGTTCTCCAGCCCAAACTTTGCGCCAAATAAGCGCAGCCCATAAAGAAACTGGATGGCTTCGGGGTAAGTCACATTCAGAATCTTCAGCGAATTTCAATGATGCGATTGCCTTCGTCAAATGATTGTAAAACCCGGGGCAGAAATTCTTCAAACGCCCGCAGCAGCGGCTGGTTTCGGCAATTCCCCAGCCGTACCCATACCAGTTTGCCTTGTTCATTGGGGCGGCTGGCAAAATTGAACAAATCCTGGTCTTTGCTGATGAGAACAAAATTATTGGACGTTGCGTGCTTCCATATCGTCAAATCATCATCGTTTTTTAACCCAAGCTCGCTGACATGTTGGCTATCGTGGCCCCGGCTGCGCAGAAATTCGGCCAGCGCTACCGGGAGTTGATGGTCAACCAAAAATTTCACGCTGTTTGCAAAATAACATGATCCGTCTGGTACGCGGCATACTCGATGGCGGCGAAGATGTCGTCTTGTTCAAGGTCGGGATAATCTTTCAAAATTTCCTCATAGGACGCGCCGGCGCCCAGCAATTCAAGAACGTCGGTCACGCGAATCCTCATGCCGCGAATGCAGGGCCTGCCGCCGCATTTTCCCGGCTCGATGGTAATACGCGAAAGCAATTGCTTTTTTGACATGTCAAAAGGTTACATCAGTCATTTGCAGCCGCAAGCGCGAAGCAGGATAAAAATGCCAGGCAGGAGTGGCATCTTTGGATCGAATGGGAACAAAGAACAGCTCCGCTTTAAGGCGGCCGGGCCGACGGCGTATTCGTCCGGACCACAGGCTTCTCCAATAACGCCGCCGGCTTGTTTGTCTCCAAAAATGTCGGCGCAAAATTGTTGGTTTTAGGCACGCCGTTGGTGGTGGCATTGGGGATCTGGCCCTGCTGGACTTTTTGCGCCACCTCCTTAGTCGTGACTTTCTGGTCGAACTTCGGCAGCAATGCCCGGACAAAGGCGTTGCGCAACAGCGTGCCGATGGTGCTCATGATGTCCACGCTCGAATTGGTGTACACGCCCGAGATGGGGACGGTGGTCGCCAATTGGTCTTTCACCTGGTTCCGCAACACGGTGGAAGCCGTGCCCACGATGGCTTCCCAAAAAATCTTTAAAATGTTTTTATGGCGTTCTTTCTGCCATTCAAAAACATCCAGATGATTGAAAAGAACTTTAACGTAGCCTTCGTAGGCCTGATTGGTCGCCGCAATAGAGGTGAACATCGCAAATGAGCCGCGCGCCACGTCGAATTCCCCATAGGCGCGCATAAAATCATTGAGGGCGGGCAGGTCCACATTCGTCAGGGAGGCCTGCAACTGGTACACAGGCGCCGCCGCCATGGGATTGAATTGCAGGTTGAAATTCATGTGGCCGTTGCCGATGGTTTTGGCATCGGCAACAATCCCGGCCGGCAACGCCAATTTTTGGTTCTGTGCATTGGAAAGATTCGTAGCCGACGCGCCAAGTTCCGAGAAATAAATGTCCACTTTCGGCGAGGAATAATCGTCCTTGTAATGAATTTCGCCGTCGTGGACGTCCATCCGATTCAACTTGAACGGCGCCAGGTCCTGCAGCATCTGGTTCCAGGGTGTATTTTCGCCGCTCTGGCTCTGCTCCACGGTGGGGCCTTTGACAAAATTCAATTTAGGCTGCTCCATGTAGATCTGCGCCACGATATGCCCGTGAAAAAGCGCGCCCCATTCCAGCGAGAGGTCCAGGGATGGCGCGGAGAAAAACGGTTCCCGCACCTGGCCGTTGCGTTTGAAGATATTGACGCCCTTTATCTCGTAGGCACCCCGCCACAACGAGAGACTGATGCCATCCACGTGCCCGGCGTAGTCTTTGGATTTCTGCAACTGGGCGTTGACGTAATGCTTGATGAAATGGGGAAGCGCCAATCGCACCACGACGAGGACGAGGATGATGACAATGAGAGAATAGAGTATCCGGCGCGAATATTTGGCTAATCGTTTCAATGTTTCCCTGTCAATGCCCCCGTTATTTCGTCGGCGCGGCCACGTGGACCAGGTTCGGATTTTTCACGCGCGGCCGATAGATTTCCTGGCGCAAACTTGGCCGTTTCTGCCGTTGCAATTGTTTCAACATCACCGGCAGGCCGCTTTTCATGGAGTGATAAAGCGAACGGATGATATGGACATCGATCAAACCCTCCAGCCCGGACGGCTCCGGCTCGCGATCATGGAGGATGCAGTCCGAAAAATAGATAAGCTCCGGCGCAAACTGGTCGCGCTGGGCGTAGGTTTGTCTTTGGGTACGCCCCTCGCGCGTCAGTTCCAGCACCACAGGCATCGAGTACTCATAAGCCTGGATGACCCGCAGGCGGCCTTTGGTGCCGATGACCTCGAAGTCCGCCGTGTCGCTTGCGCCAAAACTGACGGTAAAGGACGCCAGCCGTTCATCCGGAAAACGCATGATCGCTGAAGACATCTCTTCACTGTGACGAAAACGGGAATCGCTGGTCGTTGCGCCGAGGCCCAATACTTCCACCGGCTCCTTCCCGAACATGTACCGTGCCGCGTTGATGCAATAGATGCCGATGTCGTACAAAGGCGTGCCAGAATAATGCGGTTTGGTGCGGATGTTCCCGGGCGCGACCTGCATCGTGAAAACGGAATTGAAAATCTTTGGCTCACCGATCTTGCCCGAGCGCACAATATTGATCGCCTCCAGGTTTCCGCGCTCAAAATGCAGGCGGTAGGCCGTCATCAGTTTCACGTTGTTGTCGGCGCAGGCGCCGATGATCTGATGGCACTCGTCTTCCGTGACGGCGAGCGGTTTTTCACAGAGCACATGGATGCCCGCTTCCGCCGCGCGAACGCAATAATCCGCGTGCATATTGTTCGGCAGCGCGATGTAAACCGCGTCGATCTCCCCGCTATGCAGGCACAATTCGTAGTCCTTGTAGGAGAAACAGTTTTCCACGCCGTATTCCTTCGACATGGCACGCAATTTGGCGGGGTCGTCGGAAATGATGGCGGCAAGCTCGGAATTATTTTCGGCGTGTTGGAAGGCCGGCAGGATCGCGTTTTGCGCGATGTGGCCCAGGCCAACGACGGCGTATCGGATTTTTCGGGAGGTGTGATGACGCGCTCTCATAAAAGTTCGGTGGCGACGGGTTATTCCAATTCAGTGATTTTGGCGGCCAGGATGAAATCGCTCTCCGTCAGGCCATTGATCTTGTGCGTCCATATCTGGAGGCGCACCTCGCCATAGGTCAAAAAAATGTCCGGGTGATGCCCCTGCTCCTCTGCGATCTCTCCGACTTGATTCGTGAACTCGAGGGCGTGCCGGAAATCGGGGAACTTGAACTGCCTTTCCAGGCGTTGTTCCCCGACAAGCTGCCAGCCGCCATCGAGTTGATTCTTAAATTGTTGAAGTGATTCGCCTTTCAACGCCGGGGTGCCGCCGTCGCAGGCTTTACATTCTTTTTTTGCAAGATCGGTATTCATATTTTTCCTAAAACCAGAAGAACAACCAAAATCAACACAACCAAACCCAGGCCGCTGCTCGGATAATAACCCCAACCGCCACTATACGGCCACGTCGGCAACGCCCCGATCAGTAATACGATCAAAAGGACAACAAGAATGGTGGATATACTCATGGTTACCTCGTTTTGTGCGCGCGTCCGCCAATCCTTCCGCCCTTGCGCGCGGGTGAAAGGTTGACTGCTTTGCCCCGTCCCGACCCGCTGCGTTTGCCGCCGCCGGTCATTTTATTGACGGTCGCCCAGGCGCGACGTTTAGCTTCCTGCGGTTTGACTCCGCGATTTTCATAACCGTGTTCAATATGGGAAGCCTGGCGTTTTTGCTTCCCTAAATAAGATGCTTTGGAACCTCTTGGCATATCATTTAATAAAGCGGCGTTGGTGAATAACTTTTCTTTGGATGGGAAATTTTCCCTGTCGCGAATGCTGACGCGCGCGTCCCAATGTTTTCTGTTCACGCATGTCTATTCATTAGCCCGAACCATGCCATGCGCTGAAATCTCAATTTCTTTGAAGAATATGAAGAGTAAGAAAACAGAAAATGCAGAATGCAATTTGCGACAGGCAATCCCCTTGCAAAAGGATAACTCTCATTGTTCGCCGATGAAACCTGCCCGAATCCTGGTTTTAAAGAAGATGACCCAACTTCTCGCGCTTGGTCTTGAGATACCGTTCGTTATACGGATTGGGTTTGATGCGGATGGGCACTTGCTGGGTTATTTTCAGGCCGTAGCCCTCCAGACCGACGACTTTTTTCGGATTATTGGTTAGCAAACGGATGGTCTTCAGTCCCAGGTCCACCAAAATCTGGGCGCCGAGGCCATATTCCCGCAAATCCATCCCATAACCGAGTTTCAGATTGGCCTCGACCGTATCCAGCCCTTTTTCCTGCAATTTGTAGGCTTTGATTTTTGGCGCCAGGCCAATGCCGCGTCCTTCCTGCCGCATATAAACGATCACGCCCTTGCCGGCCGATGCGATCTGCCGCATCGCTTGATGCAATTGCGGTCCGCAATCGCAACGGCGTGAGCCAAAAACATCGCCGGTCAGGCATTCGCTATGGACACGCACCAGCACGTTTTTTTGTCCGCTCACGTTGCCGCGCACCAGGGCCACGTGATGCTGCCCATCCAGTTTTGAGCGGTACAGGTGGAGGTCAAATTCACCATAATCCGTTGGCATACAAACTGTTTCAATCCGTTCAACCAGCTTTTCACGTGTACGGCGATACTCGATCAGATTCGCGATCGTGCAAATCTTCAGTTTGTGCTTTTTGGCGAATTTCAATAATTGCGGCAGCCGCGCCATGCTGCCGTCATCGTTCAGGATTTCGCACAACACGCCGATGGGCCGGCATCCCGCCAATAATGCCAAATCGACCGCCGCTTCGGTGTGACCCGCCCGCTGCAACACGCCGCCAGGACGCGCTCGTAATGGAAAGATGTGGCCCGGCTGGACGAGGTCGTCCGGCACAGCCATCGGCTCGGCCATGATGCGGACGGTCTCGGCGCGATCGGCGGCCGAGATTCCCGTCGTGATCCGCCGCGCCGCATCCACGCTGACCTGGAAATCGGTGCGGAAACTTTCGCGGTTTTGCGTGACCATCCGTTCGATCCCCAACTGCTGCAACCGTTCGGGCGTCGTCGGGACACAGATCAAACCGCGGCCATGCTTCGCCATGAAATTGATGGCAGCGGGCGTGACATGCTGGGCCGCCAGGATCAGGTCCCCTTCATTTTCGCGGTCGGCGTCATCCACCGTGATGACCATCCTGCCCTTTCGGATATCAGCTACGACTGACTCAATGCTGTTGAAATCGCTCTTCATCAAACAATCAATCGTAATGATTTAAGCACGCAAAGGCCAGATAAACCCCTTGAATTTTGCCCGGATGCAGTTTTTTCTTTTGTCGCGGGGTGAGGAATCGTTAAGCTTGGCCATTCTAGTGCTGAATGGCAAAGGGGCGGCATATTGTTGTTTTGAATATGTCAACCGACAGCTCGAGCAAAAATCGCAGTCAGAAGAATTCCAACACATGGAGTTCCGCTTCCGTTTCTGAAGAGAACATGCAGCGCCTGGACCGGCTCGCCAACCTTGGCATGCTTTCCGCCGGCGTAGCGCATGAGATCAAGAACGGCCTTACCCCCATCAAAACGTTCATTGAATTGTTCCTGCAAAAAAGCGAAGAAAAAGAACTGGCCGCGGTCGTTGCCAAAGAATTGGCGCGGATCGATTCGATGGCCACCCAGATGCTGAAGTTCGCCGCGCCGAAGCCCGCCACATTCTCAAACGTCCCGGCCCAGGAGGTGCTGGAGCATTCCTTGCGCCTGTTGCAGCACCAGGTCTCCGCCAAAATGATTTCCGTGAAGCGCGACTACAAAGCCAAAGTTCACGTGGTCCGCGCCGATGAAGCGCAATTGCAGCAGGTGTTCATGAACGTCCTGTTCAATGCCCTCGAAGCGATGGGTGTTAGCGGCACGCTGACTGTCTGTACGGATATTACCGAGGCCGGCGGCAAAAAAAATCTGCTGGTAAAGATCCACGATACCGGCATCGGCATCTCAAACGAAAATTTGTCCCGATTGTTCGAGCCGTTCTTTACCACCAAGAAAAACGGCACCGGCCTGGGATTGGCCATCTCGAAACGCATCATCCATGAGCATAATGGAAAGATCGACGTGAAAAGCGAGATCCATAAAGGCTCGACCTTCGCCATCTCGCTGCCCATCCACTAAATTATTCGCCGATAAGGTTGTAGGGCTGGACCGCATCGGCGCCTATGCCATATTTCGGATGCGCCTTGATGGAGAAGGTAAAGGCGGCGGTGTAATCCACGGGGCTTCCCTGGTTGTCCGTGACGCGAAAAGTGAATGCCGCCGTCCAAAACCGCATGTCACGATAAACCGTATAGGATTGGTCCTGGAGCGTGCCATCCACCGCGTTGAAATCATGCTCCGCACGAAGTCCCCAGTTGTCATTCAGGCGGAGGAACATCGTGCTACTGATGAGGTTGTCGCCGTTGTCCACGAATCCGGCCCGCGAATAGTCGTGCGCCAGGCTCCAGCTCCACCATTCGTTCGGCGTGAAGGTGACCTGATGATACGCCAGGTCCAAATAGCCGCCGTTGATATTATATCGCGTTTGCGATTGAAACGTGAGCCATGAGCGCGGCCGGAAGGTCAGGTCGGAATAAAGATCATCGAAGGTCTGCTGCCCGGGGTTGGGATGCAACTGCCAATCCAGCACCAGGTTCCAATCCACGAGATTCTCGATCCCATCCGCGCGTTTGGTCTGGAGGGTGTTGCGCAAACCAAAACGGATGACGTTCTCATTATTGATGGCATCGATGTCGTTGTAATCGGGCAATTGGATCGGCAACAGCAATGGGCTGGGCAATTGCGTATCGAATTGCGGCAGTTGTTGCGGCGCGACACTTGGATGCGGAATGAAGGCGTAGCTCGCGGAAGGCTCGATGATGTGGCGCAGGCCATCGACCTGGAAAAAGGAGTTCGTGGCGCCGGCCCAAAGCTGTGACGCTTTGAAAGAGGTGTCCAGGCCCGTATCAAAAACGGTGCGATAGGCTTCGTTATTCGTCGCTCCCGGCCCGGTCTCGTGGCTGTAATAAGTGAAGCGCCCGCCGGCGTGAGGCATGACGTTCAACCAGTTAAAAAAGGTGTAGGGGAGTTCAATCTGGTGATAGGTGTCGGCGCGGGCGGCGGCATAATCGAAGCCCGGGCCGTTGGTGCCGCCGAAGAGCGCATTGGTCGCCGCCAGCATCTTGTGATAATAGCCCGCCGAACTTTCGCTTTCGTAATAGAGCGGCGTGTTGAAAATCTGTTGCCGCCAGCCGGTCAATTTTATGTCCGGAATCCGTTCGACCTGGTCGAAGAAATCGTTGATGCGCGGCGTTGCGAGCGCGTCGAGACTCCAATTGTCCCAATATTTATTGGCTTCGACAAACGTCGGCGGTTGCGGATCGTTGGCATACGCCCCTTCAAAGAAATCGTGCAGCACCAGCGGATCGCTCTGGTAATTCGCCAGCGCTTTGAGATTCAGGTTGGTTGCGGGCGTCGCCTGCCATTCAAAATAAAAGCGCTGGCGATTTTTGGGAAGCGCCCCGGAAACAGGCAGGTTCGTGTAAAGGTTGGGCTCCAAGTCGTGCAGATAGTAGTACTGGATTTTTGGATCGCCCCAATCGCCGAGGTGCAGATTCAGTTCCGGGCCGCCGGCAAATCCGCGCGCCTCGCGATAATCCGCGCGGACGGCGCCATCCACCGTGTCATTCAAATACCAGGTATAGGTGGAGTACAAATAGGGGCCAAATTCCGTTTTGTAACCGGGAACCACGTCCAGGTTATTGGGATGCGCCCCGAGATTGCGGCGATAATACGGAAAGTAAAAACATGGAACGTTTTCGATATAGAGCACGCCGTTCCAGGCCTCGATGTATTTCTCCGGCACCACCCGGATGTGCGAGGAACGGATAAAATAGGCCGGGTGGCTCACATCATCCGTAGTGACGTGGCCATTTTCCGCATTATAAACTTTGTTGCTGATGTCGCCGCTCAACGAATCGCCGAAGGCAAAAATGGGCGGGTGGCCCGTGCGGAATTGTTCCGTGTGCATCTGGCGGGTCTTGAAATTGTAGTCAATATGGTCGCCCACCCAAATCTGCCCGGCCTGCTCGATGCGCACGTTGCCGTCGGCATCGGCTTCGCCGGTCTGTTGGTTGACCGTCACGTTGTCGGCGGTCAGAACCGTGTCGCCGTAACTGATAAAAACTCCGTTGGTGCCGCGGGAAATCTGTGACGCAAACGAATATTCCCAACTGCCGATCGGCGCGCTGGGAAGGACATCGTGAAGTGTTTCCATGATCCAACCGGACTGTTCCTGTGCCGAAACAACGGCGGGCGCCATTGCGGCAAGGAAAATCAGCAAGGTAATCGCAGGGAACCGTCTCATTCTGCGCGGTTATTAAACCGGACGGAGCGCCCCCTGCCAAGCGCCGTTTTAGTCTTTAGGCATAAAAGCGAAGGCAACGGCGGCGATGAGGCAGACAAATGCCGCGACATGGTTCCAGCGGAATTTTTCGCCGAAATATAGAAAAGCGAAGACGACAAACACGCCGAGCGTGATGATTTCCTGGATGACCTTCAGTTGGAAGGGCGAGTAGAAAGAACTGCCCCAGCGGTTGGCGGGCACTTGAAAACAGTATTCGAGGAAAGCGATGCTCCAGCTCGCGATGATGACCAGCCAGAGGGGCTTGTCTTTGAATTTCAAGTGGCCGTACCAGGCAAAGGTCATGAAAATATTCGAGCAAACCAGCAAGAGGACAGGCAACCAGCGCGATTGAGTTACATTAAACATGCGGCAGGATGAAATCACCAATTCATGCCGTCAAACAGATAACATTAACATGCTGTTTCCATCGCTTCTGATTTTATGCAAAATTGCCTCATGTCACTGATAAAAATTTCGGTCGCACGTTGCCGGCGTAGCGTTTTCATTCCCCTCCTTTGCTGCGCGGCAATTATCAAGGCTCAGGCCGACGGCACCAACGCCGCGCCGGGATGGCATATCCTCGATAATCTCGGCACTCCCACCTGGGACGGCAAATCGCTGTCGTATCATGGGTCCCAGGGCACATTGGCGATAACCCCGCTGTCGGACGATGTCATCCGGGTGCGTTTCACATCGGCACAGGAATTTGGGCGCGATCACTCGTATGCGGTCGTTGACCCGGATTTGGGCACCCCTACAGTGAGCACTAAAATCGGCAACGGCACCGCTACGCTCCAGACTGCTTCGCTCGAAGTCACCGTGCAACAGTCGCCCTTGCGGATTTCGTTTGCGAACACCAACGGTGACATCCTGGATACCGACGATGCGCAGTTCGGAACCTCCCTCTCGGGCGACGGCTCGTTTCGCGTGGCCAAAGAACTGCCCGATGACGCCCATGTGTACGGTTTGGGTGAAAAGAGCGGCGCGTTGGACAAGCGTGGCTGGAAGCTCGGCGGCTACGATTATGTGATGTGGAATTCTGACACGTTTGGCTATGACTCAGGCACAGACCCGATGTATGTATCGGTGCCGTTTTACATGGTCATGCGGAACGGCGATGCCCACGGCATTTTTTTGGACAATACCTGGCGAAGTTTTTTCGACATCGGCCATGAGCAGGAAGGCCTGCTCAATTTCGGCGCGGCGGGAGGCGAGTTAAATTATTACTTCATCAACGGGCCGGACCCGAAACGCGTCGTCGAACGCTACACCCAATTGACAGGACGCATCCCCCTGCCGCCGCTCTGGGCGCTGGGCTATAACCAATGCCGGTACAGTTATTATCCCGAAGCCCGCGTGCGCCGCCTGGCCAACACTTTCCGCAAGGAGCAGGTTCCCGCCGACGTCATCTGGCTGGATATTCATTACCAGGACAATTACAAGCCGTTCACGTGGAATCTCCAGCGCTTTCCCAATCCCCCAAAAATGTTGTCGGATTTGCGGGCGCAGGGTTTTCACGTCGTGACGATTGTTGATCCCCATCCAAAAGTTGAAAAGGGCTACGCGCCTTACGATGAAGGGATGGCCGGAAATTATTTTGTGAAGAACGCGGATGGCTCGGTCTATGAAGGGCCGGTCTGGCCGTCGAACGCGGAGACCGATCCCGGTCCCAGCGTGTTTCCCGATTTCAGCAATCCCGCCGCGCGCAAATGGTACGGGTCGCTCTACAAAAATTTCATTGATATGGGCGTGGCCGGGATTTGGAATGACATGGATGAGCCGGCGGTGTTCAAGACGCCCACCGGCACGATGCCGCTGGACACGGTTTTCGACAACGAAGGCCAGCCCACGACGCAACGCGAGATCCACAACGTCTATGGTCAATTGATGAGCCGTTCGACCTATGAAGGGCTGTTGCGGTTGCGGCCCAACGAGCGGCCATTCGTGCTGACACGCGCCAGTTATGCCGGGGGCCAGCGTTACGCCGCCGTTTGGCCCGGCGACAACACGTCCGATTGGTCCGCGCTACGCCAATCCGTTTCCATGCTGCTGGGCATGGGCGTGTCCGGTTTTTCGTTCGTTGGCTGCGACATCGGCGGATTTGCCGGCTCGCCGGATGGCGAACTGTATTCGCGCTGGCTCCAAATGGGCGTCTTTTATCCGTTCATGCGCTCGCATTCCACCCTGGGTTCGCCCGACAAAGAACCGTGGGACTGGGGCAAGTCGTTCGAGGCCATCAATAAACGCTCCATTCAATTGCGTTACGAATTGCTGCCGTACATCTACAACACCATGCATGAGGCGGGTGAAACGGGCCTGCCTGCGCTCCGACCGCTCTTCCTGGAATTTCCGCACGACCGGGATGTGACCGGCAATGCCAATGAGTTTATGTTCGGCGACAGCCTGTTGGTATCGCCGGTGCTGGTCCAGGGCGAAACCAATCATTCAGTGTATCTGCCGAAAGGTGATTGGTTCGATTATTGGACCGGGCAAAAATTTTCCGGCCGGACCAATATTGAGATGGCCGTGACATTGGACTCGATCCCGATGTTTGTGCGCGGTGGCGAGTTTGTTTTCCGCCAGCCGGTGATCCAATTCACCGCGCAAATGCCCGGCAATCCGTTGGAAGTGCTGATTGCGCCCGCCAAAGAGTCCGGCGCCTCGCTCTATGAAGACGATGGGGAAAGTCTGGATTACCGGAGCGGGCAGTTCATGAAACGTCAATTCCGGCAGACCAGCGATGACGACAGGATGACGGTCGAGATCTCCGCGCCGGAAGGCTCGTATCGGCCGCAGGCGCGTGCGCTGATAGTCGAAACGTGGCTGGACCATGCGCCGAAAACGGTGTCGGCGCAGATTGGAGGGGGTGTGATGAAGAAATTGAGCGGGTGGAGTTTTAAGAATGGGCTGCTAAGGATCAGGATGGATGATACGTTCCAGGCAATGCGAGTGGTGATTGTGTTAAACCGCTAATTCACGCGAATAAACGCTAATGGGGAGAAATCAGAGCGAACTTACGTTCGCTGCTACGAAGAGAATGAGGTCACGTTGGAATGACTAATCATGCCAGCCACGCCGGCAAATTATCCGTGTTTATCCGTGTCCATCCGTGGTTAAAATCCCTTGCAACTTCCCGTTGCTGACGGTGTTAAGTCTTGTATATTAAAAGTGTGAGTCATTTCGGAAAAATTGCCATTTGCCTGGCCGGCGGGCTGGTGTTTACCGCTCGTTTGTACGCGGAACCTGCGTTGATTGCCGCGGCGGATGGCAGCCCTTATTCGCCCATCGTGGATCGCAATGTTTTTGGACTTCTGCCCCCGCCCGATCCCAAAGCGCAAGATGATGCCGCCGCATTAGCCAGTTTGCCGAAAATCACGGCCAACGGCATCATGGACGTCTTTGGGAATCTGAAAGTGCTCTTTAAGACCTCCGGCAAGCCAGGTGAAAAGGACAATTACTACGATTTAGCCGAAGGCATGAGCGAAGACAATATCACGGTGAAAAAGATCGATGAGAAAGCAGGAATTATCATTTTTGAAAACCACGGCACTGTGGAGCAAGTCGCGTTAGTGTCGCCATCTTCCGGTAGTAAGGGCGGAGACGGAAGCGGCGGAAGCGGCAATGGTGGAAGTGGGGGAATGCCCGGCCATTTTGGCGGCAATCCAGGCCCCGGCCGGGGTGGGTTTAATGGCGGCGGCTTCAACGGTGGCGGGGGGACATTCAAGTCTTATGGAAGTTCCGGTGGCGGACAGAATGGATTCAATAACGGCATGAATAACGGCAACAATGGCGGTTATAACGGAGGCGGAGCGCCCGGCGGCGGTATCAATATCAATGGGCAGCAATTAAGCTTTGGAGGCACTTCATATAGCGGCACGCGCAGTACTACAACTTTACCATCGGACGGAATGACGGCTGAGCAGCAGGCTTTAATAATTGAAGTCAACAGGGCGCAAACCCAACAACAGGTCACCGATGGCGAGATGCCACCTTTACCACCGACGATGATCACGCCGCCTGGATCGACAGGCATAGGCGGCCAGCCCTTAGGCGGAACAGAGGGCAACAACGAAGACAGCGCTCAATAATCCGCAATGGCATCCTGTGAAGCGTTTCAATCGATGCGACGCGCAAGGATGCGGGACAGATATTTAAGCTGATCTGAATCCGGTTCCAATTGAAGGGCGCGCGACAGGATGGCTTTAGCCTGGTCCACATTTCCCTGCCGCAAACTTTCTTTGATGGCCAAATCCGCGTAATGGGCCGCCGACCAATCCGTTTTTTGCGGTTGATAATCCTGAATGGAATTCAAAATATTCTGGATCGTTTTCACGGCCGATAATTTTTTGTCCCGATCATCACCGGGGCTGTCCCGCACCAATTCAATCTCGGCAAAATAAAGCGGGCGTGTCGCCGTATTCGTGGCGAGATCCGGCGGCGCATACACGAGCAAATTGGCATTTGTGTCTTGAAAGACGCATCGCATAATCTGGTTATTGTAGGCCATCAAACCGACGCGTCCCTGGAAGCGGCTGTCCAGATAGGATTCCAATTGCGGATTTCCTGAGCCATAACTTTTCCCGAAGAGCGGAGCCAGGTCATCCAGGTCCAATGTCCCCAGCACCTGATTTTTATCGAGCGGCGCCAGGCCCAGTTGCCAGGTGCGTTCATCGTAATTCGCAAATGCCGTCGCGCCGCTGGACAGAAAAAATGCCTTTGGCGCGTCATAATCCAGAATCGGCGCATTGTCACTTTGCACCGGACCGGGTCCCGGCACGGCAAAGGCAGTGGCTTGCGAAGCCAACTGCCGGGCGAGGATGGTACGGGGCGACAAAAGCCCGATAGAGATCAGGTCGTCGTGCGGTCCCGGCAGGCCAAAGGCCTGTTGGTAAACGGCAGGTCCCGTTTTCCACGGCTGTTTTGAACCGAGGATCACCACGTCCCTGTCCCCCACGTCCCATATTTCCATGTTCGGGAAGACTGAAGCAAAGGTCCGCAGAACAAGATTCATGGTGGCATCATCCATTTCGTACAAATGGAACCATTGGGTCATGATACCGCCGGGCTTAAGCCGGCTGGCCGCAAGATTGTAGAACTCCTGGCTGAAAACACTACCGATGCCAACCATCCAGGGATTAGACGGCTCGGAGATGATCACATCATATTGTTGCGGGCTGAGCTTGAGCACGGTGCGGGCATCCTCATGATAAATGCGGACGCGATTGTTGGTGAAGACACCGCGATTCCAGGGAGCGAATAGTTTTACCGCAGTCAAAACCGGCTCGCAATTCTCCGCAATGGTGAGCGTTCGAATGGGATATCCCAGGGTGGAACCGGCTGTGATGCCACTGCCCATGCCAAAACAGAAAACATCCTGGCTGTCCGGCTTGACCATCAATGGCAGTTGCGCCAGCGCAATCTGGGTCGGGCGATCGCCAAAAGCAGAGGCATCAGGCTTGCCATTGATCTTTAAAATAAAGTCGTTTGTGGAGTAAGCGGTAGTTTCGCTCTCGACCGAAACGGTGGCATCCGCGCTATCCTTGTAATAAAGGAGATGCGTGCGTTTCTCGCGGAAATCAAAGAAATTTTTCACCGGGTCGCCCTGGGAAAAGTCCATATTCGGCATCCGGTACACTCCTGAGCTAATGATGCTTTGCCAATCCTGGCCGCCATTGACCAGCGCCGCCCCCAACAAGGCTCCGAATGCCACTCCGCACACGGCCATGATTATTCGACGGGTAATAAGGGCCATGAGCAGAACGGCTGCCACTAGGACATATCCCAGCACCACAAACGAGCCTCGCAACCCGATATTTGGCATCAGCACAAAACCAGTCAGCAAGACCCCCCCTACCGCGCCCAACGTATTCCAGGTCAATAACCGGCCCACACGGTCGCCCAGCAGGTCCGTTGTTTCCGAGACGGCACGAATCCATAACGGCAATACGGCGCCGAGCGCACCCGCCGGCAGGCCAAGAACGATAATCGAGATGATGGAGGTGGCGACCTCGTGATAAAAATAACCCACCGAGGACCGGCTTATTCCGCTCTGGACATATAGATAGAGCGCGGTCAATTGATTGATCTTGAACATCAGCACGCCGATCCACGCCGCCGCTCCTAATAATAACAACATGGTAGCCATCTCCCGCGACAGATGTTTCCAACGGGGCGAGGCAATCACCGCGCTGCCGATTCCAATACCTAGAATAAAGGCCATCAGGACAATCGCGAAGACCTGCAAGGACGCGCCAAAAATGAGCGCCAGGCAACGAGTTGCCAACACTTCCAATCCCATCGAAACTCCTCCGGTTAAAGCTACAAGGATGCAACTCCAATGAAAGACCGTTGTGGTCGCCGGTAATTTGGCGCTCGAAAATTGTTCGGCACTTGAACTGGAAGCAGGATGTCGTTTGCTGATACTGATGGCTACCACGCCGACCAGAAAATTGACGAGAGCGGAGATTTCGACCGTGTCGCGAAGACCAAGCCAGCGGACAAGGAGGAACCCCGCCAAACCCGCACCGCAAACAGCGCCGAGGCTATTGATCGAGTAAAACCGGGCGGACCGGCGTCCGGCATCTGTCGTCGTTTTTTTCAGCCATGCGGCCAGCACCGGCAGGGTTCCACCCATCAAAAGGGTCGGCCCCAGCAATAACACGATGCTGAGAATACCTTTAAACAATAGGAGGCATGCCGGATGATCCAGGAGATGAGAACCAACGATGGCAAAAATGCTGTCTGCCAACCGGTAAAGGAATGGGAAGACGAATGCGTAAATCCCGACCGCAACCTCCAATCGGCCGTACAGATTCAGCGGACGAGGCGTTCTATCCGCCAGGCTGCCAAACAACTTATTGCCTAACGCCAATCCGCCCATGAAAACCGCCAATACAACCGTCTGGGCCTCAATGGTGCTGCCAAAGAGCAAAGTCAGGTATTTGGACCAAATGACCTCATAAATCAAAGCGGTTGCTCCTGAACAGAAAAAGAGGAGTAAAATCATATTGGTCAGGGCATTTTATAATCAAAACGAGGAGAGGCGTCGAATCAATTTGGCAGCGTGGAGTTGTAGGAGTCGAGGTCACGAGACTCTTAATGATTTTTTGCCGTCGTTGTGATCTGTCTCCGTTGAATGAATAATTTGAGTCTCCTCACGTCGTCTCTTACATGTTTTCGGGAGAAAAATATTGTATAGAGATGAATGACACAAAAAATTAACTTGAAGTCAGAGAAAATGGTGTGAAAATTTAAAAAGGCCTTTGTCGACCATAGGCAAAGTCTCAATTGGAAAACAGATGAAATGGCATCAAAAATTCGTTGTTTTGACATGTATCGCGGCCTTGTGCCTGGCTGCATCGCGCGCTAACGCCGCCCTCAACTTTACTACGTTGATTTCGTTCAATGGCACCAATGGCGCCAATCCCGCCTGCAATCTGGTTGAAGGGCCTAACGGTAATTTTTATGGCACCGCGCCGAATGGCGGCGCCTATTCCAACGGCGCCGTTTTTGAGATTTCGTCAGATGGCAGTTTCTTCACGGATTTATACAGTTTCACCGGCGGCACCAATGGTTCAGGTCCGGTGGGCGCATTGATCCCAAGTGCGAATGGCCTTGTTTTTTACGGCACTACTTTCGGCGGCGGCGCGAGCAATTGTGGCACCATCTATCAAATCTCCTCCTTAAAGGGCGCTTTTACACAATTGGGGTCGTTAAGCGGTACCAATGGCGCCAATCCTATCGTTGCCCTGGCCCTGGGCACAAACGGCACACTTTATGGCGCGGCCAAATATGGTGGTGCTTTTACGAATGTGACCTCCGGCGGCGGCGGTTATGGTACAGTCTTCCAGATCTCCACCAGCGGCGGCTCGCTGACAAACCCAGTGCTGTTCGCCGATACCAATGGCGCCAATCCATCTGCCCTGATCATGGGCAGCGATGGTAATTTTTATGGGACGACCGCCTGGGGCGGGAACGTCGGTTCGTTCAAGCTGGGCTTCGGCACGGTGTTCCGATTGGGGCAAGACGGAACGTTTACCGATTTGCATAACTTAAACGGCGGCAGCGACGGCGGATTCCCGTATGCCAATCTGCTCCAGGCCAGCGATGGGAATTTTTATGGCTGTACCTTCAACGGCGGAGCGTATAGCGGCGGGGATATTTTCCAAGTCACGCCACAAGGCCAGTTTCGGAATTTATACTCGTTCACGGGCGGCCTTGATGGCGCCTTCCCCTATTCCGCATTGGTGCAGGGCAGCGACGGCAATCTCTATGGAACGACCTACAGCTATGGGGCTAATGGCGACGGCGCGATTTTCCAGATCAGTACGAATGGCAATTTGACGCCATTGGTCAATTTCACCGGAACCACTGGAATCGCCCTGGGCGTGAATCCCGAAGGATCGCTAGTGCAGGGGACTGACGGCAATTTCTACGGGACGACCTATTATGGTGGCACTTACAACCAGGGTACGGTTTTCCAACTTAGCCTTCCTTTGCCACCGGTCTTTACGTCGGTGAGCGCGGTAGGCGGAACAGTAACGCTGATCTGGAGCGCTGTGGCCACCCAGACGTACCAGTTGCAGTGTACCACGAATCTGGCGCAACCCAACTGGACTGATCTCGGGAGCGCCGTTGTTGCCACCAACGGGACCATGACCGCTACCAATTCCGTCGGTTCAGACCTGCAAAGATTTTATCAGGTGGTGGTGCAGTAGGGCAGAGTCTCCTTACGTCGTAGGAGTCGAGGTCACGAGACTCGAATGAATGTTTGTCGGAGCCTGCGGTCCGTTTTCGTGGGATGATTTAATCACAGACTCCTGACGTCGTCTCCTACCAGATTGTAGGAGTCGAGGTAACGAGACTCTGAATAAGATTTATGAAAGGTCGAATGGCTTTGACGGAACGATTTAATCAGAGGCTCCTGACGTCGTCTCCTACGGGGGAAATTGTAGTCGAGGTCACGAGACTCTGAATAATCTTTGGATTTCTCCGTAAAACGATGTGAATATTTGAGACTCGTCACCTCGTCTCCTACGTTAAAACATGAGTCTCCTGCGAATTTCGTGGAGGCAATTTCCGTTCACTAGCATCAGAAGCACGAGAGGAGGTGTATAATCTCCAAAACAACGGCCAGAAATCCTGATCCAATGGGTGCAAATCGGGGTAACCGGGGATCACAGCGCCACAAAAAGGCCATCGTTCTGATTCTTTGATCAATCCGTCCCGGACCGGATTTGCCAGGATATAAAAGCAGGTTTTGGCGAAAGCATTGCGTTTGCGTTCTTCCTGGCGCAAGACGTGGTCGTAGGCTTGCGGTTGGAATTTATGGGGCGATAATAAACGCGCCAGATGGGTTCGCAAAAAGGACATGCCGTTCATTTGGTCCGAATCGCGCCGCAAACCAATCCATAGTAAATGTAAATGATCAGGCATCAGACAATAAGCAGGACAGAATAATCCTTCGCGTACGGCCACGTGAACCATTAATTCCCGGAAGCGGGAGTGAAATAAATCGTCCAACCAGCCTGTTTTGCGATCAAATATGGTCAAACTCCAATGAACAGCGGCGTCTCCGCGATAAAATTCCGGGTCAAGACGCGGAAGGTAAAAGGTCTTTGGTTTATATGATTTAGGCGTCGAGACTTCTAACTTTTGGTCATTTTGATCGCCTGTCACATAAGGTGTTATATCAGAGACTCCTGACGTCGTCTCCTACTATTTCGAGTGTAGGAGTCGAGGTAACGAGACTCTGATTGAATGTTTGCCGTCAATTGTGATCTGTCTCCGTTGAATGAATGATTTGAGTCTCCTGACGTCGTCTCCTACAAGAAAGGAAAAAACCCGCTCTGGAGACCAGAGCGGGTTGAGATTGAGAACAGTTAATTAGCTTTTGCGACGGCGCATGGCGAGCAGCGAGAGGCCGCCCAATCCGGCGAAGGCCAATGTGGCCGGTTCAGGAGACGGAGTTAAAACTGCAGACGGCATCCCGGTGAAATCAGCCGGGGCCGATGGCGCAGGAGCTCCAGCCAAATCACCCAACGATTGCGTCCAAGTAATAGAAGTACCATCCTGACCACTAGCTAACGCAGCAGCCAAAGTCGAGAAGTCACCGGTCCATAGGTCCATCGTGAGAGTGGTACTGGCACCACCGACGGAAGCCGTATCGTAATAAGTTGTCGTTGAGTTATCAATGATTACACCGCCACCGTAGGCCGTGCCGTCACCGTTTGCAGCGCCAGAATCGCCAGCCCCCATCAACAGGGAGACAATCAGGTTTGCGTTAAGGTCCGTGCCGCCGTTAAATACAGCGATGTTCACGTCTTGATTCAGAAGCGCCGCAGTGTTAAACGTGTTTCCAATCCAAACCAAGCCGCCGCTGGTCGCCAATTCAGAGCCATTGGAGTTGGCAGTATTATCAAGTGTAAATGAACCAAATGTTCCGTTGCCGGATGTAAATGATCCATCCGAGCCCAAACTGCCTTGAGCGTGGACACAGGCCGCCAAACCGGCGACCAGAGATATAGTTAGTAATGATTTTTTCATATTGGTTTTTGTTTTGAGTTAATTATTCGTTCTTTTAAGGGTTAATTATTTGTAAAGTTCACACCCCAGACGGTATTGCTGGCTGCGCTCACAAAAACAGCTACGCCAGGAGTTAGGACGGGGTCACCACCAAGCCATTTGCTTCCAGTGTAGTTTGGAACCGTAGCACCATAATTTTGCGCAGCAACATTCCAAGTATAAACCTTGTCACCTTTGGAAGGTACATAGCCATTATTGGTATCGATTGTACCACCGATTGGCAGGATGCCTGAAAGCACCGTGACACCTGCAGCAATGTTATTCGTAACAGGACCATTCAAAACATTACCAACCTCACTAAGCGTAATACTTGTCCCCGAAGAACCCGGGACGTCGACAAATACGCCATAACCTGGATTTAGAGCTGCATTAACTTCATTAGTTATGATGGCGGATCCCAGCCATTTTCCAGAAGAAGCAACATAAGAAGCACTCTGCCAACCACCACTCGTAAAGACATAAACCTTAGTTGTATTCGGCAAGTTGGTACCAAACACACTTTGAAGCGTGTTGTTAGTGCCCGTGCCATCTAAGTCCATCGGATTGGCAATTAAATTTTCACCATTGGTCAGGTTGACACTGACGTATCCCACAACATTTTGGGAATAGACCTGAGCGTTTGAAGTTGCGATTCCCGCTGCGAGTGCAGCAGCGGCCATTAATAGTGCTTTTGTTCTCATTTTGTGCTGTTTGGTTGTTCTAGTGTTACCGTGTGTGCGACAAATATCCCAGAGGGGCAAGATAGTGTCAACAGATTTTTAAAATATTTTGAACATTTTTTGGACAATGACAGGCGCCGCCGGGCAATGGATAATTCTATTGTTATAAGGGATTTGATTTAAGGATGTTATGATTTTTACTTATGGTTTATGATATACGATTTACGAGCGAATTGGAAGTAAAAAGGGCTTTTGACGAGAGGCTTGGCGCAGGAAACCGCGAATTTAAAGGGATTTGCGATTAACGAGTGGATGGCGGCAGAGCGGGGCATGGTCGTGGTAGGGCGGCGCATTCGTGGTAGTGCCCCGCCGCCAGGGTTCGGGGTCTTCGTGGCATTGCAGCAGCAACGCCCTACCGAAAGGATGGTTTGACGGCGTTGCGGCAGCAATGCCCTACCCATCACCAGTGGATTTCGTGAACCCGCCCGTGATAGGGCCAATCATCGGGGTTGGCAACAAGACCGGCTCGCACCGGATTTTCCCGAACATATTGCCATTTCTGCCCATAACTTTCGCCAGCCCTCAAGCGATGATGAAAGCCCCCCCCTGGCAGCCGATTCCACTCCCATCCCTCTTTGGCAGGGTTGATTCTTGAAACGGCATTCTTCATCTTGGCAGTGCGCAATGCGTTTGAAAATAATCATCTGTATCCTGCTTGCGGCTGTCACGGTGGCAATTTACTGGCCGGCGGGACATTTCGGCATCGTTCGTTTCGACGATACCTATTTTGTGATAGACACTCCGGCCATCAACGGTGGTCTTACCTGGCAAGGTATAAAATGGTGCATGACGGGAGTGGCAGTATCCAATTGGCATCCGGTCACAAGCCTATCGTTTGTGTTGACACACCAATTTTTTGGCCGGGACCCGCAGGCCGAACACTGGGTCAACATTCTTTTCCATGCCGTCAACGCGGCGCTGCTCTTTCTGTTCTTGAACCGGCTCACGCGCGCGGTCTGGCGACCGGCCATTGCAGCCGCTATATTTGCATGGCATCCTTTGCGCGTCGAATCGGTAGCGTGGATCTCCGAACGCAAAGACATGTTATGCGGTTTTTTCTTTTTGCTGGCGTTGTTCTGTTATGCCAAAGAAGCCACCGGCAAACCGATTGTTCAGAGGAGAGCCATATTGAGAAGCTTGTGCTGGCCGGTGGCGCATTACCGGCTAACATTCATTTTCTTCCTGCTGGCCTTGATGAGCAAGCCAATGGCGGTTTCACTGCCGCTTTTATTGCTGTTACTCGACGTCTGGCCGTTGAAACGGTTTTCTCCAACAAACCCGGCTTCCGGCGGCGAGGCCACACACATTCAAGGCCTTCTGCTTGAAAAATGGCCATTCTTTGCCTTAGCCGCCACGATATGCGCAGTGACGTTCTTTATCCAGAAATATACGCAGGCGATGGCTGCGTGGTATCATATGACTTATGGTGACGTATTCGCTGGTGTGATCAATGGTTATCTTGGGTATCTGGAAAAATTTTTCTGGCCGTCACACCTGGCTGTGATTTATCCGCTTCATAGAATCACCGATATGGCAACCGTATGGCTGGCTGGACTATTGTTGTCAGCTATTACGGCTCTATGCGTTTTACAATTACCGCGGCGTCCATATTTAATCATCGGCTGGCTTTGGTATATCATCGCGTGCCTTCCCATCATTGGCGTTGTCCATGTCGGAGCCCAGGCGATGGCTGATCGCTACACGTATTTACCACTGATCGGCCCCACTGTAGGTTTGGTCTGGTTAATCGCAGATTGGTCGGAAAAGTTATCTGCGGATCGATTTTTTGCATCAGCAATAGTCGTCCTTCTCTGTGCCCTGGCGGTGGTCACCCGCCAGCAAATCGGATTCTGGCATGATACCGTGACGCTTTTTGAACATACATTGAATGTGACAGAGAATAATTATACGGCGCATTTTAGTTTGGGCACTGGCTATCAATATGAGCAGGGCATGACCAACGCGGCCATCATTCAATATCGCATTGCCGCAAAAATGAAACCCGATGACGTACAATCGCGCATCAACCTGGGGATTGCCTTGCTTGGACTTGGCAGAACGACCAACGCAATATCAGAATTTGAAAAGGTGCTACAACTGGATCCGGACAATGCCATGGCTCTAAACGATTTGGCGTGGACGCTGGCAACTGATCCTAATCCGGCACTACGCGACGGCCAGCGCGCCGTGCAATTGGCTCGACATGCCTGTGGAGTCACGCGGTTTCAAGTCACATTATTCATCGGCACATTGGCAGCGGCTTATGCGGAGGCGGGACAGTTTGATGATGCGATCACGACGGCACAAAGAGCGATCTCGGTGGCGCAAGAAAACCATGAGCCGGGCCTGATGCAGACAAACCAGAAGCTTTTGGAATTGTACCGCCAGCACAAACCGTATCACGAAAGCGTTCCGGGGACATGAGTTCATTTCTGACGAACAGGGCAACCGAATTCGAGAAAGGAGAAAGCTTGAAATTGTCGCCCTTCTTTGGCAAACAACAGGGCGAAAATGAAAAAACTGTTGTGTTATTTTGCTGCGCTGGCCGTTGCGGTGTCGAGTTTGCAGGCGCAGACGGACGTGGTGGTCCAAATCCATTTCCTGGGCGGCGATAAAATCTCCACCGATACGAGTCACCTCGGGTTCACGAACGAATTTTGTTCGGCGGAAGCAAAGGCCCTGGAGAACCAGACGCTGGACAAACTTTCCGCCGCCCCGGCCATCTGGTTCAAATCCAAACTTCCGACCGGTGCTATCGATTGTTCGAAGCAGTTGCGTCCATTGCTCGATGATCTTTTGACATCCGAATGGATCTTTGAGATGCGCGATGCGACGAACGGTTCACCGGAATATGCGTTAGCCATCCGCCTGGGCGAGCAGCGCACCCGGCTCTGGAGCACAAATTTGCGGACGTTGATCGAATCGTGGACGATGATCCGCGCGCGGGACACAGCGAACGGCTGGCGATTGAAAAAGGACATGCCGCCAAACCTTTTTCAATTCAGCCGGAAGGGCGATTGGGTGGTGCTGGACTGCGGACAGAATGAATTGCCCCTCGGCGAGGAAATCGTCAAATCCACAGGGACCGCCGAAACCAACTGGTTAACAGCGGAGGTGAACTGGCCACGGCTGGCGCAACTGTATCCGGCCTTTGGCAGATTTGATCTCCCCCAATCGATGTTCGAGGTGATAGGCGAGCACGGCACATTCATCATCAACGGCAAATTGCATTTATCGCAACCGTTGCCGGCGCCGGCAAAGTGGCGGGTGCCAACGGATGAGATTTCGCAACCGTTCGAAAGCTTCACGGCCGTGCGCGGGCTTGCGCCGTGGCTGGAAAAACAATCGTGGTACCACTTATTCGATTTCAAACCGCAACCAGACCAGTTTTTTGCCTGGGAACTGCCGAAGATCCCGTTTCAAACCTATGCAGCGGCGCCAGTGCCGGATGCGGGCGCGGCATTGGGGCAGATCAGCAAAAATCTGACGGCAAACACCAATTGGCAGGACCATTTCATTCCTATAAAGCTGGAGGTAAAAACCAACCAGATCTTATTCCACGCGCTGTTCATCACGCCGACAATCCAGACCACTCATGGCCCTGAAGGAGATTATATCAGCGCCGGATTTTTCCCGATCCCTCCCGGATCGGGTCCGTTGCCGGCACAATTGCAGGACCAATTGAGTCCGCCGGGAGTGGTCTATTACAACTGGGAAATGACGTCCAAGCGCTTGCAGGAATTGCCGGGATTGACGCAATTCATCCTGCTCATCCTGCAAAAACAACAATTAGGCTCGGATTCTGCCGGGTACAAATGGCTGAATAAAATCGCTTCGTCATCAGAGGTCACGGTGACAACAGCCACGGAAGCGGCCCCCGATGAAATAAATTTCGTCCGAACGGGGCCTGATGGATTGACAGCAATCGAACTCATCGCCCTGGCCAATTGGCTGGACAGCCCGGATTTTCCTTCATTGTCCATTCCAAAGGCGCAGGATCAATAAAGCAAGCGAAGAACATCAGCGCAGATTCATAAGATGTAAAACCACAGTGATTCTGTGCGATTTATAACAGTTCCAAGTTCCGAAAATCAAGGGTAAGGGAATAACGCACCCTTTGGCGGGTGTAAAAACCGCGAAACCGAAAGCCAGTTTAACCGGCCAAAAATCAAGGATTAGGCGCTCGTTAAGTCGGGCTTTAAATCGCCAATTAAACGCGATCCCAGGCCGCGCCCATCAATATTTCCACGCGCCGGAGCATTCTCACGCCCGGATGCCAGCGTCTCCGGCTCGTCGTCTGCCATTGTGGCAATCGTCGGGACCGGCGTGGGCTGTGGCGTCTTTGATTTGCGCCCGGACGCTAGCGCCCGCAATAGTTTTGAATCTGCGGGGATGACGGATTCTTTCATTGCCGTCCTCACGTCCGCAGTCGTGGCATCTGCGCGGCCCGCACGCATGGAGATGAACCGGGCACGCTTGGCGATTGAATCAATGGCCGCCAGGTAACGCGCCGATGAACGAGCATAAACCGCCAGCGCACGCAAAACCTCATTTGACGATTCTGGTAATACTGCTTTACCCACGGCCATTAAGTCAGCCTCATCTAAATCTGTTGGCAACGGCTCATAGTGGCAAATGCGTCCAATCAATTGCGCAGAATTCCATCTCCCCTTTTCTTCCGCTGCCTTTTGCAATTCGATAAATTGCGGTGTAGTGATCGCGCAGATCGGCACGTTGTGATTTGCCATCGTCATGACCCAATTCACCCGGTTTGGAAAACCATATCTTAAATTTTTTTGCGGCCAGAGCCGTTGCGCTTCGTCTAAAACAAGCAACAAATCCCCGCTCAGTAATACGCTCTCCACACGCTCACGAATTTCGGCCACTTTATATTGAAGAAAATTGCCCAGGCCTAAGCCTCGCGCAATGGCGCGGAAAAACCCCGCTTCATCATTGCTTGGCGGCACTTCCACAAACCGCGCTTGCCCTGGATGTTCTAAACACCAGGCACGAGCCGAATAGGATTTACCCATCCGGGCGTTCCCCTCAATCAACGTGAGACCTCGGCTGTAAAACGTGTAGTCCAAGACTTCCCGCACTTTTTTGCCAAGTGCGGTAACGACGCGATCCTTTTGCTGTTCCACAAAAGCAGTTTTATATTCACGCAACGTTTCAATGAGTCTTGGAAAATACCACGGCTGCCCTGCCTCAATTTTGAAAGCGGGATTTAGACAAATTTCCTGCAACTGCTTTTCGAGATGGCTTTCCGCTGCCCCGATACATTCGTTGAAGAAATCATCTGAAGGATAATGCGTCGGATTTTTTTGGGCCTCTTCTCGGTATTTTTTCCACTCCCTGATTCGCTCAGCGCCCCACAATGTTGAAGGCTTCGCCGGCACTGTGAAAATGGACCGGAGCAAATAATCACGTGTCTCCCCCTTTAGAATGTAATCAGAATTACGTGCATTGCCACGGAGCTTTCGCACCTGCTCGGCGTTACAAATTTTGCCCGGTTTCAACTTCATTTCCGCCATCTCCTCAGTCTGAATCCGGTCAGCATATTTTTCGCGCAACGCTTTTGCGACGGCGGTAAGGCTGCCGTCCTGATGCGAGAGATACTGCAAAAACCAAATCAAATCCCGGTCCTCGGCACTGTCCACAATCGCACAACGTTTCGCCACGAGATAAGCAAGCAAGCCGCGCTCAAACTCCTGGCTCGATGCAAATCGCTCTTGTCGGAGCGGGCCATCACTTTCAGCACGTCGAGTGTTCATAAAAAATTAACGTCAATGCTTTTTCGGTTTGCTGCCGACATCAGGCTTCAAAAAGTAATCAATGCTGCCATCTGGCTTTTGCTCGATTGACTCGTTGCCATCCAAAAATTCTGAAAGAAACCGGGCGTCATCCGGCTGAATGTTTTCCGCCGCTTGCGCCGGCACTGCCACGCCCGTGCGCTGCGCAAATCGTGCCGCGCGTCCACGTTGCCGCCTGCGCAAAGTTTGAGATTCATCTATCCTCGATTTTTGCGCCGTGATTTCATCGCCCAACTCGATGGCCTGGCTATTATTCAAAAGTAATCTCGATGGCAACGGACACTTTGCTTTAACCACATTGAACCGCGTTTTCATATAGGACGCTTGGTCCTCGATCCGCGCCAACTCGCGGACTAAAATCCCCGCTTCCGGCTCGATCACGCTTTCAAGAGCGTTCGGGTTTTCCGACCGGGCCACACAAATCGGATTTGTTCGGTCCGCGTCGGTGACAACGATAGATTCGGGGTTTTCGGGGTCAAACCACGCCAGCGCGTCGCGACCAACTAGATGTGCAATTTCCTTCCCACGATAATTGAATTTCTGCTTTCCCACTTGGATCGTCACGCCATTGAGCGTGACCCGCGCCAGGCGTTTATCATGCGCGAGCAAATAGCGAAGAGACGCCGCGTATTGCATCGGCGGATTGGTTTGGCTGATATAATGCTCAAATGCCTGGTCAGGCGATAAACCCGCCAGAATTTCACCTTGCTGGCGCTCAATATTGTATTGGTCCACAAGCTGCCCGATCCGATGGTTCCACTGCTCCAGCGAATAAAAGTTTTTTGATGGGTGAACCTTTCGCGTCTCGACTTCCGCCATCTGTCGGCGCAAAGATTCCGGCGCGTCCCGGCGTTCATCGCGTCCACAATAACCCGGCTCCGCCTCCGCAATGTCCTGGAACATGCCGCCGATCCGCTCAATTGTTTTTGACCGTGGCCGGATCGCGTGAATGAATCTCACACCAAATTCGCGCAATCCCTGGCTGATTTCAGTGAAATCAAATGGATCGGTTTTGCCTTTCAATAAAGTTGCGCTCTTCCATAGACCGCGCTCGAAATACAAAATCTGCGGGACGCCATAGGCTCCAAAAATGTGCGTGCAAAGGCTGCGGATTGTCAGCGAGCTATAGCTGCGGCGCGGTTCAAGCGCCCATCCCAAAATGCGTAGCGACCGGAAGTCATGGAACAAGATCACCTGGCCGCGCGTCAGTTGAAACCATCCATTGCCATCCGGCACATAAAAATAAGTATTGAGCGTGAAATCATCGCCGGAGATACACTGCAATGATGCAATACCATCATAACTCCTCTTTACATGGCCTTTAATGGCATCGAATGCGCGCCGGCCCTGGTGCATCACGGTTAGGATTTCAACTTCTGGACCTACTGAATCCATCACGCCCGTCGGCACATGCGATTTGTTCTGCGCTCGCCCGGCGTAACGCCCAATGACTTCCGGCGAAAATCCTTTACGCAATAAATCCCGCCATGCCGGCGCAATGTCACCACGATAGTAAAACACGGCTCGATGAATGAGCATATCGCGGTCGCTTTCTGGCAACTCAAAACGCAATCCGTTTTTCTCGCGCCCATCGCATAACGCTTTTGGATCACCATTGGATTCCTGCCAACGATCCAGCTTGCGCTCAAACGCCATCCGCAATGCGTTGCGGGTTGGAGCAAGAAACGGCGCGGCGGAAAAAAGAAATTTCCGGATCAAACGAGCGGCTTTTTTTGACGCCATGCCCTGGACCATCAGGGAATGATATTTTTCGATTACCAGGCTCCAGATTCCGCGCAGTTCAATTTCCGTGGGCGCGGCAGGCTCACTGCAAGCGGAAATATAACTAGCGATCTCGGCAAACTGGTCCGCCAACGCATCCGAAATCGTTTTACTGGCAACAGCTTTCGGCTTCGGATTTTGTGGCAGATAAATTTCAATTCGGCCCCAATCCTCAAATCCACCGTCTCGCCGGACCGTGCGCATAAACAATTCGCGCCAGTAACGCCCGCTGATGATATGCCCGAAAATTTGCCGATAATCTTCCACACCGCGCTTTTCCATTTCCGCGCTCCTGAAATTATTGTCGTGCTGTTGCATGAGCGATGGCCGCAACGCCTCGCGCAACTTTGTCGCGCTCTGAATATCCTCATCACAAATTTTGTTCAACGGCATTGGCGGCTGCCATCGTTCGCGCGGTGCATTGAGCAGCGCCACAGCATCACGGCAATTCTGCCGCCGTGCCTCGTCCTCGATTCGCAGCCGCAAACTTTCCGGCAACTGCTCCAGCGCCCACGCGGCTGTCTCATTCCCCGCCATCACTTTCATTCCCGCTGGCGCTACACCGCGCAACTGCTGCCGAACCGCTTGCGGCGTCTTGCCTAGCACATTGGCAATTTGCGCCGCGCTAAAAATCGTTGGTTGATGATTCTTCATCTCCATTATTGAGTAGTGGCCGCGGCCCCGATTTGCCGGGTGGCTCGATCTAAAAGCGCTTTTGTCTTGGCTTGGTCTGCTGCCAGATTCGCAAGGACCGGGGCAAGATCGGCGATGGATTTAAGCAAGTCACCATGTGTGGCCATTGTCCCCTGCAAATCCTGTATCGCCTTCGCGGCTTGGTTCAACAATTGGGTGGATGGATTCTTGGAGTGGTCATATTCCCGTATCACCCGCGCGTCCTCTTCCGCTTGTTTGGCAATCCGCGCCCGCTCCTGTGTGTCCACGGTTTGAAATTGTGTCTGTGTCGTTTGTGCCTGGATTGGAGCTTCGGCAGTCGCATTCGCTTTGGCCTTTGCCAATTCATCCTGAGCCTTTTGGATCGCCTGGCGGTTTTCATTTGCCGCCCGCTTTGTATTATCTACGTCGTCTTTGTCTCCCTGAAATTCTCCCTTCTGTTTGTCATCCCAATACTGTTTCCATTCCTGCGCCAACTGCTGCTGATGAGCTTTGGCTTTATCAAGTGCGTCCCGCTGATCTTTCGTCGCATAGTCCACGGACGCCTGGTCGCCCGGCGTAAGCGGCCCGCTCGTTGTGCCCGTCAGCTTGTAGTGAATGTCCGCGTAGGCTTTATCATAAGCATCTTGCGCCGTATCCACATCGCTTCCCGCCTTGTCTATGTCCTCTTTAAATTTTTTCTCATCAGGAATGGCCACTTCCGCGCGATGCACCTGCTCTTTGGTCAATTTATCCTGAGCCGCTTGGGACGCCGCATCCAACGCCGCCTGGCGCGACTGTAAAACCTTAATGTTGTTTTCCTGGTCTGCAAAATCTTTCTGCTGCGCTGTCGCCCGGTCGTCCGCAGCTTTTTGAATGTAATGCTTCTCGATCTGCGCCCGCTGCTCCGCTGCCTGTTCCGGTGTGATGTTGCCCTTGCTTTCCGCCTCTTGAACTTTCGCAATATCCAATTCCTTTTGCGCCGATGTCAGCGCCGCCTGTGCCCGTTCAATAGCCTGGTCCACTCCCAATTGGATATTCAATTTATCAATCAGGCCTTGTTCATTCGTAGCTGCATTTGAGATTGAATCCGCAAATTTTCGGGCCGTGTCCGTCGCATCGCGTAACACCTTTAATTTGTCCTCGATGTTCGGCAGAAAATCATCATTGGCCGCTGCTTCCGCCGCGTCGTCCAGCGCCGCCTGATATGATTTGATCTGCCCATAAAGAAATTGGATTCCGGCAGTGAGCACCAGGAGCGGGGCGAGCGGACCCGCAAAAGCGCCGTGCAAAACTTCACCCAGGCCCGGCACGATCCGGTTTAATTCTGTGAGCAACAAAAATTGTGCGCGATAGCCGTGAGACAAATCTTCTACTGAATCCGCCGCCTTTTTATTTTCGTCTTTGGTTTGATCCCCAAGCTTCGCCGCGCCGGCGGTCACGTCATTCTGCGCGGCTTCAGTGGCCTTATACCCGCTCAGGTCCGCATCCGTGACAATCGAAATCTTTAACTCTTTATCGGCATCACCCATATATTTTGTCGTTTAAGAGATATTTAATCGCACGATGGCCGCTTCCAGTTTTGGCAACCATGTCCGCGCATTTACCTTCCCGTTCCGACAACGCAGCCACGTTGCCCAGGCAATGCCGATTTTCTTTGAAAGCGGCCGCTGGCTCCAAGGTTCAGGCTGCCAAGCTGCATGGTCTAAAAGACAGCTTACCGCGCCACGAAGACGGTCCATTAATTCCAGTTTCTTCGCTCGCCGATCAGCGGTTTTTTTCCATGCCGCCTGCCATTCTGCCAAAACCCCGATTTTTCGGGCTTGTGACTCCGTGATTTTTAGCCCCACAGTAATGCGTAAAGGCTGGTTCCTGCGTTTTGGGCCAGTGACGGGGGTCACGGGAGCGGATACGGCAGGTTTGGCGGTAGAATTTGAGGAGATTTTCATTGGCCGATCCCTCCTATCCATCGCTCTTGAAGAAACCCGACAAGCTGGTCCCTGGTGACAAACCCCACTGCCCATTTGAATTGTCGGCGAAGATCCATCAGGGTTATTTTATTGGTAGAGAATTTCACGCAGAAATCCGCCGCCGTATATCGTGCCCGCGTGGGTGGCAGAATTTGTTCAATGACATTTTCCAGACTCAATTGTTTCACACCTGGCCGCTGTAGAAGCTCAATGAACCACACCCGCAAAGCCGCGCTCCGCGTATCCGGCGCGTTCTTGGAAATAGAAAAATCAAAAACCCAAAGAAGCTTGCCTGACTCAACATCCCTCTTCACCGCGTCTGTCGTGCATCCGCGTAGCGCCTTCACCGTTGCCAGTGTCAAAAGAGAAACTCTTGGATTCACCTCCAGCACCGCCATCCCATTTGTTTTCACTTCTGATTGATCTGCGATCATTTGCGCCCCCTCCCGCCTAATCGTTCCGGCAACCTCTCCCGGACCGTGCCAATCGTCTGAATCTTTAACTGCGCCAATTCGCGCCTCGCCGTTTCCATCGCCACAAGCTGCGCCTGGATTTGATAAAACGGCCCGGCGGAAAGCCAGTATAGCGCCTTGCCATACGAAACCTTTCCCGCATCAGCGTCAACCTTTTGAAAGGCAGTCCAGGCCGCACGCATCGAAGATAACCGCCGCGAGCAAATAAAATTCGTGAACCGGATAAATACCGCTGCCCGCACCGTGGGCTGGTTCGGATGATATTTCAGTCGAAACACGCCAGAAACTTTCCCGCCCTCTTTCCATGCCCGATACCAATGCCGCAATGTCACTGGACGCAACGAAAGATTGTGCGACGGATCGGCCTTAAACGGCTTGCCGTGATACCGCGCCGCCACCCGCTTCGCCGCCTTGCAACGCCTCTCCCCGCGTCCAATTCTGCCCTCAAACGACCGGCATGCGCGTTGCAAAACTTGCACACGCTCGATCTGCCAGGCCGGAACTTTGTGAAATGGATCGCTCATGACGAATTTTTTAGTTCATGCTGGCCTGACTGAAATTAAAAGGCGCAGCCGGGAGACTACTCGAAACCCGGCTGCGCCTAACCATACCAGGGACGGAAGCAGCTTATCAGCCACACCCTGGATTCTGCGCGATTTAACACCCGCCGTTCTCAATGCGTGAAAAAGGCACACAGAGAAACTCCGGTGACAGGCCAACCATCGCGCAAAATGTTTCATCATTGAATTATTTTTATAGAGCCGCGTTCGGGTTGAACTGCCAGGCAACTTCACCGGCCAGAATCTCATCGATCCTCGCAAGCAACGAATTGGCGCTGGTCACAGGATTTCCCCACCGGGCATAATCCCACCAAACAAGCTGTGCCAGCGATCCCGCCGCATTTGTTTCACCGGCAAGCTTTTTTGCCCAGGCATCGCTCTTGGAAAAGGGCCTCAAAATCTTGGCGATGTCAGAAACGTAGTCGTCATGGATGGGTTTCAAAAGTGCCTGAACTTGGCTCGTTGCAACCATAAGTGCATTTTTTAATTGCAGCTCGGCATTATGGTCAGTCGGAGGCAGGTCATTGACGCGCCGTGTCACCAATTCCAATTCTGTTCGCGCTTCGTTCAATACCTGGACAGTCTTTTTATCCGGGTCTGCGCTTTCGAGTGTTTGAATTTCAGCCGTCAATGACGATTGCTGGTTCAAAAGTTTTTCCAACTTCTTGTTGCCGCGCGTTACCACGCCTAACGCCGTGGTGAGGTTCGACCGGCGTTGCTTTAATTCTTCCGCCTGGCTGCTTGTGATTTTGATTTTCATAAATTTTTAGATGATGGGTTACGTTGATGGCTAGGACTTGGCAGCGTCATCGCGTTCTACGATCTCGCGGGCCGCTTCATAAGTCAGCGCTCCGCACGCCTCGGCCATTTTCCGGCGTATCCGCAGTTCCTTTTGTTTCGCGGCTTCTGAAACGGAAATCTGTTTTTGCAGGTTGTCAATTGCTGCCACCGCCTCAGTTTCGGCTGCCGTTTCGGGCAACCCCAATTTTGTCAGAATGTCTTTCATGTTCGTTTTTCGTTTTGTGGTTGCTATGGGTTACATTGCCGCGATCTGTTGCACCGCCTGCCACAGATCGGGAAATCTGGATTTGATGGCCGTCAGCGCTGCCTCGTAATCGCCTCCCTTTTGCTGCTGGTTTAGCTGGCAAAGACCATCCATCACCGCGCCCGGATTGAACGGGAAAGCCCTGGACTGGTTGGCTGTCCAGGCTGCCTTCCATTCATCGGCGCTTGTATCAACTGGCAGCCTGAAAATCGTCCGTAGTTGCGGGCCTAAAACCGGCACGCCCGTTGTGGCATCATTCGCAAACTGCGCTGGCTTCCGTTTCTGGCCGGGCAAGATGATTTCTACATGGCTGAGAGTTGCACCCAGTTTGGAAAAATTCCGGTTATGCGACGCGCCATAATCGGTATTAGGGTTGCTTTTTAAATCGTCCGCGACAGCGTTAGCAAACTCCCGCCGCGCCTCGTTAATGCCATGCGGCAATTTGGAATTGAAAAATTGCACTTGTGACCGGGTTGCCCCGGACGCTCTTAACAGAATTGCCGCATCAGGATGCAACCGCGCCGTGAGATTCCAGACGGAACCTTCGTCACTTGTGCGTTGTTGCGCTGCCGTCTGGGTGACTAGCAGCCGCCAATGTTCTTGGATTGTTTTCATATTTAACTTTTGGTTGATGGTGATTTGTTTTGGCCCTGCGAAAGAGCCAGGTATCTGGCCAAGAGGGCTTTTGATTCTCTTTCCCCGGACAACACCTTGTAGAGACTGAACCGTGAAACGCCCAAAGCTTTCGCGGCTGCGGTAATCCCGCGAAATCTCCACTGGCGCTTGTTTGTGTCACGGCACATTTAAGTTATTCACAGCTTATCCCAAACCATTTGGGAAACGTCAAGTAAATTGTTTTCACTTTGTTTCCCGATATAATGCCGCCGTGCCTATCAAGAGCGGAAAAATGAATCCCGGCGAGGCCCCTATCTGCGCCAGGCTCATGGAATTTCGGAAATCAATTGGATGGGAGAGAGAACCATTCGCGGCACAGATCGAATTAACCCACGACCGGCTGGCCAGTATTGAGCTTGGTCGAACACCTTTAAGATATGATGTTGCTTGGAGAATTCATCAAGTATTTGGGATAAGCCTCACCTGGCTCGCTCGCGGCAATTACCCCCCAAATGAGCGTGACTTTGATCCGTGGCCAGACCCAAAAACACTGACAATTCCACGCCTATTATTAAGCGAAGCGTATGCGATGACTTTTTTAATGGAGTCAGATTCGCCTCATTCAAAGAAGCAATTTTCACTGTTTCCAAATAGACAGATGGCTTTGAACATATTGAAAGACGATCTCGTAGATTGGATGTCGCGCGTCCCGGAAAGCCGCATTGAAGAATTTTGCCAATTGATCGTGAAATCTGCTGAAGACCTTTTAGATGATTGGCCCCAGGAAACACCGCCAAAAATCAAAGCGCGTAAAAAAACGTTCATGTGGGGTCAAATGAAAGGTGAGATAAATAAAAGGTTGGCCGTTAAAAAAGGTAAAAATATACTTTACAATGAAATTGCGCTGAACGATATTGGGGCTGTGAAATCAGAAATCCATTCCCTGTCGGAATTGATTGCAGCGATCAAACATCGGACAAATGGACACGGCCAACGGGCCGCTCTCGCTCGTGAATTAAATGTGTCGAGGCAACTCGTAAATGGATGGCTTTCTGGTAATTCGCAACCAACAGCAGAAATAACGTTTCGCTTGCTTCAATGGGTCAAGCAGACGGAACGCAAACAATAAAAATGCCCGGCAGTGTTCGTACCACCGCCGAGCGAAAGACCCGAAAAGTGAAATCCTATTATGAAAACCACAAATCGAGTCCGTAAAAATCCTACGCGCCGAACTCCTACCGCACAAGCTGATAAACCAGCAGAATTCGCGCTGCCAAAAGAAGATTGCCACCCTTCCTGCCTCGTGATCTTTGACCGGAGTTGTCAAAAGCCAGTTTCAAAGATTCCATTGTCTGAAAAAGAGTTTTTTAATATTTTGACGATGGCTGGCAGCCGGTTTCCTGGTATTGGTGGTAATGGACAGTTCATTGCCGCTGCCATCCGCCAAAAACTATCCACCTCCGAGGTCACTTGTCAGGACGCCGTTAACCTGGCTTGCGCCAAAGCCCGGACCATGCTGCAACTACTCGCAGACAAATTCGAAATGATTGGCTATGGCCATAGCCAGTTTGACGGGGCTACCGCCAAAGATTTTACGGATGGTCTTACCCCATTGGTCCGCGAAGTGATCGAATCCATCGATGCCGCTGAGTCCGCAACCAAAAACGCCTTTCACCCGCATACCGCATCCTAACTCCACTACACCGCGCCGGCGCGGCCATCCCGCCCGGCGCTAACCCTAAATCATCCCATGAATATTTCACTAAACCGCAATTTTCCGAATTATAAAGCACCCCCGCGATCCAGAAAATCCCAGCCCAGGCATTATATCACAGTTGGCATGGCCCAATATCGTCAGGACAAAATGCGCGCCCTGGCAAAAGAGGCCGGCGATTACTTGCCTGGTCTCCTTCGCCATGCCGTTTTTGGCGTCTTATTGGATTTGTAAGCCCGCGTCAAATTTCAACGTATCATGGGCCGAAAGACGCCGGATCAAAAACTCTCATTTAAGATAACTGCACCCAAAAATTAACCTGAGCAATCACGCCGGCGCGGGCTTGCCCGCCCGGCGCGTAACCAACAACCCCTATGGAATATCAAACCCTTGAAGAACGTGTCCAAACCCTCGAACAATTTGGTTTAGCTGCCGGCAAGCTGTTGGATTTTCACCATAAATTATTGGTAACGGTAGCTTCGGAAATGACTGTCCATGACAAGCGCCTAATTTCCGAATTTAAAGATTTGTTAAACTCTAATCCCAATATGGACGCTGCCACCAAGCGAACATTTGAGGAAAGTATCACCTCTTGCGAAAAACAAATCGCTTCAATAAGTTCGCTCCTTGAAGCCATGAGATTGCAGGCTTTTCCTCTGCTCCCGCCTCTGCCCGATCCAGGTGAACAACCACCCGGCCAGTTTTGAGGCCGGCCATTTTTTGTCCATACCTGCGCTGAATCAAGTCGTTTACGACCTCATAACCCATCATTAAGCGACGCTTAACCGCCTGTTATTGCCCGGCCCAAGTGTGTTGTTTTGGAACTCAAAAACGGCACAAGCGCACAAGTTCCTCACCGAACGCCATTCCACCTTCCACCCCCACACCGTCTGCGGTGATTCTGTGTGTTTCCATTAGGGATTTAGTTCTATCGATTGATTCCATTGGCGTTTTCGCGGCTCGTTTTGGAACTGTCAAACCGCACATGCTCACGCAGTTCCTCACAAAACCGCACATTGGCAACCACTATTATGACCTCAAAATTCGGCCATAAAGCCTTGATATTCGGGGTAATTCGGCCTTATTCGGCCTTATTCGGTCATTCCGCACAACATCGTCGCGGAGACTCAACCAACGGCGAAGCGTGGTGCGCGCGGCGGGGGTCGAACCCACAACCTTCGGCTCCGGAGGCCGACGCTCTATCCAATTGAGCTACGCGCGCGTGGCAACAGGCAGAGTAACGGCGGGACGTCCCCGGCTCAATGGAAATAACGCCGGGGTTTGAATCTCCCACGGCACGGGATTTGCAAAAACCCTTTCCCTATGGAGAACAATTCGAGGGAAGAGGCGCGAACCAGCACCCGCCTGTTTGCGCATTTTGCATTGATTCTTGCAATTTTCACTTTGGCACTGATGGGCACAGGTTGCGCCAGCTATGTCGAGACCAATCCGCCACGATCATACACGGAACAATTATTGATCAGCACGGCGATGGACCGCGCTCTAACGAATGGGGACTGGACCGTGTTCAACAACAAGAAAGTTTTCGTCGATTCAACTTATTTCGCCAGTTACGACCAGCAATACGCGTTGGGCGACATCCGCGATGCGCTCAGTTCGGCGGGCGCGCTCCTGGTGAATAACGTGACCAATAGCGACATCGTGGTGGAGGCGCGGTCGGGGGCATTGTCCGTCGATGCCAGCGGCACATTTTTCGGGATCCCTGCCTTCGGCGTGCCGGTGCCTCTCTCCGGCGGGCTATCGATTCCAGAGATGCCTTTTTATAAATCTACAAAACAGAATTCACTGGGCAAGATCGCCCTGCTGGCATACGACACAAAAACGGGCAGGCACGTCTATTCGACCGGCTCGATGGTGGGCAAAGCGTATAACTATCACCGCGCCATCTTCTTCATCTCGTGGTGGCGCACAGATATTCCGGAAAAGCAAAAGACCGAAAAAAAGCGTGAGAAGGAGAGCGTGGAGTTCAGCACGCCGCCGCCGGCTTCGCAGAGTCCGTGATCGTTGACAACAGCGTGTGAAACATGTTATACATAGGACATGAAAACGATGACGATCCGCGACCTGCGCCAGCGCTGGCCGGAGGCCGAGGCGGCCTTGCAGATCGAGGATGAGATCATTATCACGCGCGATTCCCGTCCGGTGGCCAGACTTGTGCGAGTAGCCAACGGTAATGGCAAACGACCGCGCTGGGATGCGTGCGCGCACGGAAGCTGGCAGAAAAAAGTGTCCGGCGGAAAAATTTTGCGCAGCGACACAGCACTGGCCCAGGCCCGCGCTGACCGGGTCTTCAAGGGCAAATGATCTACCTCGACACCAGTTGCCTGCTCAAGCTATTGCTGGACGAACCGGAAAGTGCCGATGTGCGGAAAGCTGTGGATAAGGAGGACCAGGTCGTAGTCTCATCCCTGGCGGAACTCGAAACGGAAGTGCAATTGAAAGGCGCAGTCGGCGGCGGCGCGATCCGTCTCAGCCAATGGCGGCAATACCAGGCCAGGTTCGCAGCCATGCGCAATTTTGATCCGTTTCTTTTTCGCCATCTGCCGGCGGCAGTTTTTTCAACTGCACTGCGGCAACACCGGCACCCACAGTCGATGTTTTGCCGCGCGATGGATCGCCTGCACCTGGCATCCATGGAAGAATTGAAGCTTGACCGGCTGATGACACTGGATGAAATCCAGGCAAAAGTCGCTTTGACCATGGGTTACGAAGTTATTCGTCCGGGAAAAGATTAAGCCGACCGGCCGAACAAATTTTCTTTTCCGCGTTTTCAATCGCCTGCATCCTTGCGACGTGAAATTATCACAACCTGACATCCGTGCCGCGGTGAAACATGCGCTGGCCGAAGACATCGGCTGGGGAGACGCGACAACCCTGGCGACAGTGCCCGCGCCGCTCCAGGTGCGGGCGGTCATACGCGCGCGAGAAGCGCTTACTGTTGCGGGCCTCGGTTTCGCCGAGGAGGCCTTCCGCCAATTGTCACGACGGGTCCGGGTCAAAAAAATGGCCCGGGACGGCCAGCGCGTGGCGCGCGGAAAAGTTTTGATGAAGATCTCCGGGCCGGCGCAAGCCATCCTGACGGCGGAACGGGTGGCGTTGAATTTTGTGCAGCGGCTCTCGGGCGTGGCGACGGTGACGGCATGTTTCGTCCGTGAGGCAAAGGGGACGCGAACAAAGATCCTGGACACACGCAAGACAACGCCCGGCTGGCGATCATTCGAAAAATACGCAGTGTCCTGCGGTGGCGGCCAAAACCACCGGCTCGGACTGTACGACATGGTATTGATCAAGGACAATCACCTGGCGGCCTTGCGGCATGAGAAACCGAGCGCCATCGCGGCGGCAATCCGGCAGGCGCGCAAAAAATATCCGCACCTGAAAGTGGAGGTGGAGGCGGACAACCTGGTGCAGGTGGCGCAAGCGGCGGACGCAGGCGCCGACATGATCCTGCTGGATAACATGGACCTGAAACGGATGCGTGTGGCGATAAAGATCATCAGGCGCCGCGCGAAAACCGAAGCCAGCGGCGGCGTGAACCTGAAAGCGGTGCGCGCAATCGCGAAGACAGGCGTGGATTTCATCTCAGTGGGCGCGCTGACGCATTCGGCGCGAGCGGTGGACATCGGAATTGATTTCGAATGACGACAGACGCAAAAATTTTGATGGCCTTGCGCGAGAACCCGGATGGAGTTTCGGGCGCGGACCTGGCCGGGCAGCTAAAGATCAGCCGCGCGGCGATCTGGGCGCGTATCGAAGAATTGCGCGCGTTGGGCTACGAGATCGAGGCGGGACCGCATTTCGGTTACCGGCTGATAGGCGAACCGGACGCGCTGCATTCAGATGATCTTTTGGCGCGGCTGGGCAAGACGAAGGTGATCGGCCGCGACATCCGGGTATTCGAAGAAACCACTTCAACGAATGATGTGATCGAGAAGCTGGCGCGGGACGGCGTGGCCGAAGGTGTCGTAGTTTTCGCCGAGTCGCAAACGCGTGGACGCGGGCGCCTGGGACGGAAATGGATCTCGCCGGCGCGAAAAGGGTTATGGTTCTCCATTTTGCTCCGGCCCAACCTGCGCCCGCAAGAGACGACGCAATTGACGGTGGCCTCGGCGGTGGCCTTGCGCCGGGCGATCGTGGCGCAGACGCAATTGAAACCGGAAATAAAATGGCCGAACGATATTTTGATCGGCGGAAAAAAAGTTTGCGGCATCCTGACGGAGATGAGCGCGGAACTGGACCGCATCCGCTATATCATCCTGGGCATCGGCCTGGATGTGAATCTGAACGCGAACGAACTGCCCGCGGAATTGAAGAAGACTGCGACGTCGCTAAAGATCGAGACAGGCGAGGCGGTCTCGCGCGCGGAACTGGCCACGGCCATTTTGGCGGAGCTGGACAAAGTTTATGCCGCCATTGGCGCGGGAAAATTTGAAAACATCGCCGACGAATGGGAAGAACATTGCGCGACGATCGGCAAGGACGTGACGGTGCAGATCGGTGACCGCAAAATCCGGGGGAACGCGGAATCGCTCGATGACACGGGCGCGTTGTTGTTGCGCACGGAATACGGGCGGCTGGAACCGATTTTTGGCGGAGACGTCACCATAGAAAAATGATCCTGCTTTTAGACATCGGTAACACGAACACGCACATCGGCGTGGCGAACGACCGCCGCGTGCTGCGCCTGGCGGACGTGCCAACCCGCGAATGGTTCGGCGGCAAAGCGCCCGCCCTGGTGAGAAAATTCGCGGGCGCAAAAAATATTGAAGGCGCGGCGTTGTGCAGCGTGGTGCCGCGCGCAACGCCGTTCGCACAGAAAGCGATCCATCAATTCTGGAAGGTGCGCGCGCTGGAGTTGTCGGCCAGGATGTTGCGTGGCGTGGGCATCGAATATCCGAAGCCCGGTTCAATCGGACCCGACCGGCTGGCGAATGCGGTGGCGGCAAAAAGCCGGTTCGGAGCGCCGGTGGTGGTGGTGGATTTCGGGACCGCAGTGACGTTTGATGTCGTGAACGCGGCGGGAAATTACGCGGGTGGCATCATCGCGCCGGGGCTGGCGGCGATGACGGATTATCTGCATGAGAAGACCGCCTTGCTGCCGAAAATAAAGATCTCCGAGCCACGACGCGTTGTCGGCAAGAGCACACAGGAAGCGATGTTGGCCGGCGCGGTGCATGGGTATCGCGGGCTGGTACGGGAATTGATCGGGGAACTGAAACGGGAGTTGCGCGCCAAACGACTTCCCGTGGTGGCCACGGGAGGGTATGCGAAATTGATCGCATCGAAGATGCCGGAGATTTCAGCCGTGGAACCCGCCTTGACATTGGAAGGATTGCGACTGACATGGCAGGCGCATATTGGCGGCTAAATTTAAAATTCAGGCAACACTTCTTTTGGGAACTTTTCCCCTCCTCACGCCTCTTACCTTGGTTTTTTATTGCACCTGCCGCTGAAAAGCTTTCACCTGAAGTTTTTTGTTTTCCAAAAAAAAATCGGGAACAAATCATCAGAGTCTCTCTCTCACTTGCAAGGATATGAAAAATCTATCTAAAAATTTTTTAGCCCTCCTGTTTGCAATTGCTTGCGCTTTTTGCGCATTTCAACCTTCAACTTTGGGGGCAACGGCGAACGTGAGTGTTATCAATGATTCCTTTAGCCCGCTTTCGACGAACATTAATGTCAACGACACGGTGCTTTGGACGTGGCCAAGCGGCTCCGATGACCATAACGTCACCAGTACAAGCAGTCCAAAACAGGCATGGACCGCTTCACCCACCGAGAATGGCCCCATCTCGTTCAGCGTCATGTTTACCAACGCAGGTTCGTATCCGTATGAATGCACCGTTCATGCAAGCGTCGGCATGAGAGCGACGGTCACTGTGGTCGCCGCCCCGACACCACCGTCGTTGGCTATTACGAATCCCGCATCCGGCGCGGTATTTTCGGCGCCAGCTAATGTTTCCATTAAGACCGGCGTGACGAACGGCAGCAGCGCAGTCACCAGTGTTCAGTTTTATACCAACAACATTTCATTGGGAACTGTGGCCTCCGCGCCATTCAATTTTATCGCCAACAACCTGGCGACTGGCTCTTATGCGTTGACCGCCGTCGCCACAGCGGGCGCCATCACTGCAACCTCGCCGGTAGTAAATATCAGTGTAGTCACACCGGTAACAGTCGCGTTAAGCAATTCAGCGGCGGCCTCCTCCACCAATTTTCAGTTCAGTTACGCGGCGAACGTTGGTTTGAGTTATGTTGTCCAGGTCTCCAGCAACCTAACCGGGACCTGGGCCTCCCTGGTTACCAACGTCGCCGCCAGCAATCCTGTTGTCTTTGTCGATCCTCATGCGACGAACAACGCCGGCTATTACCGCGTTGGGCTTTTGCCCAACCCCTGATCGGCTAAAATTATGCAGTTGCGGTTTTGGGTCCTTTGTCTATCTCTGCTTGCTTTTCTGGTTCCGTTTTCTGCGGAGCCAGAAAATATTTTGTCGTCAACCAATGAACAGATTTTTCCGGTAAAAGGAGAGGTAGAAGACATCCAACCTGCCCAGGCAACGGTGACCATCAAACATGAGGCGATCCCTGATTTCATGGAGCCCATGACCATGCCCTATGCGGTCAAAGACCTCCGGGAATTGAAGGGCCTGAAAATAGGCGATCAAATTTCCTTCCAGCTTCATGTGACAAAAACCGATAGCTGGGTCGGGGAAATCACAAAAACCGGGAATGCTTCCCCCCGGAAACTGCCTTCTCCCATCTATGAGCCGGTCTCCACCCCCAGCCTTTCGCCGGAAAATTCAATCCGGGCCTATAAATTTACCAACGAACTCGGCCAAGCCGTCAGTTTCAACGATTTCAACGGGCAGGCGCTCGCCATCACATTCTTTTATAGCCGGTGTCCGCTGCCAAACTATTGCCAGCGGTTGTCGCAGAATTTTCAAGAAGCAGAGAAAATGCTCGAAGCGATGACCAACGCACCCATGAACTGGCATCTCATCTCCGTCTCTTTCGATCCAACTTTCGATACTCCTGATATGCTCAAGAGCTACGGACAAAGTTATGGATATGATCCCGGGCACTGGAGCTTCTTTACCGGGCCGCCGGAGAAAATCGCCGAATTGGCCCGTGCGGCCGGAGTGCAATATGAAACGGACGGCAATACCATCACTCATAATTTCCGCACCCTTATCGTGGATGCTTCGGGACATTTACAAATGGTTTTCCCGATCGGTGGCGATTTATCAGGCCAGATTGTCGATCAAATCATCAAGGCAGCCGCCGTGACAAATACGGTCGGGACCCAGAGCAAAACCTAAATTGAAATTGGACAAAAAAACAGTTTTCCCGCTCACCTTTGGGTTGGCGGGCTGCGCGGCGCTTTTTCTCGCCTCGTGTTCGACCACCTCTCCGTTGGTCGTCGCCCCATTGCAGATTCCCGGCGCGCATTACGTTGGCAATAAAGCGTGCATGGATTGCCATGCGGATATCGTCCGGAAATTCCCCATGAGTCCGCACTCCCGGTTGTATATTGAAAATGCCGCCATGCCGGGCGAGAGCGGCTGTGAATCCTGCCACGGGCCGGGCAGCGAGCATATCCGCACCGGCGGCGCGGCCAGATTCATCATCAATCCCGGCAAAGACCCAACTTCCTGTTTCCAATGTCACATGGACATCCAGGCCAAATTCAACCTGCCGCAGCATCACCCCGTTATCGAAGGCCACATGAGTTGCGTCGATTGTCACGACCCTCATGGCGGCGACATCTTCAAACCGGAAGGCGGCCTGGCCATGGCGCAACAAAACCAGAGCTGCGCCCAATGCCATGAAGCTCAGACCCGCCCTTTTGTGTTCGAGCATGAAGCCATGCGCGAAGGCTGCGCGATCTGCCATGACCCCCACGGCTCTATCAACTTGAAAATGTTGATCGAAGATGATCCCAATCTTTGCCTCCGTTGCCATGCACAAACGCAAGGACCGAATGTTCCGTCTGGCCACATTTATATCGGAAACACTGACCACACGTCATTTTTGCAAATTGGCACCTGTTGGACCTCCGGATGCCACACCGCCATCCACGGTTCAAATGTTGACCCGCGACTGCGTTATTGAACCAATAATGAATCATCATCCGGCCAAACAAATCCTGCCGCGCCTGGTAGTTTTTCTGCTATGCTTCGCTGTCGGAAACGATTTGTTAGCCAACGGAACCAACCTGCCTCCGGTCGCCGCCGTCAAAATAGATTTCGACCGCGACATCCACCCGATTTTCCAGGAATCCTGTTTGCGCTGTCACGGCCCGCAAAAGCCCCGGAGCGGTTTTCGCCTCGACTATCGTCCGTCAGCGCTGGCCGGGGGAGATAACGATACCAATGATATCGTCCCCGGTGACAGCGCCAAAAGCCTGCTCATCGCCTATGTCGCCCGACAGGTGCCGGATATGGAGATGCCACCCAACGGAAAAGGCGCTCCGCTCACGCCACAACAAGTCAGTTTGCTGCGCGTCTGGATCGATCAAGGAGCCAATTGGAGCGCAACCAACCAACCGCTGCCGCTGGAGATCACCTTTGAACCCACCCTGCAATGGTTTGGCGTCTCAGGTAACCAGCAAAAATTCAGCGAGTTGGAAGGCGCAAAAAGCGGCTGGGGAGGAGGCGTTGACGAATTTTCCGCCATCAAACAGATCAACCCCACTGAAACCGTCTCTGTCGAAGGGCATGTTCTGGTCCCAAACGATGATTTTGACCTTAAACTGTCATTGGATAAAAACGATCTGGGCTTCATCCATGCCGGCTTTGATCAATGGCGAAAATATTATGCCACCGATGGCGGTTATGATCCAACCATCACGCCGCCGGGATTGGATTTCAACCGGGACTTATATGTGGACAATGGCCGCGCATGGGTGGATCTGGGATTGGACCTGCCGCGCTGGCCGGAAATCATTCTGGGATACGAATATGACTATCGCAAAGGCAATGAATCGACGCTGGCCTGGGGTTTTGCCAACGGCAAGAACATCTATCCCGCCACCCAGGGGATCGATGAGCAGACGCACAGCATCAAATTGGATGTCTCAAAAGATCTGGACGACTGGCATCTGGAAAATAATGCGCGCGTTGATTTTTATTTTCAAAATGACCAGGGCATGGAAGCAGCCAACCTGCTGGGCGGAATATCCGCCGACCAAACTGTCAACACGCAGGATCATTATCGCCAGATCCAGGGCATGGACACGTTCACCGTGGAAAAACAGATCAGCGATTGGTGGTTTTTCGATGGCGGCCTTTATTATTCGCGCCTGTCCGGCAGCGATTTTTTCAGCCAGACGACCGCCATCCCGGCATTCAGTGTCAACAACGTGCTGGCCAGCCAGCAGATCATGCTCAGCCGGCAGTCTGAGATCTTCAGCATCGGCAACCTGTTCTCGCCGCTGGATCATTTGACCTATTCTCTCGGCCTCCAAAATGAGTGGGACAGCGAGCGCGGTTTTGGTGAAAGCATCCCCGACCTTGAATTGGGCGGTAATATTCCAGCCAACTCGAGTCTTCATGAAACCAAAAATTCGTTGGATTCAAGCCTGCGCTACAGTGGCATCCCGTTTTCTCTCATCTTTGGCGACGCGCAACTTGGCGCCGACAATTACACGATCAACCAGGTCGAAAACACGGATGAACTTCAGAATCAAACCGTCGCCAACAATCTCCGTTACGACCTTAAGGCCGGTTTCAGCACTTCCCCCTGGGTCTGGGGAGACCTTACCGCGCAATATGAGCGACAATCCAGCGACACCGATTACAATCATCTGGCCGATCTGTTCAACGGACTTTCCGGCCCGACCAACGGCTATCCCGCGTTCATTCTCGGCCGCGACATCATGACCGACCAGTTTAAGACCGAATTGGCCCTGCACCCGGCGAGATGGCTGAAAACAACCCTGACCTATCAGTTGACCTCAACGGATTATAAGTCAACGACCGATCCCGCATACGATCCAAACCTGATGGAATCCGTTTCCGACGGAGGCTTCATCGTTGATGGGCGCTATCATTTGCAAACCTACGGCATCAATGCCACGCTCACGCCTTTTCGCCAGCTTTATCTTTCTGGCGCGTTTACGTTCAGCCAGTCACGCCTGACCACGTTCAATAACGGAGACCCCTCCATCGTCCCCTACCGGGGAAATATTTTTACCGCCAACACCACGGCGACCTATGCCTGGAACCTGAAGACGACCCTGCAACTTTCATATGTTTTCACCCGCGCAAATTATGGAGAGAACAATGGCGCAGCCGGGGTCCCGATGGGACTGGACTTCACGCGAAACGATCTGATTTTTGGCCTGACCCGGCAGTTGTCAAAAAAACTGTCCGCCCGATTGCAATATGAATTTTCGCAATATCTTGAGCCTAGTGGCGGTGATATCAACAATTTCACCGCCCATGGCATATTTGCCACCTTGAGCTATAAAGGCTTTTAAAGCGCAAAACCCTGTCCTCGTTTCTCATTACTTGCAATCATGCGAAATATCGAGACAATATACGCCGCAGAGTATGCAATATTTCGACATTTTGCCGGAACAATTGATAAACCAGAACCTCTTATACTAGCGCCATTTATGGCTGAAGGCGTGGATTTTGAAAGTTTAGTGGCCAAACATTATGAGCCGCTGTATCAGTTCGCGTTCAGCCTCACACGCGATGAAGCGGAAGCGTGTGACCTGACGCAGCAGACGTTTTGTATCTGGGCGGCCAAAGGTCATCAATTGCGCGATGTGTCGAAAGTGAAAACGTGGCTTTTTACCACCCTGCACCGCGAGTTTCTCGGAACCCGCCGGCGGCAATCCCGCTTTCCGCATGTCGAACTCGAGCACGCCTCGGCGGAACTGCCCTCGGTCTCGCCGGTCAGCGTCAACCAGTTGGACGCCGCGCAATTGCTTGAAGCCCTGGCGCAATTGGACGAAATCTATCGCGCGCCCGTTGCGCTATTTTATTTGCAGGATTATTCCTACAACGAGATCGCGGAAATCCTTGAGATACCGCTGGGCACCGTCAAATCGCGCCTTACACGCGGGCTGGCACGGCTGTATCAATTGCTTTCCGACAAAATAAAATCATGAACCGCGACGAGGCCAAAAATATCCTCCTGCTCTACCGCTCCGATGCGGACGCGGCGGACCCGCAGGTCGCCACGGCGATCTCGTTCATGAAAAGCGACGCCGAATTGCGCGAGTGGTTCGAGGCCCATTGCGCCACGCAAAAGATTCTGCGCGAAAAATTCCGGCAGGTCGCCGCGCCAGAAGGACTCGTGCAACAGATCGTCTCCGAACACAAGGCGATGACGGAAAAAAATTCGCGCCGGGACAAATTCATCGTGGCCGGCGCGCTCGTCGCCATCGTGGCGGTCGTCGCAGTCATGGCCGTGGTCTATTTGACGCCGCATCGTTCGCCCCAGGTGGCATACAATACGTTGGTTAATTTCCAAAGCCGTATGCTCAGCGAGGCATCGATCGGTTATGCCATGACCCTGGCCACCAATGACCAGGACCAGATCAAATCGTATCTGGCCAAAAATGATTGCCCGGCGGATTACACACTGCCCACCGCGCTGGCCAAAACCCCGGCGACCGGTTGCACGAAGGAAGATTTCCTGGGCACACGCGTTTCCATGATCTGCTTTGCCACGGGCAAACCGCTGACCGCGAACCATCCCGGCGACCTCTGGTTGTTTGTGATACCCAACAGCGTGTTGAAAGACCCGCCCACCTCGGCCACACCCCAACTGGCCGAAGTCCGCGGCATCTCCGTCGCCACCTGGACCCAGGGCGGCGAGGCCTACGTGCTCGCCACCCCCGGCGACCAGCAGACGGTGCAGAAATATCTTTAACCCGGTGGGGCGATACTCCGTCGAGGCGACTGCATTCAGACAGTTGATTTACCTCAAAAAATCCGGCGCTAGCCGCTAAATCAAAACCCCCGAAGGGGGTGATAAGCTGGTAGCCCCGGGTGAGCGAGTCTGCGAGCGCTACCCGGGGTAAGGGTACAATAAAGTTTGCCGCTGACTGCGAAGCCGCGCGACAGCGCGAATTCAATCTACGCCCAATTTGTCATTGCAATGAAATGTCAAATACTACACTCGCCCCAATGCAGGCAAGACGCCTGGCGCTACATGAATTCCAACATTGCCCGCCTCCTCATTTTTCCGCAAACTCTCCGGCTCAATGTCCAGCAGTCGCCGACAATATCCGTTTCATTTGATCGAACCCAAATGGCAAAAAGTTTGGGATGACCAACACGCTTTCCGCGCTTTCGGGCCGGGTGACGAAATCCCCGCGAACCATCCGTTCGCCCAACGGCACAAACTCTCCGGCAAGGTTTCCGCCACGCAATTGCCGCAGAAATACTATATCCTCGATATGTTTCCCTACCCGAGCGGCGCGGGCCTGCATGTGGGACATCCCGAGGGCTACACCGCCACGGACATTTTGGCGCGATACAAACGCGCGCAAGGATTCAATGTCCTGCATCCGATGGGCTGGGACTCGTTCGGCCTGCCCGCCGAACAATACGCGGTCAAAACCGGCCAACATCCGCGCAAGACCACCGATGAAAACATTGCCACCTTCAAACGACAGATAAAATCGCTCGGCTTCAGCTACGACTGGGAACGCGAACTGGCCACGACCGATACCGATTATTTCAAATGGACCCAGTGGATCTTTTTGAAGCTCTATAACAGTTATTTCGACCCGGAATTGGACAAAGCGCAACCTGTCGAATTATTGGAAGATGCTCTTTCTGATGAACCGAAGCAGATGGGCCGATGGAAGAACAATGCATATCTGGCTGGAACGCACGATGCATGGAAGGGTTTCACTGCCGCGCAAAAGAATGTTCGCCGCGAAATTATTGACCGGAGTCGCCTCGCCTTCGTCAGCGAACAACCGGTCTGGTGGTGTGAACAATTGGGAACGGTTCTTGCCAACGAGGAAGTCGTGGATGGAAAGAGCGAGGTCGGCGGATTTCCCGTCGTCCGCAAGCCAATGCGCCAGTGGATGCTACGCATCACCAGGTATGCTGAAAAATTGATTCAGGATTTGGATACGATCGACTGGACTGACTCGCTCAAGGAAATGCAGCGCAATTGGATCGGGCGGAGTGAAGGAGCAGAAGTTGATTTTCAAATCGCTGGCTCGCCGGAGAAGATTCGCGTCTTTACCACGCGCCCGGACACGTTGTTCGGTGCGACTTACATGGTGCTCTCGCCTGAGCACAAACTGGTGGATCAAATCACCACGCCGGAACAGCGTGAGGCAATAGCAAAATATAAAACCGAAGTCGCCAAGAAATCCGATTTGGAGCGCACTGAATTGGCCAAGGACAAGACTGGCGTTTTCACTGGCGCATATGCCATCAATCCGGTCAACGGCCAGAAAATTCCCATCTGGATTGCCGATTACGTACTCGCCAGCTATGGCACTGGTGCAATTATGGCAGTGCCGGCGCATGATACTCGCGATTTTGAGTTCGCCACTAAATTCAATCTACCCATTATCCAGGTCGTCCAGCCACCGGACACAAAAACCAATTGGCAAGGATTTGTCGGTGATGGCACGGCAGTCAACTCGGCGGGCACTGACATTTCGATCACCGGCCTGCCCACCGCCGAAGCCAAAAGGAAAATTACAGAATGGCTCGAATCCAAAGGCCTCGGCAAAAAGACGATCAATTACAAATTGCGCGACTGGCTTTTTTCACGTCAGCGCTATTGGGGCGAGCCGTTCCCCATCGTTTGGAAAAAGGACGCCAGCGGAAACCTTTATCACGAAGCGTTGCCGGAATCAGCATTGCCAGTGCTTCCGCCCTCATTGACGGATTACAAACCCACGACCACCGGCGAACCGCCGCTTGCCCGCGCGAAAGATTGGGTGAATCTGCCCGATGGTTCTACGCGCGAAACGAACACCATGCCGCAATGGGCCGGTTCGTGCTGGTATTATCTGCGCTATCTCGATGCGAAGAATGCTTCCGCCTTTGTCGGCAAAGACGCGGAGAAATATTGGATGGGCGGCAAATCCGCCGGTGTTGACCTCTATGTCGGCGGCACGGAACACGCCGTGTTGCATCTCTTATATGCGCGTTTCTGGCATAAAGTTTTGTTCGACCTCGGCTATGTCTCCACGCCCGAACCGTTTTTCAAGCTCGTCAACCAGGGCCTGATCCTCGGCGAGGACAACCAAAAGATGTCCAAGTCGCGCGGCAATGTCGTGAATCCCGACGACGTCCTCAAAGAATTCGGCACCGACGCCTTGCGTCTCTATGAAATGTTCATGGGCCCGCTCGAAATGGTCAAACCCTGGAGCACCAAAGGCGTCGAGGGCGTGTACCGTTTTCTCGGACGCGTCTGGCGTTTGTTCGTGGATGACAAGTCGGAAACTGATTTTGAACAGGCCGAGACCACTTCACAAAACACGGATACGCTGTTGGGCCTGATCAAACTGGATCCAGTCATCAAAAACGCTGCGCCCACACCGGCGCAATTAAAGACGCTTCACGCCGCCATCAAAAAAGTCACGGAAGACCTCGATGGTATGCGCTTCAATACCGCCATCTCCGCCCTGATGGTTTTCGTGAACGACGCGATGACGTGGGAAGCCAAACCGGTTTCCGTGATGCGCGATTTTTTGATTCTGCTCCAGCCCTTTGCGCCCCATCTCGCCGAAGAATTGTGGTCCAGGCTATCCCCGGTCGGCAATTTGAGCTACCAACCGTGGCCAAAATTCGATCCAGCCTTGCTCGTCGAAAGTGAGATTGAGATTCCCGTGCAGGTGAACGGCAAATTGCGCGATGTCATCAAGGTTCCCGCCGGCGCGGATAACGCCACTATCGAAACAGCGGCAAAGAAATCGGAAAAAGTGCTGCCGTTCATCGACGGCAAGACCATCAAGAAAGTCATCGTCGTGCCGAAGAAGCTCGTGAATTTGATTGTGAGTTAGTCCTTAAAATAGTCTCTGGCATATTCCGTGATGAAATTCCAATAGGGGTCCGGGTAAACCGACCAACTCAATTCTTCAGCCGGATATCGATGAGCTATATTTGAAATTGTTGTCGGCACATCGGTATCTGAAGCTACATAAAAATAATAGTTTCGCTTGCCACCAAAAGTTTCAATGAGAGTCACAACACCCATGCGATCAACATCGAACGCACATACCAGTTCTATATCCATAGCTGCAAGGCTGTCATTATAATTAGCTTCCGGCAGACCATTTGGCAGTCTTTTCGTAAACTTATGCGAAACAACGGCCAAAATCGGGAAAGACGGGCGGATTTTTTCGATTTCCAAGCCAACTGGCCTGCGAAGAAAAAGAGGAAAGCCTTCGTAAATTATTTTTTTATTCACCCAGGTTCGCATGGATTCTATTTTCCGGCCCGGCTGGTTATAATCTGGATCCTCCACCCGGCAATCGTACGCGCAAAAAATTCAACCGCTTCTCGATGGGCAAAGCCAGCCGGCGGCGAATCAGGTCCAGTTCCGCCAATTCGCTTTCCTTTCGCAATGCCGCCAGTACGGCCTTATACCACTTCCATCTCGAAATTGCACTTTTTTGAAAGGCGTTTCCGCCTTGCAGGGCATCCATAATAGTGCAAAAGCGAACCAGAAGTGGTATTACGGCTTGGTTTGGAACTTTTTCTTTTCACGCAAAGTCTTTAGGAAGATTAGCAACGTATCAGGAATCAGCAAGTATATGGGGGTTCATTCTGTTTTCTCACCCCTCATCCTAACCTTCTCCCCGTTGAGGGGAGAAGGAACAGGGTGTGAACGGGCCTTGATACTTGAAAGCTTTACCACTTCACCAGGTTCAGGGGTTCAAGGCGAGAACGGATGTTATGGCATTTGCAGACGGAAATAGCGGCTGGGCACCTTGTTCGTCACCGTAAAGACGTTGAAGGGTATGCTATTCGTGGTCAACAGCCATCGATTGGTGGCGGTCACCCAAACAGGATTCCCAATATTGGTCGTGGCTTGCACGACGAATCCAAAATTGGTGCCCAGACTTGCCGGATAAGAAACTGTCGCCTGATTGCCGGCCAGAACAAGGTTCAGCGATGGGGGGAAGAGATAGCCGACGCGCAACGCATTATTACCCGTGTCGCCGATATAAATATTTCCGGACAAATCAACGGCCACGCCATTAGGCCCATTAAATTCTGCTACCGCGTTGGTTCCATCAACCAATCCTCCATTAGACGCGGAACCACCACCCGTGCTGGCGCCACCAATTGTTGTAGTAAGCCAATTCGTTCCCCCGGCAGGGGAGATTTTGCGGATGGCATTGTTATATAAGTCGGCGACATAGACATTATCCAATCCATCCACGGCGATACTTGTAGGCCCGGCAAATTGAGCATCCAGATTTGTACCATCACTAAAACTGCCCAATCCTTGACCTGAGCCCCCACTAATGGTTGTCATTACCCAATTGGTACCCATGGGAACCACCTCGCAGACAGCGTTATCACCATAATCGGCTACGAATAATTTACCTTCAGCATCAGCCGTCACATCGTATGGGGCATCGAATTGGGCATTTTGATTAGTGCCATCGATAGGGCCCGGGCCGGATGAGGGCGAACCAGCGCCGACAATAGTGGTGGTGATCCAATTGGTTCCTGAAGGACGGATTTCCCTGATGACATGATTATATGTGTCCGCCACGTAAAGATTGCCCTGGCGATCCAGTGTGATGCCGTTAGGACCGCTGAATTGCGCATATTGATTCGTGCCGTCTCGAAAACCCGAACCGCCCGGGGCACAGATTCCTGCAATGGTTGTCACCACCCAGTTAGTGCCGATGAGTTGCACTTCACGAATGGCGTTGTTTACCGAGTCCGCAACATAGAGAGTACTGGAATCCTGGACGGCAAGACTGAATGGGCCGTAAAATTGCGCTCCATTGTTCGTCCCATCCAATGGACCTTGTGCGCCACCTGCAATCGTTGTGATGATCCAGTTGGTGCCTACCGGGGTGGCTTTGAGGATGGTATTATCAGACGTGTTGGCAATAAAAAGGTCACCCACAGGGTCCACTCCCACTCCCTGGGGGCCACCGGATGCCGTCACGCTCGTGGCAATGGTCTGCCAATAATAATTCGTCTGGGCGGACACGGTTCCCGGCAATGCGATCGCCAGTAACGACAAGATAAGAGAGCGCCATGAGACAATGAATTTATGATTCATAAAAATTTTCTGGTTTCTGCCCTGCCTGTGACCCTTAAATCATACTACAAAAAACCCGCGAAACAAACATTTTTCCGCCGTCGTAACATTAAATTTGCTTTCCACGTTGCCAATATCATTACCGTCTTTAAAATCACCGGCTTATGGCAGACCCACTTTCCCGCTCTGATGGCCGCGCGCCTCACCAACTGCGTCCGTTGCGCTTTCAAAACCACATCGCGCCCCATGCCACCGGCTCGACCCTGATCGAATGGGGCAATACGCGTGTGATCTGCGGCGTCACCGTGGAGGAAACCATCCCGCGCTGGATGAAAGAACAGAAAGTCGCCGGCGGCTGGTTGACGGCGGAATATTCCATGCTCCCCTACTCCACTCTCCAGCGCAAACCGCGCGACATCTCAAAAGGGAAATTGGACGGGCGCTCCTCAGAAATCCAGCGATTGATCGGCCGCTCCATCCGCGCGGCGATCGATCTGGAAAAGATCGGTGAACGCACCATTTGCATCGACTGTGACGTGTTGCAGGCGGATGGTGGAACCCGCACCGCCGCCATCACGGGCGCGTTTGTGGCGCTGGCCCTGGCGATAAAAAAACTGCTCGACGAAAAGAAACTGACCGCCAGCCCCATCTTAAATCCGGTCGCCGCGGTCAGCATCGGCATCGTGAACGGCGCGCCCCTGCTGGATTTGAATTATACCGAGGACGTGGCCGCCTCCGTGGACATGAACCTGGTGATGAATTCCGCCGGCGAGTTCATCGAGGTCCAGGGCAGTGGCGAGGAAGCGACGTTCACTGAAAAACAACTTGCCGATCTCCTGGCGCTCGGAAAATCCGGCATCCGCGAATTGCTGGTGGCCCAGCAAAAGGCTCTCGCGTAAAAATTCAGCGGCGCAGCCGGTCCCATGACTCAAGAACCTACCCGAATCCTTTTGGCCCGCCACGGCGAAGTCGAAGAGAGTTATCACAAAATCTTCGGCGG
>DASXYX010000070.1:0-65747 GCA_036502245.1 Verrucomicrobiia bacterium
TCCCGGCGGGTGGTCTTCTTTTTGCTGGCAAACTCGGCTTGAGAAAAACTCGGCTGGTGCGTCATGCCTAAGTTTAGGCAACACTCTCTCCGCCGTCTCTAATAAACCAATCACCCGGTGATTAAATCAGCATCTCCCTAACGAAGCCGGGACGAACATGAGCGGCCCGTCCGCGCCAATCAGGAAAAGCGTGGGCGACATTTTCCCGCTGTTGCGCATACAAAACCCGGCGTAGTGCTCGGCCTGCGCGAGCAGGTCGTCAAGCGTTTCGAGTTTGTTCGGTTGCACTGGCAATAGGGTGATGTGAACAGAGCGAAAGGACAAGAATCGGTTCACGCGGCGGGCATCGCCCTACCGTAATAAATTCGCGTGCTGTTTCAGCCATCGCTCGGCCTGCAAATAATCAGGAAACAATCGCTCCACCTCCTGCCAGAATTTTTCCGAGTGGTTCATTTGCCGCCGATGCGCCAGTTCGTGCAGGATGATGTAGTCGCGCACAAAAATGGGCGTCTGAATCAATCGCCAATTGAGTGAGATTGTTCCGCGCCGTGAACACGAACCCCAACGAGATTTTTGATTCCTTACGGTGACGCGTGAAACATTCATTCCATGCAATGCCGCCAATTCCATGACGCGGGGCGGCAATTCTTGTGATGCAAGATTGCGCAAGTGATTTTGTATGGCCGACCTCAAGTCAGATTGGGCAGCGGAAACCTTCATCCGTTCGGTTCCGAAATGAATTGATCCGGCAGCATCCGATTCGATGCGAACCAGTTCACCACGAAAGAAAATTTCGGTTCCAATGAGCCATTGCTTCGGTTCGACTGGATGTGCCGCGAGCTTCTCCAGTTGTTGTGCAAGCCATTCGGTATTTCGTTCAGCAAACCGTCGCCCCTCCGTGATCGAGCCGCGACGAGGTATGGTTAATCGCGCAGAACCATCGGAACGCAGCTTGAGCAAATAACGGCGCGCTTGATTATTGCGAATGATTGCCAGCGGAATCTGGCGTCCGCGCACTGTCAGAACATTTTCGTCCAAATTCGGTTTGGTCTGCTTCAGAATGAAATCGAACAGCATTCAACAAGTAAAAGCCTTGCGGCACATTTTGCAATAAATTCTCCCGCTTGGTGCTTGCGGTTCTGGTTTGATAATTTCGATATGAAGATGGCGCACCAGCCAACACTTGCCCGAACATTGATGCACGCTTAATCTCGTGCCATGAGTTCTGAAATCACCGCAGAGATGATTGAAGATGTTTTCGGCAAACATTCCGATTCAGTCCGCTTTGCAAATTTCTGTAATGCTGTGGTGATGGCGGAAAGTTCTGCTTCTGCGACAACGATTCCGATTCTTTCAGAAAAACCCGGAGCGGATGGCGGCATGGATGCAGAATGGACGATCACTGCCGATGCGTCATCTGACTTCAAATCACCGTTCGGATTGCCCGGATGGAATGTGTTTCAATTCAAAGCGCGAAGCATCGCCGGTGATGGCCGCGCGCGGACATTTTCAAGCCTATGTAACGATCTCAAAGGCGCACGGGCAAAGCTTATTGGCCGATTGTCGCAACCCAAAGAGTGTCGCCAGTATTCGTTTTTCACAAATCTTCAACTCGGATTGGAAACTGCAACGAAAACTCGTGACGAAAAGCTTCTTCAACAGCAGAGAACACAACTTGCAAATGCCATAGCCGAAGGAGAAGCCGGACAGACATCGGTGAAAATCTTTGATGCGGCGCAACTCGCTGCAATCGTAAATGCACATCCAGCGCTACGGCTTACATATTTTTCAGGGCCAGTTGCGCGTTCTTGGAATGACGCTTGGGAAGCGGAGCAGCGCATCAAAGACTACAAGGTTTCCGTGCCGTTCGTGGGGCGTAATCAGGAATTGAGTCGGATTGTTGAATGGTTAAAAGATGCGAACACAAAAGTCATCGTGCTTTGCGGGCCAAGCGGCATGGGTAAAACACGTTTGGCTCTTGAAGCAACTCGTCTATTTGCACTTTCGACAACAATTGTTGAAGCTGTTGACGAATTGCTGCGGACGGATTTCCAAGCCTTCGGAACTTCCAAAACTACGCGATTCATAATCGTTGAAGACCCGACTTGCGATCAGGCGGAAGCGTTGGCCAAAAGAGCAGTTGCTTGTGCTGGAGTGAAGCTGATTCTTACAGTGCCGACAGATGCCAAAGCTCCGACTCCCAAACTCACGGAACACGAAGCCATTAAAACTCTGCCTCCATTGCAGCCTTTGAATAATTCCGATGCAGAAAGCTTGCTCAAAGCTGCTGGCGCATCGTTTGATTCTCAAGCGCGTGATTGGGTTCTTCTTCAAGCAGGAGGCAATCCAGAAATTCTTTTAAGTGCTGCCGAGCTTCAAATCCAAGGTGGCCTGCGAGAAAAATCAGGCGATCTCAAGAAGAGGTTGCATGAAAGATTTCGGGCGAAGATTGAAAAGGTGTTGGGATTAGATGGACTTCGGGCGCTTAAAGTTTTGAGTCCGGTTTTGTATGTGAAATTTCAAGGTGAGGATTCTGAATTGAAACTTGTATGTGATGCGCTTGGCTTGGGAATTCAGCCGTCAAGAATTCTCGAACTTTGGTCGGATTTGGAGCGAATGGGATATATTCGCCGTCGGGGAAATTATCTTTCCGTTGTGCCTCCATTGTTCGCCGCGCGATTGGTTGAAGAACTTGCATCAACCCAAGAAGACTCGATGCGAATTTTGTTCAACGCTCTCGGCAAAGCCAGCCGCGACCGCTTCTTGGAAAGAATGGTCACTGTTGACCTCCCAGAAACATCAACCTTCTGGGAATTTGTTTTTGCAGAAAATGGACCAGTTGAAGTTAGCCATCAAACGTCTGGCTATTTTGACCACATTGACTGTTTGGCGCGCGCCATCCCCGCTAGAACGGCAAGGTTTTTAGAAACTAAACTTCTAGGCGAATCAAATAGCAGTTGGAAAGCGTATGGTTTAACTAGCACGCTACGCGAATTAGCGTATGAGGGGGAAAGTTGCGCGCCCGGAATGCGCTGTCTTGAATTGTTGGCCCTGAAAGAAATCGACGAGACTAAGCAATTGAAAGAATCTCATGTTTTTTGCGAATGTTTTGTCGACTGGTATCACCATTTCCCAATGTCTTACCAAGAACGTGCTTCTTGGATTGAACGCCTTCTCAAATCCGAAAATCGCGCACGCCGACTTTTGGGAACTCATGTTGTCGCGTTTGTGACAGCTCCGCCACAAAGTCTTTCTGGATATTCGGTAACAGCTCGCCGTTTGGGGCAATCGCCGCCAATACGTTTATGGCGTGATATTTTTGACTATGTCGCAAGATTGGTAGAAATCCGCTTTGAACTTACACAGTCGGAAGATGAAGAAATTGCAAAAATTGCACAAAGTAAATTTGACGAAGCCTTATCACAACTCATGGGTCATGTCTCGCCAGACCAATTGGTGACAATCATGGAAAAATTTGTTGAATGCAGCTTTAACAAAAAACTCACTTCGGATGAAAGAAAGGTAAGGAGTGCCATTCATTGGGTTGAAGACCGATATACTGAAAGCAGTAAAAATCCGGGGCAAAAAGAGTTTCATGACAAATGGGCCGCGATATTGCAGCGCCTTGCCGTTCTTCGTGAGCGCTATGACAATGGCAATTTCGCGCTTCGGTTAAAAATAGCCACGGGGAATCATTCGTTCGATACTGAATGGGAAGAGGGAGAACAGGGACGCGTTTACCGCTATCAGAAAAGACTTCGCTCTCTTGCTTCGGAAGTGGCCTTGAATCCAACCCTGATGACAGACGATGTTTGGGGCGCGATAAAAGATGCAAATTCTCATCTGGCGGGCGAGTTCTTGGGTTTTTTGGGTGAATGTGATTCACAAAAACATTTCATCACACAATTTGAAACTGAAGCAATAGATCACGCCGGTAAATGGCGATTCGGTCTTTACTGCTCTGGGCTTTATCGCTCCGATACCGCTTTTACCGAAAATTATTTAGAACGCCTGACACAAAATCCATCTTTCGATAAGGGCGCTCTCCTGTTGCCAATCGCCTTAATCGGTTCAACTCAAACAAACCGAAAACGGCTGATTCAGTTTATTGCAGATAAATCGGTCACTCCGGTGGACGTGACAAATATGTTTAGAGCCGGTCGCTGGCTAGAGGGTGTTCCAATATCTGAAATCGTCATTATCATGGAGTATATGGCGCAGGGTAACAATTGGCCTCAAGCAGTGGCGGATGTAATGAGTCTGTATTTGCATCTAAACAAGCCATTGCCGGACGAGCTAATTCCGCTCGGAGAACGCACGCTTCAAGAAATCAATTCAAACCTTGATGAAAGCTATCATTGCAATCAAATTGCGATCGGAATTTCAAAAACGGATTTAGAAAAAGGTTTCGCTCTTTTTGAAAAATGCGTGTCTGTTCTAAATAATGTGGACTGGCGTGTGTCGGCAAGCGGTTGGAATCCACTTCATACTTATGGAAGACATGAATTTTGGGATTATCTTCGGTCGCAAGATGCGGAACGAGCCTACCGCTGTTTTTGCACTTTGAAAAACCGTCATGTGCGAAATGAAATTTTGGACAATGACAATAAGACATTACTTGATTTGGCAAATCACAGTTCCATTCTTTTGAAAATCGCGAACGAGAATGAAGAAGACGCCGAGCGAATCGCTGCCTCAATTTCAATCAAGCAACCTGGATTTTTTCCATTCGCGTTTGAGTTGTTATCCAACCGACCAGTAGATGGGAAAGTCGCCTCTTGTTTATCTTCAACAATTGTTGAGCGTTTCGGGTTCGGCTCTGGAGAGGACAAACTTCAAACCGCGCTTAGCGATGTTGAATCAGAAATTAAAAAGATAGACGTTCCAAATCATGGTCGCGCTTGGCTGGAGAAGCTCAAGCACAGAATACAAGAAGCAATCAAAGCATCCCCTTGGAACAGGGGCGAAAATGAATATCTCGGATGGTCTTAAATATAAATTTATTCAGAGTAATTTTCTCCACCACGGAAACCATTTTGAAACTGTGCCGTCGGCTTCAATCGGCGGTAAAATAGTTTTGTGAAAACCTTTTTCACAGTGAACGAGGACGCACTGGTGTTTCCTCAAGTTGCGTAATTCGTAAGGTTTGATTTTATGCTCATCCACGTTTGTGTATGAGCGCGTCAACATTCCACCAGAATAGCCAGAGGTTCGTTGTCGGACTTTTCGTTGTCCTAGAAAATCCGCGCTTTCGACTGCTCCTGCCTCGTCCGCTCCTTTGAAAATCATCCGGTTGCGGAGATTCAGTGTCAGCACTTGCGCCTTTTCTTCGCCTAGCGGCGGGATGAAGGACGTTGACGACTGCGCGGCGGCAACGAGTGTGGCCTTTGCCTCGCGCATCACGTCAATGCAATTGTAATCGCTCATGCCGTCCTCACTGGCCGTGACGAACCGTTGCGCTTCGTCCGCCCACAAAATGAGTAAATTGTCTTTGTCGCGTTCTTCTTTTGGCCGGTCGAAGCGTCGCAAAACGTGCGCGTAAAAAAGCATTTTGAGAAATGTGTTTATGTAGCGACGTTCCATCTGAAATTTCTGCGGCATTGCCACGCAGATGATTTTGCCGCGATCAATTTCCTTGAAGTCGAAACTATTCTTGGCATCGCCGAATACCTCAATGACATCGGGCGTCAAAAAGAACTGGAGATAATTGGCGATGGTTTCTTTCACGCCGCCCATCTGCTCGGCAGGCTGTCCGCGATAGCGTTCGGAAAAATGTTTGATTAAATCTTTGTCGCGGTCGGTGGGATAATCGGTCTGCATTTCTCCCAGCACTTCATTCATCGTATTATCATCGAGAAGAAAATCGCGGACGTTGAACAAGGTCGCTTCCATGTCCAAGCGCGTCAACACTTCGAGAGCCAGGCCGATGTGCGTTTGCGCCTGACTTTTGAAAAAGGATTGCTCGGCGCGTTGTCCCAAGCTCGTCACTGTGTCCACGACGAATTTTGCGTAGGTGGACGGTGGGATGGTCGGGTCGGAAAGCAGATTGAAAGTGTGCGCCGGCTTCCATTTATCCGGCGGATTGTCCGGCCTGACTTGCAACAAAATCAAATCATTCTGGCGATGAAACTTCGCCGCCATTTCCACGAGCGTTTCCCAATACACGCCTTTGTCGTCAATGCACAGCCCGCCCCAATTTGGATCGTTTTGGAAAACCTGAAAGAGCAGTTGATTGATACCAGAGCGGGTTTTGCCAGAGCCGGTATCACCAGTGATGAGCCAGCCACGGCAAAAATCTTCGCGTGTCCACGCAAATCCTTTCAGCCGGACGATGAACTTGCTCTTGGCAATTTTGTCTTTCGCAGTAACAGCATAAGCGGCGATGGCGGCGAAGATGCCTGCCACAATGAATGAAGCCGGCCTTGCAGGATAAAAAAGTGCGCCGACTGCCAGCAGGAATGACAGGCCAGCCGTGATGTAATTTGCCAAACACATAATCAGAACAGAAATTTTCCAATCAAAATTCCGGCCAAGAGCGAAGCGACGGCCACGCATAGGAAAGCGACTGTGCGACCGGCAGAAAGTTGTTTAGTGATTTGTGGGACGCTGCGAATTTCCTGCTTCAACTCGCGCGCTTCCTTTGAAAAATCTTTGGTCAATTGAGTCAGCGTTTGCAGCGAGACGCGGACGGTTATCAATTGGATAGAATCTGTATCGGGCGGAATTTCAATTTTGACGTTCTGGAAAAAAATCTTCAGCAATTCCAGCATTTGCAAAACGGAGTCGTCGTCCTGAATCCCGTGCTTGCGCCGCCATTCAGAAACCGCCTCGTCAAAGCTGTTTTTTTCTTCGTTCATAAAAGTTGGTCGTCGGATTTCTTTTCCTTCTTGGGTTTCTGCACTTTCGGCGGTGGCGGCAGCAACATCCCGCGCACAGAGTCGAGTTCACCATAAAACTTGTGCTGCCAGTTTTGCAGCCGCTGCCGGTTGAAAAAATCGAAGGCGAGATTTTTGGTGGCAACGGAAACGGTCAGGTCGTGCTGGTTCAAATCGGCCACGAGCCAATCGTAGAGTTTCGGCATGACGATTTCCTTGGCTTCCAGTTCTCCCAGCAACCGCGTTCGAGTGGTGCTGCGCTCGTAATTGCCGAACCGTTCCGACAGCGCATGGTTTTTTACCACAACGTATCGGGCATTTTGATTGAGCCGGTCGGAAATATTCCGAATCTGCTCCACGCTGTCGGTCTCGTGGTTGACCGGCATTATGAGGTTCAGCGAAGCTCCCCACTCTTTCAGCAAATTGAAAATTTGCACCTCTTCAAAATAGTCGAGGAAGATGTCCGTCGAGGCCGCGCGGCAGTCCATGACGACCAAATCCGTTTTGTCCAGCGTGGCGAAAACCGAATCAATTTCCGTCGGGTCTTCGATGTCGAGAAACAAGGCTTCGGGGTGAAAACGCTTAAGCGTCGAGTTTTCATTGTCAGTGTCAACGGCGATGTGGCCGATGCCGTTGTCTTTGAGATACTGAACGAAGTTCACGGCGAAGAAACTTTTGCCGACGCCGCCCTTGCCGTTGATGACGGCATTGAATTGTTTTTGCATATTGGATTAAAGATTTTTTGAATCGGCGATGCGCGGGCCACGTTTGCGTCGCGACCACGGCCCAGAGAAACGCTCCCGCTGCTCCCGCAACGCCGCGCCGATGCTTTCGGTTGGCGGTTGAACTGGCTGAATTTTTGCGGGCGAGATTTTTGGTTGTGGAATTTCCTTTGCACTTCCGTGGCTCCGCCGGATAGATTTTTGACCAATCACTTGATGGCAAAACCGATAAACCGTGTTTTTGGAAACGATGATTTTTACATCTTCCAATAGTAATCGGATGTCGTCGTAAGATGCCTTTCTTGCCAGCAGCCCTTCAATTTGCGCTTTGAACGGTAGCAGCAGCGCGAGCTTGCGCGGAAGTTTGGTTTGATAGCTTTTGACAAGCTCTTTGAAACGACTCTGGCTGTCCTCGGATGAATGATTATCGTCCATGAAATTTCAAATAATAATCGTCCAGCTTTAGAATTGAAATCGAACGGATTTGGGACGCATATCGTCCAGTTTCCGAATCAGTTTCGCCCTCAAAATCTCTAACGACAGTTAGACGTAAGGCGTGCCATGAAAAATGAGGCTTCAATGACGAATTCATACCTCCATCTAAACCGATTCACGGAAATCAGGTTGTAATGATTTCATTACAACTTTTTCGAGTGGCATGGGCTAAACAGTGGATGTGCTGTCCACCAAGACACAATGCAACCTGTCCAACGCAGAAAAATACTTCAAAGAGCATCTGCAACTCGGTGATTATTACAGTCAGGAAAACATCGTATCCGGCGAGTGGGTGGGAATCGGGGCTGCACAGCTTGGACTTACCGGCAGGGTCAAAGAAGATCAATTCGTCAAACTCTGCCACAACCAGAATCCACAGACCGGCGAATTGCTCACGCAAAGGATGAAAACGACACGGTGGGATTCGGATAAAATGGCAGAGGTCGCCAATCGCCGGATTTTTTATGACTTCACTTTTTCACCGCCCAAGTCAGTTTCCATTCAGGCGTTGATTGCCGATGACAAGCGGCTCTTGGATGCACACAGTCGGGCGGTGCGGAACGCGGTGAAAGAATTACAGCACTTTGCCGCGACACAGGTTCACCGTGGAATGGACAAATCAGAACGGCTCACCGGCAACGTGGTATGCGCCACGTTTCGGCATGATACCTCACGCGCGCTTGATCCGCACTTGCACACGCATTGCGTCATGTTCAACGCCACGTTTGATGCAACCGAAAATCGTTGGAAAGCACTTTCTAATTACGAAATGCTGCAAGCGCGGAAATTTGCGGAGAATGTTTATTACCACGAATACGCCCGCGACTTGCGGGCGTTCGGATATGAGATTGAAAACAAGCCGCGCGGCGATTTTGAAATCAAAGGCGTGTCTCGTGAACTGCAATCGCGGTTTTCCAAACGGCACAATGAAATTGACGCCAGCATCGAAAAGATGCTGAAAGAAAAACCAGAATTGGCGAAAGGCAATTTGAAGGAACTGCGCTCGCAAATCGCGCAAGCGGAGCGCAGCCGGAAAATCGAGGGAATTGCGCTGCCTGAACTGCAACGCCTGTGGGACAGCCAGCTTACGGGCAAAGAGAGGCAGTCGCTGCACGAGCTGGCTCGCCAGCCAAAGGCGGCGATTCAATCGCCGTTCGCCACGGCGCAGGCCGCAATCCAATGGGCGGAAGAACACCTGTTCGACCGCCGTTCGGTCGTCCGCGAAAGCGAAGTTTGGGGCGCGGCTTTGGAGCGCGGGCGCGGGTCGGAATTGACGACTGAAGAAATCAAGGCGGCAGGGCGGGAACGCGATTACATTCGTAATGAACACTCTCCGTCAAAAATCACCACGCGCGAGATTTTAAGCCGTGAATGGGAAATCGTCTGCCTCGCCCGCGAAGGGCGGGGCAAATTCGCGGAGTTAAATCCGCTTCACAAGATTGCCGCTGACCTCATGCCGGATCAGCGCGCCGCTGCTGCAATGATTCTTGGGTCGCGTGATTTCGTCACGCTGTTCTGTGGCGGCGCGGGAACGGGGAAAAGCCATACGCTGCGGGAAATCGGCAACGGTTTGAAAGCTGCCGGTCACGTCTCTTACGTCATCGCGCCGCAGCGCCAGCAAGCCCTTGATTTGAAAAAGAGTTTTGCCGACACCCAAACCGTTTCGGAATTTCTGGCCAAGCGGCAGATGATGACCGGCTCGGTGGTGATTGTGGATGAAGCCGGACAAATCGGCGGGAAGCAGATGCACGAACTTTTGAGTTTCGTGCAAGCGAATGGTGGTCGCGTCATTCTTTCCGGCGACACGCGCCAGCATGGAGCGGTTGAAGCCTCGGACGCCCTGCGCGCGATTGAACGGTATGCCGGTCTGGAAGCGGCGCGGCTGACAAAGATTCGGCGGCAAAACCCAAAGGCGGGTGAAACGAAGTCCGAGCGAAAGCGCATCAAGCAATACCGCGCAGCGGTTCGCAAGGCGCAGGCCGGCCAATACGCGGATTCATTCGACCGCTTGGATCGGCTCGGTGCAATTGTCGAGTGCCGGACAATTGACGAGCAACGCGAACGGCTGGTCGCGGATTATCTGACGCTGGCGGAACGGAAAAAATCCACCGTGATTGTTTCGCAGACGTGGGGCGAAATTGGCGAAATCAACGAACGGATTCGGATCGGGTTGCGACGGTCGGGACTGATTGATAAAGCTGATGTGCCGGTGACGGCATTGGCGCGGTTGGATTTGACGGATGCCCAAAAGCGCGATGCGCGGTTTTATCCAGACGGCGCGGTGATTGTATTCAACCGCGAGACGAAGGATTTCGCCAAAGGCGAGTGCGGCAAGCTGCTGAAAGCAACGCCGACGCATTTGCTGGTCGAGGCGGGAAACAGAATTCAGAGAATTCCCTTCAAGTTGCTGAACCGGCTCACGGTTTGCCAGTCGGTTGAAATGACACTCGCCAAAGGCGATCAACTGCAACTCAAGGCCAATGCGCCGTCGCTCGACGGCAAAGAACTGATTAACGGCGAACTGGTGACGTTTGCGGGCGTCAATCGCAAGGGGCAAATCCATTTGAAGGATGGGCGAGTCCTGCCGGAAAATTATCGGGAGTTCGTGCGCGGTTACGCGATTACGTCCTACGGCTCGCAAGGCAAAACCGTTGAACATGTTCTGTTTTCTGATTCGTCGGTGAAGGCCGCGACGAATAATCAGCAATGGCTGGTCACGATTTCACGCGGAACGCGGGCGGTCAAAATCTTCACCCAGGACAAAGCGCAGTTGCGCGAGAACGTCGGTCGCTTGGGCGACCGTGAACTAGCGATTGAATTTGCGAAGCAGGATACACCACCCGTTCGCAAATACATCGCCGGGCTGATTCAAAGCCGCCGCCAGCAAACAACTCAACAGCCAATTGAAAAGATTGATTTATGGAATCTAAAACTCGCCCCTCAAATGACACCGCAACGGACGCAGAGTCCAAGAATCTGATGTGCTGGCGGACGGCTACAAGTCCGCAATGCCTGCGCGTGGAAACCATCAACGAGGTTCACCTGTTCCCCTACGGCTATTTTCAGCACGCAAAATTCATCCGGCAAACCGGCAAGGATGTGGTTGAAATCCAGTTTCAAGACCGAATTGTGATGGTCAAAGGGAAGGGTTTAGGGCCACTTTGCGATGCGCTGGAACGGCTCGCGGTGGAGCGAATTAGGGTGCGTCCTGAAAAATATGAGGGGCTTGGCAAAAATGAAGGGGTTGTCGAGGGCATTGAAATCAAACAATGTGACAAAGAAAGTTAATGCGAAACAAGAACCGCTGCGGGATGGATGGCTTCTTTGTTGCCCGCTTGGAAACGGAGTAGATAAATTTTTATGCGAAGTGATTTTCCATCGCCCGCACTTGCGGACAATGCGGTCACTCCTTTGGAAAAATCTGCCAGTGTTTTCTGCGGAGCATCTTGGCACGACGACAATAATTTCATCCACAATTCTTTCAACGTCGAAGCTGACGATTCATTGCCGCTCGGCAAATCAAGCCGACCTTCAAATACCGCTTTGATTTTGTCGTTGTGAGGCAGGCGTTCTTGAAAAACGGGAATCATCCCGTTTTCCCAAGCAACAAGTATGACATGATGAAGGCTCGCCATTTCGTCCCCTTCACCAAGTGGCAGACATATTTTATTCTCCCCGATGAGTTGTTGAGCCGACGTATCCAGCATCAGTCTTTCAATCATCGGTGGAAGACGCCGATGCTTGCCAAATCCCATGATCTTGGTATCTGGAAACTCTTTTACCGGGCCACTGAAAGGCACAAGAACGTAAGGATCACTGCCCATCGCCTTTCCAACAGCATTTATGAATTCCTGTGGGTCGGGATTGTCGGGCAATTCCTTAAACGCAATCATCCCCATTCCCTTCGGAATCAGTAAATCCATTGACCAAGGAATCCAATCTGAAAACAGCTTGTCCCTAATTGCGAAGCTAATTCCCCAGACAAAAAGATCGCCGTGCCAACGGAGTGTTTCAGCCACACTCTTAAATGCAGCGGAATCTTTCGCGCAAATTAAGAGCTTCACACCAAGTTTTGACCGGCAGATGCTCCAGAAAGTTGCACGGTGCATATAATACCAAAGTGGCAAAATTGCTTTGCGCTGCTTTGGATAACGAGCGCACCAGTTGTGCAATTCCCGAATTAAAGTTGGAAAGTCGCTGTCTGCTGGTTGTTGGAATTGTTTGGCGTCATCCAAATGTCTGCGCGACATTTCAAGAGCATCCAAGACGTCTCTAAAATTGTGTTTCTCTGCGAGCGCCTTTGCCTTTTCAAAAAATTCTTTCGCTGTATTCGTCTCGCCTTGAAACATTTTCAGAGCACCCAAGTCATTCATGGCAACCGCGCGAACATGGTAAAGTGGTTTGCCTTCTGAAATTTTGAGCAGACGTTCCAGATTGGTAATCGCTCTGTCATTCAAATTTTCTTCGCGATCTACGGCGGCTAAATGTGCCAAGCATTCGCAAACGCCTGCGATGTCTCCAATTTCTTCATACTCGTGCAACGCTCGCTCAAACCAATTTCGCACTTCATGAAGATTGCGAAGCCAGCCGTGTAAGTCACCAATCTGGCACATCAATTCTGCGCGACGACCCTTAACCTCACATTTGGAAAGTGCTGATTCAAGATGCTTCAATGCAGACGAGAGTAATTCGTTTCGAGAATTCTCGTCTTCTTTGCGCTTTTGCAATCTGGCTTCAGCGACCAAACACTCCGCAATTAGCCAATCATCATTTAATTTCGTTGCGACCTCTTTCGCTTTGCCAACGAACTCATTTGCCTTCTCGTTTATGCCATGTTTTTTGCAAAGGTGAGCAAATTTTAAAAGATATGGAACGGCATCATCGTCTCGGTTTGCAGAACTTAAAAGGTAAAGAGCTTTTCCAAGACAGGCCAAGGCTTGTTTTCCGTTTTCAAGAACGAAGTAAAGCCTTGCCATTTTATCCAGACACCGACATTGCCAAGTAATGTTCCCGATGGACTCAAATATGGATAATGCTTCTGTAAGCGCGTCAAACCCTTCTTCCCACTTTGCTTCAGTGAACAAAATTTCGGCTTTGAACATTTTAGTTCGAGCAAGATTGTCCAAACTTTTGGCTTCCTTGAAAAACGGTTCAGCTTTGGTCAGACACACAACGGCTTCCGCTAATCTTGCTTCTCGGCGAACTAAAATCGCTTTTGTGGAAAGGGATGCGCCGAGATTCATCGCCACTCTTGGCTTTTTGTCATCCGTCGCTTCACGGTATTCAGCGCGACACAATTCAATCGCTTGATCTAACAAACTGTTTGCCTCTTTTAGATTGCCTAGAAATTCTTCCGCATTGCTGAGTCCAGTAAGCGCGCGAGCTTCGGCAAAACGATTTGCGTGTTCTTTTGCAAGTTGACGGGTTTCAAGAAGAAGAGATTTTGCTTCATCTATATTACCCAAATGGATTTCGGCATCGCCAAGCAATTGAAGCACTTCCCGACGTTTTTTTCTGCCCTTTGGAATTTCCCGCAAGCAGCTTAACAATGCGTCGCGCGCGGCAACCAAATCAGTGCCTTCAAGAATGTGTGTTTCTGCAAAATCAATCCGAATTTCCAGCAATGCCGGAGCGCAATTTTGTTTTTCGGCTAGTTGCCTTGCTGATTCAAGTTTCTGTCTGGCTTCCGCGTAGCGACCTTCAACTATAATTTCCCCAGCTTCGTCAATGATTGCTTTTATGTCGGGGGGAATTTTGTCATCCGTCTCGCTCACGGGACGAGCCATTTGCGGTCTTTTAATTTCATCAATGCTTTCAAGAATTTGTTTTACTCCTGCCTTCAAATTAGCTTGCCCGGCTTCGAGTCGAGTTATGCCTGCTTCAATGCGTGTGAGCGACGCAAAAAGTTTCTCGTTTTGTAAGTCGAGAAATTCCTTAAACCCGGCGAAGTCTTCCAGTTTGTGAATTGCCTTTTCCAAGCGCGTGCGTTCTTCAGCGGACGGCGCGTTCGCAAGCACTTTGGCGATGTCGGCCTTCAGGTCGGCGAGCGTGTTGGCGGTGAAGGCGTGAAAAACCAACGGGTTCTTTTTCAGTTCTTCGCGGAAGAACAAACAGAAGACTTCGTAGAAAGCAATCTTGCGGCCACCGCCGCCGGAGAGCGGCCAGCCGTTCAGCACATAATCGTCGAAACACGCGGGCTTGTTCGGGTTGCCCGTGACGTGGCGGTTGCTCCACGAAATAAATTCTTTCTGAATGTAGTCGCGCAAGCGGTGATCCAGATGCTCGTGAAGCAGGCTGGTCATGTTTGTCATTTGATTGCCGACGAGAAGCAAATCCAAAGAGAAGTCGTTGAAGTTGTCCGGTCTTTTGGATTCATCAATGAGCGCAGACAGCCAATAATCAGAAGGTTCTTTTTCCAGTATGTTGTTTTGAACCATTTCCCCCAGCCGGTCGGCAAATGACGCCAGATTCAAGTCCGTGATGAGTTTAGAAAGCGGCAGCAAGTCGGGATTGTGAATGGCATAGGCCAATACGCGCGCAGACTTGCCAAGGGAATGGCGAAGCGCGTGATCAAGGTTGTGATTTGGCGGCAATGAGCCTTCCTTGGTGCGTGAGAACAATTTCTCACCGAACTTTTCAAGAAATTCGCCCCCCTTGAGTTTCAAAACTTCCTTGCTTGATTCCCAGATTGCATCCGCAGCCAAAACTGTGAGCAACATTGACATGGCTGAAATATGAAACACTCACGCAGAAAGAAAAAGCTTTTCTGTCGAGTGCCACATCCATTTTCACTTTGCGCCGATGCGACTTGGCAAAAAAACGGCAACGAGTATTCTGGTCAAGATTGCGCTCCCGTAGCTCATGAAGAAATTTAATATGAAAGCCACTTTGCTCGAAATCGAAGCCGTCTTGAGTAACGCAACCGCCGAGTTGTCCATGCCGAGGCCGAATACAGAAAAGGCAAAATTGGGCATCGAGGTTGCACGAGCAAAGCTGCTGGATTTAGCGGAAAATAATTGTGGCCGCGATCCGCTGCTCGAAGCCAAGCGCAAGCTGGTTCTTATTTATCTCGGAATGGCGGAACATCAATTCACCGCCGCTGACACCGAAATTTTCTCCATCCTTGCCAAAGAACGTGCATTACAAGACGAGATAGAACGGGCGCGGAAGAACAATTGAGGACTGCTTCTCCGATGCGACTTGGCAAAAAATCGGGAGCGCGTATGCTAGTCGAAATTTGCGCTCCCGTAGCTCAAATGGATCAGAGCGGCCGTTTCCTAAATGGCAAATCCCGGTTCGATTCCGGGCGGGAGCACCACTTTTTCCAGCCAAATTTCCACCGTATTCCGAGTCTGAAATCTGATACCGCATTTGATACCATATTGATTTTTTAGAACAAATTAGAACCAAATAGACCAAAATGTTGGACTTTGAAAATTGCCAATGGAAATGAAAACGAACCAATAGAATCAATTAGAAAATACGAAAACCCATCAAATCAAAAACTCAAAAAAAGTGCTTGCATAGATTTAGGAAACCGCTGCTCTATCCATTTGAGCTACGGGGGCACAAAACCCCGCTAAATTAAAGCATCAATACCCCTTTTCCAAGTCTTTCGGCAAAACCGGAATCGTCACCGACTTATCGGCGAAAGTCCCAATCGTTCCCTTTTGGATATTATCTTGAATCTGCTGTGCCGCTTGAATAGCCGCATCCAGGTCTTCCGAATTGATTTGAGTCTCTTGCAGGATCCCCTTTGCCTGCTGAAGTTGGAAATCGAGAAATCTGAGAAGTTCCAAAGTTGTGAATGCGGGTTGAACGCCCATAAAAATGGCCGCCTGGACCGCCTTTTGCGCCGAATCGATCAATTGATTTCCCATCACCGTAAGGATTTTCAGGCCATTGGCTTTGCGATTCAGCCACGCATAACATTTTTTGGCCTCCTCATGCCCGGTCAGATCAAACACCTCGACATAACCTTTCCATACGGTTTCACCGGCATTAGTCCTTTCATGGACAAAAACCGATTCCGCATGAGCCGCACTGCAACGATGTTTGAATCTCACCGCATTTTGAAGCTCTTCAAGATATTCAATGTGACGCGCCATTCGTCGAAAATTCCGTGAAGCTTTAGCAAAAAAAATGCCGACTAAAAAATCATCGATTGTTTGGGATATGACAGGCCCAACCCGGTCGTATCAACGCAATTTGCAAATCCATATTTGCAGGATGCACTTCTCAAACTTCTGGAAGTCAGAAAGTTAAATCAACTCCTTATGGCAAACCAGGGCCGCAGAAATGGGCGAATGATACCGCTACAATCCCGGGCTGCTTTGCATGATGCCGCCGTCGGCAAAAATGGTGGTGGCCGTGATGTAACTGGCGCCGTCGCCGGCGAGAAAAGCAACAAGGCTGGCGATCTCCTCCGGCCTGGCCATGCGACCCAAAGGGATGGCATCATCGAGTTTTTTCAGCAGCGCGGGATCGTTCATAGTAGTGACATTGATCGGCGTGGCCACCGCTCCGGGGCCGACACCCACCACGAGAATATTATGCGGCGCGAGTTCCACTCCCGCCGTGCGCGTCAACATTCTCATGCCGCCTTTGGAAAGGCAGTAAGCCGTGTTGCCGGGCATCGGCCAGTCTTCGTGAACGGAAGTGACATTGATGATGCGGCCTCCCCCACCCTGCTTCACCATTTGCCGGGCGGCGAGTTGGGTGCCGAAAAATGCGCTCTTGAGATTGATGGACATCACCTTTTCATATTGCTGCTCGGTCGTATCAAGAACGGACGTGCGCGTTTCAACGCCGGCATTATTCACCATGATGTCCACGCGGCCAAATTCCTTCACCGCGGCATCAACAAGATTTTGCAATTGGTCCACTTTGCTGACGTCAGCCATCACACCGATGACGCGGTCGCCCAAACCATGAATTTGTTTTTCGAGCGCTTCGGTCGCTTCGGGATGGGCGATGTAATCGATCACGATGCTTGCGCCCTGGCGCGCCAATTCCAGGACGATGGCCATGCCGATGCCGCTATTGCCACCCGTAACGATGGCCACTTTGTCTTTTAAGTTCATATTTTTAATTGTCGGTCAAGTTGATGAGATGGAGGTTCAAGTGTTTGCGTTCGAAATTTGCGCGATGGTTTTAGGATGGACGAGAAAAAATGATAGCGCGGCCATGGCGACGGCAATCACCGCAGCGCCGCCAAAGATAGCATCCAGTCCCAGATTGGCGCGGGTCTGCAATGGTCCCACGCCGAAAGCGGCAATGCCGTATCCGATTTGATAAAAAGCGATCAGTCCGCCGGCGACCGATGGCGCGATGGATGCCAAATCTTTCTCTCCGAAGCTGATGGTCAACGGCAACAAAGCCGAGCAACCGAGTCCGGCCAGCCCAAACGCCAACAAACCCGCAGCATCCGCCGCCCGGGGCAGGTAGGCGCAAAGGGCAAAAGCGGCGATGACGACGAAAGGCAATAAGCGGAAGACGACGGGCTGAGGAAACCATTTTTCAATGACGGCGAACAAAACGCGTCCCACGGTCACCATGCCCCAAAATAAAGCCAGCGCGACCGAAGCCAGAAGGGTGCTTGCGCCCAGATGATGGAGCATGAAAAGCGACGCCCAATTGCCATTCATGGTTTCACAGACACCGTAGAGCAGCGCAAACACGGCATAGAGCCAGAAGCGCGCGGGAAATTTTGCCCTGGGAGATGTTGATGAAGGTTCGTGTGATCGCCCTCCCGAATCCAGACCCTGCGGCAGGCTGATGGCCAGCAAACCTAAAAGAAGTATCCCAACCAAAACAGGCAATGCCCACCATGCTCCCAATGCGACGAAGATCGCAATGAATACTGGCGCGAGGGCCGTTCCGAGACCCAATAATGCATTCAGCCACAAAATGGCCTTGTCCACGGCCTGCGGAAAAAACGCGGCGGCAAACGTATTGAGCGCGGGCACCGTAAACCCGAAGCCCAGCCCCATACAGGTAGTGGCGGCCAGCAGAGTCCCGTAAGCAATCGTGTGTTGGCCCATCACAAATTTGCTGGTTGCCAGCAACGCCATGGCTGCCAGATTGGCAACGAGTCCGAGCAGATAGATCCGTTTGATCCCCAGGCGCGACATCAGGCCCGCGCCCAGAAGCGACGAGAGAATCGCCATGGCCGCCTGCGGCTCAAACATGACGCCGTATTGCGTATTGGAGAGGCCGTAACCCGTGGCGCTGGTGAAGACGGCGCTCGCGGCCGGAAACGTGACAAGCGCGATGCCCTGGACCAATCCTGCGGCATAAACTGTGGCAATTTCGCTGCGTTGCGCCATGGTTGCTTTCTATTTGAGGCGTTGCAACAGATGGTCGCCGACGCGCAATGCATTGGCGATGGCCGTCAACGAGGGATTGACTGCTCCGATGCTGGGAAAGAAACTGGTATCCACCACATAAAGGTTATCCAGTTCATGCGCCTTGCAGTTCACGTCCAGCACCGATTCGGCGGGATCAGTCCCGAACCGGCAGGTGCCGGACTGATGTCCGACGCCGGCAATGGGGATGTGTTTGTTCAAGTAGAGAGTATTGGGGATGAGATGGGGATGCAAATCCATCAGATCGAGCATGGATTGCAATTTTTGGCGCAACCGGTTCACCGGCTCAAGATTGGTGAATTCATAATGGAGTTGGATTTCCCCGCGTGAATTAAGCGTGACGCGATTTTGGGGCAGGGCCAGGTCCTCGCTGGTGAGCCAGAAATCCACGGCGTGCTTTGCCATTTCACTGAGAGTAAAGCCGGGAGCAAATTTGGGCGCGTCGTCCCGGAACATTGGGCCTTTTGATTTACCGAGCATTTGAATGTTTCCGAGGGGAAACTCGTAGTCGGGCGCGCGCAGATAAAAATCATTCAACGTCAGTGTTTTTTGAAACATCGTCGGGTTCTCGCGCCGCGAAAGAGCAACCAGGGCGATGGCGTTGTGGAACATATAGTTCCGCCCGACCCGGTCCGAACCATTGGCGAGGCCACGCGGATGTTTGTCGTTGGCGGACATCAGAAGCAGGCGGGCGGAGTTGGCGGCGCCGCAGGAGACGACAACAATATCGCTGCTGAATTCTTCGTTGCGACCGCCGTGTTCCACAATGACGCTCGTCACTTCTCGTCCACTGGCGCTGGTTTCGAGCTTGCGGACGTGAGCATTCGTCAACAGCGTAACATTGGGATGTTCCAACGCCGGGCGAACGGCGATGACTTCGGCATCCGCTTTGGCATGGACCAGGCAAGGGAATCCATCACAGGTATCGCATCGGATGCACTGGGAATGGGCCATGTCTGCCTCGTTTAGCAGGATGCCGGTGGGCGCACAGGCTGGGCGATAACCGGCTTTTTTCAAACTGTCGGTCAATTCCTGAATGCGGGGTTCGTGGCTGACGGGTGGAAAGGGGTAAGGCGCACTTGCGGGAGGGTCAGTCGGGTCATCGCCACGCCGGCCATGGACGTGGTAAAGTTGCTCAGCTTGTGTGTAATAAGGTTCCAGGTCTTCATAACGAATGGGCCAGTCGGACGTCATTCCATCAGCGGTGCGATGGGCGCTGAAATCTTCTTTCCTCAGCCGGAAGAGCGCCGCGCCGTACATTTTGGTAGCGCCGCCAACGAAGTAATGCACGCCTGGCTGGAACGGCTTATTGTCCTTGTCATACCAGATGTCCCTAGAGACATAGCGATTTTTTGGAAAAACTTCTTCAGGATCCCAGTTTTGTTTCTCGCGATGGAGATAGTTGCCGCGTTCGATGATGAGAATTTTTTTACCGGAAGGAGCCAGCTTATGCGCGAGGGTGCCGCCGCCCGCCCCGCTGCCAATGATGATGATATCGTAGTGGTCCATAAATCATTTTTTGCCCGGGACGGTGGATTTGTCCGCGCCTTCCGGCCCCGATTTTCTTCGCGGCTGCAAAAGCCTGGCGACCAGGCCGGTCCAGCCGGTTTGATGGGAAGCACCCACCCCACGCCCGGTATTGCCGTCAAAATATTCGTGGAACAGGATGTAATCCTTGAAGTGCTGGTCGGTGGCCAGTTTTGGATGATATTTCAAAACTGGACGCTGGCCATCCTCCCCTTTCAAAAACAATTTGGCCAGACGGTTCGATAATTCGCAGGCGACTTCGAGGAGGGTGATGAATTTTCCCGAACCAGTGGGGCATTCGATCTTAAAATCGTCGCCGTAATAGTGATGAAATTTTTGGAGTGATTCGATGATGAGATAGTTCAACGGCATCCAGACCGGTCCGCGCCAGTTCGAGTTGCCGCCAAATAACCGGCCCTGGGATTCGGCGGGCCAATAATCCACTTCATAGGTACTGCCGTTCGTCACAAACCTGAATGGCCGGCTCTCGTGAACTTTTGAAAGCGAGCGCACGCCCTGCCCTGATAAAAACTGCGTTTCGTCCAGTATGCGTGCCAGCAAGGCTTTCATGCGATGGCCGCGCAGCAACGAGAGGAGCCGCCGGTCTTCCGCGCCGGCAACCTGCCAATTCGAAATCAACGCCGCCAGTTGCGGGCGATGCTTGAGAAGCCATTCCATGCGCGCGGTGAACTGGGGCAATTGTTTGAGGCGCTCCGGTTCAAGCGTCTCGACCGCCAGCAACGGGATCAATCCGACGATGGATTGGATCTTTAACGAAATATTCTCCCCATCCGGCAGATTGAGGCGATCATAGTAAAACTGGTCCGTTTCATCCCATAAGCCCAGCGCATTTTCATCCACACCGTTGATGGCGCCGGCGATTGCCAGAAAATGCTCGAAGAATTTCGTGGCGATGTCCTCGTACACGTGATTATGCAGGGCCAGCTCAAGCGAGATGCGCAAAAGATTCAGGCAATACATGGCCATCCAGCTCGTGCCGTCGGCCTGATTCACGTACCCGCCCGTGGGCAAGGGCTTGCTGAGATCGAACAAGCTGACGTTGTCCAATCCAAGAAAGCCTCCTTGAAAAATATTGCGCCCTTCTTTGTCCTTACGATTGACCCACCAGGTGAAATTCAGGAGCAATTTTTGAAAAACGCGTTCCAAAAACACCAGGTCTCCGGCATACGCAGGATCGGTTTCACGGCGCTGGCGGCGGTCGATCTGGAAAACGCGAAAGGCCGCCCAGGCATGCACCGGGGGATTCACATCGCCGAACGCCCATTCATACGCCGGCAACTGGCCATTGGGATGCATGTACCATTCGCGGGTGAGCAGCACCAGTTGGGACTTGGCAAATTCGGCGTCGATGTCCGCCAGGGTGAGGCAATGAAAAGCAAGGTCCCATGACGCAAACCACGGATATTCCCACTTGTCCGGCATTGAGATGATGTCCGCGCTGTTCAGATGCTTCCAATCGCTGTTGCGACCCTGTTTGCGTTCGGGTGGCGGCGGCGGTTGAGCCGGGTCTCCCCGCAACCATAAATCCACATCGTAGTGAAACAATTGTTTACCCCAGATCATTCCTGCAAACGCCTGCCGCTGGACAAGACGCGCGTCAACATCGGAAATCTCTTTCTGAAGATCGGCGTAGAATTCATCGGCTTCACGCTTTCGCTGCTCGAAAATGTTGTCAAAATCGGCCCAGGGTTTGGACGGCTTGATGTCTGACCGGGTAAGCCGCAGCCTCACCGTCGCGCTGGTTCCCGGCGCCACATTCATTTCATACAACGCCCCGCCCTTGGTGCCTGTGTTGGCTGGATTTACCGCTGCACGATTTCCGTGAACAACATATTCGTGAAATGCGTCCTTGAAAAATCCCTGGGCCGGTGACCCGGCAAAAAGGCGGGCACAATTTGTGTCGTTATCGCAAAAGAGCAACGCTGGTTGGCCATCGCAATAGATTTGGAATTTTCCGAGTTGCTCATGTTCCGCCTGAATGCCGCCACCGCCCGCCGCAAGTTTCGGCCTTGCGGAGTTGGCCTGCCAGGACCACGTGTTGCGAAAACAAAATTGTGGCAGGAGAGAAAGCTTCGCAGCATCCGGCCCGCGGTTATAGGCGGTGACACGCATGAGAATCTCATCCGGACCGGCTTTGGCATATTCAACAAAGATGTCAAAGTACCGGTCCTGGTCGAACAATCCGGTATCGAGCAATTCAAATTCACGTTGGTCACAGCCTCGCCGTCCATTTTCATCCACCAACTGCGCGTAGGGAAATTCCCCTTGCGGGTATTTATAAAGCATCTTGAGATAGGAATGCGTGGGCGTGGCATCGAGGTAATAATACAGTTCCTTCACATCCTCCCCGTGGTTCCCCTGCTCGTTATCCAGGCCAAAAAGCCGCTCCTTGAGAATCGGGTCGCATCCGTTCCACATGGCCAGTGACAGGCACAAGTGCTGCCAGTTATCGCTGAACCCGGCGATACCATCCTCGCTCCAGCGGTAAGCCCGGCTGCGCGCATGATCGTGCGGCAAATAATTCCAAGCGGTGCCGTCCGGACTATAATCCTCGCGCACGGTTCCCCATTGGCGTTCAGAAAGATAAGGCCCCCAACGCCGCCAATCTTGACGGCCGGCTTTGTCTTCGGCCAGGCGCTGCTTTTCCGCCCCTTCTTTTGTGGATAAATCGGCTCTCATAAATACCTCCCCCCCAAAGCACAAGTGCAGAGTAATCGTATTCGTTCCGAAATCAAATATCAATGCGGCCATGAAAAGCAGGCATAAAAATCTAATCTGTTTTCATTCCTGCCATTAGATCAGCCACAAAACCCCATAAAATATTCAAAGGAATTGCCGCCACCGACGGTCTTATTATGTACGAGTCAGCCAGGAGCCGTCGTTGATGAAAAATGACTTGAAAATTGCCGTGAAAAACCGTGGTATAAGCACAAGGTAATCAAATGAAAAAGCGGCTTTCGCTTTTGGTTTTGGCTTTTTTTACATTTTGCCTGTCGGCGCAGACGAATGCGCCGATTCGGCTGGCTATCGTTCCATTTTTTGCGCCAAGTGGAAATGAACCGCTACAACAAATTGGCAGCCTGGTGCCGGACTTGTTATCGGTCAAGCTCTCGAATGAAAATCAATTTCAATTGGTTGAACGTGAAAGAATCAACGCCGTTTGGAATGAGCTAAATCTGGCGGAAGCCGGCTTCATTTCCCCTGATGCGATTCAAAAATTTGGCCATTTTTTATCCTGTGATTGGCTTGTCAGCGGTTCGGTTGTTCAAGCAGGAACCAACACTCAGGTCTGGGTCAAGGTCATTGACGTTCAGAGCAGTGTCGTCCTGGATTTGCAATTATTTCAATACGATCCAGCCAATCCTTCGGCCATTATTCCGGCGATTTCGAGTTTTCTTAAAACCTTCAATCCCCAATCACAACCACGGCGGTTTATTGCCCTGGGAAAATTCATAGACACGAGCCTGTCTTCAACGCGGCCGGATTTGTCAGTCCCATTGCGGGCGTTGATTGAAAAACATTTTCTCGGAGAAGGCTTTGGCGTTGTCGAACGCGAGAGCATTGCGCCGATTTTCTCCGAATTCGAGTTGCAAAACGAAGGATTGACCCGCGAATCCACCAACCAGGTTCGGCTCAAGCCGGCAGTTTGGATCCTGGACGGTGGTTACCAGTGGATTTACAGCACGCAAGATGAAGTGAGCGTGGCCTTGCGCATTCAAAAAGTTGGAGGCGGCGCGCAAATTTTCCGTTTTACAAAACCACCGGGTGATGAATTGGAAAAAACCGTGGTGGATACGATTCAATTGGCGTTCACCAATACCAGCCTGTTAACCATGGAACAGGCACAGGCAGCGGAAGCAAGTCTTTACGCCGCCAACGCAAACCAATTGGCCGGCGGACAAGATGAATTTTGGACGCCCTCACGCTATTCGTCTAACGCAATATCAGAATCCGTGTTCTCCACGAATGCATTTTCGTCGGGAAGTGTGCACGCGCAGATGGAAAAAATGCGGCATGATGCTATCCAATCTCTGGAGCAGGCGATTTTGCTCAATACAAATGATGTGCATTCAAAGTTTATGCTCGGCAACGCTTTGTTTTATGACGATGACCCGGTTGAAAGGCAACGTGGAAGGGATTTGTTGAAAGACGTGGAGCCGGTCCTGGATGAAAAATCAAAGTTAAATCTGGGATCGCTATTGTTGCTATATCCGCCGGAAAGTGAACACGGAAAAGAAATACTGGAAAAAATTACCCAATCCAGCAATTCAACCAATGCAGCCCGGGCGAAACGCTGGCTGGATGATTTCAATTCGGGAAATGTTTCAAGGCAGCGGCTTCCGGACGGACAAATGGCCATAATGTATCGGGCGCATGTCACGACGAACTTTCCACCGCCCTCGTTGCAAATTACAAACACCACGTTGGCGGCTTCTCCTCTTTCCGGCACCAATGACGTGGATTCAAAATTTCTTCTGGTATTGAAATGGCTGCAAGTAACTGAGCCAGCTACGCGCCAACGGGGTGAAAGCTTGATGAAAGAAATTGAACCATCGCTGGACAAACAACAAAAATTTGCCTTGATAACCGCATTGTTGGGAAACGTCGACCCAGCCGAGAGACAGTATGGAAGAGATTTATCGAAGGGCTTGGAACCATTGCTAGACCAACCCTCAAAGTTCACACTTGCCTATTATCTGCTATTTGATCCGGTCGAAAGTAATAATGGAAAAAAAATGTTGGAAGAAATTGCAAAATCAGGGGATGGGCAAACTGCAGACAACGCCAGGAATTTATTGATAGATTTTGAAAATGGTCTCATGGTCGCAACGTATGGCACTAATGGGGGAATGGGCGTCGTCCGTCATCCCCGGCCACAAAATTTGATAATTCCGGAAATTATCAACAGGTCGCCGAGTGCCATCATGTCAATTCCCATTCAAGAAGGAGTTTCCATTCATTTTCGCGCAAAAATTACCGCCGTTTTTGGCAACCCTGACGAATTATTGGTCGCCCAGGGGACTTCTTTATGGCACTGCTTTCCAAAAGATTCATCGATCGAATTAATTGACTTGCCTGAGAGTATCAAATATCCGATTACCGCGATTGAATCCGATGAGAATGATTTGTGGCTGGGCACGGAAGGCGGTGGTCTGGTGCGGATTCCAAAATCTGGCGCGTCGCCACGGACATTTGATGAGAAAGACGGTTTTCCGACCCCGGCAATAAAATCGTTGCGATTAGTCGGCGATCAGCTCCTTATTGGATTTGGTTTTCGCGAGAGCGGCGCATTCGGCTGGCTGGATACAAGGACGGAAAAATTTACCGGTCTGATGTCCGGCGTCAGCCTCTTTGAATCACAGAAGGAATTTTCGCAGAAAGCGCCCATCGGTTCTATTTTTTCCATCAAAACAACGGATAACACCAATATTTGGGCCGCGGCAGATTACGCGATTTACCATCTTGACCTTCCCGGGCAAAAATGGAAATTGTCGCTGCCGTTCCAAAGCTACATTTCAAGCTGGAATTTAAACGAGGATGTTTTGTCGCTTAATTCTTCTTTTGCGGTAGCTTTGATGCCATCGCGGTGCGCCGCAATTTGCAAATCGCCGGGTGAAAACTGGACACCAATAAATATTTCAACCGATTTGAATTCGAATATCGCGTATTCACTTTGTGCCGATCCGTATAATAGTGATTTGCTTTGGATTGGAACCTTCAGAAAAGTAACTTTATTCAACATGGCTACGATGAAAATTGTGGGCGCCAGCGACCTGCCATTTCCAACCATGGCAGTTCGATGGATTTTGGCTGGGCCGGAAGAAGTGGCATGCATCTCAGACGGCGGCACGGAAGGCGAATCAGATCTATGTCTTTTAAAAAAGCCGGCCCAATTTGTTACAAGCCACGAGGCCACTCCTCCCGTAGAGCAATTAAATGGTCTTGAAAGATTAATAAACATGGTCCCCGAGGAACGAACAAAATTCCTTCAAGAAAATTTTCCAAAATTTGTGCCGGTTCAATTTCAAAAAGATGCAAACGGTAAAGCGGCGATTCAATGCCTGCGTATCAAAAATAATTTGTTTGAAAACAACGGAAAGTTTTATTCCGGGTTCAGGCTCACCGTTCCTGACTGGCTTGATGGCAATCTTGAAGTGATGTACGTCATGGATAAAACCGAAGCGGAAAAAGATTTTTCGGTAACTATGATCTCAGATGCCATTCCGGAAAACGGTTCGCCCACCGGAAACGGTTTCGACCGCGAAAGCCTTAATCACTATCCGGCGCTCAAACGTCAATTCCCGTACACGGGGGATGTAACATTTCAGAGTTTCAACAGGTACCAAATCGACCCCGGAAAATCTTGTTGTTTTTGGTTTGAATTTGATGAACAAAACCTGCCCGATATTTCTTTTGCAATAACAATTACTACATCCAAAGGAATCGACGAATTTGGCAGGCTCCCGTTATACTAAGATCTAATACGCCAGGGGCCAAAAGCAAAATTTTCGGCACATAAGGCGGAAAAATGAAGCCTGACTAAAATCCATATTAAAACTTCGTCATTTTTCCTTGCTAACGCACTTATTCCGAACCTTGAAAAACAGTGTCCTTTTTTGTCAAAAACCACTGAATTGCAGCATCAAAAGACGCCTTGAATGAAAGCTGGAAGGATCGGATTGAGTGTTTTTACCATTATGCGGTCTAAATTAAAACTGAAACCAAATCCCTTTTCGGTTATCATATTCTTATGAATGCAATCTGCAAAAGAACCGCTTCCCTGTGGTCAATTTTGATTCTTGCCGCCTTAATCCCACTCACCACACCGGCACAGGATGCCTCATCGGACCAGGCCGCGCCCGCCGACGCTTCATCCATGCAAACGGAATTGCCCTCGGACGTGGATCCGAACAGTCCCCTCGCGCAAATCGTCCATCTCGCGCAGTCGGGGGTGGATGAAAGCGTGCTCATCAGTTACGCGGGCAATTCTCCCACACCGTTCAGTTTGACCGCCGACCAGATCATTTATTTGAAAGACATCGGAGTGCCGGACACCGTGGTTCAGGCCATGATCCAGCGCGACCAGCAATTGGGCGCTACCGACACTACGACGACAACCGCCGCGCAACCCGCCCCGAATACGGCGCCGCCCACGGGTGATGTGACCAGCGATTATTTTTATGGAGCGCTCGCGCCCTATGGCGGTTGGGTGAATATCAATGGATACGGCCTGTGCTGGCGGCCCTCGGCGTTGACCTATGATTCCGGTTGGCAACCGTATTGCGACCACGGCCATTGGATCTACACGGATGATGGCTGGTATTGGACTTCTGATTATTCCTGGGGCTGGGCCACGTTTCATTATGGCCGTTGGTTCCATGATACCCGCTGGGGCTGGTGCTGGTGGCCGGACACCGATTGGGCGCCATCATGGGTTTGCTGGCGGCATTCAGACAGTTATTGCGGATGGGCGCCGCTGCCGCCGCACTCGGTCTATCGCAGCGGAGTCGGATTCGTGTACAACGGCATCACCGTGGGCGCCAACTTTGATTTTGGCATCAGTGCCAATTTCTTCACCTTCGTGCCAGCCGGCAATTTCTGCGACCCGCACCCGCGGCGTTTTCGCGTGGACGCCGGGCATGCTCCCGCCGTGTACCATCAAACAACGGTCATCAACAACTTTGATTTCCATAACAACGTTTTCGTCAATCATGGCATTGATCCGCAGCGCATCACGGCCGTCACACATGTGCCAATCCATACTGTCGCCATCCGGGAATCCTCCTCGCCCATCTCGCGGGGCGAGGCCGTGGGACGAAACCAGACCCTCGTCATCAATCGTCCACATTTTACCGGCACCGCCGTAACCACCATGCACCAGGGCGTCGCGCCGCATGAAACTTCCGGACAGAACGGCTCACATGCCTGGTACACCACGCAGCCCCAGCAAAATAATCAACATACTGTGGTCAACCAACCCAACAGAGCTGCCCCCAGTCCTCCCGTGGTCAATCAAAATGCCGGCCATCAACAGCAAAATAATAATTATAAGCCCCCGCAAACGACCCATCCGGTTAATACCTGGACTGCTCCCCGGCAAACCTACCAGCCGGCGCCTTCGCAACCGCAGGATAACCACAATCAACAGGTCGAGACGCCACAACGGACGCCTTCAGTGAACGAACCGGCTCATACCGCGCCGGAACAGCCCGCGCAATCGGGATCGCCCTACCGGGAAAACCAGGAGCCAGCGCCTCAATACAATAACAATGGCGCAAGCCAGCGATATTCTTCGCCGCGCTCGCAAGAGCAAATGCCTCGTGAATCCTCGCCGCCGGTGGAGTCGCATACTGCACCTGCGCCACAGCAACAGCAGAGACAACAGCAAGGCCAAAAACAGCAACAGGACCAACAACAAGGACAACAACAGGGCCAGGGCAGAGGCCATTGAGACCCGGCAATTTTACTTTTGGAATTCGTCTGCTGCAGGCAAAATGCCCGTGTGGGCATTTCTCTTCGCCAGTTTGAGCAGATGAAAGAGCGTGTCGCCGGCAGAACGCCGCGCGCCGTCTTTTCTGTGCCGCGTTCCACGCCCAAAACCTTAAAGCAGGTCGTGTTGGGTGTTGACCCTTCATTACGCGGCACGGGATTTGGCATCATCCAATGCGGAAATCCGCATCCGTTGACACTTTCCTACGGAACGATTTCATGCCCGTCAACCTGGCCGCGTTCGCGGTGTCTGGCCAAAATCTCCGAAACGCTACGGGCGGAGATCCGCAAGCATCGGCCGGAAGTTTGCGTTGTGGAAGGACTCTTTTACGCGCAAAATCTGCAAACGGCGTTGATCATGGGTGAAGCGCGCGGCGCGGCGCTGGCCGCCATAGCCGAAAGTGGGATTGAAATCTATGAGATTGCTCCGCGCAAGGTGAAGCAGGCCATCGTTGGTTATGGCGCGGCGCAAAAGACCGCCGTGGCCAAAATGGTCCAGAGGCTCCTGGCCCTGGCCGAACAACCCGCACCCGATGCCGCGGATGCGCTGGCTCTGGCCCTGGTGCATACGCGGGAAAATTCACGATACAATCTGACTCCGCCAAAAAAAATCTAATGATCACTTTTCTCCATGGCAAACTCGTAGAAGCGCTGCCCACGCAGGTGATAGTGAATGTCAACGGTGTGGGTTATGAGGCTTTGATCCCATTGTCGTCGTTCGATAAGCTGCCGCCGCCGGGCCACGAGGTAAAATTGCTCACGCAGTTGGTCATCCGTGAAGATGCTCATGTGCTCTATGGTTTTATGTCCGCGCCGGAGCGTGATTTGTTCCGTCTGCTCGTCAATACGGTCTCAGGCATCGGGCCAAAGATCGCGTTGAACATCTTGAGCGGCATTTCCGTGGCGGCATTTCGCGGCGCGGTGGCGAACGGCGATGTGAAATCGCTCTCGCAGATTTCCGGCGTCGGCAAAAAAACCGCCGAACGTATCGTGGTCGAACTGCGTGACAAGGTCGGCGCGGCGGGGGCCTGGGAAGCTGCGAGCGCGCAACACGCGCTCTCGCCGGATGCCCAAAAAGCCAATGACGCGGTGCTCGCGCTCATCGCGCTGGGCTTCAAGCAGATTGACGCGCACGATGTGGTCCGGGCGGCGCAACATAGTCTCGGAGAAAAAGCCACGGTCGAGGAAATAGTGCGCGCCTGCCTGAAAAAAGGAGCATGAAAGCCGTGGCTGAACCAGCTTCCGCAACCCCAAAACCCAAATCGGGAGGTGTCGTTGTGCCACACAAAGCCACATGGTCCCGCCGTCTTGCCGCGACTGCGATCTATTTATCCCTGCGCCTGTTGGCTGCGACCATTCGCTTTCGCCTCGATGATCGTCCGCAATATTTCAATGGCGAACCCAAAGAAAAGCTCATCTTCGCCTTTTGGCATAATCGTTTGGCTTTGTCGGCCATCCTTTATCATCGCTTTATTTTGAGCCGTGCGCCGCAACGTCGCCTGGCGGGATTGGTCAGCGCGAGCCGGGACGGCGGTATGCTGGTGCAGATTCTCGAACATTTCCGCATCGAGCCGGTGCGGGGTTCGTCCTCGCGCCGGGGAGCGCAAGCACTCATCGAAATGACCACGATGGCGGAGCGCGGATATGATTTGGCCATCACACCGGATGGTCCGCGCGGGCCGCGATATGAGATCCAGGAAGGCGTGACCTCCACTGCGCAACTGACGGGCCTGCCGATCGTGCCAGTGTCCTATCATCTGAACTGGAAAATTCAGTTGAAGAGTTGGGACAGATTCCAGGTGCCGCTGCCGTTCGCGCGTTGTGAGATCACGGTCGGCAAAATATTTCGCGTGCCGCGCGAAGCGACGGAGGCCGAACGAGAAGAACTGCGGAAACAATTGGAATCTGAACTGCGCGCGATTTCGCGCGATTAAATCTCGCGCCCAATGATTGCCCGTGTCAGCCTCGAAATCGCGCTACGGAAGGAATTTGATTATGCCATCCCACCGGCATTGGCAGGACAGGTTGAAGTGGGCACGCGCGTGCAGGTGCCGTTCGGCGCGCGAAAAATCTACGGCACGGTCACCGCGCTTGCCGAAGAATCGGATCATACAAACCTCAAGCTCATCCTCAAAGTCATTGGCGCCCAAACGATGGTGACGCCAAAAATTTTGAAGCTGGCGCGCTGGATCGCCGATTATTACTGCTGCGCCCCGGAGATCGCGCTGAAATCCGTCCTGCCGGAAGCCATCCGTAAAAAAGAGGAAGGCTGGAAAAAGCAGTTGTTCGTGCGGGCGATGCCTCCATCCGGCGAGTTTCCCAAACTGCCCAAACGCCAGCAAGATGTCTGGAATATTATTGAGGAACGCCGGGAAATGTTGCTGACGGAACTACTCAAGGCTGCCGACACGACGGCAGCAACCGTCCGCAAACTGGAAGACCGTGGATTAGTGGAGATCACTTCAGAGATTTCCGAACGTGACCCTTATGCCCGCGAACATATTTTACCGACCCAACAGTTGTCGTTGAACATGGCTCAAGCAGCCGCGCTTGAAAAAATTAAAGTGGCGATGGGCGGAACACTTTCGCCTGTTACTTTGGGCGTCCCGCCCAAAGTCGATAGCGACACTGACATTCAGCAAGAAATGAAAGCACCGGTTCGGCGAGACGCCGAACCTGAACAGGCGGGACGCCTGTTCCACCAACAAAAAATGTTCCTTTTGCACGGTGTCACCGGCAGTGGAAAAACTGAAGTCTATCTCCAGGCCATCGCGCATGCATTGGAACAAGGCAAAGGCGCTATCGTCCTTGTACCCGAGATTTCGCTGACGCCGCAAACCGTCGAACGATTCAAGGCCAGGTTCAGTTCTGGTCAATGGCAGACGCTCGTCGCGGTTCTGCATTCGCATTTGAGCGCGGGCGAGCGCCATGACGAATGGCACAAAATCCGCCAGGGACGCGCGCGCATCGTCATTGGCGCGCGTTCAGCGATTTTTGCGCCTGTCGAACCGCTCGGCCTGATCATCGTGGATGAAGAGCACGAAACAAGTTACAAGCAGGAGGAGGCTCCGCGTTACCACGCGCGTGACGTGGCCATCATGCGCGGCCAGATGGAGAACGCCGTGGTTGTCCTCGGCTCAGCCACACCGTCGCTCGAAAGTTATCATAACACGAAACGCGGGAAATATGCTTTGCTCGAATTGCCGGACCGCGTGGACGATCAAAAAATGCCTCGTGTGCGCGTGGTGGATATGCGCCAGGCGGCCACGAAAGAAAAGGGCAACCCCATTTTCTCACCGCAACTCAAGGAAGCCATCCATCAGCGGCTCGATCGGCAGGAGCAAACAATCCTGTTCCTCAATCGCCGTGGCTATTCCACGTCGTTGCAATGTGAGAAGTGCGGATACGTCGCCAATTGCCCGAATTGCAGTGTCTCGCTGACGTATCACCGGGTGGAACAAAAGATTACCTGCCACATTTGCGGATTTATAGACAAAGTTCCGCAGCGATGTCCGAAATGCAATGATTCTGCCATCCGCTTTTCCGGCACCGGCACGCAACGGGTCGAAGAGGCGCTGGCAAAGCTCTTCCCCCAGGCTCGTGTCCGCCGCATGGATTCCGACACGATGAAACGGAAAGACGATTACCGCAAGACGCTCGGCGATTTCCGCGCCGGCAGGATTGATATTCTCGTAGGCACGCAGATGATCGCCAAAGGCCTGCATTTTCCGAACGTGACTCTGGTGGGTATCATCCATGCCGATTCCGCGCTGAACCAATCGGACTTCCGCGCCGGGGAACGAACTTTCCAACTTTTAACCCAGGTTGCCGGTCGCGCCGGTCGCGGCGACGTGGAAGGCGAAGTCTTTGTCCAGGCATTCGCGCCGTTTCATCCGGCTATCCAATATGCCCGACGTCATGATTTCATCGGTTTCTACGAACAGGAAATCGAATTCCGCGAACAACTCAAGTATCCTCCGGCCAGTCGGGTGGCTTTGCTGACCATAAAAGGCCGAAACGAAGACAAAGTGAAATTTTCGGCGGAGCATTTGCGAAAATCGGTGGAGTCCGCTGTCCGCAGTTCGCAGGATTTTCGCGACCTGATCATTTCCGGTCCAGTACCCGCGCCACTGGAGCGCGCGGAACAATTTTATCGCTATCACATCATGTTACGCGCGCGCGCCATGAGCAAGTTGAGCGCGGCCCTGGCAAAAATCACCGTGGCGATAGCGTTGCCTGATGAGGTGACGTTGGCGGTGGACATCGACCCGATGGATTTGGCCTGATCGCAACGCATTTTATCTTGGCGTTTCGTACCTTCCGGTGGTTCAATGGCGAAAGATTCATGGCAACCCTCGTTTTTGATATCGAGACCTCCGCCCAGCCAATCGACAATTTCGACGAGGCACAACAGGAATATCTCTTTCGCGAATGTGAAAAATTTTCGGATGAGGCCGAGAAATCCGCCAAACGGGAAGAGATCACCCGATTCATGAGCCTGTGGCCGTTCACCTCGCAGGTCGTCTGCATCGCCATGCTGAATACTGAGACGGGGCGAGGCCAATCTCTCTTCGTCGCTGAAGATTTCGAAGAAGAACCGGAAGAAAACGCGCCCGTGAAATTCATCGCCTGTGCGGATGAAGGGGAATTGCTCGCGCAATTCTGGGACGCCGCCAAAAAATTCGATTCAGTTGTTACCTTCAACGGCCGCGGTTTTGATGTGCCCTTCATTTATTTGCGTTCCGCAGTTTTGAACGTGCCCATTTCAAAGAAGAATTGGCTCGGCTACCGTTATGCCACCGAACCGCACTGCGACCTGGCCGAACAACTGACATTTTACAGCGTCAGCGGACGCGACGGCGCCGCGCGGCGTTTCAACCTGGATTTTTACTGCAAGGCATTCGGAATCGAATCACCCAAGAGCCATGGCGTGACCGGCATGGACGTGGGCCAATTGATGGCCGAAGGCAAATTCCGCGAGATCGCCGAATATTGCCTCCGGGATGTCCGTGCGACGGTCGAACTCTACAAGATTTGGAAGGAAAGACTGGCGGGGATAAAGTAGTGTTGGTGGAAATGAATCCACACTTGCGGTATGAAAGCCGTGACCGTAATTTAATGCCATGAAAGAACTGGTGTTTGAAGTAACGCAGGAAGAGGACGGCGGTTTTTGCGCCGAATGCCTTACGGAAAATATCTTCACCCAGGGCGATACCTGGGAAGCGTTGCGCCAAAATGTTCAGGAAGCGGTACGCGGGCATTTTTTTGACCAGCCTTCCACACCGCGCCAGATACGCTTGCACCTGGTGCGTGATGAAGTTTTGGCCGGCTCATGAAAGTTCCACGCGACTTAAGCGGAACGCAACTGGTCAAAGTCTTGTGTCGGGATTGGAATTATCGCGTGATCCACCAAGAGGGCAGCCATATCATTTTACAGACGGATGTGCCGTCGTCTCAACGGCTTTCAGTGCCTAATCACAAACCACTTCGCATCGGCACTTTGAATAGTATTATTCGTAGCGTGAGCGCTCACAAAGATGTAGAAAGACAACGATTATTGGATGCGTTACGATAATCCAATGCGATCTCTCGTTTGCTTTGCCCTGAAAGAAGAAGCCGCGCCATTTCAAAAGATGGCCAAAAATAAATCTGACACCTCTATTCTCCTGACCGGAATCGGGAAAGCGAACGCCGAGAAATCTGTGAGGGCATCTTTTGCTGGGAGCTTGCCGGATTTGGTGTTCACGTGTGGCTTTGCCGGCGGGTTGAACCCCGACCTGAAGATCGGTGATGTAGTTTTTGAAATGCCCTTCGAGATTAAAGATTCTCGAGGCGGGTCTCTTCAGGCAAAACTGATTTCTGCCGGCGCAAAGCCTGCAAAATTTATCTGCGTCGACCGTGTTGCCACGACGGGAGCTGACAAGAAGAAGTTACGCGATGATACCGGCGCGGATGTCGGGGAGATGGAATCGGCAGCCATCCATGCCGTTTGCGCGGAACATGGCATCCCTTGCGCGACCATCCGCGTCATATCAGACACTGCCAATGAAGATCTGCCCCTGGACTTCAATGCCCTCGCCAAACCGGACAAGAATATCGATATGGGGAAGCTTCTCCTGGCTATCGCCAGATCTCCCGGGAAAATCGGCGCGTTGATGGAGTTGCAGAAAAAAACAAAATTTGCGGCAGAACGGCTGGCAAAAGTTTTGGAGAAAGTTGTTATCGCCTCTTAATTTCCAGAATTGCCTTGAGATTGGTTTGCGGGCAGCGCCGGTTTTTCTTTGGCATGTTCACTGTAGCTGATGAACCCGGCACCGATCATGATGAGGATGACGCCGACCCATCGGATCCACGAAACGGTTTCACCCAAAAGCCATATTGCCGCCAGTGTCGCGAACACAAAACTCAACGCCGTTAGCGGCCAGAGAAAGCTGATGTCGCTCTCAGACATTAAAATCAGCAGGCAGATAAAAAAGAGCGCTTCAAAGAACACGCCCAGGAGAATTTGCGGACTGGTGATTCCTGCTTTAACGACCCGTATGATCTCCGAGACGCTATAGTTGCGCATTTCGCCGATGGAGTTCATTCCTTTCTTTAAAAGGATCACGCCGGTGGACTCGAAGACGAGGCCAATCAGTAAAATGACGATCAGTTTAATCATAAATCCTGGTATCGGATCAATTCGATGCCGAGGTCCTGCACACAGGCTTTAACACGCGGGCTGACGAGGGCATCGAATTCATGCTTAAATTTGTCCAGGGACGGGTGCGAGTAAAGCTCCGAATCACCCGGGGGCAACTCCGGCAACAATTTCAACACGTAATCTTCATCCACGCGGGAATCCTGCAAAAGGCCAAAGGTGATCTCCGCGTGCTTAATTTTTCTCTCGGCCAATAGTTTTCGCGAGCGGCTGGACAATGCTTCAAAAATTGCCGCGTGAGAAATCCGATAGAACCAAAAGCCTTTCGACATTCTCCGGCTGCGCGCCAGGCAATCACGGGTCAGGCGCATGTGCCGGATACCCAGTTTTTCCACATCCTCCATCAGGATTTTAAAAATGGCTGGATGCAGGTGCAAATGCAAATGACCGTTCACATGGTCGAGCGGCAACCCGGTGGCACGAAACTTCTCAAATTGCGCATGGATTTCCGCGCGCAATTGTTCGCGCAGGCTCCGTTTGAAAAAGTAATCCATGCCCACCCCGACCGGACTGTTGGAAAATTCGCCGCGCGAATTGACCAGGCCTGGAATCTTATCCCGTGGAAGTGCGGAATGACCGTGAAGCAAAGTCAAATGAAGGCCAACACCGAGCTTTGGATTTTCTTTCGCCAATTTCACGGCTTCCTCAAATCCAACCTCGTTCACCATCAAACTGGCGGTCGTCAGGATGCCTTCGCGGTGGGCGCGGATAACCGCCTCGTTCACTGAATGAGACAGGCCAAAATCATCCGCATTGACAATGAGTCGGCGACGTTCAGTGGCCATAACCTGGGACTGTGGAGCCGGTCGCGAATCGCGTCCATGCGAGAAAGATCAGCAAAAGCTTGTGCGGCTTGCTCAAGCGAACCGGCTCGTCGAATACATCGAAGCTTTTTTTCTGCAACTGTTGCAGCAATTTCCAATACACCGAACTCATCAGCTCGGCGGCAACCATGGATTTGCGGTCTTCGGCCGGCAGTGTGCGTTGCGCGATCTGATAAAAATTTTTTGCGCGCGTCGCAATGGCGCCGGCAAGCTTTTGGAACCGGTCCGAGTATTTGGATTGGAGGATTTCATCAGGCGTGACGCCAAATTTTCTCATTTCATCAAGGGGCAAATAGATCCGCCCGCGTTCGGCGTCGGTTTTCACATCACGCAAAATATTCGTCAGTTGCAATGCTTTACCCAAAGAAACCGCATAATCGCGCGTTATCGGGTTCTTATATCCAAAAATTTCGATGCTGAGCAGGCCGACAACCGAGGCAACGTGGTAACAGTATTTTTCCAGCGCCTCAAAATTCTCATAACGATTGGTGTTCAGATCCATTTCACAACCCTGGATCAGTTCGTCGAACAACCGATAGGGCAGCGAGTATTTTTGGATGACCGGCTGGATCTCGCGGTTGACCGGAAATTGCGGGGACTGGTTTTCGCAGGCGCGCCGTATATCCGAACGCCAGTCCACCAGTTGCGCCCGGCGTTGTTCGGCGGGAACCGATTCATCATCCGCCACGTCATCCACCTCGCGGCAGAAAGCATAGAGGGCGGACATCGCGTCACGCTTTTCTTTGGGCAACAGGACAAATGCCAGCGCAAGATTCGATGCGCTTTTTTTGGTGATGGCACGGCTGTGCTGCATCAGAGCGATGGGGTTTCACCTTCCTCGGGGCGGCGCGGCGGAAGACCGCCAGTTTCCGAGAGGGTCGGGCTGTGGTGACGGTGCTTGTGCCGCCGGCGTTTGCGGCGTTTTTCGAGGTACGTTTTGATCCCACTGGCGTTATCTTCCAGCCGTTCGCGGTAATTGCCTTGAGGCTCGTGATATTTGCGTTTGCGTCTCTTCGCCTTCCGGATAAACGTCGCCCAAATAAAAAGGCCTATCACCACCAATAGTATCGCACCCAGGAGAGCAAAGATTCCCATCCAGCCAGCATCCAAACGGCCCATCGAGGGTAAACTATCATCCATAAATCATTATTCTTCGCCGGCGATGGTATCGCCAGTCTTCATATCCAATCGCTGCATCCGATAACGAAGCGAATGGCGGGTGAGCTTAAGCGCTTCGGCAGTGCGTGTCAGGCTAAAACCATTTTGCTCCAATGCATTGGAAATCAATTCACGTTCTACCCGCATCAACGCCGCGTCAAGCGACTCACCCGGCATAGCCTGGACTGGGGCGGCCTTTTGAAGCCGCGATTCGACCTGAAAGCCTGGGAGGCTGGCCGATTGCAATTCGCGGGTTGTTTCCAAAATCAGCGCGCGTTCGATGGCATTGCGCAATTCGCGCACGTTGCCGGGCCAGCGATGTCCCAAAAGTTTGTGCCGGGCATCCGCAGAGATCCCGGCCACGTTCTTGTTCATCTTGATCCGAAAAGATTTCAAAAAATGTTCCGCCAGCAGCAAGACATCTTCGCCGCGTTCGCGCAACGGCGGCAGTTGAAATTGCACGACATTAAGCCGATGAAACAGATCTTCCCTGAAATTGCCTTCCGCGATGGATTTTGCAATGTCCTGGTTGGTTGCGGCCAAAAGACGGACGCTCACGCGCAATTCCTGAGTTCCGCCCACGCGCGTGAAACTGCCGTCTTCCAGAAATCTCAGCAGTTTAGCCTGTAGCGGTTTGCTCATGTCGGCGATTTCATCGAGAAAAATCGTGCCGCCATCCGCCTCTTCCACACGGCCGGGCTTCTGTTTAAGCGCGCCCGTGAATGCGCCCTTTTCATGCCCAAAGAGTTCGCTTTCCAGTAAAGTTTCAGGAATGGCCGCGCAATTGATGCGGACGTAGTTCTCGTTGCGGCGTTTGCTTAACGCATGCAACGCGCCGGCCACCAATTCCTTTCCGGTGCCACTTTCACCTAAAATCAGCACCCGGGCGTCCGTCTGGGCAACGGTCTGGATCAATTTCCGCAATTCGCGGATTTTGTCCGATTCACCAATGATCTGGTCCAGCCCCAAAACCTCCCCGGCGCGTGAGCGGAGCGCGGCATTCTCACGGAGCAGTTTATGGCGTTCCCCGCATCGGGCGACGGCATGGAGCAATTCTTCCGGCGCAAAAGGCTTGGATAGATAATCGATCGCGCCGGACTGGATGGCCTCAACGGCCAGCTTGGGCGTCGCATAAGCCGTGAGCATGAGCACGGGTAATTCAGGCTTCGTGGCCTGGATTTTTTTTAAGAAATCGTACCCGCTCATGCCTCCCAGTCGCGCATCGGTGATGACCATGAAAAATTCCTCGCGGGACAACAATTCAAGCGCTTCTTCGGCAGACTCCACTGCGCGCACCGCATGGCCTTCATCCATCAACATCGTCTGCAGCGACAGCCGCATGTTTTTTTCGTCGTCCACTACAAGGACGGGTGGAAGGGGATAGCGCATTCTTTAAATATCGGATAATTGCAGAGTAGCTGCGGCGGCACTCGTTGGACCCGGTGTCCCGTTGCGGTAGAAGGCCCCGGCCATTTTGCTGAGATTTGTCATGATGGTGGCATTTCGTTGAGAATGCTTTTCGAGGGAAAGGTTAAAGCAAAACGGGTCCCGATTCCAATCTCTGAATCGACTTGTATTTTTCCGCCATAAAGCTCGATGTTATGCTTCACGATGGACAATCCCAAACCGGTTCCCTTGTCTTTGGTGGTGTAATATGCTTCGAAAATACGCTCGATTTTATCCGGCGGAATTCCCGGGCCGTCGTCGCGGATCGAAATCTGGATGGAATGGTCCCGGTGATGGGTGACGGTGATAAAAACATTTCCTTTATCGCCGAGCGCTTCGCGCGCGTTTTGCAAAAGGTTGATGAAAATTTCCGACAAATGATTGCGCTGCATCAACAACGGCGGGAAAGGAGGAGCGTATTCCCGGTGGATCCTGATTTTTATCGGCATTGCCACCGGAAAAACCTGGGTGATGGCACGGTTCAATTCTTCAACTACTTTCAATTTTTCCACGCGGCCTTCGCTCAATTGGGCGTACCCCATGATTTGGGTGAGCACACGGTCGGCCCGCGCGACTTCTTCCTGGATGATCCCGATCTGTTGCGCGGCGGTGTTTTTATTTTCACGCACGGAACGCTCCAATGAAAAAGCGGCGTTATTAATGATAGCCAGCGGGTTTTTGATCTGGTGCGCGATCTCCGCCGCAAGGCGTCCCGCGGAGCGCAATTGGCTCTCACGCACTCCAAATTCGCGCGCTTCCGCGAGGGCAACCTCTTGGCGTTCCAGCATCACCTGCACGCCATAACAACACGCCGCCAGCAGCCATAGCACAAATAACCGGGGCACATCCGGTTCGACAACAGTATCTCCGGTATTAACTGCATAGGGGAGTTCCGGGCTGTGCAGGATTTGGTGATTGGCGCTTCTATGAAAGGCGTTGGCCGGCAGATTGGACAATTCGGGCAGCGGGATCTGGGTGTTGAGAACCCCTGCACTGAGATAAAATATGCTGAGTAATAAATTTAACACAATCTGGGGCGCAGCCAGCGGGATGCTGACGGCATTCAACACGATCAGCCCGGCAAACAACCAATACGCCATGCTTTCATAACCATCCGTGAGAAAAACCAACCCGGCTATAAACAACCCGTCCAGGATGCCCATGGTAAAAACCACCCATTGCACGGTAGCCGGAGGAAAACGCCGCCAAAAATAATAGACCAGACCAGCCAGAGAATTTACCCCGATGTAAATGAGAAAAAACGACCGCAAAATCTCGACCACAAGGCTATAGGTGCTTTGGATCGAGTCATCCGGGGAAGAATTGAAGTAATAGACTACGGCCGCCAATCCGGCTTTGGCTGGCAAGACAATGTGCAACTGCATCGCCGCAATCCGTTCCGCCTGCTCCACAGGTTCCGTTCGGGATGGCCGCAACAATCCCTTCCACCATTTTGAGCCGGAAAATTTTAGGGCCGGGAAGCGCGGGTTGCGGTTCATTTATCCCCCCATTCGAAGAATACGTTCCGCGATCTTTTCCACCGGCCACAGCCGGCCGATGCCTTCGTAACCGCATGAAAGCATCCCTTTGTCCGGCCCGATAAATTCCACGTCTCGCGATTTCAAAGTTTTGACGTTTGCCTGCGTCGCCGGATGCAGCCACATCTTCCCGTTCATTGCCGGGGCGACCAAAATTTTCGCCTTTGGATTCAACGCCAATGCGATGCACGTCAGCGCGTCATCGGCGATGCCGTTGGCAAGTTTAGCGATGATGTTTGCCGTGGCCGGCGCAATCAAAAGGACGTCCGCCTCATCGGCCAGCCGGATGTGAGTGGGTTTCCAGCCTTCTTCCTCATCGTAAAGACTCGTGACCACAGGATTGCGCGTAAGCGTTTTGAATGGCAACGGCGTGATGAAATGCTGCGCATCGGCGGTCATCACGGTGCGAACATCGCATCCGGCTTTGGCGAGCAACGACGCCAGGTCTGCCGCTTTGTGCGCGGCGATCGAACCCGTTACGCCAAGGACAATTTTCATTCCGTTGCTCATGTTGAGATCAAAACTCAGGCGCCCGCGACCGGTTCACCCGCATCTTTTCCGATTCAATGATCGCCAGCGCCTTGCGCAGGTCTTCCTGTTTGCTGCCGCTCAGGAGAAGATAGTCGAAGTTCTTCCATTGCGCGATTTCTTGTTTTGCCATCGCCACCCGGCGCCGAATGACCTCCGGTGAGTCCGCGCCGCGCCGGTTCAAGCGTGCTTCAATCTCCGTCAGCGACGTTGGCGTGAGAAAAATGGTGACCAACGCGCGTTCCAGCTCCGGCTCGGCCTCAGCCTTCTTGAAAATGGTGGCTGCGCCCTGGACATCTACGTTGAGCAGCACGTCTTTGCCCGCGCGCAATTTGTTGAGCAACTCCGATTTCAACAAGCCGTAGCTGTTGCCATAGACCGTGGCGTGTTCCAGGAAATTTCCGGCCTGCACCCGCTTCAGGAAATCAGCGGCCTTGAGAAAATAATAATCCATGCCGTTGCGCTCGCCTTTGCGCGGTGATCGAGTCGTGCAAGTGACGGCGCGCACCATATTGCGCCGCGCGCGGAGCAGTTGGCGGCACAACGTCGTCTTGCCGCCACCCGACGGGGCAGAGATCAGGATCAATAGCGGTTTTGCGTCTTGTTTAGCCATCTCACGCAATAATTCTTTATTCGACGTTTTGCACCTGCTCGCGGAATTTCTCCAATTCAGCCTTAAGCGTCACCACCTCGCGAGAGATCAGCGCGTCATTGGCCTTGGAGCCAATGGTATTGATCTCGCGGTTCATTTCCTGCGCCAAAAAATCCAGCGTGCGCCCGACCGGCTCCTTCGATTTGCGGCAGTCCTCAAATTGTTGGAAATGGCTTTGCAACCGTGTCAATTCCTCCGTGATGTCCGACCGGTCGGCGAAAATGACAATCTCCTTCATCAATCGCTCGTCGTCTTCCGCCACATTTTCAATGCCGGCGTTCTTGATCCGTTCGATCAATTGTTGCCGGTAATTTTCCGTGGTGACCGGGGCCTGCTTGCGAACTTTCTCAACGGCCTTTTGCATCACGCCAATATGGGCGGTCAAAGCCTGCGAAAGGTTCGCCCCCTCGCGCTCGCGCATTTTCAACAGCGCGGCCAGCGCCTGCCCAAGCGCCTTCTCTACCGCCGGCCAGATACTTTCCGCTTCAACCAGTTCTTCGTCGCTTTGGAAGACGCCCGGCGCGCGCAGGATGTGATCGAGTGAGATTCCACCTGATAATTTGAGATACTTTGCCAGCCTGGCCAGTTCCGCCGCATAAGCCGCGGCAAGACGTTTGTTGATGTGCATCCGCGCGGAGGCATTTCCCTCCGCGGCATGGATGGAGATGCGCGCCGAGACGCGTCCGCGCGCCACACGGGCGTTGATGGCATCGCGCACCTGCGCTTCGAGCATTTCCAGCTCGCGCGGCAGGTTCACGGAGATTTCTGATTGGCGGCGATTGACTGCGCCCAGTTCAACGGTGACTTTGAAGCCGTCCCTCGCGCATTCGCCGCGACCGTACCCGGTCATGGATTTCATTGTGGATATAATGCAAAACCCGCATTCGGGAGGCGAATAAATTCTGATTGGCTTAAAAGCGGATTCAAGTCGCCGGGATTTCTGATTCAAATTGCGCCAGTTCTGTTCCCGCCTTTTCCCATTCGACATTTGCCTCCGCCATACGGTCGTGAACATGCGCCAATTCGCGGTTGATCTGCATCGCGCGCCCGCCGGCGTAGGACTCAGGCTTTTCCAGTTCAGCCGCCAATTCTTTTTCTTTTGTCTCCAATTCTGAGATTTCTTTTTCGAGCGCGGAAATTTTCTTTTGGATCTCCTGTTTCTTTCGTGAACGCGCCTGCCGTTGCTCGGCCTCGGCCCGTTTTTGTTCCTTGCGCGACACGACCGGTCCGGCGGGTTGTTCGGCCTGCATGCACGATGGCGCGGCCATGCTGGATGAAGTCAGGGCCGCGCGCGCCGTTTGCGCGGTTTTGTCCAGGTAATATTGATAGCCGCCGGGGAAATGCCGGAGTTGCCCGGCCTCGACGCGGACAACGTGGTTCGACAGTTGCCGGATGAAATGCACGTCGTGGCTGATGAAAATCAGCGTTCCCTCGAATTGCTTCAACGCTTCCACAAGGGCGTCCACGCTCGCCAGGTCCAGGTGCGTCGTCGGTTCGTCCATCAGCAAAAGGTTCGGAGGGTCGAGCAGGAGTTTTACGAGCGCGAGACGGCTTTTCTCACCACCGCTCAAAACACTGACGGGCTTATAAATGTCATCGCCACGAAAAAGAAAACTGCCAAGCAGCGTGCGGATGAATTGTTCGGTGACGCGTTGCGGCGTTTCCATCGCTTCCTGCATCACGGTGTGGGTGGGATTGAGCATTTGCGCGCGATGCTGCGCGAAATATCCGTGCTTCACGTTATGGCCCAACTTGTGTTCGCCCGCCTGCGGCTTCAAAACCTCCGCCAGCAGTTTTAGCAGCGTGGATTTGCCCGCGCCGTTCGGTCCGACCAAAACGGTCCGCTGTCCGCGTTCCGCTTCGAAATCCATCCCCTCATAGATCAGCTTTTCACCGTAACCGAATTTGATATTCTCCAACGTGATAACGCGATGACCGCTGCGTTGCGGTTGGGGAAAGCGGAAACCGACCGTGGCGTCGCTTTTGGCCGCCTCGACCATTTCCTCCTTGATCCGCTCGATCTGCTTCATCTTGCTCTGCGCCTGGGCGGCCTTGGTGTTCTTGGCGCGGAAGCGGTCCACGAACAATTGCAGTTGGTCGATCTTGCGCTGCTGGGCAATGGCCGTGGCAGCCATGGTTGCTTCAGCCGATGCGCGTTGTTCGAGGTAGGCATCGTAATTGCCCGTGTAACGCAGGATGCGTGAGGCGCGCAACTCGGCGGTGTGGGTGCACAGGCGGTTCAAAAATTCGCGATCATGCGAGATCAGCAGAATGGCGCCGGGATAATTCCGCAAATAATCCTGGAACCACAGCAAGGTTTCCAAATCGAGATGGTTCGTCGGCTCGTCGAGCAGGAGCAGGTCCGGCTCCTCCGCGAGCAGCCGCGCGAGATGCGCGCGCATGACCCAACCGCCCGAAAGTTCGCGCGCGGGACGATGATGGTCCGAAAGTTTAAAGCCAAGTTGGTCGAGAATTTGCTTCGCTTTCGCGATGAATTGCCCGTCGTGTTCATGTTCGTGCGGCACAGCAATCTCCAGGACCGTTTCGTTCCCCACCGCTTCGCTTTCCTGCGGTAGATAACCAATCTGTGTGCCGCGGATGGTTGTTACCTCACCCGCGTCCGGCTCTTCCCGCCCAAGAATGATCTTCAGCAAAGTGGATTTGCCCGCGCCGTTCGGCCCGACGATGGCGACGCGCTCGCCGCCCTGCAGCGTGAGCGAAACGTCATCGAACAATTCGCGTCCGCCAAATGATTTAGAAAGTCCGGCAATGGTGAGCATGGAAATCTCCTGTTTGGCGCGGATTACGCCATCTCCAATTGCACCGGCAAATGTTTTGTCAGGAGTTCATTCAAAGCATCCACTTTGCGCGAGGCGTTGAGAATTTCCAGGCTGACCAGCGAGCCGGTTTCGTCCAGATCGGCTAAAATGCCGGGCCGGATTTCTTCGGTCTCATCAACCGATTTCTTCGTCAACACGATGAGCAACGTGTCAGCTTCTTTGTCGTAGGTCAATTTCATGACATCTTATTTCGGCTTCAACTGCGGGAACAGGATGACATCCCGGATATTTTCCTGGCCCAGCAACATCATGCACAGGCGGTCGATGCCGATGCCAATGCCGCCCGCCGGAGGCATTCCGTGTTCGAGCGCCGCAAGAAAATCCTCGTCCAATTTCTGCTGTTCGCCGCCGGCCTGATGTTCCAGCCGTTCACGTTGTTCGATGGGATCGTTCTGTTCCGTGTAACCCGGGGAGATTTCCTGACCATTGATGCAACACTCGAAAACCTCAACCGTAGTCGGGTCATCGGGCGAAAGTTTGGCCAGTGGCACGAGTTCCTTGGGCAGATGCGTGACAAACGTCGGCTGGATGAGCGTCGGCTCGATCAATTTTTCGAACACAGCACCGGTGACTTCGAAGTCTTCATAGTCTTTGGTGATTTCCGCGCCCATATCATGCGCGCGTTGGCGGCGAACCTCTGGGGAAACATCAAACCAATCGGCTCCGGCTTTTTCGCGAACGAGGTCTTTATATTTGGCGCGTTTCCAGTTCGGCGTGAGGTCGATGATTTTTGGGACTGACAAATTTTCCAATTTTTCCAATGGCGTTCGAAACCTGTCGAGAATGATTTGGACGAAATAAGGCCGATGTTTTTTAACAAATTCTTCTCCTTGTGCCTCGAAGACTTCGGTCAATCTATTTTTTAAATTTTCAAGAGTAGATTTTACACGAGTTGCAAGAATGTAGGAATGTTCAGAGCCAATTAAATTCAGGCATTTTTTTACTTCTTCCTCAGATTCTTTTGCGAAAGCACATCCTTTTTCAATTACTTTTTCAAAGCCGGCAACTTCAAGTTTTTCTGGCACACTGCATAGTTCACCCAGCGCGAAAGTCGATTGAAAACGCATTTCATCAATTCGCTCGTGGATAATTTTTAACGAACCAAAAGTTTTCTGCGCCACATGGCAGATCATGCCTTGCACAAGTTCCATCATACTCTCGTAATCGCCGTAGGCCTGGTAGGCTTCGAGCATGGTGAATTCGGGATTGTGTTTGCGCGATAAACCTTCGTTGCGGAAGTTGCGCCCGATCTCGAACACTTTGTCCACGCCGCCGACGAGGAGGCGTTTGAGATAAAGCTCCAGAGCGATGCGTAGATAAAAATCGCAGCCCAGGGCATTGTGCCGGGTCTTGAACGGCTGAGCCGCCGCGCCACCGGGGATCGCCTGCATCATGGGCGTTTCCACTTCCACATAACCGCGTTCATGCAGGAAATTCCGGATCTCGCGGATGATTTCACTGCGCTTAAGGAAAACACTTTTCACTTCCGGATTTCCCATGAGGTCCAGATAACGCTGGCGATAGCGGATCTCCGTGTCGGCGAGGCCGTGCCATTTTTCCGGGGGGGGCCGCAGCGCCTTGGCCAGGATCACGAAGGAATCGAGCTTGATGGAAATCTCGCCGGTCTTGGTCGTGAACAACGTTCCTTTGGCCCCGATGAAATCGCCGAGGTCGAGGTGCGTGAAAATATCCCAACTGCCGGGCGCGGTTTCTTCCAGATGGTTCTTCTGGGCGTAAATCTGGAGCCGCCCGGATTGATCGCGCACGTCAATGAACTGGCTTTTGCCCATCTCCCGGTGCGCGGTGATGCGCCCGGCGACAGAAACCTCCTGGCCGTCTTTATATTCGCCGCGTTTGTATTTTTCGCGCGCGTCATCGCATTTTTCCGTGGGGGTAAATTTGTTTTTGAACGGGTCAATGCCCTTGTCGCGCAAAGCCTTCAATTTGGCGCGGCGCTGTTCAATGAGTGAATTCGTTTCTTCCATCAGTATCGGCGGAGTTAACCAGAAAATGCCCGGTTTGGCACGAAAACAATTGGTTGGATTAGGTTTGATCCAGTCGGATTGGGTCGGATTCAGTCGGATTGACCTGGATTGAGGGAAGTTGAGAGAATTTTGAGTTGATCCGCCTCCGTTTTACTTCGTCGCGACAAGGGGTTGAGAGTAAAAACACCTCCTCTCCCCAAGCCCTCTCCTCCATCCCCGATGGAGGAGAGGGAGTAAGTCTCTGAAAGTCGAAAAAAATCCCAATTTCATGGTCAATTCGAGTGCGGAGGGGACAGAATTCGGGTTCGTCTTGGCTTCGTTTTTGAAAGCGCATATTGCGACCTGTGTGTTCATAAGTTCCTGATTAATAATTTCTTGAGCACAAAAATATTTGCGGATATTGAAAAAATATCGCGCGCCGTATGATGAACGATATTTGTGGGATTGAGAAAATGGATTGCCCCTTCAGGCATGTGCGTCAAGTTAAGGACCCTTACCTCGCTTGAGAGCGGACTTTTTGGGGGTTACGCGGCGCAAAATGAATGTGTTTCGATCTTCCACTAACCACTCCAACTCCTCCCCTTTCTGGATTTGCGTTGCTTCGGCCAGTGCCGCCGGGAAATTCAAGTAATAAGATTTCGTGGTCTCGCGCTCCACCCGCTGAATTTTGATTTTGTGTCCCATATTTTTATTTTTGCCATTATAATAGTATTTATACTATTATTAAGTAAATATCAAAAAAACCTCCGGGCCACGCCAACCCCAGCCCCCCCCCGAACCACTGTCCATCGGCACGGTGCTCTTCAGGGAAACAGACCTCCGCCAGTTGGCCAAAAACCTTAAGTTCACCAAACGCACACCCCGAAAAATTGATGTCATCAATCTACTGGCCGCCGTCTGCACCGAATGCCTGCAAGGCTCGCCCAGTTGCAATGACCTGGCCGCCCGGATCCAGACGCTTTCCGGCCACACTCCCTCCCGACAGGCGGTCAGTCTCCGCCTCAATCAAGCCTTTGCAGACCTCGTGCAACAACTCTTGGAAAAGGTGATCAACCAGAAGGTGACCGGGAACGCTTCGCCGGGCCTTGAGCCGCTGCCGGCCTTTCGCAACTATCGCCGCGTGCTGGTGCAAGACAGCACGATCATCAAGCTGCCCGGCCACTTGTTTGAAGATTTTTCCGGGGTGGCCAATGCCCATGCCAGCGTCTGCAATGCCAGAATCCAGGCCACCTACAATTTGCTCGACCACCGTTTGCTGGCGGTCACCATCGATCCTTATAGCAAAAACTACCAGACCGCCGCCCCCGAATTATCCCTCCAAAAAGACGACTTGGTGTTGCGCGACCGTGGCTATCTGGTCATGGATGAAATCCAAAGGCACCGGGAGGCGGGTGCCGATTGTATCTACCAGCATCGAACCGGGACCACTTACCTTGATCCACAAAGCGGCGAACCCATCGATTTGCTGGCGCTCCTCAAAAATCAGGGCGCACTCGATTTGGAGGTGCTCTTGAACAATGCCGCGCGCACACGCGTCCGCCTCCTGAGCGTCCCGGTGGACGTTGAAACCGCCAATCGCAGACGCTGCAAAGCCAAAATCGAAACCCACGGCCACCGTCCTTCCAAAGCCGTCTTGGAACTCATGGACTGGACCATTTTTATCACCACCATCCCCGCCGCTCTGGCCAGCTATGGTTTGCGGTGGCGGGTGGAAATTATTTTTAAGGCTTGGAAGAACCATCTGCAGTTCCCGCTTTTACACCGCGTCTCCAAGCTCCAGTTGGCCATTCTGCTCAAAGCCAGACTATTGATCATCACCGCCTGCATCAATCTGGCGTTGGGCACCTTGGAGCGGACTTTGCGGCAAAATTACAACCCTCAGCTCAGCCTGTTGAAGTTCACGCGCTTCCTCTCAAAAAGTCCGGCCCGTTATTGTTGCTACGACCAGCGACAACGTCAAAACTACCCAAAAATGTGGGACGCTTTGGCTTAACTTGACGCACATGCCTGTAAGGGCGGAATCGGACGGGGACTTGGTTCCGAGGGCGTTGCCCTCGGCTACTATGGAGGCGGCTTTCAGCCGCAATATCGGTTGAGTAAGATTGGGGTTGAGAAGCGAACCCAACTACACCTTCTTCGCGTTCTTACAGATTTTTTTGTAAGTGGCCAATGCGAGGAGCGGCCAGGCGTTGCGGTAGATGTCGTACTTCAGATAAAACACCTTGGGAAAGCCGGTGCCGGTGGTTTCATGTTCCGTCCATGAACCGTCCTGGTTTTGGGTGCGGACGAGATATTCGATGCCGCGCTTGAGCGCGGGATTTTCCGGGTCGTCGAAAGCGCACAGGCCCATGACTGCCCAGGCGGTTTGTGAAGCCGTGCTGGGACCTTGGCCTTTGTAAATCGGATCGTCGTAGGTGTTGCAACGCTCACCCCAACCGCCGTCGTCAAGCTGGACGCTCTCGAGCCACTGGCGCCCGCGTTGGAGCCATTCTTCGTTCATGTTCCAATTCATGGCGCGCATTCCGCGCAGGGCCTGCCACGTGCCATATATGTAATTGACGCCCCAGCGGCCATACCATGAGCCGTCGGGTTCCTGATGATCGCGCACGAACTCGATGGCGCGCCGGATCTGCGGATCGCCCTTGTCCCAGTTCTCATACCCGAGCAATTCCAGGATGCGGGCCGTGATGTCGGCGCATTCGGGATCGAGCATGGCGTTGTGATCGGCGAAGGGAACCTTCTCGAGGAGGTTGTTGGTGCAGTCTTTATCGAAAGCCGCCCAGCCGCCGTCTTTGCATTGGAAAGACATCATCCATTTCAAGCCGCGTTGGAAACATTCGTCGCGCCGTTTTGGATCGTCGGTAGGGACTTTTCGCAAAGCGAGCAGCACCATGGCCGTGTCGTCCACGTCCGGGTTCCATTTGTTATTGAATTCAAAGACCCAGCCACTCGGCTCAACGTTCGCGGGATTTTTATGGATCCAATCGCCGGCAAACCGGATCTCGCGGTCCATCACCCATTCGGTGGCTTTCTTCATGGCGGGATGGCTTTCGGGGATCCCTGATTCATGCAGGCAGATCGCCACAATGGCCGTATCCCAGACGGGAGAGAAGCAAGGCTCGATGCGCAACGAATCGGGTTCCTGGTGTTCGAGCCGTTTCAATTCGTATAACTCTCGTTTCAAGACCGGATGGTCGTCCTGGTAACCGAGGACCTTGAGCGCGATGACGGAATTGAGCATCGCGGGAAAAATGGCGGCCAGGCCGTCCGAACCTTCGAACCGTTCCAGCATCCATTGCTCGCATTTCTTGAGCGCCATTTTCCGGAACGGATGGATGCCGTGTTCGGCAAACCATTCGGCAAATTTATGCACGCGGTCGAGCCAGAGGAAGAAATTCCGCCACGAGATCTTTTCCGGATCGGGCGCCAGCGCCAGGTCGCGTTCGTTGATGCCTTCGGGATAAAGCTCGTCCAGATTCACCGGCACGGGCCGCGTGGGTTTGTAATGATTGATGATGGCCAGCGGCACCAACATGCCGCGCGACCAATTGCTCATGTCCCAGAAATTCACGTGGAACCATTTGCCGAGCAGCAGCACCTCGCAGGGGATGGTCGGCACGTATTCCCACGAATGAAGTCCCAGCAACGCCAGGTACAATTTGGAGAACGTGTTCATGCGGGGCACGCCGCCCAGGCTCAGGGCCATTTGCCGCGCGCGCAACATGCGCGAGTCGGTGACGCGAACGCCGGCGAGTTTCAAGGCCAGATAGGCTTTGATGGTGGCATTGATCTCCGAAGGGCCACCGTAATAGATATTCCAACCGCCATCAGGCAATTGCCGGGCGAAGATGTGATTGACGGCTTTGCGCTGCCATTCCTTGTCCACGCTGCGGTCCCAGTGATGAAACAGGACCATGTCGGAGACAAGGGTGGAATCGACCATCAATTCGCCGTTCCAATAGCCCTCCGGCTTTTGCTCGCCCAGCAGAAATAACTGCGAACGCACAATGGCCGCACCCACGTTCCGGTCAAATTCAGTCTCTGTCGCGGGGGATGCGCCCATTTGCGCCGGCTGAACCATTGTTTCTCTGTCAGTCAACACGCGCATATCCTGCCATTTTACCCCCAAATCTGTAAAGATTTTACTGCCCGCCACGCACTTGGGATTTTTGCCGGCGCCGGATTTGTGGTAGCGTCTAGTCAGGCAATTGACGATGATTAACATAAATCAAACGAAAGGCTGAACATGGCACAAGCGATCATGGACCCGGAAAAAGTCCGGCGGTTTGCGGATGAATTGCAACGGTTCAACACCGACCTGGAAAACCGGCTCGTCCTGCTCCAGGCACGCTTTGGCTCGCTGTCCGATACGTGGCAGGACCAGGAACACGAGAAGTTCGCCGAAGAATTTAAAACGGCGATGAAGGCGCTGAAAAGATTCATCGACCTTTCCAAGGACCACACGCCGTATCTGTTGCGCAAGGCACAGCGCATCGAAGAATATCTGCGGCAGCGATGATATGCCCGACAAGGCCCAAATCACGTCCGTCGAAGCGATCGAACTCTTTCGCGCGGCGCTGATTTTGTACACGAGCCAGACGCGGCCGGTGCTCGATGAGGCGTCCAGCGAGATCACGCGCACGCATCTGTGGTTGCAGAACGATCAACGATATTACTGGGAAACCCAATTGCGCACGCGCAACAAAGCGCTGGAGCAGGCCAAACAGGAATTGTTCACGGCCAGGATTTCGCAGTTCCAGGAGACCACGTCCTTGTTGCAAATGACCGTTCGCCGCGCCCAAAATGCCGTCCAGCAGGCCGAGGACAAACTCAAGCTGCTCAAGCGCTGGGACCGGGACCTGGACAATCGCGCCGCGCCCCTGCTCAAGGAGATTGAACAGTTGCACGGCTTTTTGACTGCGGACATTCCCCGCGCCACGGCCACGCTAATGCAAATCATCAAGACACTCGATGCCTATACGGGCGTCACCGCGCCCAAACGGGAGGAGAAAGCCGCGTGAGCGCCATCGGGAGTAAAAACAAGTTGCTTGCCACCACGCGGGAACTTTCGCTCAAGTGGCAGGACACGAAAAATTATTGGCGCGACGAAAAGGCCGCAGAATTCGAGCGCAAATACCTGATGGAGTTGTTTATAAACGTGGACAAAGCCGTCAACGTCATGGAAAAACTTGACGAGCTATTGACCAAAATCAAGAAGGACTGTGAGTAATCCCGGCGCCAGCGGGTCATCGCGCGGAAACCACGTCCACATGGGTGGTATAGCCGAGTTGATGCAGGGCCTGCTCGCAATCTTCCCAGGACAATCCAAACGCACGGACATCGGCCACACCAAGATGGGATAGCACCGTGCGCAAGACAGACACTTCCCGTTCGGAAAACTCCCCATCCATCAACGCATTTTCCGCCCAATCCACTAACTGCGCCAACGTGATTTCATGGCGTAGATACGCGCCAATTTTGTCCGCAACGATTTTTTTCGTGATCGTCATAGTATCATCCTACACTTTCTTATGACCTTTATCTACCGGATATTTCTCGTGAATTTCGATGAGCTTCCCAGCGCCGTCATAAATCTCCTGCCAGAATTTTGTCGTTGCTTCATGCATATCGACTTCCTTGAAATAACGCGCGCGCCAACCCGATTTGCCCATCGCATCCAAATAATAGCGCCGGCAGCTGCCAGGCAACTCTTCCCATTTCCCAAATTTCTTTTCATTATGCTGACGCGTGCTCATATCGCGGCGAAGGGCATCTGGAATTCTGCGCGGGAAATCCCTGGGCGTCAATCCATAGACTTCTCCCACAAACACACTCGCGCCGCGACTGGTTTTCATTTAGTTTCTGGTGTCAGCAAATACCGTGAGTAATCCCGGCGTCAAAGAAACTCTCGCCCTGCTCGACGCATTGAAAGATGCGGGACGGGACTTTGCCGCGCGTGAGGAGAAGCTGAACGCCGATTATTATGGACGGACCTCAGCCGTCAACAAGGCCGCCGATGATGCTGCCGTGGATCGCACCCGAAAACTAGCCGAGGATGCGTGTGACGCGGACACGGAATTTGGCGTCGCCCAGGAGCATCTCGAATCCAAATTTGAGAGCCGCAAGGCATGGATCTCCCGCGCCCACGCCTCGGTGCGTGACCAGGTCATGCGGGAGATCGGCGCACAAAGCGGTCAGTTAAAAGACCTCAACCAGACCCAGGCGGTGGAAGCCGGGCAGCATCGGGAAAATGCGCTCGCGGAGAACGTTGCGACATTGGAAAATTTCCGGCAAAAAATCGCCGATGCCGGGGAACGGTTTGCCGCGCTCACCAAAGCCGTTCGCTCGGCTTTTGCGGGAGGTTCTCGCGGGCAACTCAAACATAAGTGGCCGGAACCCGACCTGGCGCCGGACGAAAATAAATTGTACTCCCAGTTTGAAGACCTGGAGAAACGCATTGGCAGCGATCTGACACAATTTAGAAAATTCCTGGTGCCGCAGATTTTCCGGTTCCTGCCGATCTGGCTTCTGGGAGTATTGCTGCTGGGCTTTGCCATAGCCATTCCGACCCTGAAGCATTTTGGCGTGATGGGAGCCAATGCTATTCCGCCATCGGCGGTCATCGGGTCTGTGGTCGTGTTCGTTGTCGTTCTGGTCGTTTATCTCGTGGGCGGACAGGGCGCAAAGCCGCTGGCAAAGACAATCGCCGGCAATCTCGCAAAGGCAGGACGGCTACTGGAAGTAGCCGCGCAAAAAGCCGAGCAGACTTACGCGCGTGAACAGGTCCGGATAAAAGATGAATTTGAAACGGCCCTGGCAAATATCAATAAGGAGTGGCGACTGGCGAACCGCAAGGCGATGAATTCGCGCGGAGCGCGTCCCGTGGAGACGGATGTTCGCGCCGGCAAAATCTTCCAGAAACACGAGCAAAAGCATCTTGGCCTCATGGATCACCTGGAGAAAGAGCATTCGGCAAAGCTCAAGCGCATCCACGAACTTTCGAGCACTGAGGGGGAAAGGACCACGGAGGCACACGCGGCGCAATTGGCAAAATTCGAATCCGAATTCCAGGCAGGATGGCAGACCTTGCAAGCCGACTGGAAGACGGCGATCACTTCACTCTATGAAAAGATTCGCGCGGTAAATGCCGAGGCGGAAAAAACTTTTCCTGCCTGGGAGGCGGATGCGTGGAAGAACTGGAAGCCGCCGCAGCAATTCCAGAATGCAGCGAAATTTGGGCGGCTCGATGTGGACGCGACAAAATTCGTTGAAGTGATGCCGAAAGACCCGCGCCTGGCGCTGCCGGAGCCAAAGAAATTTTCCGTGCCGCTCTCGCTGGACTTTCCATTCGGCGGATCGGCTTTATTTGAAACGAACAAGGGTGGCGAAACCGAAGCAGTCACCGCCATCAACGACATCATTTTCCGGCTGCTCTCCATCACGCCGCCGGGCAAGGTCAACTTCACCATCTTTGATCCCATCGGCCTGGGCCAAAATTTTGCGGCGCTGATGCATCTGGCGGATTACGAAGAGGGCTATATCAATAGCCGCATCTGGACACAGTCCGCGCAATTTGAGGAAAAGCTCGCCGAACTCAACGACCACATGGAGAAGGTCATCCAGATGTATCTGCGCAACGAGTACGCGACCATCGCGGATTACAATGCGCAAGCCGGCAGCATCGCCGAGAAATATCATTTCCTGGTCATCGCCTCCTTCCCGGTAAATTTCAGTGATACGGCGGCCAAACGGTTGCGCAATATCGCCGCCAATGGCGCGCGCTGCGGCGTTTACGTGCTCATGCATTGGGACCAGCGCAATGCGGCACCGACCGATTTTGTGCCTGATGAATTGCGAAAAAATTCCGTGCGCCTCGTTCGCGTTGAAAAGGAGTTTTATATTGCTGATTGGCGCGAGCCGGGCACACACGTCGTCTTTGACCAGCCACCCTCGCCGGAATTTGCCACGAAGTTCCTGCATGACGTCGGCGAGAGCAGCAAAAACTCGACGCGTGTGGAAGTACCGTTCCAACAGGTCGCACCCGCCAACGGTGACATTTGGAGCGAAGAGACCACTGAAGAATTGCGCGTGGCCATTGGCCGTTCCGGCGCCACGAAATTTCAATATCTCGAGATCGGCAAAGGCACCCGCCAGCATGCGCTCATCGCGGGCAAGACCGGTTCGGGCAAGTCCACGCTGTTCCATATCATCATCACCAATCTCGCGCTGTGGTGCAGCCCGGAGCAGGTGGAATTTTATCTCGTGGACTTCAAGAAAGGCGTCGAGTTCAAATGCTATGCCAGCCGGAAATTGCCGCATGCCAAAGTCGTGGCCATCGAGAGCGACCGTGCGTTTGGCCTGAGCGTTTTGCAGCGCGTGGATGATGAATTGCGCCGGCGTGGCGATCTTTTCCGTCAGCTTGGCGCGCAGGACGTGGCCGGTTACAAGCGCGCGGGCGGCAAGGAAGCGATGCCCCGTTGCCTGCTGATGATCGACGAGTTCCAGGAATTTTTCACGGAGGAAGACCGTGTGTCGCAGGGCGCGGCGGTATTGCTCGACCGTATTGTGCGGCAAGGTCGCGCGTTCGGCATCCACGTGTTGCTCGGATCGCAGACGCTCGGCGGCGCTTATACGCTGGCGCGCGCGACCATCGGACAGATGGTCATCCGCATCGCGCTCCAATGCAACGAGGCCGACGCCTATCTCATCATGGACCAGGACAATCCCGCGCCTCGGTTGCTCACGCGGCCGGGTGAAGGCATTTATAACGATGCTGCTGGCGCGCTGGAAGGCAATAGTCCTTTCCAGGCCGTTTGGCTCTCCGAAGACGTGCGCGACGATTACCTCGAAAAGGTCCGCACGCGGGCCGACGAGAGAAAATTTCCAGGGCCGTTCGTGTTTGAAGGCAGCGCTCCTGCCGATGTGCGGGAAAATCTTGCCCTGCGTGATTTGCTGGAAACCACGGCGGCCAAAGCGCCGGTGCAATCACGCATCTGGCTGGGCGCGCCCAATTCCATCAAAGGTCCGACGGAAGCCGTTTTCCAGCGGCAAAGTGGCAGCAATCTGTTGATCGTGGGCCAGAGCGAAGAGCGTTCGCTCACGATCATGGCTGTCGCGCTTGCTTCTTTGGCCGCGCAATTTCCCAGGGAGAGCGCGAAGTTTTATTTGTTCGACGCCACGCCACCGGGATTTTCCGAGCGTGATTTTCTGGAGCGCGTCAGTCGCGCCGGTCGCGGCGAGGTCATTCCTGTCGGCAATGCCAATCTATCCGAAGCCATGGCAGGATTGGCGGAGGAAATGAAGAAGCGGAGCGAGGGTTCGGTTGCGCCGGAAATTTTCCTGCTCATCAATGGCCTGCAAAATTTCAAGAAACTCCGGCAGGAGGACGAGTTCAGTTTTTCTTCGAGCAGTTCCGATGCGCCCAACCCGGGGGCCATCCTGCAAAATCTCATTAACGAAGGACCCGCGCTGGGTGTCCATATTATCGTCACCTGCGATACCTACAACAACGTGAACCGATTCCTGGGACGCAAGACGCTCCAGGAATTTGAGATGCGCGTGCTCTTCCAGATGAGCGCGAGCGATTCCGCCAGCCTGATCGATTCACCGGATGCCGGCTCGCTCGGCCTGCATCGTGCGCTCTATTACAATGATCGCGAAGGCTACACTGAGATTTTTCGTCCTTATGCCCGTCCGGGAAATGATTGGGTGGAGAAAATCTCGGTTGTATCGGGAGTTAAGGGTTAAAATCATAAACGTCAATTCGCATCAAATGGCGTCAGTTGACGTCTCGTATAGAAGCGGTCGGCAGGTTGCCGACCGCAACGGGCTGGTAGCCCGTTCCCCCCGGAACAAGAAGGAAGCGCCTGACGAGTCAAAGCCTTGTTAACCCGGCTTCTACCAAAACACGCCAATACCCCACTCATGGATGAATGATAGCAGAAGAGAGAGAATCGTAAAGTTACCCGGAAACAAAAGGTGACACGGGATAGGCAAAAGCTGGATGTTTGACGCGAGACGCGTCAAACGACGACCGAGACGGTCGCGCTCCCAAAATTCTTCAGCGCATCACGCCGCACTGAAAATTTTCGCTCTCACATCTGTTCGGCCACTTCAATCCCTAGCAACTCGAGGCCCTGTTTTAAAACTTTGGCGGTCAGATCGCAGAGGGCCAGGCGGGAGGCGCGGGTGGCGTCATCGGCTTTCAGCACGGGACAATTTTCGTAGAACGAGGTGAATTTGCTCGCAAGTTCATACAAATAATTGCACAGGAAATTTGGGCGGTATTCGTCGGCGACGGCCTCCAGGGTCAGGCCGAAGTTTAACAGATGTTTGGCCAGCGTTATTTCATGCGCATCAGCTAGAATTATTTCCGCTTTTTGGCCACTTTCCGCTTTTCTAAAAATGCTTTTGATGCGGGTGTAGGCGTATTGGAGATACGGCGCAGTGTTGCCGGTGAGAGCGAGCATTTTGTCCCAACTGAACACGTAATCACTCTGCCGGTTCGGCAAGAGGTCGGCATATTTCACTGCGCCCAGGCCCACCACGCGCGCGATCTCGCGTTTCTGCGCCTCGCTAAGCTCAGTATTTTTTTCCGCAACGATCTTATAGGCGCGTTCCAGGGCTTCATCGAGCAGATCGCCCAGCTTCACGGTATCGCCGCTGCGGGTCTTGAACGGTTTGCCGTCTTCGCCAAGGATCTTGCCAAAACCGGCATGAAGGAGCGTCACGCGTTTGGCGGCGTCCGGTTGCCAACGGGTGAAGGTGGCAAAAAGTTTTTTGAAATGCGCGCTCTGGCGATCGTCCACCACGTAGATGATCTCCTCCGGTTTCCAGGTCTTGAGCCGGTAATCGATGGTGGCCAGGTCGGTGGTCGTGTAATTGAAGCCGCCGTCACTCTTGCGCACGAGCGCGGGATCGTCCGCCCATTCACCATCGCGATGGACGAGGAAGGGATCTTCTTTCGGCGGCAGCGTGTGGTCGCTGAAAACGCCCACGGCACCTTCGCTCTCGCGGGCAATACCACGCTGAAGCAGGTCGTTCACCACGCCGGGGAGTTGGGGATTGTAAAAACTTTCGCCGAGGGTGACGTCGAATTTCACACCGAGGCGGCCATAAATCTCATCAAACTGTTTTTGCGAGAGCCGGATCATTTCCTTCCAGATGCCAATGTTTTCAGTGTCGCCGGCCTGGAGCTTCACGAGTTCGGCTTTGGCTTCTTCGAGACGCGAGAGATTGGCGTCGCATTCGGCATTGATGATCTTGTAAAGGCGTTCGAGTTCGGCGATGGCGTCGCGCTCGAGGGCCGGGCGATCGAGGATCTGTTTCCAGCCCAGGAGCAGTTTGCCGAATTGCGTTCCCCAATCGCCGATATGGTTGTCGGTGACCACGCGATGACCGAGGAGGCGCACGGCGCGTTGGAGGGCATCGCCGATGCCGGTAGACCGGATGTGGCCTACGTGCATGGGCTTGGCGACGTTTGGCGAACTAAAATCGATGACGATGGACCTGGGTGCGGCGGCTTTCTCAAAGAAGAGATGCTCGCCACGAGCCGCTGCGCCGAGAGTTTGGACGAGCGCGGTGTTCTTGAGGCGGAAATTCAGGAACCCGGCGCCGGCGATCTCGACTTTCTCGCAAGTATCAGAGACATCCAGTTTGGCGATGACCTGTTCGGCGAGTTGGCGCGGATTGAGTTTGCGCGCTTTGGCCAGGGACATCAGGGCGTTGGTCTGATAATCGCCGAACTTGGGATCGGGACAGGGGCGGACGAGAACTTTGGCTGCGGGGGCGTCCGGGAGGACCTCGCGGACGGCGGCCTGCAACTTGAGTTCGATTTGTTTATGCGGAAGCACGGCGGAATTTAACCACGGATGAACACAGTCTGCAAACTGCATTCAGAACATCAATAACTAACAAATACACTGCAAAACTGAGGTAAGCTCGTCACTACTAGTCAGTATTGCTCACTACTTTTTACCCATTGCGCTGGCAAATTCCCTGACAGAAGAAATCTGCTTTTCAGAAAAACCCTCGCTCTAATACAACCTTTTCTGTGGGGTCCGTAGTATTTATCAGCGCTTGAATTTTGTCGATCATCCTTTGAAAGACGGTTGCGCTGTATTTGGAAGCATCGATGAATTTCGCATGCTCTTCCCTGTTCTCTTTCCGCGACTCAGGGGTCTTAAAATCTTGGCGGATGTTCGAAGAAATTCGCTTTGCCTTGCGGACAATCAGCACGTCATCTATTTGCGTCGTAGTGATACTCCTCGGCGTCATGTCGAGAAATTCTGCTATTAAAAAATAAAGTGAACCCGGTACAGCTTGTTTAAGGTCTCGTGAAGTGGCCACAGCTTCCTGAAACATCGTTTTATCCAAGTTTGTTTTGCATTCGGCGCAAACGTAGCCCAACGCGGTATCTTGGACATCAAAAGTTCTGAATAACGGATCAAATGAAGTGCGAAGGTGAAGTTGCCGGCCAAGTACAAAGTCCTGATCTTTAGAAAGAATTTTTGGAAGCCCTCCATAGCCATGCTTTCCGAGCGTAGAAAGCATCGTGATTCCCGCGAATGTTGAAGCTGGCCCAAGTTGATAGCCGTCCTCCAAGCCTTTAAGGGATTGGAATACAAGGTGTGGCAGGAATTCTTCCAGAATGGTGTTATCGAGTTTGAGCTGTCCTTTTTGCCTATAAAGAAAATTGCCTGGAGAATCAAAAATGAGATCAAGCTCCACGTAACGCTTATAAATATTCGTTGCATCTACCAAACGTTGAACGCAATTGGGGCTTCCCCGCTGAACGTCATTCATCGCCTTAATCCACTCATTATATTTTTTCTCGGCAGCATGCAAACGCTCCAAGTCGCCCTCGGGCATGGCCTTATTTTGGAGACACGCTTTGAGTTTATCGAGATGAGGTGTGGGAAGCTGATTTGACTTGTTCATTAGAGTTTAAGAAAGGGGTCCTTTGCGTGGTGCTGACTTGGCTGATGGCTTCCAAGAGCGCTTCGCGATTTTTTCCCATTACAGTTCTAAGTCCTTTATTGAGCGCCACTTCAGCGGTTGAGCGTGCCACCGTCTCCCAATCCGTCGCAGCAAGTTCACGCGGTTGAAGGTGAAGCAAGTCTTCACGGATACGCAAACCGAACTTGTTTGTGTACCAACGACTTTGATTCAAAACAAGGTCAAATGCTTTGGTACGTCTTGCGATATGGGCGACTAATTCTGAATTTAAAAAACGCACACCTAGAACCTTGGATTCATGGCCAAGAACGAGAATGAGCCGGGCGTCGGGTTTGCAGACTCTGTGCATTTCCTTCAGCGCAGCGGCAATATCCAGGCAATATTGTGTAACCGTTATGAACCTATTGCCGCGATTTGCTCTGTTTGAACCGATTTCGCTTTTTGCAACAAACAGAAGATCGTGTCCTAAGATTTCCGCGGACTTACGGTAGTGCTGATGGTAGTTAAATACATTGATGTAGGGTGGCGAAGTAAGAATAAAATCGACTGAGGCAGTTGATAGTGGCAGATCTCTTGCATCAGCACGGCCAGCAGTCAGTGGCTCGTTGGAAAAGGGAAGTTCTCTGATGGTTTGGCTGAGTTTTTGGAGAATTCTTTCACAGTGGCTTCGAGTGATTTTGTTTTGGAAAAGATCCATCAAGATGACGAGCGCTCCGACAATAGTACCTATTGGACCTTCGCTTGCGGCCAAATTCCGCATTTCATTCTCAACCTCGTTCTGACGAAGCAGCCAGAGTTGATTAATTTTTAAATTAATTTCTTCGATAGCCGCCTGACGCTCATGGTCAGAAAGATTACAGAGTGTATAAACTCGCGTGAGGAGCCATGCGGCAGGATTTATCTCGAAACCATAAGCGGGCAAGCCAAGACCAGCTGCTTCGAGGATGCTAGTGCCGCTGCCAGAAAATGGGTCAAGGACACATGCGCCGGGTGGGCAATATGCCATTAAAAGGGATTCAACAAGTTGCGGTGAGAATTGCCCACGCCAAGCGAAGCCATTAGTCCGGGTTTTATAACCAATGTCCAATGCAACTTGAGGCAGCCCCTCATTGAAGGCAAGGCCACGCCGTCTAGTCTGGAAGGGCAGGTTTAGCAAGGACTGCATGTTCAAAAGTATTTCGCGGCGGTCGGGTTTTGTCAGCAATTTTCGTGTGTTAGCACCGGTGTGGCAGAATTTTAGCAGATATTGGCTAGTAACGACGAGCAGCTTTTGCATTCCTCGCATTACTCACAATTCCACTGACAGGGGGCCATTTATCGTTCACAAAGCCCCTATTAACCAGGACTTTTGACAACTCAATCACAGATGAACACGGATTTTTAACGCATCCGCTGTCGCTCGGAAGCTATGGCGGGACAAGAAGACGCAGAGATGCAAAGACACCAGGATGGAAGGTAGATGACAGAAAAAACGGAGTGTGAAACTGCATGCGAACGGACAAACTTGATGAATTGCTATCCTCTGCCCGCCATCCTCCATTCTCGCTGCTACTTCTTCCCGTGTTCGCGGATGATGCGAAGCATGGCTTCGGCGTCGGGAGACTGTTCGAGGGCCTGGCGGAAGTCGGCTTTGTGCAGAAGCTTCGCGATGTTGGCGAGGGTATGCAGATGCTTTTGGAACTGGCCCTGGGGCACGAGGAAGAGCATCACCAATTTTACGGGCTGATTATCGAGCGCCTCAAAGTTCACGCCTTTGCCCGAGCGGCCCAGCGCGCCGACGACCTCATAGATGAGATCGGTGGAGGCGTGCGGGATGCCGATGCCGAATCCGATGCCCGTGCTCATGGAGGTCTCGCGTTTCTTGACGGCGGCGGTCACGGCATCGCGGTCGCTTGCCTGGATCTTGCCGGTGGCCACGAGATTACCGATCAATTCATCGATAGCTTCCCAGCGATTAGTTGCGCGCAGATCAGGGATGATCTGCTCTTTGCTCAAAATGTCGGCCAAATCCATAGCGTGCTACTCCAAAAAAACAATAAAACGTGACCTTTATCAAGAATGAATTGTCCACAATCAGCGCCGATGTTCAAAACATTTTTTGCAACAAATGAAAGACCTGGCCGGTGCATTGGCACCACCAGTCCGCCGCATCGAACAATCCGGCTCTGCCGGTAAGCAGGGGAATGCCAAAAAGCAACACGGCGATATTGCCCAAAAAAATGATCACGGCCGAAAACAGATAGCCTTGCGAGGTGATGTCGGTCTGCCGCGTCTGCAAAGTATGAAAGGTAAGCGTGACGTGGAAGGCATACGCCGCGCCCAGGAGCAGGTCGAAATAGACGAGGTACTGCCGCCAATCCCAAAGGAAATGGCCGAGGGCGAAGACAACTATGACAATGACGGCATATAACGGAAAAAAATAGGGCGCGAGCGTGATGAGAAAATTGGTTTTGCTGATAACGACATGGCCGCCGCTGGAACTGACCTTCATGCGTTTGACACTGCCGCCGAAAATCCATGTCCAAAGCGCGTGGGTGAGTTCGTGGCCGAAAACGTAGATCCACATGGGCCGCGGAAGCAAAAAGAAAATGACGCACCAACAAGCGACGCCCCCCAGGAAAGGCACCCAGGTGGTATCCGCGCTACCGGTAACGCGCAGCACGTGCCACAGCGCCATCGCGGCACCGGCGCATGCCGGAAGCAGCGCAATGGCGATGAGGAGTTTGAGCCACTTGAGCACGGGCGAAGTTTAATCACGGATGGACACAGATGAACACGGATTTTTAGCGGGACATATGGGATGGATGGGGCAAATGCAGCCGGGCCGGCTGCGTTACCGGCAGGCAAGATGCCTGCCCTACATTGACACGGATTTTTTCCTCATAAACTCACAGCATCCTTGCAAATTGTCGGCGGATTCAGGAATATATTGGCGGGGGATTCACATAATCCCGCGCATTTGAAATGAGTATCCCAATACAATTGCAGTCTGACAGTCGTGACAAGTTATCGGCGCACCTGATAGCGCATATCAACGTGAAGCTGGCGCTGATCGGTTGCCCGCCGGTGGCGCTGGAAGGCAATACGGAATTTTCCCAGATCGTTTCGGCGATGGCGGCGCAGTCGCGCGAAAAGGACCGGTTGCTGGGCAGCCACTTGAGTCCAGCGGACCAGCGCATCCAGACATTCTTGTACGATTATCTTGAGGATGCGCCGGTGACAAAGCTGCCGACGCGGACGTTCACGCTGGATCGCGCGGGACTGGCGCGGGTGCTCTCAGTGCCGATCGACAAGGATGAGTTCAGCTCGGAGATCATCAATTCGTACCGGGTAGCCAATGGTGTGTTGCATAACCCAAAGAGCGACCGGCGAACAACGCATGGCATTTTCCACGTGACCGAGGGCGGCCTACCGATCCCCGACGACAAAGTGGCGGTGCCCAAGGTGACGTTCGCCAAAATGCTGGCGCTGGCGCTGAATCCGCCGCGAGAGATCATGCGGCTGCCGTTCACGGCCACACAACCGGAACCGGCGGAATGTTTTGTCTCGTTATTGTTGCGTCCTCTGGTCTGCCCCGCCGTGCCGGGTTTCACGACGGAGAAGCGGCTGGAAGTACGATTTTTTGTGCCGGGTAACCTGGTGAGCAACCTGGATTTTGTGGAAAGCATTTTTGGGAACGCGGGCGATCCGCTGTTGCCGGAGAATGATTCGGCTTTGGACGTCGAACGTTGGACGGGCCACACGGGTTGCGTGATTTTGGCGCCGCACCTTGCGAAAGCGACGAAGAAGTCGGTTGGCTTGCCCGAGTGGGACGCGGCGACGGAGCGCCAGCGGCGCGACGGGATGTGCTGGAAAAACGAGAACGAGTTGTACAACAACGGCGGCGCATTCAAGCTCACCTGCCGGGACCAATCGGGGGTGATCGTGACGCTCATCGCGGACAATTATTACGGGTATTGCAAGAAAGAGGTGAAGACCCAGATCAGTTTTGCCTCGAACCTGTTCGGCAACGGAGAAGAGGAACATGCGGGCGGTGCGCTGGTTTTTCCCAGTTACGACCTGGGTGAAGATTTCAGCGGAGACACGCTGGTGCAGCGCCAGGGCCATTCATTCAAAGAAATGGTTTCATTGTACGGCGCGGCAATGGACGTGAAACCGCAGGGGCATGCCGTGGACAAGAAGTATTCCGAGGTCATTTACGTGCCGGAGTCGGTGCAGTTCGACCTGCACAGCCAGACAGTTTCATGGGAACACAATGGCGGGAAGCAGAGCATCAAGTTGCAACCGGACAAAATCTACGTGCGCCCGTCGGGTTACCGGGTGCGGATGGAAAAGCCGCCCGGAGCGCGACGCTCGTGGCGGCTGGTCGGCACGATGTCGGAAGGAGTGCTTTGCCACAAGCCCTGCACGGTCTCGGGCGGCGGCAAGTCCGAAATCTCCAAGCCCATCACCGACGCGATCTTGACCGGGCCGGTTTTTGTAGGGGACATCAAAGGCGATCTCGACCGCGTGAGCGAATTGATCTACCGGAATTACGCGGGCCGGCTCGCCGATAAAGAGACGAGAGAAAGCCGTCCCATCCTCTCACCGGAACGCTCGCTGGGGTCGGTGATCAAATTGTTGACGCCGGATTCGCGCGAGTACACACCGGAATACAACGCGTGGCTGGAGTCGGTGCCGCAATATCTCAAGGAACTGGTGTTTGTGGTGAAGCGGTGTTACAAGCCGGAATGGGGCGACAACTGGCGCGACCATTTCAGCGTGGACATCATCAACGGCATTCCGGGCAACGAATTGAAGTGCGATAACCGGGTGCTGGTGACCACGCGATTGCGGGTGGGATTCGACGACAGCGGGGCGTGGCGCACGTTCGGCCTGCGAAAAGATTTTCATCCATCAGTAAAGATCCAGGCGGAGGATGACATCTCGGCTTCCACGGTGGTGCCACCGGGCATCCTGAAGGACATACCCGAAACGGACGCGCATTTGGCGGTGAAATTCGTCAAGAACTGCGAGAACAAATTGTTCCAGCGACCCGACGATGCGATCCATCGCGGTTACGACAAGCAGACGGAGTCGGATTTCACGCAGACGGACAATTTCTTCTCGAATTACGAGCCGTTGACGCCGAAGGACGCGCGGGAACTGGTCGAAGATTCGATCCATTTCTACGAGTTCACCGAGCCGATGCAGAAATTGATCGCGGGCATCGCGCGAGCAAGGCATCCGGAATTTTTCATTTCATCGGCGCATCCACGAGTGGTGGACGGCAAGCCGACGAAAAATCCGCGTTATCTTCAAAAGCGTCCCGATCTGGTGAATCCGCGCGAAAGTTACGTGGCGGAGATGACGGCGCGGCTGCAACGACGCGTGCCGCTGGACCAGCCGGTGCACACACCGGTGCATGCAGTGTTGCCGGGCCGCCGGAACAATCCGCCGGACCATGGCATCCGCTCGCTGGCATGTTACAACCCGATCCATTACATGGAATTGCCGGAGTTGTTCATGGAGTTCATTTGCAGCATGACGGGCAAGTCGCCTTCGACGACGGGTGCAGGCTCGGAAGGAGCGTTGACCAAGGGGCCGTTCAACGCGCTGCCGCCAATCATCGACCTGAACAATGCGCTGATCGCGTACATGCTGACCGGTCACCACGGATATGTGACGGCTGCGGGATATATCGGGCCGAAATTCCGCGTGGACCATGACGTGAGTTTGATTGTGCCGGAAGTCTTTTGCCGGATGTCGGCGGCGGAGCGGAATCCAAAATTTTTGATCGCCAGCCATTATCTGGAGAAGCTCAACGACATGGATCATGGCGGGAAGAAAATCCTGGCGAGCCGGCTGGGCTATCGCATCAACCTGCGGTTCGTGCACGCATTTTTCGGGCGGGTGTTCAACCATCCCCATGCGGTGTTCACGGAAGCAATGCTCAAGCCGGAGTTGCAGGGCATGGACATTTTTGCGGATGGCATGGACAACATCGTTTCGACGCAGAAGCGCGTGGCAAAGATGTATTTCGACGACGGCAGCATCGAGCAGGCGTGCCCGCCGTTAAAGGCGCTGCTGCACATCATGTTGAACGACACCTGGGAAGGTAAACGCCTGGACAGCCCGGAGTTCCGGAAGATGTTCACGCACGAATATTTGCTGGCGAGCGACTGGTACGCGGCGCGGCTGGCAGCCAAACAAAAAGTGGACCGCGCGTTATGGCGGCGGCACGTGGAGTATCTCAACCAATTCCTGCGCAAACCGACGCATGAAGACGTGGCTAAAGAGATGAAGATCGGCGACCGGCTGGCCAATGCGCGAAAAATTTTGGCCTATGTGGATTCGCCGGAATACCTGAAAAAACTTTCCGGCACGCTCGGCGCGGAGCCAATCGAGAAGTACATAAAGGCGCAGGCTTAATGGCGATTATTCCAATGGCGTAATGCGAAGCGGAGCTTCATTGTTCCGCGCGCGATTCCAGTTATCCCGCAATTCATTCAAATGGAGCAGCCTCCATTGATTGACCAGTTCGTATGCTGTTTTGGGCAAATTGCCCTGATAAATCTCACCGGTTTCAATCTCAATGAGAGCTTCGTATTCGGCGTAGATGGCATGAAAATGCGTTGGCGGA
>DASXYX010000071.1:0-8447 GCA_036502245.1 Verrucomicrobiia bacterium
GGCGGTGTGGTGATGCGCTGGATTTCGTTCGAATAGACCCAGGGATGGCCCGCAACGATGCGGTCGGCTTCACCCGGCTTGAGCAGGATAGTGGATTCCATAATTGTAAACAGTTTGGGAGATTATGGGGTATTTGTCATAACGAAGAAATGGATTTTATTCAGGGCTCGACTGAGTCTCGCCCCACCTAAATTTAATCAAAACTAATGTGAATAATTAATTGAAGAAAGCACTTGCAAGATGGTTCAAACGGGCAGATAGAAGAGGTACTGCCTATGAAAACGAGCGTACCTATCAGTTCGCTGTTGCATCACAAGGGGGCAACAGTGTGGACCATCACGCCGGAGGCCACGGTCTTCGACGCTATCAAACTCATGGCCGATAAAAATGTCGGCGCGGTGCCGGTGATGTCGCACGGCATCCTGGCCGGCATCTTCACCGAGCGCGATTACACGCGAAAGATCGCGTTGCAGGGAAAAACTTCCAAACAAACATTCGTGAAAGAAGTGTTGTCGCGCCGGATCATCACGGTCATGCCATCCGATTCGATCGAAGATTGCATGAGGATCATGACGGAGAACCGCGTGCGCCATCTGCCGGTGCTCCAGGGCGAAGAATTGGTGGGGATCGTCTCCATTGGCGACCTGGTGAATTGGACCATCTCGGCGCAGGATGCGGCCATCGCGCAAATGGAACAGTACATCGCCGGCGGTGTAGCGGCGTAGCGTTGAGTTTTATCTCTCCAGCTTCAGCGGCAAGGCTCCGCGGCCCTGGATCCATTTTCCGGAGAGTTTGCCGTCAGAGAGCGTGCCGTTGAAGGTGCCGCCGATGGCTTTCCAATCCATTTTCACGTTTGGCGCGTTATAGGTGATGTCATCGGCGGGGATATCACTGCTTCCCTGGTCGATGCTTTGCAACGTGGCAGAAAAAGAGCCATCGGTCATTTTGGCGATGTTAAAGATCAGGCGCAGAGTGGTGCCCTGAATGTTCAGCGCGCCTTTCCAATGTCCTTGCAAATCCTGCGGGCTGTTGTACGTGTAATCTTCATTCATGGCTTTGAGATTTTCCGCGCCGATGTTCGCTTGTGTGAACGTGAGGGGATACGTATGACCCATCTGTGTCCAGTGGCCGGTGAGCTTGGTATTGTTATTCCCCAGGGTACCCTGAAAAGTGCCGCCGGTGGCAATAAAGCCAATGGTGACCGACGGCTTATTGTAGGTGAAGGACGAGGCCGGGATATCACTGACGCCCTGGTCCACACTGTCCAAAGCGGCCCGGAATGATCCATCCGGTTGCTGCGCGATCTTTAGGTTTAAGCGCAACGCCGTGTTGCCGGCCGGGAGGGTGGCTTCCCATAACCCCTGCAAATCCGAACCGCTGCGCGGGGTGTAATCCTCCTGGGCCAGCGGCTCAACAACCGTATCCGGATTGTTGGTCTTGACGAGGGTCAGGTGGCCAGACATGCCGCCCTGTTTCCAGGAACCGGAAATGGCCGAAGCATCGGCGCTCATTTTGCCGTTGAAAATGAACCCAATGGTGCGGGCTTCCAGGCGCACCTGCGGGTAATCATACACAAACCCATCCACGGGCAGGTTGGTGGCATTTTGTTCGAGGCTGTCCACCGTGATTTGATAACGGCCATGGTCATGGGAGATCCGATAGACCAGGTGCAAGGTCTGCCCCTGGATCTGCATCACTCCTTCCCAGGCGCCGGGAATAGGATGGGCGGCATCCGCGCTGGCGACGGCGTAGGAATGAGCGGCTTTGACGGCGACGACGGTGGTGCCGCCGGCCAACACGGCGACGGCGGCGGTGACGATTGCGATCTTGGTTTTGGTCCAGGCCATAAGTTTCAATGCTCCTTTTACGATGGTTAGGGTTGAGGCGGTTGCAGTGGTGCCTTTGATGGCGGCGGCGGTGACGGCTGACGCCAGCCCGGCGGGGGCGGCGTGAATGGAATTGGCTGAAATCACTCCGACGATGACATCGGTCGAGAGCATGATGCCATGTTTGGTAAAAAATTTGCGGAGCTTGTCCACGGCGCGGTTCACGCGCATGCGGGCGCTGTCCTCGCTGGTGCCAAGCGCGGCGCCGACGTCCGCAAGATTTTTACCCTCGAAATAACGGAGAATAACGGCATTGTGCTCGCGCTCGGCAAGGCTGCCCAGGGCTTCATCCAATACCGGCGCGAGTTGTGCCCACGCATTGTCCGGGCTATCGGTCAAAGTGGATTGCATATAAGACTCCTGTTCGCGGTTTTGACGGCGGCGCTGGCTTTTGAGGGCGTTGTTGGCGGCATATCGCGCGGTGCGGCAGAGCCAGGCGGGGAGAATGGTTTGCGGACCGAGCGATTTGGCTTTGCGGGCCAGGATGATGAAGACCGCCTGGGTCACGTCTTCGGCCAGACCGGCATCGCCCACCTGCCGCAGGGCGGCGGAATAGACCAGGTTGATATGGCGCGAGACCAATTCGGCAAAAGCGGCTTCTGAACCGTTTTGCGCATATTCCTGCAATAATGCGATGTCTTCGGGCATTTGTTCATTGATATATGGACGCCGAAGGCAAAAGCGAACAGAATTTTTTACAGCGGTGGAGCCGCAATTGTATTTTATACAATTTCTGCTATCTTCCTTTAAAGACAGGGAAAAATAACTTACGTCCCTGATTTGTAGCAAAGGAGATTATGGCAGAAAAAATAAAGGTGTCCCGTGGACAGATGGTTGCATTGCTTAACGAGGACCTCGCAAGGGAATATCAAGCAGTCATCGCTTATACCGTTTACAGTCAAGTTCTTAAAGGCGCTGAATATACTGACATCGCCCGGGAATTGGAAAAACATGCGGGTGAAGAATTGGCCCACGCGATCAAAATCGCCAAACAGGTGGATTATTTTGGAGGAATGCCGGTCGCCATTCCAAAGCCGGTTAAATTATCCGACGATCCCAAGGTGATGCTGCGTGCCGATCTGGAAAACGAGCGTGAGACCATTGCGCAATATCGTAAACGCATCCAACAGGCGGAAGCGATGGGAGAGTTCGCCCTGAGCGAAATCCTGCGGGCCATCATCGTCCAGGAGCAGGAACATGAAATAGATTTGTGCGACGCCTTGGGCATTGACGTCCCGCCGCCTAAAAAATCTGATTAGCAGGCTATTGAAAAACTCATGGAAACGCCGCGTGAGGGCACGCGGCTACAGAATCCGTCCGTGATTTGCATATTTTGTAGGCCCGGTGCTCTCACCGGGCGCGTTTTTCGATGGCCTGTTAGAGCGGTTTAAATTCACGGGCATTGCCTGCCGATGATCTTTAGATAAGTGTGAAAAGTTTGATCCGGCCTCCTCTTAAAATTCCACAGGTGACGGGGCAATCCTTCAATTTTTTCTGCCGCGAAATCCGCCAGCTAAAAAAATGATCAGGCAAATCAACAGGATCACGCCCAACCCGCTGCCGCCAATGACGGGGCCTCCAAAATAAAATCCGCCGCCGCCGAACAAGAGGAGCAGGACGATGATGAGTAGTAATAAATTCATAGCAATTCCTTTTTGTGGTCAACGGACTAACAGGACGATGATAATGATCAACAAAATCAAACCCACAGACCCACCGCCTATCCAGATGAGTGTGCCCAACATGGGAGAGAATAAAATATCCATAAACATTACTGGTTGAATTGTGTTTGTATCATCACTTTCTCTTTAGCTGTTTGGGTGCCAGCGGCAAACTATTCGAAAATTGGCTCAATTGGCCTTTAATCCAAATGATAATAAGTGCTGAATGTGCGTTTTATTGCAAAATGCACAACACGTTTAATCCAGATGGAAATCCTCCGGCTCTGCCGGAGGACTGGCAAAGTTTGACAGTTCCTGGAGTTGTTCTGAGTCCGAGAGCAGCGAATGCACAGAGAGCGACTCCCTCTCCTCCACGTAGTGGAGGAGAGGGACGGGGAGAGGAGGAGTTTATTGCTTGTGCCTATGATTTTGGCTGGCGAAATCAGCAACCCCTCTCTCCGGCTCTCTCCCCGCTCAAGTGTTCGCGGGGAGAGAGGGAAGCTCGCCATGCGTTTGCCGCGGTTGCCATCCCAGCCCGCAGGGCTTGGCGGCTTCGAACCGCTCCACTTCTGACAAGCCTCCGGCTTGGCCGGAGGTCGGTGACTAGTGCCTTGCTATGGGAAGAAGACCTGTTCGAGGTTCTTTGAGGTGTGAGATGGTGCGCGCTGCAGGGTTTGAACCTGCGACCCCTTCCGTGTGAAGGAAGTGCTCTACCGCTGAGCTAAGCGCGCATGGGATCGGCCTGAAGAAGCATCCGGCGAATCCGTCCACAGTAAATTGCGGGAGAAGTCTTTGGTCGGCAAGGATAAAAACGGCAGGATAAAAACGGCAGTTTGCCCGAATAACCAAAATTGGCCTGGGACCACTTCCCTCGGATAAAGTACCGATTGAATTAAACATATTTGATGTTAATTTCGCTCAATAAGCTGATTGTTTTGTGAAATTGCTGCCCACCAGTGGGCTGTTTATGGTGGATAGAAAATGATTAAAGGTAAAATCGCCTTAAGCAAGCGTAGGGTTGCGCTGGACATTTGCTGCATAGCCAGAACTGGCTATGCCCTGAAAATCCGTCAACCGTAGTGGTGATTGAATTATTTGCGTTTGCTGTTATTTTTTGTCCATAATCCGATTGTTTCAGGACAAGCGTGCTGTTGGGACCGCCTTGAAATGATTGTTATAAGAGTAAAAGAAAGTAAAATTAGAATGAGTAATAATAAGTCTGCTACGAGAGGTTTTACTCTCATTGAATTGCTGGTCGTCATTGCCATCATCGCCGTCCTTGCCGCCATCCTTCTTCCGGCTTTGGCTGCGGCCAAGCGCAATGGCCAACGGGCGCAATGTATAAATAATCTTAAACAAATCGGGCAGGGTTCATTCATTTATGCCGGCGATTTTAATGACTACTTCCCGATCTGTAATATTGGCGGTGCCAATGCTCAAGCCAACAAGCAACCATTTAATTTCATAGCTGGTGATCAATATGCCTATGCCGTTGTTTGGGGGTACAACAATTCCGCATATGTTCCTCCAGGATATTTAACAACTGAAAATAACGTTGGCTTGCTTTACGGCGGTGGTCAGTGCGCAAACCCGAAGGTCTTTTTCTGCCCAACCATTCAGAATAATACTCTAAATGCGCAGGCTTATTCAACCCCTGTATTCATGACCACCGATACTGAAGGCAGAGTGCGCAGCACCTACTTGTATAACCCGCGCGTTCTGGATCCCTCCCTCCAAACTGCATCCGATTATCAACTTCGTGCATATCAAAAAACATCACAGGCGCGCCAATTGGATGTCTTTTGCACTGATTTTTTGGCAAATCCATCTAACAATGGAGACACAACGCCGGGTGTGCCGTTTTTAGCAGCCTACTGGTCACATTGGCCGTCCAAGGGTATTGTGACAGGCTTTACTGACGGCTCAGTCAAATTTGTCCAATTCAATCCGCAATTTTTTACCATCGTTACAACGCTGTTAATCACTGACGAAACGCTAAAGTCCACTGAGGAATACAACTCGATATTTAGTTTCCTACAAAACGCTCGTTGATTTGATCCGATATATTTGTTTTTCAAAACCGTCTTTGAAGCATTTCAAAGGCGGTTTTTTGTTTGTCTTGCAATGTAGTGGCTTTTGGCAGAAAGCCAGTGGATAAATCGCGGCGTTTGGGAGCAATAAAGAAAGCGATAGGGGGCTATCGCATCTAGGACGCAAGAATTCGCCAGAGGCCAGACCAAATTTTGCGCCAGTTTTTGGAGTGCGCCAGCCCTCTGGCGCTTTTTGATGTAATAGGCGATCAAAAGGGAAACGATCCAGAACAACTCCAGGGTGGGCCACGGTTTTAGCCAGGAAGATCCGCTTCCAAATGATTGTAGAGTTTGGGAGCGTGACCATCCCGGTCGCCGTTTGACGCGTCCTCGCGGCAAACATCTGCACTTGTTATCCGTGTTCATCTGTGTCCATCCGTGGTTTAATTTTGATGAAACCTTCAAATCCCCAGAAATTTATTCGTTTTCTCACCATTTCTGGTGATACCCGTTCGGATAAATTTGGTATAATCGCGGGACAAGTCATGCGCATGTTTTCGAATTTCGTCGTTCGTTTTTCTGCCCTCCAGTTTTTGTTGCTGGCCGGGCTTGGGTTTTCCGCCCGTGCTGCATTTGCGCCGCCGTCATCGCCCAATGCGGCGTATGATTTCAATCCGGGCTGGAAGTTTTTCAAAGGCGATGTGACCAACGCCGGGCAGCCCGGTTTCGATGATTCTAAATGGTCGGATGTCAGCACGCCGCACACCTGGAACGACACCGATTCCTACAATGAAATCATCTCGCACAGCGGCGGCCAGCGCGGGGAATACACCGGCATCGGTTGGTACCGCAAACATTTCAAACTGCCCGCGAGCGCGAGCGGTGGCAAAGTGTTCCTGGAATTTGAAGGCCTCAAGCAGGCTGGACGCTTTTGGGTCAACGGCAAGTACGTTGGCAAATATGAGAACGGCATCACGCCGCTCGGCCTGGACTTGACCTCTTTTGTCCATTTTGGCGATGCAGACAACGTCATCGCGGTAAAAGTGGACAACAGCGATAATTACGCGGAAGAAGCCACTGGCGCACCTTTTGAATGGTCGGGCCGCGCTTTCAATCCCAACTACGGCGGACTGAATCACGATGTTCGGCTGATCCTTACGGGCAAGGTCTATCAAACCCTGCCGCTGTACGAAAACCTAAAGACCACTGGCATATATATATATCCCTCGGATTTTTCCATCGGTGACCACACATGCACCGTTAATATCGAATCGCAGATCTGTAATGAATCGGGCGACCAGCAATCCATCACGCTTTCGGTGGACGTGGTGGACGCGGGCGGGAACCTGTGCGCGCAGTTTCAGGGAGACACTTCGGATCTGGTGGACGGCGAGACGGAGACATTCAAGGCTTCGGGCGCGTTGACCAATGCAAATTTCTGGAGCGATGAGCATCCCAATCTGTATGACGTTTATTGCGTGTTGAATGTAAACGGCAGCGTGGCTGACGTGCAAAAGATCACAACAGGTTTTCGGAAAGTGGACTTCAAAGGCGGCGCAGGCACGGGTGGGGTGTATCTGAACGACCAATTTGTCTGGCTGACGGGCTATGCGCAGCGATCTTCGGATGAATGGGCCGGGTTGGGGGAGGCGTATCCGGACTGGATGCACGATTACAATGCGGACCTGATCCGCAGCACTCACGCGAACTTCATCCGTTGGATGCACATTTCGCCGCAGGCAGTGGACGTGCGTGCGTTCGACAAAGCGGGCATCGTGGAGGTTTGCCCGGCGGGCGATAAGGAACAGGACCCGGCGTTCGACAAGCGGCTCTCTCCGCAAATCGCGCAGGCTGAATGGAACCAACGCGTGGCCGTGATGCAGGATTCCATGATCTATTTCCGGAATGACCCAAGCATTCTCTTCTGGGAGGCGGGGAATAATGTCCTCACACCGCAGCACATGCAGCAAATGGTGGATTTGAAGAAGCAATGGGACCCCAATGGCGGGCGCGTGATCGGTTGCCGTGGCGATGCTGATAACGCGGAAAACCAGGCGGTTACGCCGATTGCTCAATACTACGAGGTGATGTTGGCGCAGGACCCACGGACGGATGCATTGACGGGCACGAACATGTTTCGCGCCTACAGTCCGGAGCGCCGGGATAAAGCGCCGCTCATCGAATGCGAAGATTTTCGGGACGAAGCAGCGCGTCGTTTCTGGGACGATTATTCGCCGCCGTATTTTGGGTTCAAGCCCGGCCCGAACGACACGTATCATTGGAACTCCGAAACGTTCTGCGCGGCGGCGGCGGTGCGTTATCACGCTTATTTCAGCAACATTATCACGAACACCGACCCAGCCCATGCCAAGTGGTCGGGTTATACCTCCATCTACTGGTCTGATTCAAATGCCGATGGCCGCCAGGACAGCAGTGAGGTCGCGCGTGTGAGCGGCAAGGTGGACAGCGTGCGGTTGCCCAAGCAGGCGTATTACGTTTATCAGGTGATGTACAATCCCGCGCCGGACCTTCATATCATCGGGCATTGGACGTATCCATCGAACGTGGTCAAAACTGTGTACGTGGCGGCAAACCATTGCGATTCGGTGGAACTGTCCGTGAACGGTAAATCGTTGGGTATCACGAACCAGCCCTGCGATTTCGCGGATACATATAATGGAGACAACAAGGATGTCGGTCCGACCGGTTACATCTACGCGTTTCCTAATGTGAAATTTGTTCCGGGAACCATCCGCGCGGAAGGCAAAGCCGGCGGTAAAGTGCTCGCACAGGATCAGATTCAAACGGCCGGACCGGCTGTTGGCCTTAAACTAACGGTTCACACCCGTCCCGATGGCTTGCAGGCGGAT
>DASXYX010000072.1:0-70562 GCA_036502245.1 Verrucomicrobiia bacterium
CAGTTTTAAGAGACTGGACCGGGGGCTGGTATATGAAAATGAGAAAACGAAGCCAAATTATTTCAGGCCATTTTTGATCACAAATCACTTATAAACAATCACTAGCAAAAATCACTCTCTCAAAATGTCATCGCAAAAACGAAGCCAAATCGAACCTAAGGGAAACATCCAGAGAATGATCAAGTCCCAGGGACCATTTTTATTGGAATTTGAAGCTTCTCTGGATCTTGAACATTGGTCGGTTGGAGCTTGTTCCCTTCCATCCGCGGTTTCAACTCTGTTCTCTCTGTTTCCTCCTGTTCGACGGGATTGACGTCATTTGAAGCCATTTGATGCGAATTGAAGTTTATGTCCGGCTCTCATTTTCATTCGCCGAATCCCTCGATTCTGCTAACCTGAAATCCGCATGTCGTTTGAGTTCACATTTCTGGGCACCGGAACTTCCCAGGGCGTCCCGGTCATCGGCAAGGAATATCCGCCTGAATTTCTCGCCAATCCCAAAAACTGGCGCACGCGCCCCTCAATCTATGTCACCACAGACAAGGTCAAACTGGTCGTGGACACGACGCCGGAATTTCGCGTGCAATGCCTGCGCGAAAAAATCATGTGGCTGGATGCCGTCGTTCTCACCCACGCCCACGCCGACCATATCATGGGCCTGGACGATTGCCGTCGCTTTTGCGACCTGCGACAAGGCCCGCTGCCGGTTTATGCCAGCGCGGAGACGATGGAAAACATCAAGCGCGTTTATAATTACGCCTTCGACGGACGCCCCATCTGGAAAGGATATTTTCATCCCGAACCTCATCTGATCACAGGGCCGTTCACTCTGGGCGACCTCGAGCTGGTTCCCTTGCTCCTCCCGCATGGCTCAATGACGACGACCGGTTTCCTGTTCGTGCAGAATGGAAAAAAACGCCTGGCCTACTTGAGCGATTGCAAGGAGATCCCTGCCGAGGCTCTGGAGAAAGTGCGCGGCACAGAAGTCGCCGTGTTGGATGCGCTGCGTCCCAAGCCGCATCCCACGCACATGAACCTGGATGAGGCGCTCACGGCGGCGCGGCGCATCGGTGCGGAACGGACATATTTCACACATCTGACCCACGATTACGACCACGACAAGGCACAAGCGGAATTGCCAGCCGGGATTTGGTTCGCGTATGATGCATTAAAGGTACAGAGCGATGATAAGCAATAAAAAGACCGTAGGTTTTCTTCTGGCATGGGTGGTGGCCGCTGCGCTCGCCCGGGGCGAAGACGTCGTCACAAATTTTGTGCCCGCCAATCCGCCGGGGATGATGCCTATCACTTCCCATAACACGCCGGCATATCACGCGGCCAAATCGTTCATGCACGGTGCTAACCTGGGTGATTTTCTGGAAGTGCCGCCGGGAGAGAAATGGGGCGTAACGATTCCCGTTGGCGATTTTGCTAAAATCCGCGCACAAGGCTTCGATCACATTCGGGTGCCGGTAGGCTGGCAGCATTACACCGGACCCGCGCCGGATTATCAGTTATCGCCGATAATTTTTTCACGCGTCGATTTCGCAGTAACCAATGCTTTAAATAATGCTCTGGCGGTCATGATCAATATCCATCTTTTTGACGAACTCGACCAGGACCCGACCAATACAGCGCCAAAATTCCTGGCTATCTGGCGGCAGATCGCCGCGCATTACCAAAAATTTCCAGCCAAACTCGCCTTCGAATTGGACAATGAACCGCATGTGAACGCCACCACGGCGGTGATGAGCGGTCTCTACACCCTGGCCATCGCGGAGATCCGCAAAACCAATCCAGACCGCACGATTTTTGTGGAGCCGGGCGATTGGGGAAACATCCGCGAGCTGAAGAACCTTGTTCTGCCGCCGGACAATAATGTGATCGTGTCGGTGCATTGCTATGACCCCTTCTATTTCACGCACCAAGGCGCTACGTGGGCGGGACCGGACCCGCGCCAGACAGGCATCCAATTTCCGGGGCCACCGGCCAAACCATTGGTTCCTGATCCTTCATTGAATCTGCATCCCTGGGTCACGAAATGGATCAACGAATACAACACGTTGCCTGAAGACCAAAACCCGAGCGGGCCGATTGCCTTCACCGCCGAATTGAAATACGTTCGGGCATGGTCCGACTATTACGGTCGCCCGGTGCATCTGGGTGAATTCGGTTGTTTCATCACCGCCGATCCGAAATCGCGGGCAAACTATTACAGCGCAGTGCGGCAGGCTTGCGAGCAGGATAAAATTGGCTGGGCCATTTGGGATTGGAACGCGAATTTCCGTTATTGGGACGAGCAAAAAAGCCAGCCCATGCCAGGCATGCACGAGGCGCTGTTCGGAAAAAATTGAGCATCGGCAAAATTATTGATACTTTGATCGATTAAATGGTCAAAGAACAAGGTGGATGAATAAAGTTACGATTCAACTGGCGATTTACCTGGCGCTGCTTGCTCCGATCTTTGCGGAAGCCGGCGGCGACGAGGTTGTTGTCGTTTATAATAAAAACATGCCCGACTCCAGGGACGTGGCCGACCATTACGCCCAGATGCGCCATGTCCCGGAAAGCCAGGTCTATGGGTTTGACCTGACAACCAACGAAACGATGTCGCGCGCGGCGTTTCATGACTCCCTGCAAGTGCCGCTGGCCAAACGGTTGGAAAGGCAAGGCTTGTGGAAACTCGCGGAGACCACCATACCCGCGTCGAAGTGGGAACCAAAACTGACCGGGCGATGTGTGGTGGCCTCCAAGATCAAATACGCGGTGCTCTGCTATGGCGTTCCGCTGAAGATCGACACCGCCCCAAATCTGCACGAGACCGTTGACAAGGAAATGCCTTCACAATTCCGGCGGGATGATGCCTCGGTCGATTCCGAGCTGGTCTGGTTGCCTCGGCTCGACACGCATCCCCTGCTCACCGGTCCCATGTTGAATTGGGCGTATGGCGCGACAAACGCCGACCTGCTTGATCCAACGAATGGCATTCTACTCGTGGCACGGTTGGATGGTCCCAGCGCCGAAATTGCGCGTGGACTGGTGGACAAAGCGCTCATTGCGGAACAGAACGGCCTGTGGGGACGCGGTTACTTCGATGCGCGTGGACTGGCCAAGGACAGCCCATTTTATATCGGAGATGAATGGATGCTTACTGCCGCGGAAATTTGGGGCGACGAAGGGTTTGAAACGTTTGTCGATGACCGGCCTGACACGATTCCCGCTGATTTTCCGATGAGCCAAATCGCGGTCTATTGCGGTTGGTATGCCGGCGATGTGTGCGGCCCCCTCGCGCAACCCATTGTCGAATTCATGCCGGGCGCGTTCGCGTACCATCTCCATTCGTACAGCGCTTCGACCATCCGGGATCCCAACCATAATTGGGTGGGGCCGTTGCTGGCCAGGGGCGCGACCTGCACGATGGGCTGCGTCAATGAGCCATATCTCGTGCTCACTCCGAACGTGGCCATTTTTCTTGCGCGATGGGTCGGTAAACAATACACGTTTGGCGAGGCAGCGTGGGCGGCGCAACCGGCGCTCTCCTGGCAGACAACCGTGGTCGGCGATCCTTTATATGAGCCTTTTGCGACACCGCCCGAAGTCATGCTTAAAAATCTGGAAGCGCGTCACAGCCCATTGGCGGAATGGCCGATCTTGCGCGCCATCAACTTGGCGCGGCGTCAGGGCAGACTGGCGAGCCAGCTCACTGAAGTCCTTGAACGCGTTCCGGAAACAACTAACAGCCCGGTGCTCACGGAAAAGCTGGCGCAACTTTACAAAGATGATGGAAAGACCAATGCCGCAGTCAGTGCCTTTGAGAAAGTGCTGGAACTGCATCCAACTCCTGAGCAACGCATCCGAATACGCCTGGTGCTTGGACAACTGCTGCAAAAACAAGGGCTGAATGACGCAGCCCGCCTTGACTATCAAAGGTTGTTGGTTGAATCTCCAGATTATCCCGGCCGGGCAGTCATTGATACTGAAATTGATTCGCTCTCGGCCGCTGAGGTGAAGAAAAAATAATCTGATGGCGACCTTTTTTGACACGCACGCGCACCTGGACTACCCCGATTACGTCAGCGACCTCGCCGAGGTGATAGCGCGTGCGCAGTCGGCGGGAATTGAAAAAATCATTTCCATCGGCACGGATTTGGAAAGCAGCCGGCGGGCAATCGGATTGGCCGAGCGTTTCTCGAACGTCTATGCCGCTATCGGCTGGCATCCCTCCAACGCCCATGAAGCGCCCGAAGACATTCGCGAACCGCTTCGCACCCTCGCCAGCCATCCCAAAGTAGTCGCCATCGGCGAGACAGGCCTGGATTATCACCGTTTGCCAGGCAAGACAGGTGAACCAGCCGGAATGGACGATGCGCAATACAAACAAAAGCAGGCTGAGGTATTTCGGCAGCAACTTGAGATGGCTGTGGAGTTTGGATTGAATTGCGTGATCCACCAACGTGACGCTTTCGACGATACGATTGCGCAACTCAAACCGTTCACGGGAAAAACGCGCGGCGTTTTTCATTGTTTCGGCGAAAACGTCGAACGGATGAAACGGGTTCTGGAGATCGGCTCGCTCGTCAGCTTCACCGGCATACTCACTTTTAAGAACGGGCAAAATGTTCGCGATACCCTGGCCGCCACGCCGAATGATAAATTTATGCTGGAAACAGATTGCCCCTACCTCGCGCCGGTTCCCTACCGCGGAAAACGGTGCGAGCCGGCTTATGTGAAAGAGATTTCAGAAGTGGCGGCACAGGTGCGAAATTGCTCGTTAGAAGATTTAAGCGCGGCCACCTGCCGAACGGCCAGGGAGTTTTTCCATAAATTGTGACACGACGCTCGCAGCATGACTGAAGAAAAACTTCAAATCCGCATCTATGGCAATGATTCATTGCCGACCTTGATTTATCTCCCCGGCATGCACGGCGATTGGACGCTTGTCGGCGGTTTGCGCAAACAAGTCCTGGGCAAAGTGCGATTCGTGGAAATGACCTATCCACGCACTCTCACCTGGTCGCTGGATGATTATGCCGCCGAGATCACGTCCGCCCTTGCCGCCAACGGCATCGCTCATGGATGGCTTTTAGGAGAGTCCTATGGGTCACAAGTGTTGTGGGCAATCGTTGGCGCGAACCGGTTTAAGGCAGATGGCGTGATCCTTGCCGGCGGATTCGTGAGGCATCCCATGCGCTGGGCAGTGCGGGCTGCTGAAAGATTGTTCGGCCGCCTGTCTCTGCGAGTTTTCGTCGCTGTCATTTATGGCTTTTCTAAATTCGCCCGCTATCGTTATCACCGTTCCCCAGAAATCACCGATTCGCTGGACGAGTTTGTCGAGCGGCGGACAAAGCTGGACCTGCAAGCCGCGCAACATCGACTGCACCTGATCGCCAATTATGACCCGTGTCCCATCGCGCAAAAAGCCACCATGCCTGTATTTGCCATGACGGGTTTTCTCGACCCGATCGTTCCGTGGCATTTCGTCCGAAAGTGGCTGAAGCGAAACTGTGCAGCGTTGCGCGATTACCAGATCATTCACAGAGCTGACCACCATGTCCTGGGCACCGCGCCGGAAAGATCCGCGGGATTGATACTCAAATGGATGCATTAAGCATTTGCTGTTTTGCGTTTGCGAATTAGGATTCAGGCATGACAAGACAGCAAGTTCTCGACCTCTATTTCCTGGATGCGCGCCACAAGCTCATCGATCTCGCCGCATTTCTCGACCGCGTCCAACGCGCGGGTGGCAAAGACGATTTTCGTATCAAAGCCTTTCGCACTGCGCTTCGAAAATTGAACGGCTCAAAAAAGCCGAAGGCAAAGGACGTTTTACTGGCATTCAGCGATCACACGACGAAGCCGATTGAAAAAGCTCCCGGAAAAGGCGCTTGCGGCGCTTATCCTCGGTAACTCTCAACTCTAACCCCTCTCAACTTCCCTATGCATTATATAGAGCCACACGCCCACATGGTCAGCCGGGTCACGGACGACTACCAACGCATGGCGTTGGCCGGATGCGAGGCGGTCTGCGAGCCGGCGTTCTGGGCAGGTTTTGACCGGAGCGCTGTCGAAGGATTCCATGATTACTTCTCGCAACTCACGGAGCATGAGCCGAAACGCGCGGCAAAGTTCGGGGTAAAGCATTTCTGCTGGCTCTGCATCAATTCCAAAGAAGCCGAAGATGTAAAACTGGCGGAAGAAGTCATCGCTTTAGTTCCAAAGTTTTTGAATCGCCCAAATGTCCTGGGCATTGGCGAGATCGGCTTGAACAAGAATTCGCGCAACGAGATGCGCGTATTGGAAATGCAGGTGGACCTGGCCGCGAAATATAAGCAACTCATCCTAGTCCACACACCGCATCTGGAGGATAAATTAAAAGGCACCCGATTGATCCTCGATGTCTTGAAAAATGACAAACGCATTCGGCCCGAGCAATGCATCATTGATCACGTCGAGGAACACACTGTGGAGATGGTGCTCGATGCCGGCATGTGGGCGGGCATGACGATTTATCCCGAAACAAAATGCACCCCTGCCCGCGCGATCGACATATTGGACACTTACGGCAATGAACGCCTTTGGCTAAATAGCGCGTGTGATTGGGGTATCAGCAATCCACTGGCTGTGCCAAAAACCGCGCTGGAAATGAAACGACGTGGCCACCGCGCTGCCGCCATTGAAAAGGTCGTTTTCCAAAACCCAAAGAAATTCCTGTCGCAAAGCAAAAGTTTCAAACTTTGACCGGCTTCAGAATTTTTTGAGCTGATTCTTTGATCGCTTCAGCAAGTTCTTTAGGTTTGATAACAATCGCATCCCCACCCCAGCTCAGGATCCAGCGCTCGATCTCGATCAAACCGGAAAGCTTCAATTTCATCTCAACTTCGCCACCCTTCAATTCGCGCAACTCTTGCGACTCGTGCCATTTCTTTTCACGAATATAATCCGCCGCCCGCGGCGTAAAACGCAGGACGACTTCGTACTGCCCCTCTCCCGAATGAACGCCGAAGCTGTCACGCAACTCCTTCTCCATGGAAAACCTTTTGGAACGCTCAAATATCTTGCCCGTCTGTTTGATGCCCAGGATTCGCGCGGGTGCAAATTTTCGAAAATCTTTCCGGGCATGGTCGAACGCGAACAGGAACCATTCGCCATTCACGTTGGCCAGATGATACGGGTCAACGATGCGCGCTTCGGGATTTTTCGCACCGGGTTTGCGATAGCTCAATTCGATCTGCCGCCGCCGGGCCACAGCGCGGGACAATTCGTCGAATATTTTTAGGTCCAGGATCGGCTCGGCGCTGGTACGGAAAGAAATGGTCTGCTCGATGTCAGCTAAATTGAGCGAGATAGTATCCGGCAGAGCCTGTTCCATTTTCCTGATGGCAGAGAGCAGCGGCTTCTCAAAACTTGTGCCACGATATTGCTGCAACGCTTTTTCCGCGACGACAAGCGCAAAGAGTTCTCCCTCGGTGATCTGCATAGTTGGAAAGGCGCTGACTTCCCCAGTATAAAAATAACCATTGCGGCTGGCGTTGAATTCGATGGGCAAATTGAGCCGATCTCGCATGAATTCGATGTCGCGATGGATGGTCTTGGTGGCGACTTCGATCTCTGCGGCCAGTTTGCTGGCGTTGGGAAAACTCCCATTTTGAATGGCCTGATGAATGCGCAACATTCGCTCCAATGGGGGGCGCGAATGCAGCGATGAATCCTTATTGGCGTTCATTTACCTTTTTGAAGAAAACAAGAATGCGCCATCTCAAAATAATCATAACTATACTAATACCCGAAAGGATCATGAATGAGAAAATTTTCAACGCCAACAATAACCACGAAATCGCGGCTTGCGCATGCTCATCACCGCCCAGGTGGGAAAAATTTCCTGAACGTAAGGTGAACCAATAGTAAGCTGATGCGATCAAACCGGATATGCCCGAAACTACTGAAACAATCGCTATGAATTTAAGTTCTTTTTGGGCTTTATCCGATGCCATTTCCGCAAGATTACGAACCCTTCTCGAGCTTGGCGAGCAATTCGTCGTTGGTCTTGTGCTTCTTGAGCGCGGCGGTAAGAGTTTCCATGGCTTCGATAGGATTGAGGTCCACCATCGTGCGCCGCAGTTTGCGGATGGCCTCGATCTGCTTGGCTGGGAAAAGTTTTTCCTCTTTGCGCGTGCCGGATTTCGGGATGTCGATGGCCGGGAATAAACGGCGGTCAGAGAGTTTCCGGTCAAGGATTAATTCCATATTGCCCGTGCCTTTGAACTCCTGGAAGATCAACTCATCCATACGCGAACCGGTCTCGATGAGCGCCGTGGCCAGGATCGTGAGCGAACCGCCGTTCTCGATCTTGCGGGCGGAGGCGAACATCTTGCGCGGGATTTCCAGGGCGCGGGCATCCACGCCGCCGGTCATCGTGCGCCCGCTGCCGCCGTGCACGCTGTTATAAGCGCGGGCGATACGCGTGAGCGAATCCATGAGCACAAACACATCGCGCCCGCTCTCCACCATGCGGCGGCAGCGTTCGACGGTGAAACGTGAAAGGCGCACGTGCGTCTCCAGGTCCATGTCATTGGAAGAGGCGACGACTTCGGCTTTCACCGAGCGTTGAAAATCGGTGACTTCCTCAGGACGTTCATCGATGAGCAGCACCAGCGCGAAGACTTCAGGATGGTTGGTCGTGATGGAGTTACAAATCTGTTTGAGGATGGTCGTTTTGCCGGTGCGCGGCGGCGCCACGATCAGGCCGCGCGTGCCTTTACCGATGGGCGTGACCAGGTCAATCACGCGGGTTTCAATCACGTCCGGCTTCGTTTCGAGACTAAATTTCTCAATCGGGTCGATGGTCGTGAGATTTTCAAAGCGAACGGCTTTCGTGTATTCGTCGAAAGTCATTTCGTTGACTTTCTCGACGGCCTTGAGCTGCGGACTGGTGCCGCGATGCGGCGGTTGGGTCGGCCCTTCAATAAAGCTGCCCTCGCGCAAAAAGCTGCGGCGGATGGTGTCCGGCGTGACAAAGATGTCCGTCGGTTTGGGATGATAATGGTTCTGGGCGGTCCGCAAAAAACCGAAGCCTTTTTCGGAGATCTCAAGATAGCCTGAACCGTAATTAGCGGCTTTATCGCCGTTTGTTTCGCTGCTCATATTTTATGTCTTCGAAGGTGAATACCCTAAACATTGAAATGCTGAACTGGGGAAGCTGCCCTGCCTCTGCATTGAAGCGGGGCTTCTTAAAACCTTCGACAGCCATTAACTACGCTGAAATCCGGCAAAGCGCAACAATTATTTTTAGGCACCCACTTCGGCGCGCGCTTCCGCGGCCAGCGGTGTGCTCAAATAACGTTCGCCGGTGGACGGCGCAATCGTGACAATCAGCTTGCCTTTGTTCTCGGGACGTTTGGCCACTTCGATCGCGGCCACAACATTTGCACCCGAGGAAATACCGCAAAGGATGCCCTCTTCTTTCGCCAGACGCCGGGCCATAGCGAACGCATCATCATTGGAGACCAGGATGGATTCCGTAATCAAAGGGTTCCCGTTTGGATCCTTCAAGTGCAGATTTTTGGGGATAAAGCCGCCGCCGAGACCCTGGATTTTATGAGGCCCTGGTTTTAGCGGCTGGCCGGCCAATGTCTGCGCGATCACCGGAGAGTCCTTGGGATCGACCGCGATGGCGATAAATGACGGCTTACGCGGTTTGATGACCTCCACGCAACCGGTGATGGTGCCGCCCGTGCCGACGCCCGCCACCAGGATGTCCACTTTGCCATCGGTATCGTTCCAAATCTCCTCGGCAGTCGTTCGCTTATGGATTTCGACATTGGCCTGGTTTTCAAATTGTTGCGGCACCCAGGAGTTCGGCGTTTCCTTGGCCAACGCGTCAGCTTTGGCGATGGCGCCCTTCATGCCTTCTGCGCCGGGGGTCAAAACCAACTTCGCGCCGAGCATCGCCAGCAAGGTGCGGCGTTCCAGGGACATCGTTTCGGGCATCGTCAGGATCAGTTTATATCCTTTGGCAGCGGCCACGAAGGCCAGCGCGATGCCGGTGTTGCCGCTGGTCGGCTCGATGATGATTGTTTCTTTCTTGAGAACGCCGCGCCGCTCGGCGTCTTCAATCATCGCCATGCCGATGCGGTCTTTGACGCTGGACAGCGGATTAAAAAATTCGCATTTGAGGAGGATGGTGGCGTGCAGTCCGGCGGTGACTTTATTCAGTTTGACCAACGGGGTGCGGCCAACGGTTTCAACGATGTTATTGTAGATGCGTCCCATAAATTTCTCTTTGGTTAATTTGTCCGGTCAAATTGCGCGGAAAGCGCGAGTCAGGCAAGCCATTTTTTGACCGACATAAACATCAATTTGCGTCAGGAGGCGTCGATTGACGTCACAAATATTGAGCTTTTTAGGATTTTTTGTTTCCGGGGAACAATTCACTTTGGAAAAAGAATGGTTTAGTCCGGTTAAGTTTGTAAAAGTTGAGGATGCGGATTTGTAAAAAAGGTTCAAAATGGTTCGCATGGTTTTGGGGTTGCGTTTAACTAAACGTAATTTCGCGTAAGATTGCGTAAGATTGCGCAAGGGTCTGGAACACCAGCCTTCGCCAAGGCTACGGCCGGCGGGAGAGGAAACGGAGGCAACAGAGTTGAAACCGCGGATCGGTCTTCGCTTCGCTTGCGCCGTCGCCCGGAGGCTTTGGCGGGGCAGGATGACGGGACGAGTGGACAGGGATGAACACGGATTCTTGCGGAATCGGTCAACAACGAAGGAACAAAGGAACGAAGGCGAGAGAGAGGGGTTTCCCCGCCCTGCCGCCGTCCAAGATGTCTGCATAATTCTCATGGGGCAATTTAAGCAGGAAAATGTGAGGGTGTAATGTTTCCCGGAAACAAAATCGGAAGGGAAACGGAAAATAGAGATTCGGGCTATGGTAAGACGAGACGATAGAAGCGATTTGTGGGCGATGGCGCAAGATCCTGGACTTCAGCCATCCCCCCGACGAATACCGTCCCTCCATTCAACGATTGCCAGTTTGTCCCGGTTAAATCGTCTTCGTATTGAACCTGATAATTCTGGCCAGGCGACAACGGCCACATCAATTGTGGAAGTGATGACCCACCGGGAACGATCAATTGCATCGATATTCCGGAATTTCCACCGCCCGACTCGCCACTTCCTCCGCTCAATCCATTGGCCACCGGAAAGTTTGTCAAATCAAACGCATAAACCGAACTGAATTCGTTAAAGCCGTTGCCATATAAATCCGTGGCATAGCTCTCAAAAACGAGAATATCGCCATCGTTACTCAGGACGGGCACTGTTGAAAAGCTGTTCGCTGTTGAAGCCCCGGCCTGATTGACGCTCATCAACATCGTTGTCGCATTGGTCACATCGTACACAAATACGTCTTCGGCGCCATTCGTGTCGTTGGGCACAATATTATTGGCCGTGCTGCGATAAGCGATGAGGCCACCGCCCGGGCTGATCGCCGGCAGCCAGGAAGGACCGTTGGCGGCATTCGTTGAATTATAGCTGACACTTACGAGAATATTGGTTCCCAATTGGAAATCATGATAATACACGTCATATGTTCCGTTGTTGTCTGCCGCCACCAACTTGCTCTTTGTGGCGAACACGAGATAACGGTCATTTCCGCCAAATTGGAGTCCTCCTTGCGAGTCGATTGTTGCCGTAGCAATAGAATAATTGGTTTGCCCGATCAAATCATACGCCTTTAACGACGAACTCGTTACGTAAGCCACCCAGCGTCCATCCGCGCTGATAGCCACATTGGTGAGCGCAGCCGCTGTGTTCGTGTAAACCAATAGTTTCGTTTGTGAATTCCAAACGTACAGGTTTGTAAAATTGATTTTGGTAACGCCCACAAAAGCCACATAATGGCCATCGGGAGTCATTGACGCATTCATGACCATCCCGGTTGTTACCGGATAATTCGTGCTCGCCAAAATATCACGAAAGAAAAGATTCGTTGGTGGCAAAACCAAACCGGCTGCAAGGTTACGCGCCAGATTTTGCGCCTGGCTGTAAAACATCACATACCGTCCGTCAGAACTGATTGCGGGTGAGAATGAATTATTATTCCCAAAACCACCGTTGGTACTCACACTTACCAGCGCATTGGTGGCGGCCAGCAAATCGCGCCTGAAAATCTGCTCTATATGGGACGATTCCCCCGCGATAAGATTCACAGCATAGCCGGCAAAGGCCACGAATTGGCCGCTGCCGCTGATTGAAGGCTGCGTGCAATAGTCATTGGCGCCAAATCCATTTGTACCGACACTGACGAGGGTATTTGTATCCAAAAGCAAATCGCTGACATACACGTTGTAAAAGCCGTTTGTGTCGTTGCTGGTCAGATTATTTGCGCTGCTGGTGAACGCCACGTATCTGTCATTTGTGCTGATGCAGGTTGGATAAATTTCAGAATACCCATTCGGTGACTGTGATGGCGATGTTGGATTGCAAACGGAAATCAATGTTATGGCGTCTGTTGTTGGATTGCCTGCGAAGACGTCGTAGTTGCGATTAAAGTCACCAGGCACGAGAGACGAGTTGGGCGAATCGAATGCTACCGTACCGCCGTCATCAGACATGCCGAAAGAGCAACTGTCGTCCACGCCATCGCCGATGCCATCGGTGTCAACATTCACCAGATACGTGGCGCCGGCCAGCATGTCGCGAAAATATAAATTGTAGCCCGTAACCGTATTGGTTGTCAGATTGCTCCCATTGCACAGAAATGTAACGTATTGGCCGGTTGAATTGATAGCAGGCGCGGCACAAACTCCCGCCACTGGCAATCCACTGATACGATCCACGCTGACGGGCGTATTAATTGCCATGTCTGCGTCCCAGACGTCCACCACAGAGTAATTGTAACCGCCGGAGGCATTGGCGAGGTAGGTGATGAATCGTCCGTCCGAACTCATCCCCAGAGGATAAATCGTCGCGGCGAGCGCATTACTCGAGACGAGATCGATCACCCCGGTTTGAATGTTGTCGCGCAAAACTATCCCCACAGTGGATCCGGCCGTGTTGGAAGCTGTTTCAAACGCTACATATTGTCCATCTGCGCTGATTGTCTGACTTATGGATAAGACATTGGTCGTACCATATATCGAATTGAAAATGCTTCGTGCATTGGTGCTCGCCCAATACGTCGTCTCGCCCACCATGTCCCGCACATAGACATCCATTGGTGTAGTTGAAAAATTTTGGCTGTTGAAATAATACGTATCAAAAGCCACATAATGCCCGTCTGGAGTAATAGCCGGGTAATCGGACAAGGGCGTCAGATTTGTGGATAATCCGCCGACGCTGGCGAGAGTCGTGGTGCCCGTCCACAGGTCGCGGACAAACACATCGTCGCCACGAATGAAGCCGAGTTCATTAGTGTCGTCTGGTGTCAGATCGCTACTACTTGTAAACGCCACATACTGGCCATCAGGTGTCATCACGGAATGAAACGAACTTCCAAGGGTGTAATCAGAGTTGGTGTTAACGCTGACGAGCATGGTGACATTGTTGATCATGTCCCGGACATAAATATTATTGGCGGCATTTATCGTATTGGTGACCAAACCGGTCGCCGTACTTTCAAAGAGCGCAAATTGCCCATTCGCGGATAGACCGGTCGGATACGAGTTTGCATTCCCGCCAGTGCCCGCCATATTGACGCTGACAAGAGTTGTTGTGCCCATCAATTGGTCCCGAAGATATACATTTATCCAATTTGGCGGCCCCTTTATCACCGGCCCATCGTCATTGGTCATTACAAGATTGTTGGCCGTGCTGGCGAACAAAATATATCGGCCGTCGGGAGTGATGAAAGGCATGGAAGAATCTCCATTAGCCGAGGCCGGCACCTCATTCATGCTGTCCAAAGCTGAAACCAACTGAACGTTCGCGGCTTTCAGAAAGGTTGCTGATAAAAACAGAAGCGCCATGCCGCACCCGACTGGAAGGAAGAATCTCGTTTTCATGTCAAATCAGGCGCGTTCAATTCATGGAAAATTATAATATGTGCCTATTGCATCAAAACCTGGCAGGGCATTGGTTGACATTATCATGGCCTGTCTCAATCCGTTGACGGTGACCTGGGCCACACTGCCATCGGTCAAAGCGAGATTACCCGCGCCCAGATGCTGGTCATGCGCTGACCATGCCCAGGTGGATTCTGCGGTAAAGCCAGAATTGATTTCATGTGTATCCGGGAACATCACCGCCGCCGGAGTTGGATTATTCGCAATGGTTCCCTGACTGCCGATATTGCGGTCGCCAAAAAGGATCGCACCTGGATAGTTCAATGTGGCATCGCCGCAGATCAAATAACTGATGTAGCCATCGTCAAATCCGCTGCCAAAACTGGGCGCATAAGTGCCAATATGCGTTGTAGGACCGCCAATGACGCTGATAGCAGGGTTTGGATTGTTATCGGACGGGCAGTACAGAACCTTCGGCGTAACTAATTGGTTTGAGCAAACCTGAAACACCGCCCACGGTTCGTAGCTGAAGGGAAATTGTTCTGCATAACTATACACATATTCCTTGCCGCCACCCAAAGCCGTCGAAACCGCCATCGGGAATTGGTCGCTGTTCTCCCCTGCCCAGATTTTGAACGCCAAATAAGTATCTTTGAGGTTATTGACGCAAATGATGCGCTGGCTTTTCGTGCCAGTCGTGGCCAGGGCCGGAAGGATCATCACCAACAAAAGAGTGATGGTGGCAATAACCACGGCCAATTCGATCAACGTAAAAGCTGCTTTGAATCTCTGAGGCTTCATATCAAAAATTCTTTTTTAGGGTATTGCATCCGATGGAAATCCATTCCCTGCCTGATGTCAATTAGGAATCTAAAAACATTAAGTCCCCGCCCGACCTTTCGGTCAGACGGGGACAAATGGGGAATGGGAGTTCGTCACTCTCTCTTTCCCGGACCGGCATTAGACGCTCCCCTCGCGGGGGCTGCCGGTTTCCCGACGCTATTCTCCACGGCAAGCGGAGTTTCGGCCTCGTAGCAGGGCCGTCCAGCGCTTTTCAGTCGCTGAATTTCGAGTGAGGCTTTTCAGCTCGCTTGAACTGGTGGTTGCGCCACCGGCCTGCGAACCAGGTCAAGACACGCCTGCGATTTCTTACGCGTCTTAACCACTTGGCTCCGGGTCAGCCGCCGCTTTTAGCAGCGCGTTCGCCCGGTGCCACGGGTCTCGCCTCTTCACTCACAGATTGCTTTCTTCACAGTCCAGCGGCGCTGTTTTTAACGTCGCCGGCCTTCGGAAGTTTATTCACGCGGCTTGCCCAGCCTTCGTGGCCTTCCCGCTACGGGTCTCGTTTTGTCCGCCTTTCGGCGTTTTTCTTTTGGCGGTCCCAACTTTTATTATCAGACCCGCCAGAGTCACCCGCACCGTGTTGATCCGCAGTAGCAACCGTTGCCTGTCTCGGCAACTGCGATTCGCCCAGGCTCGAAACCTGCCTGAACTACTTCACTCGTCCCGGGACGGTTTCTGATCGTCCCGCGCCGCCGGTCCGTTTATTCGCATGGTAGCGCGCGCGAACGCGCCATACAAACCGGTGAGTCTTGCCTCCGCCGCCAGCCTTTCGGCTGTTTTAAGAGGAGCCGGAGCAATCAACCTGCTCTGACTATTCCCCGGTCACCCGGGATTATCCTGGAAACGGTCAACTCAGATTTAACTCTTTGCCGCCCGTTTCGTTCATTCAAAGAACTGCTGACATCCTAGCAAATTTTTCGTTTCCTTCAATGAATTGATATGAACACCTTGTTCACCAAAATTTGCCTGTGAACAAACTGGGAACAAAATGTTTCAACCAATAAAACTAATGGTTTTGCAGTTCCATTGTTACGGATTATTCACCGTCGTTTTCAACGAAAATCTGCCGCGGTGAACAAGTTCCGTTTGTAAAAGTTTAGAAAAATTTCCGTTCCGATCAAGATTTGCAACCTCCCACAAAAAAAGAGCCGCCCCGGGTCCGGAGCGGCTTCGTTGATTCTGGCCAATCGTCAGGCTTTGGCAGTCTTGGTGGCCTTCGCGGCCTTCTTGGCCTTGATCCGATCGCCCTTGCGTTTCAGATAGTTTGCGCGACGTTTACGTTTGATGACTTTGTTGTATTGTCTTCCCATAATGCTTTACTTTGTTCGAATGATTCTGTTTCGTAGAGCCACTATGCAAATTTGCGCGAGAAATTTCAATCTCTATTTAATGGCCGTCCTGGCCCTGGCGCTGGTGTGCGGCTGCCAGACGTCCGACCAGAAGAAACAGGCCAAGCAGGTCGCCGCCGTGCGCATCCACATGGAATCCACGCCGGAAGACGCAACCGTGACCCAATCCATCACCGTCGTGCGCGCCGATCCGATCACATTGACCATCGAGAAGGAGCCGATTTTGACCGAAGCCAATCTCATCTCCGCCAAAACTATCAATGACGCGGGCGGATTCGCCCTTCAATTCAAATTCGACGAGATCAGCACCGGCCTGCTCGAACAATATACCGCGAGCAATATCGGCAAACATCTGGCTATCTTCGGCCAATGGGGTGAAAAGCTGAAGGACGGCCGCTGGCTGGCTGCGCCCATCATCACACAGCGCATCCACGACGGCACCCTGACATTCACGCCCGACATGTCGCGCGATGAAGCCAACCAATTCATTCTGGGCCTGACCAACGCCGTAAAAAAAGTTCAAAAGGGCGAGTGGATTCATTGATCATTTGCGTAGTGTGCGTAACTTCCCGCGTTTCATAAAATCTCTCGCCTTTGCCGCCTTCGCAACCTTTGCGACCAGGCTGCCGGCGCAGACGCCATTCCAATTTCCCACGGCCAACCATTATCTCTATGAACCGGGCGCCGAGTTGAAATTCTTCGCCCCCACCGAACCGGACAAACCCTGGACCAGCGGCGGCTTCGGCTGCGTGCGCGATAACAGCCAGCGCATGCACGAGGGCCTGGACATCCGCCATCTCCAAACCGACCGCCGCGGCGAGCCGACCGACCCCGTCATGGCCACCGCTGACGGTACCGTGATGTACATCAGCACGCGCCCTTCCCTTTCGAATTACGGGAATTACATCGTCATCAAACACGTCATCCAGGGCATTGAAATCTATTCGCTCTATGCGCACCTAAAAGCGCCGCGCCCGGGGCTTCAAGTCGGCGAACCGGTGAAAGCTGGCGAAGTGATCGCCACCATGGGACGCACCTCGAACGCCGAGACCATCGGTCAATGGCGCGCGCACGTCCATTTTGAGTTGAATGTCCTCGTCAACGACAACTTCTCTGCCTGGTTCAAGAAAGCCTCTTCCAACGAACGCAACGACCACGGCGAATGGAACGGCCAGAATTTGAACGGCCTCGACGACCGCGAGATCCTTCTCGACGAGCACAACCCGAACGGTTTCAACCTGCTCAATTTCCTTCGCGGCCAGGCCGAACTCTGCCGCGTGCTCGTCCGCGCGACGGATTTCCCTTACCTGCACCGCTATCCCATGCTCGTGTTGCCCAACCCCGTGGCACAACGCGAAGGAGTTGCCGGATATGAAATCGCGTTCAACTACAACGGCGTCGCCTTCGCCCTCATGCCGCGCGCCGCGTCGGAGATCAAGAGCCAGGCCAAATACCAATTGCTCTCCGTCAACGATGCGATTGAAGCCGCGAATCCCTGTCGCCATTTCGTCGTCAAACATGGTGGCCGCTGGGAACTCGCGAACGAAGGCCTGCGCGAAGTGGAATTGTTGACGTATTAGGCATCGCCATAATAGAGGATTGTGCTGACAACCAATCCGGTTAGAATTTTTCCTTCGCACGGTCATATTTTATGAACACCAAAATTGTTCTGTTTGGTTTGTCCTTATTGGTATCCACCGCCGTTTTTGCCGCCGACTCCCCGCGCGAACGCATCTCCCTCGATGCCGACTGGCGCTTCATCAAAGCCGATTCCCCGGACGTCAGCTCCAACCAGTTGAGTTACCACGTCATTCGCGATTGGCTGTTGCCCACAGGAAATCCTTTCACTACGAACGCACCCGCGACGCGCCCGGACGGCGAGCCGGGCGGTACCAATTATCTGTTCGCGCAAACGGACTTTGACGACGCGGCCTGGCGGCAACTGAACCTGCCCCACGACTGGGGCATCGAAGGACCGTTCGACCAGGCTGATCCCGGCTCGACTGGCAAGCTCCCCTGGTGGGGCGTCGCCTGGTACCGCAAACATCTGGACATCCCCACGTCGGATGCGGGCAGAAGGATTTATTTGGATATCGATGGCGCGATGGCTTACGCCGCCGTCTGGTGCAATGGAAAATTTGTCGGCGGCTGGCCCTATGGCTACTCCTCGTGGCAGGTGGACCTGACGCCGTTCCTGAATTTCGGCGGCGCGAATGTCGTCGCCATCCGCCTGGACAATCCGCCGGCGTCCTCGCGTTGGTATCCCGGTGGCGGCATCTACCGAAATGTCTGGCTGGAAAAAACTGCGCCAATACATGTCGCCCACTGGGGAACTTATGTCACGACTCCGATAATTACCACAAGCAGCGCAACGGTAAAGATCCAGGCGAACGTTGAAAATGATTCTGACGCCGCGGCCAACGTCTCGATTGAAAATGAAATCTACGAATTGAATGCCGACGGTTCCAAAGGCAAATTGGTGGGCGCAACTTTCGGCAACGATCTAAACATCTCCACTCCCGCGCATAATTCGCAGCCATTCGAAACACAGGTCGCCATCCCCAATCCGAAACTGTGGAGCCTGGAACATCCAAACCGCTACGTGGTCGTCACCTCCGTTTCGCAAAATGGCAACGTGGCGGACCGCTACGAGACGCCGTTTGGCGTCCGCACCATCCAGTTCACCGCCACCAACGGCTTTTTGTTGAACGGCAAGCGCGTCCAGATCCAGGGCGTTTGCGACCATCACGATCTGGGCGCGCTGGGCGCGGCCATCAATGAACGCGCGCTCACGCGACAGATCGAGATCCTGAAATCGTTCGGCTGCAATGCCATCCGCACCTCGCACAACCCGCCCGCGCCCGAATTGCTCGATCTCTGCGACCGCATGGGCATGCTTGTCATGGACGAATCGTTCGATTGCTGGGAGAACCAAAAAACCAGGAACGATTATCACCTGCTTTTTAACGACTGGCACGAGCGCGATTTCCGCGCCGAACTGGAACGCGACCGCAACCATCCCTCCATCATCCTGTGGAGCATCGGCAACGAGATCTCTGAGCAGGTCCACAAAAATCAGTTCGGCCTCGCCGAAGACCTCGTAAGCATCGCGCACCAGGAAGACCCCACTCGCCCCGCGACGGCAGCTTGCAATCATGACGAGGCCGGCTACAACGGCTTTGAAAACATTGTGGACGTGTTCGGCTACAACTATAAGCCATTCCTTTATACCCGTTTCCGTGACAGAAACCCCGCCATCCCGCTCTACGGCAGTGAGACCGCATCCACCGTCAGTTCCCGCGGCGAATATTTCTTTCCCGTAAGCACCAACAAACTGGATGGCCAGGAGGATTTTCAGGTCAGCGACTACGACATCTTTGCCCCGCATTGGGCCACGATTCCGGACACAGAATTTGCCGGCGAGGAAACCAATCCGTTCGTCGCGGGACAATTCGTCTGGACCGGCTTCGATTATCTCGGCGAACCGACCCCATACGATCGCGATTCAACCAACCACCTGAAATTCAGCGACCCGTCCGTGCAGGCCGCCATGGACCAGGAATTGAAAGACCACGGCAAGATCAGCGTGCCCTCGCGCAGTTCTTATTTCGGCATCGTTGACCTCGCCGGTTTTCCGAAGGACAGATATTACCTCTACCAATCGCTGTGGCGTCCGGATTATCCCATGGCGCATATCCTGCCCCATTGGAATTGGCCGGGCCGCATCGGCCAGATCACTCCCGTGCATGTTTATACCAGTGGTGACAGCGCGGAGCTTTTTCTCAACGGCAAATCGCTGGGCTTGAAGAAAAAAGGGCCGAACGAATTTCGTCTCGTTTGGAACGACGTGAAATATGCGCCAGGCACACTTAAAGTCGTCGCCTACAAAAACGGCAAGCGCTGGGCCACCGGCGAAGTGAAAACAACCGGCAAGCCGGCCAAATTACTCGCCAAAGCCGACCGCAACCGCATCACCGCCGATGGCAAAGACCTCTCGTACATCACCGTGACCATCGCGGACAAGCATGGCCTCCAGGTGCCGCTCTCGGACAATCACATCAAATTCACCATCAGCGGCCCCGGCGAAATCGTCGCCACGGACAATGGCAATCCCACGAGCTTCGAATCCTTCCAGGCGCCGGAGCATGACGCCTTCAATGGTCTGGCGCTCGTCATCGTCCGCGCCAAACCCGGTTACCCCGGCAAAATCACCCTCACCGCCGAATCGGATGGATTAAAGCCCGCCATGATCCATATCAGGGGGATTTGATCGGAAGGCAGAAGCCAGAAAGCAGAAGGCGGAAACAGAATACGAATTTGAACAAAAAGAAACGAAGGAATTAGCAGGACGAGGCTCCGTCGAACCGCGTAGCAGCCGGCGTGAGCCGCTCCAATTTCCTCATTCTGCATTATTACTTCTGCCTTTCCCAAGGAGCCGCCTCTGCTCAATTCGAAGGATTGGAAGCTATTAGCCGGTGGTTGAGCGCAGCGCCACCACCGACTAATTGCCAACAAGCCTCCGGCATGACTCAACAACATGACCATTTGAAAAGCCGACTCCATCCTTGACCTTTTCCTCTTTCAAGGCAGACTATCCGACTCGTTCCGAGAGTTTTGAGCTGGAGGAAATTCCTCGTGATAAATTCACTTCAAAACCAACGATTTAACGCTAGAAATTTATAAAATGCAGCACATCCGAAACATCGCCATTATCGCGCACGTTGACCACGGCAAAACAACCCTCGTGGACTGCCTGCTGAAACAATCGGGCACCTTCCGCGCCAACGAAGCCAAGGCCAGCGAAGAGCGCATCATGGATTCGATGGACCTCGAGCGCGAGAAAGGCATCACCATCCGCGCCAAAAACGCCGCCTTCAAATACAAAGATTACCATATCAATATCGTGGATACCCCCGGCCATGCGGATTTTGGCGGCGAGGTCGAGCGTATCATGAACATGATCGACGGTGTGTTGCTCGTGGTGGACTCCGCCGAAGGCCCGCAGGCGCAGACGCGCTTCGTGCTCCGCAAAGCGCTCGAAGCCGGCGCCAAGCCCATCGTGGTTATCAACAAGATTGACCGCGAGAATGCGAATCCCAAGAAAGTCCTCGACCAGGTTTTCGAATTGTTCATGTCCTTGAACGCCACGGATGAACAGTTGGATTTTCCGTTCATTTATTGCTCAGCCAAGGCCGGTTACGCCAAAACAGACCTGGCCCACGCCAGCGGCACCATGGAACCGCTCTTCGACGCCATCGTGAAGCACATTCCCGCTCCGCGCGCCAAAGCCGGCGAAGGACTGCAACTGCTCGTCGCCAATCTCGATTATTCCGATTACCTCGGCCGTATCGCCTTCGGCAAAATCATGACCGGCAAAGTGAAAGCCGGCGACCCGGCGGTCTGCCTGCATGGTCACGGCAAAGTGACTTCGGGCAAAATCACGATGATCTATCATTTTGAAGGTCTCAAGCGTATCGAGATCCAGGAGGCCCACGCCGGTGATATTGTGGGTATCGCCGGGTTTGAAGAAGTGTTCATCGGTGAAACCATCGCCGACAAGGTGGAGCACGGCGCCCTGCCCTACATCCCCATCGATCCTCCGACCATCCAGATGGAATTCGCCGTCAACGACGGCCCGCTCGCGGGCAAGGACGGTAAACTCGTCACCGCCCGCCACATCTGGGAGCGGTTGCAAAAAGAGATCCGCACCAATGTCGCCTTGCGCGTGGCGCAGACGAGCGACCCCAAAATTTTCGCGGTCAGCGGCCGTGGCGAAATGCAGATCGCCATCCTCGTCGAGCAGATGCGCCGCGAAGGCCATGAAGTCCTCGTCAGCCGGCCGGAAGTGCTTTGGCAAAAGGGAACCGACGGCGAACTGCAGGAACCTATCGAAAAATTGTTCGTGGATATTCCGCAGGAAAACATGGGCGCCATCATGGAAAATCTTGCCTTCCGCAAAGCGGAGATCACGAACATGAACCATCACGGCTCGCAGGTGACCATCGAGGCATTGGTCCCCATGCGCGGTCTCATCGGTTTTGAGACGGACCTGGTCAACCAGACCAAGGGCATGGGCGTCATGAGCCATTTGTTCCATGAATATGGCACCGACCGAGGAGAGATCGCGGCCCGCAAAAACGGTTCCCTCGTCAGCATGGACGCCGGCGAAGCGACCAGCTATGCGCTCAACATGGTGCAGGAACGCGGACGGCTGCTCATCGTCCCCGGTGACGAAGTTTACGTCGGCATGATCGTGGGCGAAAACTCACGCGAGAACGACATCCCGGTGAATCCCGTGAAGGAAAAACGCCTCACCAACATGCGCTCACAAGGCGACGGCAAAGGCATCCAGCTCTCGCCGCCGATGAAGCTGAGCCTGGAGCGCGCGCTGGAATATATCGACGTGGACGAATACGTGGAAGCGACGCCAAAAAACCTGCGTCTCCGCAAGAAAGTGCTCGATGAAAACGCCCGTAAACGCTCCGAGAAATCGCGCGTGAAAAAGGTTGTCGAGAGCTGATCCACCCCTGCCGGCATTGCAAAATACAATGGTTGGTTTTTATAAAACCAACCGATTTCCAACCTATCTTTCCCTTTGAGGAGATTTCATTTGTTCTTTAGGTTGTTCTCCAGCGTGAGCCGTTTCTGAAGTGATAACGGGCAATTCGTGCCCGCCATTCGTTCCAGAGCACGCCAACCGACACACCTGATTATGGCAAGCGGCAAAGTAAAATGGTTCGATAATCGAAAAGGCTTCGGATTCATCACCCAGGATTCCGGCCACGATGTCTTCGTGCATCATTCGTGTATCGCTGGGGCGGGCTACAAGAGTCTCAATGAAGGCGATGAAGTGACCTTTGAACTGACCTCCGGCGACAAGGGACTTAAAGCCCAAAACGTTCAACGCCTCGTTGCGGCATAACGCGCCGGTTTAGTTCGAGGATTGCGCCGAATTTCATTCGCCAGCGGCGGATGGGGGGATTATTCTGTCCCTATGCCGGTATCAAAGGCGACACCCATCACCAGCCTGTATGTTCATGTGCCGTTTTGCGCGCAGAAATGCTCGTATTGCGCCTTCTATTCGGAGGCCTCGTCCGGCGAATTGATCAACCGCTACGTTTCGGCTCTTGTCCGCGAACTGGAAATGGTCGCCGATGATCTGCAACCGGAAACGATCTTCTTCGGCGGCGGCACCCCTTCCCTCTTAAATCTGCGCCAATGGGAAACTATTTTGGGCGCGATGAAACGCCTGAACCTGCTCGGCGCGAAAGAATTTACCGTCGAATGCAACCCGGCCACCGTTTCCGCTGACAAGGCAAAACTGCTGCGCGACTTTGGCGTCAACCGTATCTCAATGGGCGTGCAATCGCTGGATGAACAACTACTCGACCGTCTGGGCCGCATCCATTCGCGCGAGCAGGTCTTCAAATCGTTCGACACCTTGCGCCATGCGGGCTTTGACAACGTCAATATCGACCTGATGTTTGCCATCCCCGGCCAGACGATGGAGATCTGGCGCGAGACCTTGCGTGAAGCCATCGCGATGCAGAGCGAGCATTTGTCCTCCTACGAAGTGATCTACGAAGACGACACCCCCCTCTTTCACCAGATGAAAGCGGGCGAGTTCGATGTGAATGAAGATCTCGCGTGCGACATGTACGAAGAACTCGTCGGTCACGCAACCGCCGCCGGATTCCGGCAGTATGAAGTGGCGAACTTCGCGCAAAATCCCGCCCAAAACTCTGACGTCCCTTCCCAGGCCTGCAAACACAACGTCAATTATTGGCGAGGCGGCTCATTTTATGGATTAGGGCCGAGTGCCACCGGTTATGTCCACGGCACCCGCACAAAAAATTGGGCGAACACTCAACTCTATTGCGAACAATTGGAGAACGGCAAACGCGCCATTGAATCCAGCGAGACCCTGGCGCCGTTAAAACGCGCCGGGGAAACGGCAGCCTTCGGCCTGCGAATGGTCGCCGGATGGCCATACGAGAAATTCCGCCGGGTGACCGACTTTGACCTGCGTGAAAATTGGGAGCCGGAAATGAAGGAATTGAGCGCCCGCGGCTGGGCGCAGATCGCGCCCGATAATTTCCGGCTCACACCCCAGGGACTTCGCTTTGCGGATGCCGCCGCGGAGATGTTCTTGCGTTAAAGAATGACGTGTTAAAGTAACAGTGTTGCCGGATGGGTCGCCCGAGTATATTTTGGGGATTAATCAAATGTTGCCGGAGAAACCAGGCATGGCGTCCGAGGCTCAAAATGCACCAAAACGGGCCCGTCCCGCCAGAGCTTTTACGTTGATAGAATTACTCGTGGTCATCGCGATCATCGCAATCCTGATGGCGATATTATTGCCGGTTTTATCAAAGGCCAAAGAGAAAGGACAAGCCGTTGCCTGCTTGAATAATTTACAGCAACTGACCGCTGCCTGCAAAATCTATACGGATGATAATAGCGGGGAATTGGTCTCCTGCTGGCCGATCGGCTGGGGAAATTATCCGGTCAATCCGTATTCGTGGTGTCCGGGCTGGGCGTCATTAACCCAACCCGATGGATATAATTACGGGCCTGACCCTCAATACAACTGCACCAATCTTTATTCGCTGGAACAGGGCGCCATTTGGCCTTACACAAAGGAACCGGGCATTTATCGATGCCCGGCTGACAACACCAGCCTCGGCGGCTTGCCTGTGCTTCGAAGCTATTCCATGAATTCCTGGATGGCCGGCCGGACTTCTGGCGACCCAACCGGTGACACCGATTTTACCACGCCGGACCAGGATAACGCCCTGACTTATATTTTCTTTCGGAAAGAAAATCAGATTCGGCAGCCTTCCCAAATGTTTACGCTCATTGATGAAGACGCCAGTACGATCAATGATTCAATGTTTGTTGTAAATATTGGCGAACCCAATACAGTCCCGGATCTTCCTGCAATACGGCACGGCAGTGTGTATCAATTGAGCCTCGCCGATGGACATGTGCAATCTATCAAATGGCTTGATTCGCCTTCCGATTGGATGACCGGAAATCCGGAGCGTGATTGGGAAAATTTGAAGACAATGACCACCGTCAAGAAATGAGGCGTTACACTATGCCACCTGCAACCGCACCGTAAAAATCGTCCCACCACTCTCCGGACTACTCGCCTCAATCGAGCCGCCATGCGCATCGATGATGGCTTTGGAGATGGAAAGCCCCAGTCCCGCGTTCATGCCCGTTCTTGACCTGTCCACGCGATGAAACCGGTCAAAAATACGGGTCATGTCTTCCGGCGGTATCCCAATGCCACTATCACTCACCGTCAACACAGCAAAATGATCCTGCCGCCTCAACTTTACCCGCACCTCGCCGCCTTCGTGATTGTATTGGATGGCATTCGTCAAAAGATTCGTGACGACTTGCGCCAGCCGGCTCGGATCGCCTGTGATCGCAACCGGTTCGATCTCGGATTGAAGCTCCACGTGACGCTCCGCCGCCAGCGGACGGATCAACTCTACGCAATCGCCCACCGTCTGTGAAAAATCAAATTTGAGCCGCTTGATCCGTTCCTGGCCCGCGTCGAGTCGCGTCAATTCCAGCAAGGCGCTGATGAGTTTTTTCATGCGCTCGGCGGCCCGATGGCAGGCTTCCACCGTTTCCTTGTATTCTTTCGCGTCACGCTCGCGCTTTAGCGCCGTTTGCGTTTGCGTCAGGATCACCGTCACCGGCGTCCGCAATTCATGAGCAGCATCGGATGCAAATTGCTTTTGCTGCTTGAACGCCGCTTCCAGTCGCGCAAAAGTTGAGTTGAGTGTCACCGCCAGTTGTCCCAATTCGCTCTCTGCTTCCGCCACATTGATTCTTTGCGACAGATCCCCCGCGGAAATTTTAACAGCCGCCGCGCTAATACTTTCAACCGGCTTAAGTGCGCTTGAAGAAATCCACAATCCCCCTGCCAGGCCAAAAAGTAGAATGATCACGCCGAGACCAGCTAACTCCCATGCGTTGTTATGAAGGCCCTTCAATTGTGGAGCTATGGAGCAGCCGATTCGAACTGTTTCACCATTTGGCGTTAAATCAAATACCTGACGAAATCCACCTTGGGTAAATGTCGGCGGCGGATTTGGATTCTTCAATTCTGGTGACCTGTTTATTTTTACGTAATCCGGATTGAAAGGAATGTAGCCACTACTTGGCACATTACCTCCTCGCGCAACTTCCTTGCCATCCCGACCTTCGATAATGAAATAAAACCCATTCGGGTCACTTGCATCAAACAATCCAGTCGCCTGCGGCGGCAAATGAAAACTTCCACCCTGAGCCTGTCCCGGCCCATCCGGCTGCATCTGTCCGGGCATATCATCCGGCGGTTGACCCGGCATGCCATCCATCGGCCCCTGCCCGTTCGGCCCATGCGGATGCGGGTGCGTTGCCTGGGCCAAAACGGCAAATCGCCGATGCAATTCATCGTCTATCCCGCGCATCTGCTGGTTATATTCCAATTGATACGCCGTCGCCCCAAAACCCGCCAGCACAGCGACAAGAATCAGCCCGTACCAGATCTGCAACCGCCACTTGATGGAGTTGAAAAGCTTCATTCGATGCAATAACCATGGCCACGGCGGGTCACGATGAATTCCGCGCCCAACTTTTTACGGACGTTGGAGACATGAACGTCCAGCAAGTTCGAGAACGTGTCGTCGTTCTCATCGAAAAGATGCTCGTAAAGCTGCGTGCGCGTCACCACTTCTCCCCGATGCATCGCCAAAAATTCCACCAGTGAATATTCCCGCGCCGTCAATTCTACCGGTTTATCCGCAAGGAAAACATTCCGCGCGGCGGTATCAATTTTCACGTCCCCTATCTCAATGACATTGGTCGTTTTATTCTGGCTGCGACGTATGAGCGCCCGCACCCGCGCGAACAATTCAGACAAGTCAAACGGCTTGACCACATAATCGTCCGCCCCGGTATCCAATCCGCGCACCCGGTCCTGTGATTGGTCCCGCGCCGTGAGCATGAGCACGGGAGTTTTTTTAGTTTTGCGCAATCGCGCCAAAATCTCCCAGCCATCCATCTTCGGCAGCATCACATCGAGAACAATCGTGTCGTACTCGTAATTCTCCGCCTTGTACAAGCCGTCCTCGCCATCGGCGGCAGTATCCACCGCGTAACCCTCCTCCCGCAGCGCCTGGGCGAGGCTGCGGAGCAGGTCGGGTTCATCTTCTACGATCAGGATTCTCATGCGTGATGGCTGCGTTTTAGCAGGAAAACCCGCGTTTTACCAGCCGCGTAAATTTTACACCCCCAACCTTAACGGCAGATGAAGAAAGAATTTCATGGTCTTTTGCGGTCTTCACCATGTCTTAAGGTTGCTTCGCGTAAATTGGCGGCATGAAAATTAAGAACGGACGCAGGCAAATGGTAAAGGCGATAGCCCTCAGCCGGTTTTCGGCCAACGCGTTTATTGTTCGTGTCCGCTCCAAAAAACAGGAGGTCGCATGAAATCAGATCAACCCAAAACCATTCGCCGCTGGATGCTTGTGGATGACGATGAAAATATTCTGGCTTTCATGCGCGAAATCATCTCGCGATTCGGCGGCATCGAAACTGAGTGCTACGATTCTCCCTACAAAGCCCTGGCCGCCTTTGCCGCCAGCCCAAAGGATTATGAGTTGGTCATCACCGATCTGGAGATGCCCGGCATGGATGGCATCGAACTTTGCCATCGCCTCATTGAGTTGTCGCCGGATGCGAAAGTGTTGCTCTCCACCGGCGGCGAAACAGTCAGCAAGGAATCCGCCACCAGGGAAGGATTCATCGGCTTGTTGCATAAGCCGTTCCCTTTCCAGGAAGTCCAGAAAATCATGGACGACATGGGCCTCGCAAAAATTTCACACCCTCAATAACAAAGAAAGAAACAGTATGAAAACAACCAACAAAATAACCCTCGCGCTCCTCGCGCTCAGCGTTTCCACCCTGGCCGCCATCGCCCAGAACGACGGTCCCCCGATGGATGGCCCAGGTATGGGCGGCCCCGGCGGTCCGGGCGGCCAAAATGGAAACCATCAGCAGGGCAGGCATCGTCCGCCGCCGCTTCCGCTCGTCCTCGCGCTGAGCAGCAATCACAACGGCATCATCGATTCCAATGAGATCGCCAACGCCAGCGCCGAACTGTTGACTCTGGACAAAAACCATGACGGCAAATTGACTCCAGATGAATATATGCCTCCCCGGCCCGCCGATGCTCCAAAAAATGCCTGGCACCCGCCTACGCCGCCCATCGTCAAGGCCCTCGATGTGAATGGCGATGGCATCATCGATTCGAACGAAATCGCCAACGCCACTGCCGAATTGATGAGCCTGGATAAAAACCATGATGGCCAGTTGACGCGAAACGAATATCTTCCGCCCCGTCCGCATCGCATGGACGGGCCACCCGGCAACGGCCAGTTTGCTTTCAATGACCGTCAGGGCCCTCCCGATTTGGGCCAGGGGCCACCAGATCGTCATGGCCCGCCTGCCGACAATCAAGGCCCTCCTCAAGGTCCTGACGACCGCCAGGGACCTCCGGATAATGGACAAGGCCCGCCTGATCTCGGTCAAGGTCCTCCGGACAACGGCCAGGGTCCGCCTGATGATAATCAAGGGCCGCCCGGACCGCCGAATGATATGCCTTGAGACTCGAACCGGATGATTTCTGTTCGAGTGAACAGAAGCGGCGGGTTGTTGCCAAAATGGGTGTGAGCGCAACCCGCCGCTTGATTCCGGAAAACAATTGATGGAAAATAGCCGTCAACCGGCGCGCAAATAAAGAAGGCCCATGAGCACGTCACAATTTGAAGCCACCATCGCCACGAGCATATCCGTGGTGCGGCGCGAGCGCGAGCTTCGCGGGCGCTACCTCGAACAGATCGAGGGTGAAGGATCGCCGCGCCAGATTCCTCTCGAGCGGCCCCAGCTCGTGATCGGCCGTGGCGAAGCAGATGTTCCCCTGACCTCCCTCCGCGCCTCGCGCCAGCACGCCATCCTGACTTTGAAGGGCATGGATTTTACCATCCGCGATAATGAGAGCCATAACGGAATCTTTTTGAACGGCGTGAAAATTCATTCAGCCATTTTACGCGATGGCGACGTGCTCCAGGTCGCCGACTGCGCGTTCATTTTTCGAGAAGGATGACGATGCCTGCCTTTGTAAAATTTTGGGGAACCCGCGGCTCGATCCCAACGCCATCAAGCTGGACACGCGTCTATGGCGGCAACACTTCCTGCGTGGAAGTGCGGTTCGATGATACCATGTTCATCTGCGATGCCGGCTCCGGCATTCGCGAACTGGGCAAGGACATCATCACCCGCCAGCCGCGACCCACCGAATTGCACCTGCTCATCACGCACACGCATTGGGACCATATCCAGGGTTTCCCCTTTTTCACACCCGCCTACGTGCCCCAAATGCAGATCCATCTCTACGGCGAAAGCAAAGACACGAACCGTCCCTACGAGCTTTTGTCCGGCCAGATGAGTTCGGAATATTTTCCCGTGTCGTTCAGCCAGCTCGGCGCCAAAATCATCTCCAGCCATTTCAATGATTCGCAAGCCACCATCGGCGGGGTGAACGTCAGGCGCTTCCCCCTCAATCATCCCGGCGGTTGCAGCGGCTATCTTTTTGAAAAAGGCGGACGCAAAATCGTCTATGCCACTGACAACGAAATCGTCCCCCAGCCCGGCGATGTTTTTCCCGACCCGGATGACGAAGGCCCGTTGCGGCAGGTCCCAAAGACATTGGTCGAGGTCACACAAGGCGCGGATCTATTGATCGCCGACGCGCAATACGACGATCGCGAGTACGCGTCCAAAAAGGGCTGGGGCCATTCGAGCAGCTTTTCCGTGACCGATTGGGCCGTGCAGGCTGGAGTGAAAAACCTCGCGATTTTTCACCACGACCCCGAAATCACCGACAAGGACGTGGACTTAAAGATCCAAAGTTGCATCAAACGCGCCGGACGCCTAAACGGCCAGCTAACGATCTTTGCCGCGCGCGAAGGCGTGGAACTTAAATTTTGACCATGGACGAGCAAACCCAAACCAACCCATTTCCGCCGGACAAATTATTTGTTCCGCCGCCGGGCTATAATGACATCTCCGGCCAGAGTCTCGGCGGCTACCGCCTCGTCAAAAAAATCGCGCAAGGCGGCATGGGCGTCATCTACGAAGCCATCCAGGTCAAATTGTCCCGCAAAGTCGCTTTAAAAGTCCTCTCCGAGCAATTGGCCAGCCGCCCCGAATTTCTCCAGCGCTTTGAGCGCGAAGCCAAAGCTGCCGCCGCGCTTAACCATCCGAACATCGTCCAGGTGCATGATTTTGGCGAAGCCGACGGCCGCCATTACATCATCATGGAATTCATCGAAGGCGATAATCTTTCGAATTACGTCACCAAACATGGAAAGATTCCCGTCGAAAATGCGCTCGCCATCATTGAGCAGGCCGCGCTGGCCTTGAAGGCCGCTTCCGAGAAATCCATCGTCCATCGCGACATCAAACCTTCCAACCTGATGGTCACGCGCGATGGCCGCGTAAAAGTCGCTGACATGGGCTTGGCCAAAATCCTCACTGAAGACTCGGAATTGACGATGAGCAGCGTCAGCATCGGCTCGCCCCATTTTATCGCGCCCGAACAAGCCAGTTCTTCGAAGAACGCCGACCATCGCGTGGACATTTATTCGCTGGGCGTCACCCTGCTCTATCTCGTCACCGGCAAATATGCCTACGACGGCGATTCTCCCATCTCCATCGTCCTGGCCCATGCCACCAAACCATTGCCGAGCGGCGCGGAACTGGGCACCGATCTGCCGCAAGAGATCGAAGCGCTCATCCGGCGCATGGCGGCGAAAAACCCCGATCAACGCTACCAGAATTACGACGAACTGCTCGCCGATCTCCAATTGGTGAAGCAGGGATATCTGCCGATGGCCGCGCCGGTTTACTCCGAAGCAACCCGGGGACGATCGAAGTCAATTCTCGTCGCAGCGGTCGCAATCATTGCGGTTGCGATTCTCGCTGTCGCCGCCGTTGTCGTGACGAAAATACTCAAGCAGCCGGCTCAATCGGTCGCAACTCACTCTCCCGGCGCGGCCAGCACCCCCTCGACTCCTCCCGTAACTGCGTCACCTCAAAACCAGCCGCCACCGCAACAACCGCCGGATAACATGGGTGGCCAGCCGCCTATGGCCCAGGGGCAGATGCCTGACCAACAGGGCCAACAAGGCTTTGGCGGAAATAATAATGATATGCCGCGTTTCCCCCTGCCCATGGGTCCTCCGCCGCAGATGTCCCGCGCAAACCTGATTCCCGATGGCTCGCTGGATACGATGCTCGCCACCGCCGACGATTACGCAAAACAAAATCAGACCGATTACCTCGGTATCATCGCCCGCTATCAAATAGTCCTGCAAAAAGCCAACCAGTTGATCATGCAAAGGATCGTGGACACCGCGCAGGCCCAGGTGATCCAAACGCGGCTTCAAACCTGGCAGGCCGCCCAAAACAGCGCGGCCACACTCGCCATCAGCCAATTCACCACGAAGATGCAGCAAGCCATGGCCAACGCCGGACCGATGGCCGGTTTTAATGCGTGGAAAACTTTCCCATCCAATTTGCGCTCCCGCGAAACAGACCAACAGATCATCAAGGTATTGAAACAATTATTGCCGCCAGGCTTTCAACCACCGATGAATGGGAACGGCCGGGGACCAGGCAACGGCCAGCGTCCGGGCAATGGCCAGGGTCCCCGCGGTCAATTTGGCCCCAACGGCAACAACGGTGGCGGTCCCCAGGGTCCCCCTCCTGGGATGCCTTAGAGTTTGGGATGGAGTTGTAGCTGGGCGCCATGCGGGATTTACAATTTATGATTTACGATTTATGATTAGAACACTGGCGGCAACCGGCTATCCCGCACAAAATTGTAGGGCTGTCGTGTAGACCGATGTAACGAAGAAATTCGTCGGCCCATCTGCCTTTCAAAGCTTGTACCCTGCCAGGACAGTCCGCCACTGAAAAATCGTTGCCTTGGGGAGCGCGACCGCCTCGGTCGCAGTTTGACGCGCCTCGCGTCAAACATCTGTACGTTGCGCAAGCCTCATGCCTCTAACAAAAATGCCCGAACGCCTTTTATGAACAGTGCGTCCGCACCCTGTTCCTCCTCCCCTCAACGGGGAGGAGGTTAGGAGGAAGGGTGAGACAAACAGAAAGGCGCGACACTTTAGTTTGTGCAATTCACATGATTGTCCCTTATTGATCCGTGTTTATCTGTGTCCATCCGTGGTTTAAACCTCTTCCGCCGTCGCTTTTCCCGGCCTGTCATGAAGAAAATTCCACGCCACAATCGCCGTCAATAGCGCGATCGCCGCCGAAATCAAATATGGCAGCGCCTCGTGAACGAAGAACAACCCCCCCGCAAAAATCGGCCCCAAAATCCGCGCCAGCGCGCCAAAACTTTGGGCCACCCCCATATTCGCCCCCTGCTCATGCGGCGATGAATAGATTGAGATCAACCCAAACACCGGCGGACGATTCAGCCCCGAGCCGATCGCGAGCAATGCCAGCACCACCAACATCTGGGGAAGTGACGCGGCAAAAGGCAGGCCCGCCAAACCTGCTGCAAATACGATGAGGCTGATCATGATAAGCTTTGGTTCACCAAATTTCTTCACTAGTTTGCCGATCACCCCCTGCACCAATGCCGCAATAAACCCCGCATAAGTGAACAAGAGCGACGTCAGTTTCATCGACTTCTCCGGCTGCGATGCATACCGGTGATGCAGTATCAGTGGAAAAGTGGATTCGAAACATGTAAAACAAAATGTCGCCAAAAAAAAGACTACGATCAACATGCCTAGTTTCGGTTGTGCCAGGACGTGTCCCCATTGGTTGACTTTTGGACGTACCACAACCTGTTCCGAATTGGGCTTTCGACTCTCGCCCAAAATAAAGCAGCCCAGAATAAAATTCGAAGCGCAGATCCCGGCGGCTATCCACCCTGCCGCCTGCTTGCTGTGAAAGATCGCGATCGAACCCGCGCCCAACGCCGGTCCCACGATAAAACCCAGTCCAAACGCAATTCCGATCAAAGCCATCCGCGCCGACCGCTTTTCCGGCGGCGTGATATCCGCGATATATGCGGACGCCACCGACAGGTTTGCCCCGCAAACTCCCGCAAAGATGCGCGAGATGAGCAGCCACACCAGGCCCGTTGTGCCGCTCATTGTGGAGGCGACAGCGAACAATGCGTATGAGCCGCACGCGCCAAGATTGCTGATGAGCATCACCGGCCGGCGTCCGATCCGGTCCGACAACCGTCCCCACGCCGGCGCAAACAGAAACTGCATCAGGGAAAATGACGCAATGATCCCTCCGATGATCAAGCCTTTGGCGCTAAAGGTAGATTGAAGATTGTCCGCCGTAAAAGTCGGCAGTAATGGCAAAACGATGCCGAACCCGATAAGGTCGATGAAAACAGATAGAAAGATGACGAGCAGCGACGGTTTACGATTCATTTGGCGCGCCAAGTTTAACCGATTCCCCCAGTCCGGCCAATTCAATAAACTTTCCGCAGATTCGACGGCAGGATGGCCAATTCATCCCGGTACTTGGCCACCGTCCGGCGCGCGATCGTGATGCCCTTTTCGCCCAGCATCTTGACCACCTCCTGGTCGGACAACGGACGCGTCGCATCCTCCGCCTTGAAAATATCCGCGATCATGTCCTTGACGCTGGCATTGGAAACTCCGTCCCCATTCGCGGTCTGCAACCCGGCGGTAAAGAAAAACTTCATTTCGAAAACACCCTGCGGCGTCTGCATGTATTTGCCGGAGACAGCGCGGCTCACGGTCGTTTCATGCACGCCCACCACTTCCGCGATCTGCGCCATCGTCATCGGCCTCAGATGGGTCACGCCGTGCTCCATGAATTCGCGCTGGCGCTTCACGATCTCTTTGGCGATGTTCAAGATCGTCTGCTGCCGCTGGTGAAGGCTTTTGATGAGAAACTTCCCGGCGCGGATTTTCTCGCGGATATAATTTTTCACCTCCGCATTGTTCTCGCCCGAGGACATCAAATCTTTATAGACGTTGCTGATCCGCAAGTGCGGGATCTGCTCGTCGTTGGTCGTCACCGTAAAGTCATCACCATTCTTTTGGACGAACACCTCCGGCAAAACGTAATGGTCGTTGTCGGGCAAAAATGCCCGGCCCGGACGCGGCTCGAGTCGCGCAATTTTGCCGAGCGATTCCTGGACCTCCTCGATCGGCCGGCCTGTGCCGCGCGCGATCTCAGGGATCCGCCGCTTGCCAAGCGCATCCATGAATTCATTGACAATGCGATATTCGAGAGAGTCCCGGCGGCCCGCGCGATCAAGTTGAAGCAGGAGACATTCGCGCAAATCCGTTGCCCCCACACCCGCCGGGTCAAACGACTGGATCACTTTCAAAACCTCAGAAATTTTCTCGACCGGCAGGTTGTTGGTGGCGGACATCTCCTCCTGGGTCGCCTTGATATAGCCGTAATCATCGATGTTGCCGATGATGAGTTCGGCGATGGCGCGCTGCTCCCCGGTCAGGTCTATCTCACGCACCTGCTCCATCAAAAATTCCGCCAGCGAGGTCTCCACCGTGAGGGAATCAAACATGAACTGCCGCTTTTCTTCATCCTCCGTAGATTGCTTGATGGGAATATTCGTCTGCGAAAAATGGTCGCGCCATTCCTGGTCCATCTGCACGAGTTTTTCAAACTCCGCCTGAAAATCGTCCACCGGCTCAGGCGTGCTCTTCTCGCCCGCGCCATCAGCTCCCTCTGGCGCGTCAAATGATGTATCCTCTCCTGAAGTGTCCTCGCCCGTTTCCGGAGCGGCATCCTGGCCAGCGGGCGCTTCGCCTTCCTCGCCGGACTCCGCCGGTGATTTTTCGCGCAATTCCGGGTCTGTGGAGGCGACTTCTTCCAGCACCGGGTTTTGTTCCATTTCGTGCTCGACCAGCGCTTTAAGCTCCAGCGTCGGCGCCTGGAGCAATGCAAGCGATTGCTGCAATTGCGGCGCCAACACCAGCGACTGCGTCAGCCGCTGCGACAGTTGTAAGCCCTGTGCCATTAAACGCATTGTAATTCAAGCTTGTAGAAATACAAGAAAATTGGCATGGATTTCGCTATCATGAGACTCTCCTATAGGAAAAACTGGCAATTTTTTCATACTGGTTGCATCTTAAACCAAGATGAAACTGATTCTGTCGCTTCACAACGTGACTCTCACGCAAACCCTGGAAGACCGCGTCGTAAAAAGGCTCGAACAACTCGATCATCTCGATGGCCGGGCCATTGATGCGCGCGTCACCCTGGAACACAGCCATAAGCGCTCGCCTGAAAAACAGTTTTCCTGCTCCATGGAACTCGGCATTCGCGGCCCGAATCTTTTTGCCGAGGCGCGCGACAGCGACCTCTATGCGGCCATCGACGTCGTGACCAAAAAAATCGAGCAGCAGATCCGCAAGCGCCACAGCAAGATCAAAGCGCGCAAGCACAAGGTCGCCGCCAAATTCAAACAAGTTAAACGCGAAGTCGGCGTCTGATGATCCTGCGCGCCCGCACAGTCCTTCCGATCACCGCGCCGTCCATCCAAAACGGCGCGGTTGTCGTTTCTGGAAATAAAATCTCCGCCGTCGGCCCCTGGCCTGAGATCAAATCGAAATTTCCCGGCGAAGACGTCGTTGATCTCGGCGAAATGATTCTCCTGCCCGGCCTCATCAACGCCCATTGCCATTTGGATTACACCAACATGGCGGGCCTGTGGCTGCCGCCAAAAAAATTCACCGATTGGATCCCGCGCATGCTCGCCGCCAAAGCCGAATGGAGCTACACCGATTACGCCCGTTCCTGGCTCGATGGGGCCAAAATGCTTCTACAAACCGGCACCACGACCGTCGGCGATATCGAAGCCACGCCGGAACTCCTGCCGGAAGTCTGGGACGCCACGCCATTGCGCATCATCTCCTTCCTGGAAATGACCGGCGTTCGCTCAAAGCGCGAACCCGAAAAGATCCTGGCTGAGGCGCTCAAAACGCTACACGACCTCCTCCATCCCCGATGCAGCGTTGCGCTCTCGCCCCATGCGCCCTACTCCACTTCCCCGGAATTGCTCCAGCTCTGCGGCGAAGTTGCTCGAAAGGACATTTTGCCGGTGGCCATCCACGTCGCTGAATCCGATCAGGAATTTGAAATGTTCACCTACGCCCGGGGTGAAATGCATGACTGGCTCAAAAAGAACGGACGGGACAACACCGATTGCGGCCGGGGCACACCTGTGCAGCATCTCGAAAAAGCCGGGCTGCTCGGCAAAAATGTCCTGGCCATCCATGCAAACTATCTGGATGAGGATGATTTTGGTCTGCTCGCCAAACGCAAAGCCAGTGTCGTCCATTGCCCGCGCAGCCATCTCTATTTCAGTCACCAGCCGTTCCTGTTGGACAAATTAGTCGCCGCAAAAGTAAATGTCTGCCTCGGCACCGACAGCCTCGCCACCGTGACAAAAACCGGCAAAGAAAAACTTGCGCTGAACCTGTTCGAGGAGATGCAATTGCTCGCGCGGGCCAGGCCCAAGCTGCCCCCGAAAAATATTGCGCGAATGGCGACTGTGAACGGCGCAAAAGCTTTGGGCCGCGCAGGCCGGATCGGCCAGATCTCCCAGGGCGCCTTTGCCGATCTGATCGCGCTCCCGCACAAAGGAAAAACACGGGACATTTATGAGACGGTGGTGCATCATGCGTCAACCATTGCCGCCGGTATGATTGACGGACAATGGACCATCGCACCGTGAACGATTTCACATCCGAATTGGAGCAACGCCTGGATGGGCTGCGCGAACAGAATTTGTTTCGCACATTGCGCCGCGTTGATTCCCCCCAATCCCCACATATCCAAATCAATGGCCGGACCCTGCTCAATTTCTCATCCAATGATTATTTGGGCCTGGCAAACCATCCGGCGTTAAAAGAAGCCGCCATCCATGCCATCGAACAATTCGGCGTCGGCAGCGGCGCATCGCGTCTCGTTTCCGGCTCAATCGCTCCCTTTTATGAGTTGGAGCAGGCTCTGGCCGGCTTCAAAAACACCGAAGCTTCACTTACCTTCTCTACCGGCTACGCGACCGCCATCGGAACCATTTGCGCTCTTCTTGGTAAAGATGACATCATCATTCTCGACAAATTGGTTCACGCCTGCATCGTTGATGCCGCAAAGTTATGCGGCGCAAAAATCCGCGTCTTTGCCCATAACGATCTCGAAGACCTCGAGGACAAATTGAAATGGGCAAAGGCCCAAACTGCTAAACAAAAAGCCCGCGCATTGATCGTCACTGAATCAATTTTCTCCATGGATGGCGACACCGCTCCGCTCAAGGAAGTCATAAAGCTTAAGAACAAGTTCGACGCCTGGCTGATGCTCGACGAGGCGCACGCCACTGGCGTCATTGGAACTGACGGACGTGGCCTGGCGGATGAATTGGGCGTAACAGGCGAGGTCGAAATCCAGATGGGCACCCTTGGAAAAGCCCTCGGCTCCAGCGGCGGTTATATTTGCGGCTCACGTGCGCTGATTGATTTGCTCGTCAACCGCGCGCGCAGCTTCATTTTCTCGACCGCCCCTGTTCCTGCTGCAGCCGCCGCTGCCACGGCTGCAATTCAATTAGTGCAATCGCCTAAAGGTGAAGAGCGACGTAAGATTTTACGGCAACATACCGAAGACCTGAATTTAAAATTCGAAATTCGAAATTCGAAATTTTCCAGCGCCATCGTTCCCATCATCCTCGGCTCTGAAGACAAAGCCCTGGCCGCGGCACATCGATTACGCGAACAAAACATTTTCGTCCCGGCGATCCGCTATCCAACCGTCGCCCGTGGAAAAGCCCGCCTGCGCGTCACCTTAAGCGCGGCACATTCCTCTGAAGATATTTCCGCGCTTGCCAATGCATTGAAACCATTGATAGAAAACTAATGCGCTGTAACAAATATTGCCCAAAAGAATGTCACACCAACCAGGTGCCCTGAAAGGGCACACGATAGTAGCCCGGGGCAAGCGAGTCTGCGAGCGCCGCCCCGGGTAAAGGTGTCTAAAAGCTTGCAGCTAACTGCGAAGCCGCGCGGCAGCGCGATTTATACCTGCGGCCAAATTAAACATGATTAACAAATTCGCCCAACTGGACCGCAAATTCGTCTGGCACCCGTTCACGCAGATGCGCGATTGGGCAAAGCGCGCGCCAATCGTCATCCAATCCGGCAAGGGCGCCGTTTTGCGCGACGTGAATGGAAAAGAATATCTGGATGCCAATTCCTCTATCTGGACCAATCTCCACGGCCACAATCACCCAAAAATCAACGTGGCCATTTCAAAGCAGCTTAAAAAAATCGCCCACTCCTCCGCCCTGGGACTCGCCAACGAACCTGCGGGCTTGCTGGCAGCGAGACTCGTCAAAACCGCCGGTCCAAAACTAAATAAAATCTTCTTCAGCGACGACGGTTCCACCGCGCTGGAAGTCGCCCTGAAACTGGCCTACGAATTTTCCCACCGCACAAAAAGAACGAAGCGCCCGAAGTTCCTTTCCATGGATGGCGCCTATCACGGTGACACCATCGGGGCTGTCTCACTTGGCCACATTGGCCTGTTCCACAAATCCTTTTCGGGCTTGTTATTCCAATCAGACAAGGTCATGTCGCCGTATTGTTATCGCTGTCCATACAACCGCGCTAAACCTGAGCGCGACGACGCGCGCAACTACCGTAATTGCAATTGGGAATGTCTTGGCAAAATTGAGCAAAAATTTTCCGCGCAAAAGAAGAAGAGAAACCCCTATTCCGCCTTTGTCTTTGAACCACTGATGCAAGGCGCGGCAGGGATGATTCCCCAGCCCAAAGGCTGGCTCAAACACGCCACCACCATTGCGCGTGGCCACGGCGCGCTCCTTATTGCCGACGAAGTCATGACTGGCTTTGGCCGGACCGGCTCACTCTTTGCCTGCCAACAGGAACAGGTCCAACCTGACTTTCTCTGCCTTGCCAAAGGACTGACCGGCGGTTATCTACCGATGGCCGCCACCCTGACGACTCAAAAAATCTTTGACGCCTTTCTTGGCGAATATCACGAGTTCAAAACCTTCTTCCACGGCCACAGCTATACCGCCAATCAACTCGGCGCTTCAGCATCGCTGGCCAGTCTCGACATTTTACAGAGCAAACAATCCATTCAGCATCGGCAACGATTGGAAAAGCAATTGCGGGAAGAATTGAGATCGCTCTGGTCGTTGCCAAACGTCGGCGACATCCGCCAGGTGGGACTCGTCGCAGGCATCGAACTCGTGCGTGATTGGCGCACGCGCGAGCCGTTCGCCTTGCGTGATCGCGCCGGCATCCGGGTCTGCGAAGCCATGGCCGCCCGCGGAGTGCTCACCCGCCCCATCGGCAACGTAATCGTCCTGATGCCCCCTTATTGCACGACGCCAGAGCAATTGAAAAAAATGGTTTTCTCAATAAGCACTGGAATTGAGAAACTTAAATAAGAGATATTTTTAATGAACAAGCTTCTTAAGTTTATCTTCAATTGTTTTTAGCCTGCTGTGTTCGGGGATAGATAAATCAAAACTTTTTGATAAAATAGGTGAATCAATTGTAGCAGCTAGCAAAGGCACATTCCCAATCATCACGAACATTTGTTTTCCATAATTTTGCTTTGTCAATTCTCCAAATTTAGTCACATCTTCTGGCGAAAATTGGATATTAAGAGCAGGTTGATCCATAGGAGCCACAGTCCTTTTACCATTCTTATCAACAAGGACTGCATCTGTATGTTTCACTATTTCAGTAACTCTCTCTAAATGCGTAATTGTCAACTCCGGTTTGAGCGAAATATATCCTAGCTTCGGGAAATCGGGCGTATCAACAAAGTGACCTCCAGCAACATTCTGATCGCTTACGATGTAAAACAACAAGGCATTATTGTCAGTTCCGGTTTCACAAGATCCGTTATGGGCAACTAATAGAATTACAGCCAAAGCAATGTAAAATGCCCTGTTCATGGCGTCATTAAATTGCATGATTGTGTTCTTGATGCAAGAGCAATTACCGCCCCAAAACATCCTCTTGATTTTCCTTAAATTCCATCGCACTTTAACGTCCAACAATTAAACGATTGTAATAACGAAAGGACCAATTATGGCATACACATTAGCACCACTCCCCTACCCGTCTGACTCTTTGGAACCCCACATCGACAAAGCCACGATGGAGATCCATCACGGCGGTCATCACAAAGCCTACGTGGATAACTTGAACAAAGCCCTCGCCGGTTCGCCGCTCGAAAGCAAATCACTCGACGCGCTCATCAGCGATCTCGCCTCGGTGCCGGACAACATCCGCGGCCCGGTGCGCAATAACGGTGGCGGCCACTGGAACCATGCGTTTTTCTGGAACATCCTGAACGGCAAAGGCGGCGGCGCGCCCTCCGGCAAGCTCGGCGACGCCATCAATTCCACCTTCGGTAGCTTTGACGCCTTCAAAGAGAAATTCGAGGCCGCCGGTCTTGGCCGATTCGGCAGCGGCTGGGCCTGGCTCGTGTCCAATGGCAGCAAACTGGAGATCGTTTCCACCGCCAACCAGGATAACCCCCTCATGGGCAAGGCTATTGCCGGTTGCGAAGGCAAGCCCCTCCTGGGCGTGGACGTTTGGGAACATGCTTATTACCTCAAGCACCAGAACAAACGCGCCGCCTACCTGAAGGGCATCTGGAACGTGATCAATTGGGACGCTATCTCCAAAAACTTCTAAATAACCTTTAAAATCAACATGCGCCGGCTAAAAACCGGCGCATTTTTTGTTTCCGGGAAACATTACACTTTAGCCAATTCATGCTTAAATCATCCCGTATGAGCGCTATGACATATTTCCGGGGAGCGCGCCCGTCTCGGGCGCAGTTTCGAGCGTCTCGCTCGAAACGTTCGTTCTTTTGTCTCCTCGCGTGTTCCATAAAAATCCGTGTTCATCAGTGTCCATCCGTGCTTTCAACTCTCTTACCCAACACAAAATGGCAGAAAGTTGTGAAGTGAATTGATGCGAATTGAGGTTTATGTTTTCAGCCTTCTCTCACCTCGACTCCCCGCCCGGCAATCGCTATTTTCTCATCATGTCGTCGGACAACAGCGCCAGAGCTGATACCGTTTTGCGTCGGGTCTTCATTGCCTGCGTCCTTTGCCTGGCCCTTTTCCAGTTCTCCGAAAACACCGCCGACCCGGACCTTTGGGGCCACGTCATTTATGGAAACCATCTCATCCAAACCGGCCAACTGATGCGCGCCGACCCCTACTCCTGGACCGCCGCGGGCCACGAATGGGTGAACCACGAAATCCTGGCCGAAGCCGCTATGGCGCTCTCCTTCCGCGCTCTGGGCGGACCAGGTCTTCTGCTGCTCACTATCATCGTGGGCTTTTTGACATTTCTTCTCGCCATCTTGACCGCTTCCAAAAAACGGGACTTAAACACCAAAATCGTCACCTGGGCCTTTGGCGCCCTGGCTGTCGTGGAAATCTCGTTTGGCTTTGCCGCCCGTCCCCAAATCTTCACCGCGCTGGCCTTGGCCATACAAGTGTGGGCGCTCAAGCAATTTCACCAGGGCAATCGAAAATGGGCTTTCCTTTTGCCGCCTCTCTTTGTGCTTTGGATCAACGCCCATGGCGGCGCGATCGTGGGAGTGGTCCTGCTATTCGCCGCCGCCGGCGCGACTACAGTTGAAATCTTTTTCGCCAAAACCATTCCCAAGCTGCCGGGTCTGCGCTTCGACAAACCGCTCTCGCCAAAATCCCTTTTTTTGCTTTGGCTCATCGCCATCATTTCAGCCGCAGCCCTGCTGGCGAATCCTTATGGCCCCGGGCTTATCCGCTGGCTCATCGCGAGCATCACCTGGTTGCGTCCCCAGATCGCCGAATGGAACCCCGTGACGGTTGGTTGGGACCATGCCGCCTTTTTCTTTTGCGTCGCCTTTTCGGCGCTCGCGTTCGTGGTCTCACGCCAGCCAAAACGTCTCTGGGAAATCGCCATCCTCCTGCTGTTGGCAGCAATGGGCTTCCGCGCCGTGCGCAACACCCCCCTCTTCTGCATCGCCGCGCTGGCTCTTGTTCCATCCCATCTCACTGATGCGCTGACACGCTTTCAGAAATATTTCACAGGGCTATTGGAAGTGGGCCGGCGAGCCGCAGCCAAAACAATTCTGACAATTCTGTTTTTATTACTCTCAATCGCGATCCTTGCCAGCAGCCTGTTCCTCCACAAAGAGCGCGCGTGGACTATGGAAGTTCCCCGTGCCCAGTATCCAACCGAAGCGATCAAATTTATCCAGCAACACGATTTGCACGGCAATCTCCTGGTGTATTTCGATTGGGGTGAAGAGTGCCTCTGGGAACTGCCGGACAGCCGCGTCTCCATCGATGGCCGCCTGGACACCTGCTATCCCAACAACGTCATCGCTGCGCATTGGCAGTTTTACAACGACGAGCCTTACGATACCAACGCGCTCAATATCGCCCAGGCTGATTTCGCCCTGCTTCCCTCGCATTTGGCCGGTGCGCTGGCTCTGGCCAAAAAGGACGGATGGCATCCGGTTTATCTGGATGGGCTTGCTGTCGTCCTGGTGAAAAATTTGGATCAATTCCCGAAACTCGACGGATTGCAGTCGGTCATCACCAGCGCGAGTATGAGTGCGGGCGCAACCGAAGGCCGCGCAGCCTTTCCCAACCATCTCCCGGCGCGCTAACCGCGGGATGGCTTCAACTTGAGAAAGTTCTGCAATATTTGGCGACCGTTCTCCGTGAGAATGCTCTCCGGATGAAATTGTACGCCCCAGATCGGCAGTGTCTTGTGCCGAACACCCATAATTTCCCCCTCATCGGTCTCAGCGGTGACCTCCAATACATCGGGCATCGTGTCGCGCTTAATAACAAGAGAATGATAGCGCGTCGCCAAAAAAGGATTCGGCATTCCGGCAAACAAGTCCTTCCCGTTGTGTTTGATCTGCGATGTCTTGCCATGCATCATGCGATAGTTCACGACCACCTCCGCGCCGAACGTATGACCGATGCACTGGTGACCCAGGCAAACACCAAATACAGGAACACCCTCCTGTGAAAATGTGCGGATGACTTCATTGGAAAGGCCCGATTCCCGGGGCGAACATGGGCCGGGAGAGACAAGGATGCGTTCAGGTTTAAGCGCGCGGATCTCATTCAGCGAAATCTCGTCATTTCGCTTCACAGTCATCTCCGCGCCCAACTCACCCAGATATTGCACGAGGTTATAGGTGAACGAATCGTAATTGTCCAAAACCAAAATCATTTTTAAGCGCCGATCTCTTCGAGCGTTTGCGTGATCAGGTGTTCCGGCACACGCTGGCTCCAGACTACTTTACCAATCTTTTTGGCGAGGACAAATTTGATTTCACCGCCGCCGACTTTTTTATCAAGGCGCATCGCCATAAATAGTTTTTGGCGCTGGCCCGCATTCAAGCGGATCTGCGTGGGAAGACCGGCGCGCTTGAACAATTCGCCAACCCGGCCCACTTCAGATTGCGGCATCTTTTGGATCTTCCGGGACAATCCCGCCGCAGCCACCTGCCCTATGGAGATCGCTTCTCCATGCAAATATTTTCCGTAGCCAACACTGTTTTCGATCGCATGGCCGATGGTATGCCCGAAATTAAGGATTGAGCGCACACCGCTTTCCATCTCATCCTGGCTGACGACCTCTGCCTTGATTTCGCAGCACCGGGCAATGATCGGGACAAGAAGATCTCTGTCGCGCTTTATTATTTTGGGAAGAGTTCGTTCCAGCGTCTCAAACAAACGCGCGTCGTAAATGATGCCATACTTGATGACCTCAGCCATTCCAGCGCGAAATTCCCGCTCCGGCAGCGTTTTGAGTGTATCCAGGTCGCAAAGCACCAGGCGTGGCTGATAAAAGGCGCCGACAAGATTTTTTCCAGCCCGCAAGTTGACGCCGGTTTTGCCGCCGACCGAGCTGTCCACCTGCGCCAGCAGAGTTGTCGGCGCCTGCACGAAAGGAACGCCACGCAAATAGGTCGCCGCAACGAACCCGGCCAAATCTCCAACCACACCTCCGCCGAGGGCGATGATAAAAGACTTTCTCTCCATCCGTTGCGCAGCCAACTGGTCGTAGCAGGTCTGTACCGTTCTCAAGCTCTTGGCGGTCTCGCCGGCAGGAACGGTGATAAGCGATGGAAAAAAGCCCGACCTGGCCAATGCGTCAAAAACTATTTTAGAATAATGTTTGCCGACATTTTTGTCGGTGATGATCGCACAGCGCTGGCCGAATCCAAGGCGCTTGCATTCAATGCCCAGGCGCGTAAGCAATCCACTGCCAATATGGATGGCATAACTACGGCTTCCGAGCTTGACCGGGACAGTGCGCATTGCTTCCAAGATAAGGACAGGAGCAGCTTTTCGAAACAAAAAAGACCGCGAGCCGGGATCGTTCAAGGTCCGATTCTAATAGTGTAAAACCGCGCCGGCGGGGCCGGAGCCGTCAAATCTTCGTATTCAATGATCCCCGAAGCGCCTGCGGTGATGCCTGGAGAAAGATAAAACCACGGCCCCGTCAGCGCATTGGCATATTCAACAGTTTCACTCTGATTTGGCGCTCCATTGAAAAGTATGAGCCGTCCCGTGGAGACGATTGAAACGGAAACGTGGTTGCTCGGAGGTGTGCTTAAAGCCACAACGTTCACATGTACAGTCCCTACGGCCTGCGAATTATGGCTGTCGGTCAGCGTATAAGAAAATTGATCGTTGCCGACATAATTGGTGGCCGGCGTATAATCCACAAAATTCGAGTTGAGAGAAACGCTTCCCCCATTGGTGCTGGCGCCGCTGACGCCAGTGATACTAAGAGCATAGCTGTAGGGATCCGAATCGTTCGCCAGCAGATTGGTGACAGGTATCGCCAGGGTCTGGTTGATATCCGCGGTCAGATAATCCGTTCCCGCCACCGGAGGTTGCAACGTGCCGCCGGTATCCACGATATAAAGACCTTGAATAGCCACGTTGCCGGGATAGACGTTGGTGTCCAACCCGGTCAGAACCGGCGTAAAAAATGATGTAGGCGTGTTCGTGGAACCCAACACACCCGTATAGATCGCCTGATAATTGGTTGGGGTGACATCAGCCGTTGGCGTTCCATCCCGTCCGGTGCTGAAATAATAGCGGCTATTTGGAACATCCAGGGCAATGTTGTCTGGAAACCCTTTGAAACCGGAAGCGATCAAAGTTTTGGTGTGTGTGACCGTGTTATACGTCCAAATGGCATTTTGATTTGTGCTAAAATTCGTATTGATCCCAAAACCATGGAGGTCATACGTCAGATAATAAACGAGATTGCTTTGCGGATAGCTGGCCACGCCGCCGATGAAGCCATTGGAAAACGTCGTGTCTTTGGCGGAAATGGTGACGATCTCTGAAAAGTTTCCGCTGCCCGTGACCTTTGCCATATAGACGCCATTGGTGCCGTTCTTTGCATTGAAAGCCCCCAGGTAAATATTGGTCGGATCAACCGCGATCGGTCCAAAACCAGGCACCTGGCCTGTGAACAACGCCTGCATTGTCGGGAGATTTGTGGTAAGCGAATTAATATCACTCGCGGAACTCGTCGAGAGATTCAAACGCCCGATATAAGAATTGGCGCTTGTCGTAATGTCGAGTTGATTGAAATACAGGTAATGATTCGTGGGATCCAACGCTATGCCACCGATATAAGGAAAGAAATTCGCGTTGGTGTCGCCGGTCGTCGTCGGCATGGTGTAAATGATTTGCGCGCTGGCGGCGACCTGCGCCGGCGTGCCCGTGATATTGAACGAATAAATATTTTCCGGCACTCCGCTCGCGGAATTTTGATTATTATCCAATACGTAAGCCTTCCCCATCGCTACATCCACCGCAATATCATAAGGCGAATTAAAGGCGGGAAAATTGGTTTGAGAAACGAAGTTTACTGCCAAACCCGTGGGAACCGCGGAACCGTTGCCACTGGAAAAAATGTTCTGTACCGAAACATCGCTGCTGGGATTTGGCTGCCCATTCCACATCGTGAACCAGATCTGATTGGCCACTTGCGCGTGGGCAAAAGACGCCGCCATGAACGCTATGGCGACGAATGCCTTTGTTATGATGTTCCGCATACGGTCTGCTGCTTTGGACTAAAACCGGTAAGTGAATGTGCCGAGAATACTGTGGGTCATGGTCCCGTCGGTTTTCAACGTGACTGAATTATCCGTCCATTCATGTTCAGTTGTGCCGACAAATTTATATCCCACGCCTAAATCAATGTGCTCCGTCACTGAAAATTTGAAACCTGCTTGTAACTGATAGGCAAACGTCAAATCCGAGTCCTTATAGGAGGGATTTTGTCCCGGAAGATATGAACCAACAACGTTGTAACTATCAAAAAAACCGATCGCCGGGCCGATTCCCACTCCGACGTATGGCTTAAATCTGCCGAGCGGCCAGGTGAATATTCCGTTGATCAACAGCGGCGCCTCACCAAGATGCGCTTTACCTCCCGGTGAGGTCATGGAAAGCGGTTGGGTCCCGATAGTGTTAATATCGTTATAAATGACACTTCCATCGAATTCCGCCGAGAAATATTTATTGAACTCATAACCCATGTCCAGACCCGCGCGAAAGCCCGTATTAAACTTCACATGCCCGGGCACGCCGCCGAAGCCCGTGCTGTTCTTAATGGTAGTGTCCTGTTGGAATGCGCCGCCACCATCCACTCCGGCATACAAGCCGTCGGCTTGGCTATTCGCCGCCACCAACAATAATACCGCGCCAATGGGGGTTATTTTCGATGAGTATTTCATGATTTGTATGGATGAATGCTGTTTTCGCCGGGCAACACTGTCTTATGTCCACTCATTTAAGCAACCGTGCCGCTGAGAGTGCCGCTGTTGTCCTGGATGTTTGCCAAGTCGGTTTCAATCAATACCAGACCTTGCAACGTTCCGCCAGTATCAAATAAGAGGGCAGAACTATTATTGGTGAAGATGGCGTTCAGCGCCGACAGATTCGCTCCCGTCACGCTCTGAAGCTCGTTGTTTGCGGCAATCGTCGTGGAGGTCAGATTGATCGCTCCATCCGCTGCCAGGAAAACCTTGGCACTGACACTGTTGCCGAAACTGCCGCTCGTACCGCCGGCGGAGTCACCGATCAATCCACCAGAAATGATCGCGCTGCCCACGGTGTTATTTGTTGCCGTAACGTTGCCCAGAATTCCAATCCGTGCCGCGCTCAAGCCGGCGACCGCTAGGCCTTCCACCGCAATGCGGCCCGTCATCGAACCGCTGATGGTCACGTTGCCGAACACATTGCCCAGGGCAATGATCTGGCCGCTGTCAGCGCCCGTGATCGTTATACCGCCAAACCGTGCCAGCGCATTGCCGGTCAAAACAGCGTTTCCATTTGAGGTTTGAATCGCTCCGATGCTCCCCTGCGCCGCGATCACACCAGAGAAGCTGCTAGTCGCTTGAACAGTGCTTACCAAATTGCCACGACTGATGATTTTACCCGTCAAAGCGCCGGCAGAAGTGATGGTGGTAACACCGGTGATTTGATTGCCGGTGCCAAGAATCGTTTGGCCAATATCACCACTGGTCGTTTGGATGGTTCCATAGATACCGGCACTGGTCACGTTGATGCTGCCAAAGATGCTGGGAGCGGTGATGTTGCCCAATCCCGGCTCATTATTCACCGTGGAGCCGCTGGACGCGGTAATCGTCACATCACCCAGAGCGCCGGTGCTGGTGATGTTGGCGATGGAATATATACTGTTGATGGAACCGCCGGCCCCCGTCAATGTCACGCTTTGCACCAGAGGATTGATGCTGTTATTCGTCGTAGAAACCATCTGCACATTGGCTGTGATCGGCAGGTTACTCGTCGTTTCGGCTGTCAGCGTCATCACCAATTCCATGTCCGGGTTGGTATCAACATGAGCGAAGAGCCTGACGCTCTGCGTCTGGTTGAATGAGAACACGAAGGCATCGTTGGCCGGATTCAATGTCGGCGTGCTGCCCAGGTAATTCCAAAGCACCTGGATGTTGCTCGCCGAACCCAACGGGCTTGTGATGGTGACCGGTGTGCCCGTCGCCGTTGTCAGAACACCGAACGCCACACCTTCGATACCCGCCACGTTTATGTATCCAATGGGTATGATGTTGCTGACTTCCACACCCGTGATGCTGTCGGCCGGCAATACGATGCCGCCCTTGCTGCTTAGGGTCAGGTTCGTGAAGACCGCGATTTCCGCCGGCGTCGGGCCTTCGAGCAAATCGCCCTGCAGGCTGATATTGCTGAGGCCAGTCGCGGCATTCGACTTCGAGTCGAGGATGGACAGGTCGAATTTCGCCGTAGCGCTGTTGGTCACCACTAACGCGAGGTTGAAGGACCGGGCCACAACCGCCGTGTTCGTGATCTGGATGGCCACTTGCGGGACTGAGCCGGTCGCATCATAAACAAATTGGAACGTCACCGTATTGGGCATCGTACCACCGGCCACTGGCGTCGCCAGAATTTCGCGTTGGATGCCGCCAGCCGTCAGGTTCAGGAGAGTGTTTCCTGTGCCAGCCAGCACATTGATGACATTCACGCTGCCAACAGTGATTTGGCCAGGCGCTGCGCCACTCACCGTCAGAGTACCGAGCGCACCCGCAACCGTCAGCATGCCTGCCAGATTGCCGCCCACTGTCATCGTTGCGATCGAACCAACATTTAAAACGCCGGTGCTGGTCAATGAACCGGCGATCGTGACCGGCGTCACCGCGCCGGCATCAGTCAATTGGCCGCTCAAATTGCCGCCAATACTCAATGTAGCCGAGACAAAGTTGAGCAGAGTCAGGTTGTTAGCAAGGTTGCCGCTGAAATTCAACGTGCCGGTGTTCGTGCCACCGTTGCCATTGATCGTCATGGTCGTCGTACTGGTAGTGCTGGTGATAGTCAGCGCGTCATTGCCACTGCCCAGCGAGACGTTCAATGTGGCCAATCCGCTATAAGTAATGCCCCCTGCGACCATGCCCATGCCTGTGATCGTTGTGGCCGTCAATGTCTCGCTATTGTTTGCAGTGCTGCCGCTGTCGTCCACGTTCATTGTGTCATTGCCGCTGCCGACCACAGTCAACGCGCCCAGGATAGTCGTTACCACGCCGCCAGTGGTTGTGGGAGCCAGACTGCCCACATTCACCGTATTGGTACCGGTGCCGGTTGTGACAATCGTCGTCGCGCCGGTCGCCTGGACATTGATCACGTTGTTGCCGGCCTGCGTGTTGATATTTGTCGCGGACGAATCACTGACCAAAGTGACCGTGTCGTTACCACTGCCGCTGTTCAACGTTGTCGTTGTTCCAACATTCGTGCTGGTGATCGTGAACGTGTTGCCACCGCTGCCCAGAGAAATGTTCAACGTTGACACGCCGCTATATAGGATTCCAGCCATGCCCAGGCCGGTCAACGTAGTCGCCGTCAACGTGCCTGTTTTGGCCAGGGTGCTGCCGGTGTCATCCACATTCAAGATATCGCTGCCGCTACCTGCCACGCTGATCGCGCCCTGGATATTATTAATAACGCCACCGGTTGTCGTGGGAGCCAGGCTGCCGATGTTGATCGTATCGGTACCAGCCGAATTGTTCACGCTGGTGATTCCATTGGTCACTTGGATGTTCACCGTGTCGTTGCCGCCGCCAGTATTGATGATGGTGGACGCGCCGTCGTTGGTTACGTTCACCGTGTCGGCGCCGGTCTGCGTATTGATGACAGTCGCTGACGAATCAGTCGTCAGATTGACCGTATCGTTGCCGGCGCCGCTATAAAGATCTGTCACCGTAGCGGCATTCGTGTTGTTGATCGTAAAGGTGTTGCCGCCGCTGCCCAGCGAGATGTTCAACGCCGACAACCCGCTGTAAGTGATGCCGGCCACTCCCGTGAGCGTCAATGCGCTCGAGGTCAGCGTGCCGGTCCTAGCCGTTGTGCCGCCGCTGTCATCTACATTCAATGTGTCAGTACCGCTGCCGGCAATCGTCAACGCACCGTGAATATTGCTCAACACGCCGCCCGCTGAAATTTGTCCGAATGTCAGGATCACGCTGCCGATGTTGATGGTATCCGCGCCCGCCGAATTGTTCACGCTGGTCGCGGCTCCCGTGGCCTGGATATTGACCGTGTCATTGCCGCCGCCCGTGTTGATCGTGGTCGAAGCCCCGTCGTTGGTTACGTTCACCGTGTCAGTGCCGTTTTGGGTATTGATGGTGGTCGTATCTGAATCCGTCGTCAGGTTTACCGTATCGCCGCCATTGCCGCTGTTCAACGTGGTCAGCGTGGTGGCTGTCGTGTTGCTGATCGTAAAGGTGTTGCCGCCGCTGCCCAACGAGACATTCAATTTGGTGAGACCGCTGTAAGTGATTCCAGCCATACCCAGGCCTGTGAGCGTCGTTGCCGTCAACGTGCCGGTCTTGGCCAATATGCTGCCGGTATCGTCCACGTTCATCGTGTCGCTGCCGCTGCCGATCACCGTCAACGCGCCCTGGATATTGTTCAATACGCCGCCCGTCGTCGGCATCGTGCTGCCCACATTGATCGTGTTGGTCCCGGTGCCGGTATTGACCTTCGTTGCGCCGCCGGTCGCCTGGACGTTCACCGTGTCATTGCCGCTGCCGCTGTTCAAATTCGTATTGGCCGCGGATGTTCCGTTGATTGTGAAGGTATTTCCACCGCTGCCCAATGAGATGTTCAGGGTTGATACTCCGCTATAAGTGATGCCAGCCATATTCAGGCCGGTCAACGTCGTCGCAGTCAGTGTTCCCGTCTTGGCGATTGTACTGCCGGTATCGTCCACGTTCATTGTGTCGTTGCCGTTGCCGGTCACTGTCAAGACACCCATGACATTATCCAGGATTCCGCTGGCCGAAGGCGCCGCGCTGCCAATATTGACGATGTCAGCGCCCGTGCCGGTGTTCAACGTCGTCACCGTCGTTGAATACGTGCTTTGAACGTTGAACGTGTCGTTGCCCGAACCCAAATAGATATTCATCGTGCTGACGGACGCAAACGTCAGGCCCGCGCCCAGGCCCAGGCCGGTCAATGTCGATGATGTCAACGTGCCGGTGCGAGTCACACCATCACCAGTGTCATCCACATTGACGATATTGGTGCCGCCGCTGGTCAACGTGAGGAGTCGGTTCAAGCTCGTTGCACCGGAGATATATACCGCGCCGACAATGCCGGTCAGAACGCCACTGCTGCCCGGTTCCTGGCTGCCGAAGTTATAAACATTGTTGCCGCCATTGCCGTTGAGGTACAGCGTGCCCGTGGTGGCGCGGACATTGAATGTATCATTGCCGGAGCCGCCATTGATGTGGGTCGGAGCCGCAGGCGTGCTCGAAACCAGGAGAACTGTTCCGCCGCTGCCCAACGAGATGTTCAACGCGGCCAAACCGTTATAAGTGATTCCCGCCATGTTCAGGCCGGTGAGAGTTGTTGCCGTTAACGTGCCGGTCTTGGCCGCCGTGCTGCCCGTGTCATCCACGTTCATCGTGTCATTGCCGCTGCCGTTGATGGTCAGCGCGCCCAGGATATTATTCAATACGCCGCCAGTCGTCGGCTCTTTGCTGCCGATATTGATCGTGTTGGTGCCGGTGCCGGTATTGACCGTGGTTGTGCCGGAGGTCGCCTGGACATTCACCGTGTCGCTGCCGCTGCCGCTGTTCAACGTTGTCGTTCCGGTGCCGGTGCCGGTAATCGTGAACGTGTTGCCGCCGCTGCCCAGAGAAATATACAAGGCCGACAGGCCGCTGTAAGTGATGCCACCGGCGCCCATTGCCAGGCCCGTCAACGAGTTCGATGTCAATGTCCCCGTCTTGGACCCAGTGCTGCCCGTGTCATCCACATTCATCGTATCGCTGCCATCACCGGTCACATTGATTGTGCCCTGGATGTTATTTACGATACCGCCGGTCAACGGAGCCTTGCTGCTGATATTGATCGTGTCCGCGCCCGTCGAATTATTCACGTTGGTCGTGGCTCCGGTCGCCTTGATGTTGACCACGCTATTGCCGCCACCGGTGTTGATCGTAGTCGTCGCTCCGTCATTGGTCATATTGACCGTATCGTTGCCACTGCCCGCATTGATAGTTGTCGTTCCGCCGTCAGTGGCGACGTTCACCGTATCAGTGCCCGACTGCGTATTGATGATGGTCGTGCCCGAATCAGTCGTCAGATTGACCGTGTCGCTGCCAATACCGCTGTTCAACGTCGTCAGCGTGCTGGCAAACGTGTTGGCGATGGTGAAGGTGTTGCCACCACTGCCCAGCCAGATGTTCAAAGCAGACAATCCGGTATAGGTGATGCCACTCACACCCATTCCGAGGCCTGTCAAAGTGCTGGGTGTCAGGATTCCGGTCTTGGACAACGTGCTGCCCGTATCATCCACGTTGATCGTGTCGCTGCCGTCACCCGTCACCGTCACTGCGCCCTGGATATTGTTCACGTTGCCGCCGGTCACCGGCTCCTTGCTGCCGATATTGATCGTATCGGCGCCCGCCGTATTGTTCACGTTGGTGACCGCACTGGTCGCCTGGATGTTGACCGTATCATTGCCGCCGCCGGTATTGATGTTCGTCAATGCTCCATCGTTGGTCACGTTCACCGTGTCGGTGCCGATCTGCGTGTTAATGATCGTTGTGTTCGAATCCGTCGTCACGTTGACCGTATCGCTGCCGGTGCCGCTGTTCAAAGTGGTCACCGTACCGGCGTTCGTGTTCGCGATCGTAAAGGTATTGCCGCCGCTGCCCAGCGAGATGTACAACGTTGCCAGGCCGCTATAAGTGATGCCGCCGCTCCCCATGCCCAGGCCGGTCAGAGTGATGCCCGTTAACGTGCCGGTCTTGGTCAACGTGCTGCCGGTGTCATCCACATTCATCGTGTCATTGCCGCTGCCCACGATTGTGAGGGTCCCCTGAATGTAATCAACGATTCCGCCGGCCGTCGGCATTGTGCTGCCGATGTTCACCGTGTTGATTCCGCCACCAGTGTTGACCGTGGTTATATTCGAAGTCCTCTGCACGTTCACCATGTCACTGCCGCTGCCGGTCTTCAGATTCGTCACCGTTCCAGCGCTTGTGCTGGCGATCGTGAACGTATTGCCGCCGCTGCCCAGCGCAATATTCAACGTTGCCAGGCCGCTGTAAATTATGCCGTTGCCGCCCATGTTCAAACCGGTGAGCGAGACGCCTGTCAATGTGCCGGTCCGGACTGAGCCACTGCCGGTGTCATCCACGTTCATCGTATCGCCGCCGCTGCCCACGATTGTGAGGGTGCCCTGGATGTAATCAACGATTCCGCCGGTTGTCGGCATCAGGTTGCCAATATCGATCGTATTGATGCCCGCCCCGGTGATGACCTTCGTCGTGTCGCTGATCGCCTGCACGTACACCGTGTCATTGCCGCCGCCAGTGTTCAAAGTCGTATTGGTCGAAACGTAGGTGCTGGCGATCTTAAAGGTGTTGCCGTGGTTGCTCAGCGAAATATTCAGGTAGGCCAGGCCGCTATAAGTGATGCCACTGTTGCCCATGCCCAATCCCGTCAACGTGGTGGACGTCAACGTGCCCGTCTTGCCGATCACATTGCCGGTATCGTCCACGTTCATTGTGTCATTGCCGTCGCCGACAATCGTGAGCGGTCCCTGGATATAATCCACAATGCCGCCAATCGTCGGAGCCTGGCTGCCGACGTTCACGGTATTGGTCCCGTTACCTGTGTTCACCGTGGTTATTCCCGCGGTTGATTGCACGTTCACCGTGTCATTGCCAATGCCGCTGTTCAGGAACGTGACCGTCGAAGCATAAGTGCTGGCGATCGTAAAGGTGTTGCCGCCGCTGCCCAGGTAGATGTTCAATGCCGACAAGCCGCAATAATTGATTCCGCCGCTGCCCATTCCCAGGCCGGTCAACGTGCTCGATGTCAGAGTTCCGGTCTTGGCCAGCGTGCTGCCTGTGTCATCCACATTCAACGTATCGCAGCCGTCGCCGACAATGTTGATCGTGCCCTGGATATAATTCACTACACCACCGGTGAGCGGTTCTTTGCTGCCGATGTTGATCGTATCGGCGCCCGCCGTATTGTTCACGTCGGTCGTGGCTCCGGTGCCCTGGATATTGTCGGTATCATTGCCACCGCAGTTATTGATCGTTGTCAGGGCGCCGTCGTTAGCCACGTTCACCGTATCATTACCGGTTTGGGTATTGATGATAGTAGTATCCGAATCAGTCGTCACATTGACGATGTCGTTGCCATTGCCGCTGTTCAACGTTGTCACCGTGCTGACATACGTGTTCGCGATGGTGAAGATGTTACCACCGCAGCCCAGCGAGATGTTCAAAGTCGAAAGACCGCTATAAATAATGCCGCTGGAACCCATGCCCAGTCCGGTCAACGTCGTCGCCGTCAATGTTCCGGTCTTCGACCCGGTGCTGCCGGTGTCATCCACATTCATGGTATCCGCGCCCGCTCCAGCCACATAAAGCGGTCCCTGGATGTAGTCAACGATTCCGCCCGTCCAGGGTTCAGCGCTGCCAACATTTACAATGTCTGCGCCCGAACCCGTGTTCAGGTGGGTGACCGTCGAGCTATTCGTGCTCTCGACATTGAATGTGTCATTGCCCGAGCCGAGCTTGATGTTCAGATACTGGATGGATGTATAAGTGATACCCCATCCCATACCCAGTCCCACGAGAGTGGAATTCGTTAGTATGCCACAAACCGCCTGCGTATCACCGGTGTCGTCTATGTTGACGATGTTGATTCCGGAGCTTGCCATGGTGATCAGGCGCGAGAGGCTGCTGCCGCCGGTGATATAGATCGAGCCGAACAAACCGGTCAACACTCCGCCGGCAAACGGAGCCACGCTTCCGAAATTGAACACATTATTGCCCGTGGAGCCGCCGTTTAAGTAAAGGATCCCCGTGTTGCTTTCGACATTGAACGTGTCATTGCCGTAGGCGCCGCCGTTGACGTCCGTGATGAACGTCGAAGTGCTGTTGACCTGGAACGTGTCGCTGCCCGAAATACCGTTCACCACCAGGTTGGTGCCGTTGTAATTGATCTGCGAACCGATGCCACTGACCGACGAAGATGTGATCGTGATGGAATCATTTCCAGTCGTCCCATTGACCGTCAACCAGTTGCCGGTATTGCCACCGCCGTTAACCGTCAAGACACCCGACAACGGCGTATTGACCGTAAAGATGTTAGTGCCGATGCCGCCATTCAGTGTGGCCGGGGCGCTCAGCGCATTTACCGTGAAGGTGTTGCAGCCTGCGCCGCCGTTGATGGTGAGACCGCCGCTGTTTCCATTGATGATAAAGGTATCGCCATTGGGGCCGCCGTTGATCAGCGCTGTTCCGCTGTTTCCATTGATGGTGACGTAATTGCTGACCTCGTTGATTAGAGTGTACCCGAGCAGGACATTATTGGAAGAAAACCCGGTCACGGTGAGCATCCCCGCGTTGGCATTGATATTATAGACATCATTGCCAACCGTGCCGCTGGTCAGGTAGAGCGACGTGATATTGCTGTTGACGTTGAATATATCAGCGCCAATGCCACCATTCAGGTAGGTCGGCACCAGGTCGCCGTTGAGATTGAAGACGCTGCACGCGCCTGCATCGATAGTCAACGTTTGCATCTGCTCGTAGTCAACCGTGGCTCCCGTGCTGCCGTCGATCGCAAAAGTGCTGGTGATCGTGTAACCGGTGACGTTGAACACATTTCCAGCCGTTGCATCGCCGTTCACCGTCAACGTATTGCCCTGGAACACGCTCAATCCACCGTACAGTTGCACCGGGGCCGTCCACTGGTACGCATTAAAGTCATTTACAACAAATTGATTGGCGCCGCGTCCGCCATAGACGCTCGTTTGGGTGCCCGTGCCATTGCCATCAACCGTCACTGTGTTATTGCCGTTGCCTAATTGGAAATTCAGGTTTTCCACGGCGTCATCGTAAGTCAGGGAACCGCCCGCGCCGAAGCCCGTGCCGGTCAATTCTCCACCGTCAGTGCCTGTGCCTGAAGCCAAAGTGAAGCTCTGGCTCTGCGTGTCCGCGGAATCATCCACAAAAATCGTGTTGTCCGCGCCTGCGCGTGGCGCAGTGTCACCACCGTCGTCGCCAATGATCGTCAAAGGCGCCGTGATCGTTGATAGGCTTCCCGGGATGTAACTTGCGCCGGCCCAGCCGACATAGAACGTGTCATTGTACGATTGCACCGGCGGGATACCGCCCGTCGTGTCCGGCAATGTCAGATTCAACGCCGCCATGAAATCAGCCACGGCGGGCAGCACGATTTTGCCATCGCCGATGATCGTGGTCGGGATCGTGATTGATTCAATGTAGAACGTGTCATTGCCATCCAACCCTGCAATGGTCAGCGATTGGATGTTGACGAAATTGACGTCCAGGCCGGCGCCCGTCACGCTCTGGCCGTTGACCGTGATGGTGTCGTTCACGACCGTCGCATAGATGAACACTTTGTTGTTGCCCGCGCCACCGTCGATATAGACCGGCGCGTTGACGCGGTAAGAGTAAACCTGGTTGCCGCTCGTGCCCGACCCGCCCGGATCCACATTGGAAGCCCCGGCTTCCAGCGAGGCGTAAACGTAGAACGTATCGTCGCCACCGTCACCGTTCAGGAACAGCGCCTTGGAGTTTCCGAAATTGTAGAAAAAGTCGTCGCCCGTGCCACCGTTGATCGTCGCTACCGCCTGGGTGTCAAAATTGATCAGGTTGTCACTGCCGCCGTTGCCATCGATCGTAATCACCGACGAGGTGGACGAACTGGTGAACGTCTCAACCACCACGAAATCGTCGGCCGCCTGGCTCAACGAAACCGTCATGTTGGCGATGCCGCTGAAGTTGATGATCACCGGATTGGAACTCGTCGGCGTGGCCGTGAACGAATCCAGGAATTCCAGCTTGTTCGACCACATGCCGCCATTCAGGGGGTTGTTAAGGCTGCCACTGTCATCGACATTCAAGGTGTCATTCCCGCTACCAGTGATTGAGATAACGCCCTGCACATAGTCCATGATACTGTTGGTGACATTGCTCTGGTTGCCTACAGCGTCGTCAGTGGTAGTCGTATCCGTTGTGATTACCGAGGCCGCCGAGCTGCCAAATGCGATGGTGTTCGTCCCGGTGCCGGTGGTGATATTCATCACCGTCACATACGGGTTCACCCGGATGTAGATGATGTCGCTATTGTTCGCCAGGTTAACGTTCGCGGTTTCGACATTGTTGAACTCAATGTTGCCAGTGATATCCAATCCCGTAAATTGCGCAATAGTTGCGCCCGCGCTGGCTGTGCCCACGCTCGATTCATACAATGATCCGGCATCCCCATTGCCACGGTCATCCACAGACAAAGTGTCCGTGCCCTGCCCGTTGACCACTACCGTGCCTGCGATGCCCGAAAGCACGCTACCGGTCGGACTCGCACTTAATACGATGCCGGGAGGAGTAAAAGCGTTGCTGGCGATATAAACCGTGTTGGTGCCGGTGCCCGTGTTGACGGTCGTCGTCGTTCCAGCCGCAGTGCTGTCGATGTACACATTGTTGCCACCGCTTCCCATCCAAATGTTGAGCTGCTTCAAATTGCTATAGCCGATGCCGGCTGCGACCATGTTCATGCCAGTCAAAGCAGTGCTGGTCAAATCCGCCGTCTTGGATCCACCACTGTTAATGTCATAGACATTCACTATGTCTTTGGTGTCCCCGGTGATGCTTACCGCGCCCTTGATATTATCGACGATTCCGCCGCTGTTCGGCGCGTTGCTGCCGATATTGATCGTATCCACTCCGGTGTTTAAATGGTCATTGATGGTCGTGCCCGCGTGCGTCTGTTTGATATTGAACGTATTCGTGCCACTCAGGCCATTGATCGTGGTAGTAGCCGTGTCGTTTGAAATATTTACCGTGTCGCCTCCCGTTTGCGCGTTAATCGTGGTAGCGCCGGAATCGGTGGTCACATTTACCGTATTATTACCAGCCGCATTGAGCACGGTGGTCGTATTACTGTTCGTGTTGGTGACTGTGAACGTATCACCACCGGAACCAAGCGAGATGTTCAACGCATTAACCGTACCGGTAACATCGTAATTGATGTTGCCCGTCCCCATGCCCAGGCCGGTGATAGAAGTGCCGGTCAACGTGCCGGTGACCGCGTTCGCATCAGAGTTGTCATACACATTCAAAGTAGTCGTGCCGCCTCCGGTCACATTCAACGTTCCTTTGATGTTCGCTGTGATGCTGTTGCTTGGATTCAAGGTCGAGGTATTGCTGCCAACGTTGACGATATTGGTTCCCGTGCCCGTATTCAGGTTCACGGTTCCGTTCATCGCCTGAATATTGAAGGTATCGCTGCCGGTGCGACCGTTGATATTGATCGTCGCAGTGCTGCTGCCCGCCACCGTGAACGTATTGTTGCCGGTGCCCAGGCCCAGGTTCACTGTTTTTACGCCGCTGAATGTAATGGTGCCGCGAGAACCGTTGGTGCCCAACAGGACGGTCTGGCCGGAAACATCAGCCAGCGTGCTCACTCCTGTTGCGGAATTATAGTTTAAGGTGCCGACCGTATTGGTTGAATCGCCTGAATCGTCCAGGTTGAAGATATTAGCCGCCGAGGATGAACCGACAAAATTCAGCGTCGTGGTGATGCCGCTCAGAAGTCCGCCACTGTTGGTTCCTGTTATCGCGTTCGTGCCAACGTTGATCGTGTCAACGAAAAGTCCCGTCTTGACCGTCGTTGTGGCGGAAATGCTGTCGATATCAATCGTTTCGCCCGTTGCCGCCGTATTGATCGTCATGTATTGGACAGATGAGTAAGTCACGGTCTGCGAGCCAAGTGTCACTACGCTGCTGGTGATATCAATCGTGTCACCGGCCGAGGTGCCGTTGATGTTCAGGTTGTCCCCGGCAGCAAGTCCTGCCCCATCCACAACCGCCGCAAAGCTGCCGCTGCTCTGGAAGTTGATATTATAAATGTCGTTGCCGCCGTGGCCGTCCAATGTCAGCGTGCCGCCTGCCCAGCTGTTCACGGTGAACGTATTCGCGCTTGAAGAACCGCCGTTCAGGGCCAGCGCGCCGAAAGCATGTGACGTATTCGAAGAATCGATATTCTGCAACGTAATTGTCCCGCCGCCGGAATTGGTGATCGTGTTGGTGTTATTGGCCGTGTTCACCGTCAGATTTCCCGAACTTGTCGTGATGGCGCCTGTGATGCTGGCCGCGGAATTGCCCGCCGCATTATATGTCACATTGTTCGTGTAATCCGAGAGCGCGAAACTTTCTAAGCCGCTGCTTACGCCCGTGATCGTGACCGAAACACCGCTGCCGTTTATGGTGGTCGAGTTGCTGGTGGCATCGCTGCCTGAACCGCCATAGTACAAGTAGCCAGTGTCCCCATTCACGTCGTAGTAACTATAACCGCTTTCAACCACGTCCAACGGCCCGGAAACCGCGGGAGCCGAAGTGGCCGTCGTCACGCCGCTATAAACCGTCGTGTCGTTGATGGTGTTATGGGTCGAGCCTGTGCCACCGCCGTTGAAGATGCTCGAACCACTGCCGGCATAGAACGTTACGCCTCCCGATCCGCCAAAGACCGTGTCATTCCCGGAACTTCCGTACACCGTCGAGGAATTGCTGCCCAGGTAAAATTGATTGGTCCCGCTGCCGGCGTAAACATACACCGGAACGGTCACACTCGGATCGATCTGGATCGTGGTATCGCTGGTGCCCGCGCTTGGCGCCACAATGCCGCTCACGTTATCGTACTCCACCGTGCCGGCAGGCGCGCTGCCTGCCGCCAGGAACGTACCGGTGGTGGCATCGTATGCAGCTCCCGAATAGATTCCCGGTGAATCCACCCACAAGTCAACCGTTCCAGCAGTGCCCGGTCCGATCTCCGTGACGGTGTAATCTTCCGTGGACTGCGGCGGAACATTCCGGTCAGGGGTCGCATAAGTGCCAACATTCAACAACAACGTCCCCGCGCCATAGTTTACACCATCAACACTAAAGCTTCCCACCTGCGCGATCGGCGGCGGCGGCGGCGGCGTCGGCTGGTTCAACGTCCCCAAATGGATATGCACTGTGCCACCGATATGAATCGTGAAGAGGCCACAGTCGATCGAAATGCCCGCCCAGACCGACATATCCACCGAGGTGCCCGTGATGGTCACATTCACGTCCGCGCTGATGATATTGGTGATGTCAAAAGCGGTAACACCACCGTTCACGTCCAGCTCAAATTCATGATTGATGGCAGTCGGAGGAGATCCAAAACCGACGCCGTTAGTCGCCACCACACTGCTGCTGGCGAACATCAGCGTCAGCGACCCATGGATGTTAAAGCTGTCTGGTCCCACCTGGACATAATTATAGGAGTAGAACCAATAATTGCCGGCGGAATCAAAGTAGAAAGACACCGACAGTTGGACGAAACCGAAGAAATCAAAACCCACCGACCCCGTGGCGGCAAAGAACCCGTTGTTGTCATAGATATTAAAGCTGCCGGTGGCCAGCGAGAAACCAAAGACATTGAACGACGCGCTCACCGATACATTAAACAATGTTCCAGGGTTTACTTCGAAATGTGAACTGCCGGTAGTGTTGATTTGAAGGTTAAATGAGCCAGTCAGGGTCAGAACACCAGGAATGATTGTCACCTGGGGCGAACTGCTGCCTCCCAACTCCAAATTGATGCTCAGCGCAAAACCGTCGCTATAAAAGCCTGCTGCGCCGCTCACCGTGAAGAGATTGCCCAACATTGACAGCGACGCGCTGACCTGCACTTCGACCCCGCTGGAATCCACCGTCAAGGTGAAGCTGCCGCTGACTGTAATGAAGCCGGCGATGCTCAATCCGCCAGTCACCATCACCTCAAAGAACGGTCCCATGGGCAGATTTACCGCCACGCCCGCGATCACCGGTATCGGCGCACCAGTGCTATTGATCTCCAGAAGCGCGCTCACTCCGGCGTTAAAGCTGAAATTGTTTCCACTCGACCCGGCGCTGAACGTCAGGTTGATCTCCGCCGCAATTCCGCTCGAGGTGATCAACAACGCGCCGTTCGCGGTGAGCGAGAAGACGTTTGCTCCTGACACCGTCAAATATAGCGTTGTCGTCGCCCCTATCTCCAGGCCCGACGAGTCAATTTGCAGATAGAAACTGCCGCTCATGTAAATGCCCGAGAAGGTGTTGGAGGTTGGATCTGTATTGCCCGATCCAATCGTCAGTGTGCCGCTTATGTACATCTGGAAAAACGCCCCGCCCGTTGTGCTGCCCTTCGGCCCGGCTGCAATCGTCACCGTATTGACCGTCTGCTGCACTCCGGTCGTGTTGACCTCCAGCTCAAATGTCCCGTTGAACGCAAAATACGTGCTCGTGATGCTTGACGTGACCGTCAATTCCGCGGCAAAACCGCTCGTCGAGATCACCATCGCCCCGCTCGCCGACAGCGAGAACAATGTTGATCCGCCCACTACGATCTCCATTGTCGCGCTCGCGCTGATCGCAAATCCCGTGCTGCTGATCGACATGAAGAAGCTGCCATTGTTCAGGATAAATCCGTTCGTCGAACTCCCGAAGGTCAGGCTCCCGCTCGCTATGATTTCCACATAGAAACCTCCCGCGGTGGTGCTGCCGGCAGGAATGGAGACATTGTCCGCTCCTCCGTCAATCGTCACCGGCGTCGTGCCCGTGCCGCCAACATTAGGCTCATTCACCGTCACATCATATCCCGTCGTGTTCAATTGCAGCGTAAACGTGCCGTTGAAATCAAATCCGGTTCCGCTCAACGGATTTGATCCGGAAAGCGTCAGCGTCAGTTGTCCTGCCATGCCCGCCGCCGGCGCTCCTCCCGTCCCCGTCGCTCCGGGGCCGGTCACAAATTGTAGCACCCCGTTCGCGGTCATCGTCAGGATCGTAGTCCCATTGACCGTCGCCGTCAGGGTTCCCGCTGCGGTGATCGTCGTTGTGGATACTGCTGTGGTGCCACCGGTGGTCAACGACGTGTCATTGGCACCCGGAGTCCATTTATAAGTTCCGGCTGCCAGGGTGATCGTTGCGCTGCCTGAAGCATTGTAGCTGGTGTTCACCGGGATCGCCTCGGTAGTGCCATTCAACAGCGTTCCGCTGACCGCCGTGTTCGCTGTTCCCTGGAGGATGATCGAACCTGAACTGGTCGTCGTAAAGGTGACCGCGCCGCCGGAAGCCAAATACGTTTGACCGCTTCCGGAGGTGTTGGTGTCGAACGAGAAAATACCACTGATCACCAGCGTGCCGCCGCCGAAACTCAGCGTCATCGTGCCGCTCGCAACGATATAGAACGAATTGGCAACGATTCCAGTGGTCCCGTTTAACGTGACTCCTCCGATGTTGAACACAGTCGCATTCGTGGTATTGATCGCCAACTCGGCATTAATATTGAATGAAATATTCGCCCCATAGGACGTCGGAGTGCCCGCCTGGCCGCTGACTTCCAGCAATGCCACCACACCCGCGCTGGTGATTTGCATCGCCCCTGTGATTGTCACTTTGCCAAGCCCGCTTATCGTCGCGGTCACCTGCACCGCCAGTTGCAGCAGGAATCCACCGGACGTGCTGTAACTAATCTGGAAATAGAAGAACCCGCTCATGTCCAGCTCGTTTGAAGTCCCGGCGAAAAGTGTCAAGCTGCCGCTTCCCTGCACCACAATATACGGCCCCGTCGCGCCCACGTTTCCATACGTGCCCGCCGCGTAAATTGTCGCCGTTACTGAAGTATTCTTGGTTCCGCCCAATGTCACTGTTCCCGCGCTTGCCAGCGTGAAGATAACTGGGCCATTCGATGCCTGGTAAGTAGTGCCGTTCACCGTCAATGACGTGTCATTGGCCCCCGGCGTCCAGGTATAAGTGCCGGCAACCAGGCTGCTGGTCGTAAAGCTTCCGCTGCTGTAAGCCGCGCCCCCCGGAACCGACTCGCTCACCAGCGTTCCGGTGATCACCGAGTTCGCCGTCCCCACTAATGTCGCCGTTCCTCCGGTAGCAGCCGTGATGATAACCTTGCCGTTCACCGCGCTGGACGCCAGATAAGTAGTGCCATCAATCGTCAGCGACGTATCGTGTGTTCCCGGAGTCCAGACATAAGTCCCCGGCGCCACATTGGCCACGGTCGCAGTACCTGAAGTGTTGTAGTTCGTGCCTACCGGAACCAACATGCTTACCAGCGTGCCGGCGATCGTCGCATTCGCTGTTCCCACAAATACTGCCGCGCCGCTCGATGTCGTTGTAAAAGTTACCACGCCTCCGGAAGCCAGATAAGTATTGCCGCCGACCGTCAATGATGTGTCGCCCGTTCCCGGCGTCCAGGTATAAGTACCCGCCGCCAAACTGCTGACAGTCGCCGATCCGGAAGTATTGTAATTCGTGCCCGTCGGAATCAACTCATCTACCAGCGACCCATTGACCGTTGCATTCGCCGTTCCCACGAACGTCGCCGTATCCGTCGAAACAGTCGTAAAGGTGACCGCGCCCGCGGTGGCCAAATAGGTAATGCCATTGATCGTCAATGACGTGTCATGGCTGCCCGGCGTCCAGGTATAAGTACCCGCCGCCAAATTCGTCACATTCACGGAGCCGGAGCCGTTATAACTCGAGCTGGCCGGGATGCCTTCGATGATAAGTGTGCCATTGACCGTCGCACTGTCCGTTCCCGCGAGCGTTGCCACCCCAGCCGTTACCACAGTGAAAGTGGTTGTCGTCGTGTACGTTTGGCCGTTGAAAGTCAGCGATGTGTCATGGCTGCCCGGCGTCCAGGTATAAGTTGCGGGCGCCAGATTGACGGAAGAGGAACCGGAGCCGTTGTAGCTCGTATTGGCAGGAACGGCCTCATCTATCAGGGTCCCGCTGACAGACGCGTTCTTCGTGCCCACTAAAGTTGCCGTACTGATCACCGTGGTCGTGAAGGTGACCGCGCCTGCGGAAGCCAGATAGGTAACGCCGCCTATCGTCAAGGATGTATCGTTGGTTCCCGGCGTCCAGGTGTAAGTTCCAACCGGCAGATTGGCGATGCTCAAATAACCGTTATTGCTGTAACTCGTGTTTGTCGGAATCCCCTGGCTCGTAAGCGTTCCAGTGATCGCCGAACCCGCCGTTCCCACGAGCGTCGCCATTCCAAGCGATGTGACCGTGACCGTGACATGACCGCTGACCTTGCTCGACGCCAAATACGTAGTGCCATCGATCGTCAATGACGTATCGTTGTTTCCCGGTGTCCAGACATAAGTCCCGACCGCCACATTGGCGATGCTCGCTGTGCCAGAACTATTGTAGCTCCCGCTATAAGCCGTGCCTCCCGGGATGGAATCGCTCACGAGCGTGCCATTGACCAGCGAGCTGTCCGTTCCGGCGAACGTTGCCGCTCCCGCCGTTGCAAGAGTAAAGGTGACCGCCCCTGCGCTGGCCTGATAAGTATGGCCGCCGACCGTCAGCGAGGTATCATCGCTTCCCGGGGTCCAGATATAAGTTCCTGCCGCCAGGCTGCTGATGGAAGCCGCGCCCGAACTGCTGTAACTCGTGCTGCCCGGAATCGCATCCGCTGTCAGCGTCCCGGTAACCGCCAGGCCCGCCGTTCCCACAAAAGTTGCTGTTCCCGTCGCTGTCGTAGTGATGATGACCTCGCCATTCACCTCTTGAGCCGTCGTGTATGTCGTGCCGTTGATGGTCAGCGATTGATCGTTGCTGCCGGGCATCCAGATATACGTTCCGGCCGGCAGGCTGCTGATGGAAGCCGAGCCTGAATTGGTGTAGCTCGTGCTCGCAAGGATCGCTTCGCTTGTGAGCTTCCCATTGACCGTGCCCGTTGTTCCCGCCAACGTTGCTGTCGCCGCGGTTGTCACCGTGATAGTGACATTCCCGCTCACTGCGTTGGACGCCAGATATGTGACGCCGTCCACCGTCAACGATGTATCGTGCGATCCCGGGGTCCAGTTATAGGTGCCGGCCTGCAAAGTGCCGGTCGTGTAACTTCCACTGGTGTATGACGCATTCGCCGGAAGCCAATCAGTGATCAGCGTCCCCGTGATCGGCAGCCCAGCTGTTCCCACAAAAACTGCCGAACTTGCGCCGGTCGTTGTGAAAGTGACCGCGCCGCTTGTAGCTTGATAAGTAGTGCCTCCGATCGTCAGCGAAGTGTCGCTCGTTCCCGGAGTCCATGTATAAGTTCCGGCTGCCAGATTGCTGACCACATAACTTCCTGTGGTGGCGGTGGCATAAGTGCTGGTTCCCACCAAATTAGCTGTCGAATTCCCGGCCACCTCCAGAGTGCCCTGCGGCGGTCCAGCCGGGATTATCAAAGTCGTCACCGTACCGATCGAAGTCGTGCCGCCATTATAAATTGGGATGCCCGCCGGCGGCAACTCACCCGGCGCGCCCGGCACCACCACCTGCGGAACCGTGAATGTTACTGTTTGCGACGTCGTGTTCAACACCAGGCTGAAATTGGCGTTGAACGAAAAATCAGGGATCGGATTGGTGCCGCTACTGATATTTAAGCCAATATCCGCCACCAGGCCCTGGTTGTTGATGATGATGATTCCAAATCCGGTAAAGGACAGGAACTGGGCGCTCGGCGGCCCGATTGTCAGCGGATTGATGTCCGCAAATATTTGCAGTCCCAGGTTGCCGTTGTTGTTCGTCAACCGCAGATCCATGAAGGCCTGCATGTCGAAGACCGAGGCCCCTCCCTTGATGGATCCACTGACGGCCATGTTGCCCGATCCATTCAGAGTCACACTCTGCGAGCTGGTAGTCGTAAAGATGGCCGGTCCATTGGCAGCCTGGTACGTAGTCACGCCGACTGTCAACGATGTGTCATTCGTTCCCGGCGTCCACATATATGTCCCTGCCGCAAGAGTGAGCGAAACGGTCCCTCCGCTATAGTTCGTGTTCGATGCGATCGCATCCGCCGGTTGCGGCACATAAGCCACAGTCGCATAGGTGCTCGTTGTCCCTGTGAGCGACATTTCAAACACCACACTGCTTTGGATCACGAATGGCGTAGGTTGTGTCCCAGCCGTAGCCGTCGGTGGTGGAGGCAGGTTCACTTCCACATTTTGGTTGGTGGTGTTGATCTGGAACAACGCCGCGCCATTGATGAACAACCCGTAATTCGCCAGCTTCGCTTCAGCCGAACCGGTGTACAAGTCAAGCGCCCCGTAAATCTCAATATTGCCCGAATTATTTGTGAAGCTCGTTGTCGCCGCCACGCCATTACCCGCAGGCGTGGCCGCATACGTGGCCCCATTGAACAGCAACACGATCTGGGCCGACGCGTCACCCAGGTCGCCCAGGAAACTCACATTCACATCACCGGCCAGGTCGATCGTGATCATCCCCGGCTGCTCGGCAATCGTCAGCGTGCCCTGGATGCTGACACTGGCAAATCCCAATGCTGAATATTGGAAAAAGCCGCTCAGCGAAAGTGTGAAACCATTCGGCGACCCGGTGTCACTATGGGTCCATGGATTCCCATTTTGTGTGAACTGGAATGTCAGTCCGCCGCCAAACGATTCTATCGGGAAACTGCCCGGCTCATTGACCAGGAAGTAGAAGGAGGCGCCCCCGCCGCTGAAAGCCCCATAAAGGTATCCGTTCGCCCCGCTAAATCCGCTGGACCCGCCCAGCATCAGTGAACCTTCCACTAAGATGGCCACCGGAGGCTGGCTTCCCGTCGCCTGCGGGTTGATCGCCAATATCACCGTGCCCGTCAATTCAAACGCGTCATCTCCACCCACGTACGCATCCGTGAGAGTCACACTTCCCAACAACATGATCGGCTGGCTGAAGAAGCCCGACCCATTTGATCCGCCATTCAGATATTGTTTGACCGTCGCCTGCTCCAACGACAACTGCCATGTGGCCACATTCACGCTGCCTGTCCCCGTCGGTGAACCGGTGATCGAGGTCAGCGCCGCCGCCATCACCGTCGGCAACGCCGTTGCCGAAGTCGGCACCTGCATCGTCTGGTCAAACGCAACACCCACCGCCAAACCACCCAGCGCTATCCCTGTATCCGGATCGATGATCAACGGCTCCTCAGCTTGATAACTCAAATAGAATGACAGCGGCCCTAAATTGGAAAACCCGAGCGAAATCGTTACGGTTCCCATCCCCGGAATCGTCGCGCTGCCCTGTATCCCCACATAAAATCCCTGGCCATATACCGTCGTATCCGACGGACTGGCTCCCGTCACTACGCCCGGCGCGGTAAAGATTCCACCCTCCTGGTTGAATTGCACAATCCCGCCCACAAATGCCGCGCTGATTTGCATCCCGAACAACGTGCCGCTCACCGACCCGCCTATGCCACCGCTCGGCCCGAATGAGATCGGGAAGTTTGCCATCGTCGGATTGGACAGCCACGTTGACAGTTCACCCACATTGATGATCACGTCGCTGATCGTTCCGCTCACCGTCAAACCGTCAGGCACGCCGGAGATCGAAGTGATGCCCGCCGACAGCGTCAGTTGGAAATTCGTCGGATCACTCAAACCATTCGGCCAGATGATTCCAAACTGTGTGATCGAAAAACCAAGCCAGCTCGGAAGGCCCAACGAACTGGGCGATGGCGGCGTCAGCGTGATCGAAAATCCGTTGCTGGTATCGAATGCCGGTCCCGATGCCGTGTTCTCGATGGAAAAATTCGAGGCCGAACCGCCTATCGTCAATGACCCGATTGTCATCGTCACCGATGCAGTCCCGACCGTGAGATAGTCACTCCCAACAGCCGCATAGGGGTTGATGGTCACATTCGTGGCCGACAGGTTCAAATAAGTCGAAAATGTCAGCGTAAAGCCCGTCACCGTCACAGTCGTCTGTCCAAGCGTGCCGGGATCCAAACTGATTGTGACAGCCAATCCAGTGACCGTTGCGCTCAACGATCCAACTGTTAGGGAAGCCGAACTTACCCCAACCGTCAGCGACCCTGTCTCACTGAAGTCCGCGTTTCCGCCGCTGAAGGTTGCGCTGAAATCAGTCAGCGTCACCGTGGGATTGGTCAGCTTCAAAGGTCCAAGAGTGATCGTTGTGTTGACCGTGACCGTTACACTGCCGATCGAGAAGCCATCCTTGTAAATCGTTAGGTTTGTGATATTGCCACTCACCGAGCCTGAACCCACATTCACCAACAGCGTGCCACTGCCAACCTGCACCAATTGTTGATGCGGATCGGTGTCATTGGGATCGTATGTCAACAGGACATCGTTTGAAGTCACCGTCATCACGCTGCCGATGGTGAACAGGGTGTGTTCCAATGTGATGCTGAACGCTCCCGTGGAAAGGTCGAACGTTGACTTGAATCCCAAGTTGTCATTGTCTGCCGCCAGCGCCGATACCGAGCCGCTGATGGTTGAATTACCGGGGAACATTGAAGCGCTTGCCGCGTTGATCGTCAGCGTCGGGTCATGTGTGCCACTCGAATCCGTCACACCCGACATCACCCCGGTTGACAGATCGATAGACAGGTCCGACACCGTCACCGACAATCCCGTCACCGATAAAATCGATCCCAGGGTCAATGTGCTGCCCACCGTCAGGGTTGCATTCACCAATGTGAATGTCGTCGGGCTGATGGTCATTGAAAGTGAACCGGTCGCGGTAAAGAAGGAACCCAATGAGAACGTGAACGGATCTGCGCCCGTAAACGACACAGCGCCGAGATCGATCGTGATCAGGTTTGCCGTGTCGGTAAAACTAAACCCTCCGCCAATGCTGATTTCATTCGCCACTCCCAGGCTGAAGTTGCCCTGCACCTCGATCAGCGATGCCGTATAGTCCAACGGAAGCGTCGAGCCAACTACCGCCAAACCCGTGCCGGGGTTGAACGCGTCAAAATTCACCACGTTGCTGTTGTTGCTCCCGTTGACCTCCACATTGAGGAGAGTTCCTGAAACTGTGATTGCGCTGGGCAAACCTACCGGCCCCAGCGAAGCCGCAGTCGCCGCCACTCCGTAATAGGAGTTACCAGCGCCATCCGAGAACAATGCCAATGCCAGGTTAATCCCAGTCGCTGAAAAGCCGATCGAGCTGGGTCCCGCGCCCGTGGGCGTGCCATTCAAGCCCGCAAAAAGCGTCAAACCCGTCGCGCCAATCGTCAGTTCAGACATCGACGTTGTGGTCGTCTGGCCGGCCAACTCTACATTCGCTGTCGTTGACTCAAAGCCCATCGTCCCGCTGATATATACAAAATTGCCAAAGTCCAACGTGATCGTTCCGCTCACCAGGATTTCACTCGTCGAGAAGTCCAACGGAAGCGTTGAACCCACCACTGCCAAACCTGTGCCGGGATTGAACGCATCGAAGTTCACCACATTGCTGTTGTTACTCCCGTTGACCTGCACCGTCACCGCAGTCGCGTTGGCCTGGAACGCAGAGGGCAAACCTACCGCACCCAACGAAGTCGCCGTGGCCGACACACCCCAATAGGAGTTACCAGCGCCGTCCGAGAAAATCGCCAATGCCAGGTTAACACCCGTCATCGAGAAGCCGACCGAATCAGGTCCTGCTCCTGTGGGTGTTCCATTCAAGCCCGCAAAAATCGTCAAGCCCGTCGCGCCAATCGTCAGCTCAGACATCGACGTTGTGGTCGTCTGGCCAGCCAATTCCACATTGGGGTTCGTCGTCGATTCAAATCCCATCGTCCCGCTGATATATACAAAATTACCAAGGTCCAATGTGATCGTTCCGCTCACCAGGATTTCACTGGTCGAGAAGTCCAACGGAAGTGTCGAGCCAACTACCACCAAACCCGTGCCGGGATTGAACGCATCAAAATTCACCACATTGCTGTTGTTACTCCCGTTGACCTGCACCGTCACTGCGGACGCATTGGCCTGGAACGCAGAGGGCAAACCCACCGCGCCAAGTGAATCAGCCGTGGCCGATACTCCGTAATATGAATTACCAGCGCCATCCGAGAAGAGTGCCAACGCCAAATTCACACCCGTCATCGAGAAGCCGACCGAATCAGGTCCTGCTCCCGTGGGTGTGCCATTCATTCCCGCAAAGATCGTCAAACCAGTGGCGCCAATTGTCAGCTCAGACATCGACGTTGTGGTCGTCTGGCCGGCCAACTCTACATTCGCTGTCGTTGACTCAAAGCCCATCGTCCCGCTGATATATACAAAATTGCCAAAGTCCAACGTGATCGTTCCGCTCACCAGGA
>DASXYX010000073.1:0-38112 GCA_036502245.1 Verrucomicrobiia bacterium
GTTCGTGTGGACGGCGACGGTCCAATCAATCATCGAAAAGCTAAGCCGCTGCAAACAAACGCTGGAGCGAATCAAACCAGGATGCACCCCTCCAAGAATGCGCAAAACAAAGGCAAAATAACTCCAGTCGTTTGTGAGACACTACACTAGGCCATAGACAACCGCAGCGGCAAAGATCACGGTCTAACGTCGTCTTGCAACCTTCACGAAATCAGAATGGTCTGCGCAAGACTTCAAATATTGATTTGAAGGCAATTGTTTGGGCTCCGGCTGCTTGAGCTTGCGCGTGGGCCGCAACAAGTTGAACACACATTGCATTTGGATTCGTATCCCAAAGCGGGTGAGTGATGATCTCAACAACATTTCCCCGACGGCCGGCGGGAACTCCTGCGTAGGATTGGAACTGCCAAAGTGGTTGCGAGGCAAAATAGGCAACGGAAGCGGAATTTGCCAAGGCTTGCCAATACGGCGGCGAAAAATCAATGGGCGCGCTAGGATCAAGCGCAAGGCGCGCAAGGTCTAACCCAAGACGCCAATCAAGGATGTTGTGAAACGCAAGATTGCTAAAGTCACGCAGACAATCGGGACATGAAGTTTGGCACACATCGGAATGAAGCGGGGCAACAAGCGGTGCATAAAAACTTGGATTTCCCTGCCCGATTAAAAATTGCAAAAGATCTTCGGCCTCGTCTGGCGATCCTAAATGCGAACTGTAGCCGGCACCGTTCTCCAAACTGTCGGAAATGAAGATTTCACCTCTGACCTGACCGTTTGCATCTTGGATAACACGCAATCCCACTTTCAATTCCCGTTCGTCAATGTCGAGTCGAACGGCTGCGGCTCGGCGCATCATGAACCCCAATGAATAAAGCGCTGCACGTCCATTAATGTCGAGAGGCGAATCAATGATGCCAGTCGGCCAAGATTGAATTCCTAACACAAAGACATCTGTGGGTTTGATAGATGCGAGTGCGCGGGTGTCTTGTGGGACTGACGTGTCAATCGGGGGGTTATTTATCCCCGCCTGCGTCAAGGCTTCGCGAGTGGCCCACGTTTCTCCTTGGCTTAGGAGGAAACGGAAAAGATGGTATGCTTGATTGTTTGCCGCGTGATATGAAGTCTGAAATGCCAGGACTGACCCTTTTTCGATGACCCCTTTTCTAAGCCGAAAGATTGCTATTGAGGCAGTGCGCCCAGGTTGCGGAGTTGGGTTTTGGCGTCCTGATGGTTTGGGTTCAATTGCAGGGTCAGCCGGAATTGTGCGATGGCGTCGGAGGTGCGTCCTTTTTTCTCCAGGGCCTGGCCGAATCTGAAATGGGCCTGGGCCGAACCGGGCGCCAGTTCAACGGTGTTTTGGTATTGGGCAATGGCCTCGTCGAGTTTGCCTTGTCCCATGAGCACATTGGCGAGGTTGCCATAGGCATTGGTATAGTCAGGGTTCAACTGGATAACGGTTTGAAACTGTTGGGCTGCTTCGTCAAGGTGTGAATGCGCGGCTAGCAGCATGGCTAAGTTATAGTGCGCCATGACATAGCCGGGTTGGAGGCGAACGGCTTCCTGATAATGGGTGATGGCTTCATCGTTCTGTCCTTTCCCATGAAAGGCCAGGCCGAGATTAAAATTCGCATCGGCATTGTGAGAATCAAGGTTCAGAGCTTTGCCGCATTCGGCAATGGCATCGTCGTATTGACGCTTTTGGACCAAGGCATACCCAAGATCCGAATGGTCCAGAATATCGTTTGGGTTAATCTTGAGTGCTTTATGATATTGAACGATCGCGTCATCCACCCGCCCTGCGCGCAGCATGGTGTCCCCCATAGTTGAATAGGCGATGGCATTATCGGGATTATCGGCTATGGCCTGATTCAATTCGCTGATGGCATCATCCAGCCGTCCCTGATGCATATGGTAAATACCGAGGGTAACACTCGCCCAGTAATTGGATGGGGATAGGGCCAGCGTATGATTCAATACTGATTCGTCGCTTTGCCAATACGATACCTGGTTCATGGCGGAATTCATCAAAATCGCCACCCCTACGACAATCGGGCCGCCCAGCAAGGCCAGACGCTCTGGCCAACCTCTCGAGATGTCGGCGATAAACCAGATCATCATAACCCCCAAACCGATTTCCGGCAGGTACATATAGCGGTCAGCTCTGGCCTGCGCTCCAACCTGCACCAACCCGATCACCGGCACCAGCATTACGATGTACCATAACCAACCCACCCACAAATATGGATATTTCGTCCTCCAATAGAAGGCGGCCAGCGAGGCAGCGGCCAGGAAGAGGATAGCGGCAGATACTTCCCATACCGGAAAACCTGATAATGGATACGGATATAGAAAAAGCAACCGGCTCGGACAAATGGATTGCCAGAGATAAGCGACGTATGAAACTGCGGTGTTCTCGACCCGCAGACCAAAAGGAATCTTTTCCATGCCCTGAATGGGAGCTTGTTGGGAGAGAACCGTCAGGACGCATGTCGCCATGGACAGCAGGGCAATAGGGATTTTTTCAATTATCAGGCGTGGCAAAATATTCTTCTCGAATCTATTTAACGGCCAATAATCCAGCAGCAGCAATACGATTGGCAGCGTGACCACCATCGGTTTGGCCATTAATGCCAGGGCAGAGAATAACAATGTGGTTACATAGAGCCGCCACGACTTATCGTTGCGAGCATAGCGCGCATACGTCCAGAGGGTGAGCATGAAGAACACGCCGCACAGGACGTCTTTGCGTTCCGAGACCCACGCCACTGATTCCGCCCGTAACGGATGGATGGCGAACACTGTTGCCGCCAACGCACTCGGCCACAGGCGCGAAGTCATCTCATTCAAAACCAGAAAGAGCAGGATGGCCGTGAGCGCGTGGAAAAGGACGTTCATCAGGTGATGCCCGGCGGGATCGGCCTCGAAGAGTTGCCAGTCCAACATATGCGACAGGGTTGTTAGTGGCACCCAGTTGTCGGATGTTTTATAGTCGAAGGCCGAGACGAAACCCGGCCATGTGAGGCCCTGGGTGACCATTGGGTTGTTATAAACATAGGTACCGTCGTCAACGAAGAGGAACCCAAAATGCCGGGTCTGGCCGAACACAATCCCGATGATCAACGCGAGAAAAATGCAAATGCTTAAAATTAGCCAAGTTGAAACCGGAGAAGCCGGTTTGTGAGTTTTTTCCATCGGCATAGCAGTCGCTCTAATCCTACTTTATTGGTATTCTGCGATGCGAGAAATATATTATTTTCCCAATTTTTTTTTCCTTCTAAGATGGGGGCACATTTGAAGTTGAAAGAATAGCCGACCTCTTTATTGGCATGAACCCAAAACGCAAGAACGAGGAGAGTTTGAAAAAGGCCAGGGTCGCGTCTTCCATAGAGATCAAACCCGGCCAGGACCTTCCGAAAGAATCAGCTAACGTCCGGGTGATTATTGTCATTTGTATCTTTCTTGCGGTGATTACCTTGGCAGTTTTCGGACAGACATTTAACTTTGGATTCGTCAATTTAGATGACAATAATTATGTATATCAGAACCCTGTCGTCCAAAATGGTTTGACTTGGGCCGGATTTCGATGGGCTTTCACGTATAGCGGGATTGGCCACTGGCATCCGTTGACCTGGCTTACCCATATGTTGGATTGTCAGATGTACGGATCGAATGCCGGCGGACATCACGCGACCAATGTCCTGTTTCATGCGGCGTCGGTGATTCTTCTATTTTTAGTGCTTCAACGGATGACCGGATTTCTATGGCGTAGCGCCTTTGTGGCGGCGATATTCGCCATTCATCCGTTGCACGTGGAATCGGTCGCGTGGATATCCGAGCGCAAAGACGTTTTGAGCGGGTTTTTCTTTATGCTGGTGCTTTGGGCCTATGTCCATTATGCGCACGCTCCGCGTTCAATGGTTTGGTATGGTGCCGTGATAGTCTTTTTTGCGATGGGACTGCTCTCCAAGGATATGTTGGTGACACTGCCATTTGTATTGCTGCTACTGGATTATTGGCCGTTGAAACGCTTTTCAGATTTTAATCCAGAGACGTTACTTCGGCTGACGGTAGAAAAAGTTCCCTTGTTTATGCTCGCGATGGCATCGAGTCTGGTGACTGTTTTATCTGCGGAGAAATTGAGCGCCAGTCTCGAAATGCCGGTTGTGCTGCGAGTGGAAAATGCAGTGGTTTGCTATATCATCTACCTTTGGCAAATGGTTTATCCGTCAGGGCTGACGTGTCTTTATCTGAATCCCACCACCCTTTTGCCGCTATGGCAGGTGTTTGGGGCGCTGGGATTGCTGTTGGGGATAACTGGTGTGGCGCTTTTCCTTAGAAAGACATATCCCTGGCTCGTCGTAGGCTGGCTCTGGTATCTGGGTATGCTGGTTCCGGTCATCGGAATTGTGCAGATGGCCTTTTGCGCTCATGCGGATCGATATACCTACCTGTCGGAAATTGGAATCTATATCGCAATCACCTGGATGACGGCGGAGTTGGCTGCGAAATGGCAATTCCGCCGCGCCATCATGGGAAGCCTGATGACGGGTGTAATCGCTGTATTGATGTTCTGCGCCTGGAAGCAGACGGCGTATTGGTTAAATGGTGAAACGCTTTGGAGACACGCTCTGGCTGTCACACCGAACAATTCCTATGCCCACGCCAATCTGGCTGATGCCCTGACTCAGAACGGACAGGTGGGCGAGGCGATCGTTGAATATCATAAAGCCTTGGCTATTAATCCAAACTATACCAAAGCCTGGAATAATCTTGGCGAAACTTTGGACCAACAAGGTCATGTGGACGAGGCGATCATTCAATTCCAAAACGCGCTGACTGTTGACCCTGACTATGTCAGAGCCTTGAATAACCTTGGCTATGCTCTGGCCCAAAAGGGGCGGGTGGACGAGGCGATCGTTCAATTTCAAAAGGCGTTGGCACTCGACCCCAAATTTGACCAGGCCTTGAATAATCTTGGCAATGCCCTGGAGAAAAAAGGGCAAGTGGACGAAGCGATCGCTCAATACCGTAAAGCTCTGGTCATCGACTCCAGGGATGCCGAAGTCTATTATAACCTTGGCAATGCCCTGGAGAAAAAAGGGCAAGTGGACGAAGCGATCGCTCAATATAAAAAGGCGCTGACGATCAAATCCAACTTTGCCGAAGCTAACTATGGCCTTGGTAATGCCCTGGCCAAAAAGGGGCAGTTGGACGAGGCAGTCATGGCATACCAAAGCGCGCTGGCGATCAATCCAAATGATGCCCAGGCCTGTTACAATCTTGGCGTTACCTTTGTCCAAAATGGGCAAGTGGACGAGGCGATCACGCAATTTCAAAAGGCGCTGGCCATCAATCCTAACCTGGTGCAAGCCAACTTTAATCTGGGTGATGCTTTGGCAGAAAAAGGGCGAATGGATGAGGCAATCATCCAATTTCAAAAGACACTGGCGCTCCAACCCGATTTTGTAGCGGCCCAAAACAATCTTGCTCACATTGCCTGGTTGATGGCAACGTCGCCAGATTCATCACGTCGCAATGGAGCCAAAGCAATTGAGTTGGCCCGACAAACCGACCGCCTGACAGGTGGTAGCAATCCGGAAATGGCGGCCACGCTGGCGGCGGCTTATGCCGAGGCGGGAAAGTTTACTGAAGCCATCACCAACGTTCAGCGCGCTTTGCAGTTAGCGTCCGGCCAAACCAATGGCGTGATGGTCGCCGCCACCCGGGCGCAGCTTAGATGTTATCAGGCCGGTATTGCGTTTCGCGATTTTGGCACAAACCCTTGAGGTGATTGAGTCGCTTCTTCTGGCCGATGGAAGGAACGTTCGGCGTGACGCCGAAAGTAGCGACCGGGACGGTCGTGCTCCCCATTCTTTCATGAGCGATGTCCAATGTTCTGTAGGCGTGTGATTTGTGAGGAGTGCCAATTTTTCATAGCGATATGCAATATATTCAAAATGACTTGTGGTGACAAAATGGCTTTGTCATGTATGATGCTATTAAACCCAGGCACGAGTTGTCGTAATGAAGCAAATCTTAAAATAATTAGAACAGTTATGAGATATCCATTGGCCACCAAAGTTTTGATTGCAGTAGGGATCCTCACCGGCGCCAGTACCCTTTTCGCTCAAACCACTATATTTGATGACACCTTTGGCGCGGGTAACGGTGATTCGACTCAAAGTGCTGCACCTGCAGATCCGACAGCCACTTCAACCGCCTACGAATACTTTCAACAGGGCGGCAACCCTACGGCCCCAACGTTTCCTTCAGCCGGTGACTATCATGTAGCCGGACGATCCACAACCAGTTCAATTTCGGAAAATGAAGCCTTGTTCACTAGCAGTCCGATTACTTTGGCGACCGCTGGCGACTATCTTGATTTAGCAATAACGTTCACCGACACCACCCAGATTTATACGGCCGGAGGTACCATCAACATCGGTATGTTTAATTCTGGTGGATCGAAACCGGCTCAAGGCACACGACTTGACGCTGCCGGTGAAGGTACTGGCGGAGCCGTTGGATGGATTGGTTACGTTGGGCGTATCGGTGATACGGGAGCGGCTTCTCAAATTTATACGCGTCCTGCGCAGGGAGCGGGAACCGCCAATGTTAACCAAAGCCAGGATGTGCTTTTCAATGGCGCTAGTGGTTCATCCACCTTCAATAATCCCAGCGGATCTACGGTCGGTTCAAGCGGTGCGATGTTCGGCGCGGGACTGATTCAAGGTGACGTATATACACTTCAATTGCGATATACGGTTGCTGCGAATGGGGGGTTGACCATTCTTGATTCTCTTTATAACGGCACTACGGATACCGGCACGGCAATTTATAGCCAGACTGATTCCACTTCAGCTACGGCATTGGAATATTCTTACGATGCCTTGGCCTTTGGCTGGCGTTACAATGGCACATCTTCGGCAAATGTGGCGGATTTCAATCAAATCCTCGTTACAGATGATATTCAAGCCACCCCTGAACCTACGACCTTGGCATTGGGCAGCGCCGGACTTGGTTTGCTTGGCTTGTTCCGTTTTCGTCGTCGCAGCTAATTTAACTGGCTTTGAAAGGCGAGCGCAGCAGATGCAGCGCTCGCCTTTTTATTTGTAAAAATGACATAATGAACACGATGATAAGCGCCTCTCCGTTGTCTCACCCCTCATCCTTAATCCTTATCGAGACCCCTGTAAAAGAGGTAGCGCAGGTTTCCCAACCTGCTGTATCGCCGACTTCGAAGTCGGCAGATGTGGAAACGGCGGAAAATCAGCGGATTTGGAAATCCGCGATACAGCAGACTTGGAAGTCTGCGCTACGACAAGGTGTTATCGCATCGTCCGCGCTTGCCGTTACCATGCTCATCGGCGCAACCGGTTGCGCCCGGCTTCATTCATCCAAGGATGATCCGCAAGCCGATGCTGCCGTCAAAGCATGGGACGCCGTGCCCACCATCCTGGCGGGCATTGTTCCACCCAGATTCCCGGATCGCGATTTCGTCGTCACCAGTTACGGGGCCGTGGCCGACGGTGTCACGGATAACTCGGAGGCGTTTCGCAAAGCGATCGACGCGTGCAGCCAATCGGGCGGGGGCAGGGTAGTGGTGCCGGCGGGAACTTTTTTGACCGGGGCGATCCACCTGGAAAATAATGTGGATCTTTATCTGGATAAAAAAGCCCTGGTTCGTTTCACGACGAACACCGACGCCTATCTGCCGCCGGTGTTCACGCGTTACGAAGGCACGGAGGTGATGAATTATTCCCCGTTGATCTATGCGTTTGAGCAGACAAATATCGCCGTCACCGGCAAAGGCACGTTCGATGGCCAGGGTCTTTTCTGGCATCAATGGTGGGATGCCGGAGCGCCGGCGCGTCTGGTGAAAATGGCCACGAGCGGAGTGCCGGTTTCGCAACGCATCTTCGGGGGCACGGCCCATTTGCGTCCCAACTTCGTGGAGCCGGTCCGTTGCCGGAATGTGCTCATCGAAGGCATTCGCCTCATCAATTCACCGATGTGGGTGTTGAGTCCGGTCTATTGTACCAACGTGACGGTCCGCGGTGTGACGATAGACACCAAAGGTTTTAACACGGACGGCTGCGATCCTGATTCCTGCAACGGCGTTCTTATCAAAGATTGCACCTTCAGTGACGGTGATGATTGTATCGCCATCAAATCTGGTCGCGACGCCGACGGACAGAGAATAAATATACCGTGCCAGAACCTGGTGATTGAAGATTGCAACTTTGAAGCGGGCCACGGTGGAGTGGCGATCGGGAGTGAAACGGCCGGTGGCGTCCAAAATGTTTTTGCGCAAAACGACCGGTTCAATAGTTCCGATCTGGAGATGGCGATGCGCTTTAAGACCAATCCCGCGCGCGGGGGGTTCATTAAGAATGCTTATTTTCGCGATTGCACGATCAAAACCGCACAGGTGGGCATCAGCATGACCTTAAGGTATTCCAGCAGCGGCGCCATGAAGGGGAGCGCCATCCCCATCATCAGTGATATAGACATCCGGGACTGCACTTTTGACAAACTGCAACAGCCTATATTCATCCAGGGCTGGTCGCCGACGAATCAAATCACAGATATTACCATAGCTAATTGTCATTTCTTGCATGCTGATAAAAAGAGCTTTGTGAAGGATTCAGCCCGTATTTACCTGCCTGAAACCGAAGGAAGCGGATTGGCACAGAAAGCATTTTGAGTGCATTTTTTTCAAAGCGGTTTGCAAACACAACCGGTTGTTTGAAAAATCACAAATAGGTATTATATTAACAATTAGCCCGACAAGTCTAATGAACAAAATCATACTTTCACGTCGTTCGTTTGGATCCATCAAAGGATTTACCCTGATTGAATTGTTGGTCGTCATCGCTATCATCGCCATCCTGGCTGCGATGCTCCTGCCGGTTTTGGCCGCCGCCAAAGAAAAAGCCCGGCGCTCCCAATGCGTCAATAATCTCCGCCAAATTGGTTTCGGCGTTAATATGTATTGTAGTGATAACGTTGACTTCATGCCGCCGCTGAAATATCGCGACAAAAATGCTGAAGACTACGACTATTTGGCCTTCGAATTAAATTCACCGGCGACTGTCCCGCCAACTTACGCCGAAGGACCATATAATTTGGGCATACTTTATTCCACTAAGTCCATCCAAAACGCGAATATCTTCTATTGTCCCAGTTTCGTCACTCCCAACAGCACTTTCGAGTACCAATATTACGCCAATACGCAGGCCTGGCCATCCGGTCGTGATCCGTCAACCGCCACGGATGCCAACCCCTCCTGGGTGCGTGTCGGATATAGTTATTATCCTCAATCACAACTTGAATCGAAACAAAGCACTTCATTGGGTTTGAAAACCTATCCCACGCCCTGGACGGCCGCGACCACTGCGCCCTACAGCGCATGGACTGTGGTGCAGCCATTTAAACAGGCCGCCATTGACCAGACCAAGAGCATGTGTGTGGACCTGATCACGGCCAGTTATCAAGGTGTATCTCATCAGAACCTGGGCAGTCCGGCCGGCCTGAACGCTGTCTTTGGCGATGGGCACGTCCGGTGGGAAGGTATCAGAAATAACCCTGGTTCGTTTAACTCAAGCATATGGTCGTCCATCGCCGCCAATGCGTCATCGGGGCAGGGCGGCATCGATTTCCGGTACGAGATGTCAACTTTTCCGAATTAATCTAAAATTGCATTACAGGTTCCAGCAACCCGACCAACTTATAATAATCTGACGTAAATTTTGCGACCGAATAACTGTCTCTCCCGCTAACCCAATAAACCAACACACGTAACCGAATATGAAACCGAAACTGATAGCTCAAATCGTAATGGTGATGTTTCTGACAACGATGGCGACTATGACCGGGTTGTCTCAAACCACTTTCTTCAGTGACACGTTCAACAATGGCAGTACCGTTAATTCGGCCACGCCGGCGGTGCCCACGGTCAACTCCACCAGTTACGAGGTCATCTCCTCCGCCGCCGTGACTAACAACCCCACCCCTTCTATTGCGCCGGGGAATTTGGTGTTTGGTTGTCCTCCAACCTCGTCCGGTGTTGATGAAATACAGGCCTTGTTTTCATCCGATCCGATCAACCTGACCACCACCAATGATTATCTCACCCTGGTCGTTGTCTTTACGAACCAGTCGCTAAATACTCTCAGCCGCGCTTATTTGGCCGTTGGCTTGTATAATAGCGGCGGCGAGAACAATTATCCGGTGCCCGGTGGCATGAATGGCACTGAGACAATGGCGAGCACCATCAATTCGACTGGCAACTGCCAGCTTTGGCAGGGCTACTTTGGCCAGCAGACCTATACCGGCAATAAAAATGAAATCACCGCCAGACTACAGCAGACCGGCGCGAACAGTACGAGTCAGGAGCTTTTGACGACGGGCAGTGGGACCTACAGCTTCCAAAATCCGACTGGTTCTGAGGTTGGCAGTGCGGTCACGGTTGGCGCCAACGCTACGATGACTAGCGGAACTTACACTGAAGTTTTCACGATTTCCATGGCTTCTCCCACTTCCCTGGCCATCACTAACTGGCTCTATGCGGGTACGGTCACCAACTCCGCGAATCTGGTGACCAATATGGGCGGGGTAGCTTCGGGCAGCACATTTCTCACCACCGGTTTCAATGCTTTAGCGATGGGTTGGTATCAAAAGGTCGCTACGCCGCTTAACAACATTGTCGGCATCCAATCCATCAATGTTTTTGGACATAGCACGGCTGTCAGCGCTCCTCCAATCATCACGAGCGAACCGGCGAATGAGTTTGCCGTGACGAACAGTTATGTTCAATTCTCCACGGCGGCCGTGGGCGCCGATGTGGCCTACCAATGGTACTTGAATGGCGTTCCTCTTGCTAACGGAGGTACTTATTCCGGCGCAACTGGCACCGGTTCCAGTTCCACCCTGGTGATTTCACCAGCGGTTGCGACGAACGCGGCTACGGCGCTCAACGGCTATTATTGCGTGATCAGCGGCGTTGGCGGTTATACAACCAATACCATTACCAATTCACTGACTTTGGTGGCTGCCACTAATCTGGTCTGGGTTGGCACACCTGGTGGCAATTGGGATGTGGATACCACGGCGGATTGGGAGACAACCAATGCTTCGCCCGTCCCGGCTGTCTTCACCGGCGGCGATGCGGTCAGCTTCAGCGATGCCACGGTGGCCAATGCGACGGCTACGTTGGTCGGCAACGTGGCGCCCGCTTCCATCTCGATTGTTACTGCCAACGGCTTTACGTTCACAGGCACAGGGAGCATCGTGGGACCGGCTGCCGCCGTATATGATGGTGAGAGCGAATTTAGCGACGAAGGCGAAGTGACATTGAATAGTGTCAATGCTTATACCGGTGGCACGCTGCTGACCAATGGTATCCTGGTCAATTTGCAAAATTATGGCGGCCTGGGCAACGGCCCTGTGGTTCTGGGTCCAGGGGGTACGATCCTGGAGATCGATAATGACGGCAGCGCCACATCGGGCGTCAATAATAATATCAATGTTGCTTCTGACTCGACTTTCTATATTAACGGAACCGGCACGTTTGCGGCCGTTTTCTTTGGAGGTTTCTACGGTTCGTCGAGCGCGACATTGACCCTGGAACCTGCGGTCGGGCTTACGCCCAGCGGCACCGGCCTCGACACCAATCGCATGCGTTTCTATGGCACCAACACCGCCTGCAATGCCAATATCTTCATTGATGGTCCAGCCACCTCGCAGGCCCAGTACAACGGCGACGAGATCGCATTCTATAATAATTCAGGGACCCAGACTTACAATGGTGTCATTTCCGGCAACGGCGGTCTTATTTCACGCGGTAATGGCAGCGCCATTTTGAATGGTCAGAACACCTTCTCGGGCGGCACGACCCCCACGGCCGGCCCCATTGGTCTTGGCGCCAACAGCCAGGGTGGCACCGGCAGCAGCGTGACCTCCGGTCCGCTCGGCACGGGCGTGCTCCTGCTGGCTCCGGAAGTTCCCGCAACCACCGGTACTGGCGAGATTGAAGCTTCCGGCGGCGCGGTTACCGTCGGCAATACCATCCAATGTCCCAGCGGCACCAATAATACGACGCTGGAGATCGTCGGCACCAATAACCTCACGTTATCCGGACCGTTCGTTCTGGATGGCGCCGATGGCCTCGGGGCAGGTACCTTCACCAATCGCCTCATCCAAACGATCAATACCGGCCAGACCAGGTTCTCCGGCAATATCACCGGCAGTGCTAGTTATGGTCTCGGCATCTTTGGTACCACCGCCAGCAACTGTGTCGTGGCGCTCAGTGGCGCTGATTCGTACGGAGGCATGACGGGCATCACCAATACCACCGTCCTCATCGACGGAACACTTACCACCAGTGCGGTGGTTGTGACCAATAAAGGCACTTTGGGCGGCACTGGCACCATCACTGGTCCGGTCACTGTCCAAAGTAGCGGTAACCTGGCGGCCGGCGATCAGGGGATTGGCACGCTGCATGTCACCGGCGCTGTCACCTTCCTGGCGGGCAGCACCAATGTCGTGTATCTCAGCGGAAGTGGCGCAAACAGCACAATCGCCGCGACCTCCGTGGCTTTGAACGGCACGCTGGCTCCCATTGTCACCTCCGGCACCATCACCCTCGGACAAACCTTCACGCTGTATTCGGGAACACTTTCCGGCAGCTTTACCGCCACCAACGGTACTGCTGGACCGGGACTGGGATGGTCTTTCAATCCGGCGACCGGCGTCCTGACTGCGGTTGCGGTGTCAACAACGATCGTTCCCACTATTCCGCCGCACGTCACGAGTTTCAGCTTGTCTGGAAATAATGTGAACATTACCGCGACCAACGGTGTGAATGGCGGCACGTACTATCTGTTGGGTAGCACTAATGTTGCATTGCCGCTCAACCAATGGGTTTCGGAGGCTACTAACGTGGTGACCGCTTCCGGCGGGACAGAGACCTTCAGCTTTACCGGTACTAACGTGGTCTCGGGAACACCTGGATTGTTCCTGATCTTGAGCAGCACTAATAACTAGTAGTAAGTTCAACACCCGGGCCGGAACCATAAGGTTCCGGCCCTTTTTTTTGCGGAATTTGATGAAGGGTACGTATGGGATTGATACAACCCTTTCAGAGGGTGTGGGAATCTCTTCCACCTGGCGTAGCTCACTCCTTGCAACTCCAGGCTGAACGATGCAATCCCATTGGAGAGGTAGCGCAGGTTTCCTAACCTGCTGTATCGCCGACTTCCAAGTCGGCAAAGCGCGGAAATGTTGGGCAACCAGCGGATTTGGAAATCCGCGATACAGCAGGCTTGGAAGTCTGCGATACAATAATGGGTTTCGCGAGATTTCTATTGGGATTGAAAACATCAGGAATGAATGAAACTTGGAATAAAAAAAACGGGAAATTTTGGCGCCAAAACTACCTTTGAAAATTTTGCACTTTTTAGACTTTTAGTGCCGTTTTTTGTTGATTTCTGCAGCAGCCTCAAATATTCTTTTTATCAATGCCCAAAAGCCAAAAACGAGTTCTCGTTGCCCTTGGCTGGTATGATTACCGTTTGCATCGTGGCATCGAAAAATTCGCCCAGGAGCGGCACTGGCATCTCTCCGCTAATCTGACCCGCGAAAAAGTAATCCCGTGGGGATGGGAGGGAGATGGGATCCTGGCCTGGCTCGGCGCGGGTGATGATCTGGCGGAATTTGTCGTGCAATCCAAAAAGCCCACGGTGGATTTCAGTTACCGTCGGCCGCATCTGAGATTTTCCCGCGTCCTTGAAGACCACGCTCACGCCGCCCAGTTGGTCGCCGAGCATTTCCTTTCCCGCGGCTTCAGCAATTTTGCTTTCTTTAGCGACACGGATAATTGGTCTTACGAAGAACGCGGCGAAGGTTTTATCGAGGCCTTGAAACGCTCCGGCCACAGTTGCGAGTGGTTTCGCTGGCATCGTTCGCCCGACTACCGGGATGACCGTGAACAATGGAAGCGCAAGCGCAAATGGCTCGCCGCGCAATTGAAGCCCGCCCCCAAACCGCTCGCTGTCTTTGCCGCCAACGACGAGCAGGCCCTCGAAGTGCTCGAGTCCTGCGCCAGCGCGGGATTGAATGTCCCTGAGCAGGTCGCCATCATCGGCGCCGAAAATTACCTGCTCGCCCCCGATGCTTTGACTACCCCGATCTCAAGCGTGGATACCAATTTGGAATTGCTCGGATATGCCGGCGCGGCCCTGCTCGAAGACATGATGAACGGCAAACTGCCGTCGCCCAAGCCGATCCGCGTCCCGGCCATCGGCATTGTCACGCGCAAAAGCAGCGACCTCCTCGCCGTCCGGCATAAGGGTGTTGCCAACAGTCTTCGGTTTATCTGGGAGCACGCCAGCCAGCCCATCAGCGTCAAAGACCTCGTTGGCGTGGCGGCCATGTCGCGGCGCGGACTGCACAAGGCCTTCCTTGATAACGTCGGACGCACCCCCGGCCAGGAACTCCAGCGCGTGCGCATCGAGCGCGCCAAGCGCCTCCTGGCCGAATCCACGCATAAACTCGAAGTCCTCGCTAATATGTGCGGCTATCAGAATGCCAACAGCTTTTGCGTTGCCTTCAAACAGGCCACCGGCAAATCCCCCAAACAATTCCGCGATAGCGTGCCGCATTGATTTCTCAATACGTCGCGATCGCATTTTGGACCCATCGAAGATCTGCCTGGTCCGTGCTTGAATCGACGTAATTGATCTCATTGATTCCATAAGTCGTTGGATCGATCCAACGATGGAATTCAACGTGTCCGTCCGCAAAAGTAAAATTCGAGCCTCCATGCACCAGGGCAGGGATGTTGAACCATTCGTTGACCGGTCCATATCCGGGAAGGCCGCTCGGCGAGAAACCAAAATCACCGTCATCGATCGAGAACGGTGCTTCGTCGAGAAAAACCATGGCCGAGGATGGCCCCGGCTTCCGGACATCCGTCAGCTTTGTGTTGACCGTATAAAGCCCCGATGGCAACCCCGCATGGGAACTGCCAACATCCTGGCCGTTCATATAACAATTCATCGAGTACGTGCGCACCCGATAGGTGATGGGAGGTGACAGGCGATTGTCAGGGAGTCGGGATGAAGTGGGGCAACTGTAGATGCCAATACTTCCGCTGTAACTGTAGATCTGGCCGGCCTTGATAAGGTCAGTATTCGTGGCATCCGATGGGTCCTCCACGTCGCCAAATACCCATGCCGGACCGCTGTTTGTCGCGGGCAATTTTGGATTGCCGGGGAGGCTGTCGTTGTGCTCGTTGCAATACATCAACCAACAGGTCTGTAATTGCCGCAGGTTGCCCAAACACTGGGCGCGTTGGGCCCTTGATTTTGCGCCGCAAAGCACTGGCAATAACATCGCCGCTAAAATCGTGATGATGGCGATAACGACCAGCAATTCGATGAGAGTAAATCCTCTCCATCTGTTTGCTGGAGTGATCTTATTCATCAAGGGGCTGTTGCCGCCGTCACGAGCCGCACCGGACCGAGCAGGCCGGAGGGCAGGGGCGCGATCTCATCCAGATTCTGCGGCTGAAAACGGTTGCCGTATTGCCGGACCAATCCCCGGTAGTCATAATTCGGAAACTGGATGCCGGCCATGTAGTTGATAGCCAGATTGGCGACCTCGATGCGGATTTCATTCTCGCCCGTCTTGAGTTTGCCGGTCACATCGATCGAATAAGGCGGGCACCAGAGCGAGCCGGCACGCTGGCCGTTGACATAAACAATGGCGGCTTCGCGGATGGGTGCATCCAATTGGGCGCGAACACCGTGGCCCTCATCTTGCGTCGGCTTTCCCTGGCCGAAATCGAGTGCGAGGGACAAGCCGTCCTGCAACATTTCAGGCGCGACGGTGACAGTCTTTTGGTAAGTCGCGACACCGGAGAAATTGGCTTCGTCTTTGAGCATTGTCCAGGAAGCGAGCGTGTCCATCGTGACCGGCGTGCCGTTGGTGCCGAACTGGACGGTCCAACCGCTGTTCAAATCCACCGGCGGCGGCACATTGGCCGGAGCAGGGGAAACAGCCAGAATGGGCAGAGTGCGTTTTGTGAACACGACAATCGTTGAATCATAAGGGGCAAGGTTCAACTGGACGGTGGTTGAGCTGTCAGATTTTGCCGTGACGGCCGCCGGCTTCACACTGCCATTCATTGGGTCCCAGATTTCCGCCTGCAATCCGGTCACGCGAAATGCCGCCTGCACGTCCTGCGATTCGTTACTGGTGTTCGCGATGAAATAAACTTCGCCACCATCGGTATGCCGATGCACCTCGCCGATTTCAGGAGCCGAAGCCGATGGCGAAACCGCTACGTCCGGCGACAATCGTTTGGCCAATGCGACTCCGATTTGACTGTCATCATTTACAAAGATCCCCGGGGCATTTGTGTCTTTGAAGAGCCGCTGGACAATATCGCGCACGGCCTGTGTGTCGGCGGCGGGTGTCAGGTAGCCCGGCGCCAAATCCGGCAGACGCTGCGAAGCGATGAGAATTCCACCATCGTGCACAAATTGCTCCAGCGTCTTCATCGTAGCGAGTGGAATGCGCTCCACGCCCGGCAGCACGACTGCACGATAACTTACATTGCCAAATTTCAACGCGTCCCCGGCGACCTGGCCGCGCATGGCGAGCAATTGGTCGTCAAAGAAATCGAGATCGTAGCCTGCGTCGGTGATCGCCCGCACCGGGCCATCCGCTTTTCGCTGGAGCGCGGCGGTCAGGCTGAAGTTTTCGCCAAAGCCCGCCCAGGCATCGCTGTTCGGCATGTAGAGGGCCACGTCGTTGGCTGGATCGCCCTGCCGCAGGATGGAGCTGACGCGTTGGAGATATTTCGCCACGTCCGGCATCACGATCCACCACGGGTTTTTCTCGTCAAAGACTCCCGCCGCATAAAAACTCCAACCGGGATAGGGCGCGCCCGGCGCCGTGTAAGGCCAGCCGTGGCAGATGATCTGGTTGATGCCGCACAAAAAATGCAGGTTGGCTTCCGCCTTCATATCCAGCGGCGTCGCGCGGAACACCGGCGAGTGCAGCCAGGTGAAGGTCTCCGAGGAAGTCACTGGCTTCCCCAGCAAATGGCTGGCTGATGACGCCCAACGCGTGGCCGACCAATTTTTTTCGTTGTTTGCTCCGCCCAATTCGCCTTCCGGCAAATCGCAATCGGCATAACTGTAAAGCGCGGCGGGGGGCGTGCCATAACCCTGGACACGGAACCGGCTGTCATGTTCATGCGCAAACTTCGTGAGCGCCGTGTTGAAATTATCATTGAACAATTCCGTGACCGTCTGGCCCCAATCCTGCCGGATATCCAATGTCTTCGGGCCGAAATCGTCGAACAGCGCCGGCAATAGCGGCGTCAAATCATAGCCGCGCCGCTTCTTGAATTCCGCGAGAAAATTCGGGGTCCAGTTCTCGCCGGCCACTTCCAGGCTGTCGCAAAAAAGCGCACAAGGCGGATTTGTTCCGCACGCTTCGACCTCCGGTTCGGCGATGTCCTTGATAAATGTCCCGATGGCTGTGGGGCTGTAATGATCCACGATATAACCTTCGCCCCCTGCCGCCGCGCGTTTGACATCGATCAGGTTTGGAAGGCCGAGCCGGTAAAATGTCACCTGTGTCGCGCCGCGCAGGTCCGCGGGCAGCAGCGCCATGTTGCTACGGACTTCCAGCGGCAGATAAGGACTCTCGCCTGCCGCCGCGTTTGTCACGGGGCCGAGCAGGGCCGCGATGATCTGGCTTTCCTCCGCTCCATGTTTTCCACCGGCTGGCGGCATCTCAACGCTCGTTTGTCCCGGTGACACGCTTACCGGCGCGGATTCACGAATGGAGTCCGCGGCGTTGCTGCGGGTGATTTGCGGCCCGCCGTAAGGCCAGCCGCTGCCCAACGTCAGATCCATGCGCAGTCCCAATTCCTTCGCCTTCGCTGCCGCGAAATGCAGTGCATCCAGATGCTCCGGCGAGAGCAGGCCGTAATTCGTCAGGCCCGGCAGTTCGCCGTTCAACGCCAGCGGATAACAGGTGGTCGCTTCGACACCGCCGAACCCGCCCTGCTTCATGACGGTCAGTTCGCGTTCGATCTCCGGTTTGGTCGCTGCCGGACCGAACCACCACCAACGTGCCATGATACGCGCGTCGTCCGGTGGCTGGTCAAAACTTTGCTGGAGCTGCGCGATGCCATCCGCGGCAGAGAGTGAGGCGGTGGCGAACAGTGTTGTGATGAACGCGACCGTGGCGAAAGATTTCAAATGTATCTTCATAATATCGGATTTCATCCAATATTGATTACTTCCGCTGTGAATTAAATAGAAATTTGATTTCGTTCGCCGAGAGCGCGCGGTTAAACATCATTGGCTCATCCATCAAGCCGTCAAATGAAGCGCCTACTTCGTTGAATTTGAGATTCGGATCGATCAGGTTTATTCCAATCGTCAGGTCGTGAGAATTTGAAGGCACGCTTCCGTGCCACCATTTGATCCCTCTTTTTTGAGCGACACCGTCAACATACAGGACTTCTTCCGCTCCATCATACGTCACCGCCACCTGATGCCACTGGCCATCGGTCACTGGATGGTCGCTGCGCACCGCATAATCTTTGGCATCCTGGCAGATCTCAAGGGTTGCCATGCCTGGCGTCGGTTTGGCCGTGTGTCCGCCGCTGATGCTCAACGCGAAACCATCCGTCCAGTTCTTGTCAAAAACGCGCCGCCAGGTATCTCCGTGGTTGCTGGTCTTGATCCATGCGGCAAGCGTGATGTTGGACGAGTTCAACGAAGGGTTGTTCGGGACCAGGATGTATTGGTTGGGCGGAGAAAATTGGATCACGCTGCCTCTTTGGGGATCGGATATCACCTGTGCGCCGACAATTTGGCCGTTATTTCCCGCGCTGCTGGCATCCGTGATTTGGCCATCCTCGACGCCGTGGTCGAATTTGTAATCGAGAATCAAACCTTGCCGAACGCTTGCCCCGGAGATTCCCGCAACCGACAGCCCTGATTGCGATTTTCTGGCCTTAAGCACCACGACCGGAGTGATGACGGCGGCTGCCAGTACCACGAACAATAGAACAGCAAGAGTTTTTTTCATAATCAAAGCATGGATATAAGTTGAGAGACTGAAAGACCCCGCGCCTGTCGCAAATGAAGCGGAAGCCACCGTCGAAGCCAGTCCCACCGGGGCGGCATGCGCCGCATTGGCGGAGATGATCGAGGCGATCGTCACAGCGGAGAGGACGACGCCACGGCGTTGAAAATGGATCCGGAGTTTGTCGAGCGCGCGGCTGACGCGTTTTTGCGCGGTATCTTCGTTCAATGACAGCGCGTCGCCTACTTCCCGCCAGCTACGGCCTTCAAAAAAGCGCAGGACGATGGCGTTTTGCTCCGTTGCTTTGAGTGTCCTCATCGCATCATCCAGATGCGGCAGAATAGCTTTCCAGGCTGCGTTGGTATCGGGTTCGGGTGATTTCATGGTCATTGCCTCCATTTCACGTTCACGTCGGGTGCGTTCGTTACGTACAGCATTCACCGCCTGGCTGCTGGCGACACGATAAAGCCAGCCTGGAAGAGCGTGTCCGGAGCGAATGGACGGTGCTTTTTGGGCTAATTGGATAAAAACTGATTGGGTCACGTCCTTGGCCAGACCCGGGTCCCGGACGATGCGCAAGGCCGTGGAATAAACCAGGTCAATATGGCGCGTCACCAGATCGGCAAATGCCTTTTCGGACTGCTGATCGACATATTGACTTAGCAATTCCTGGTCATCCATAAAGTCTTTATACCATAGTCACATTCCCGCGGGGGAATCCGACAAAAAATCGATTGTTTGTGGTTTCGAGCGCCCGGGAGGGCAGCAAAGAAGCTGTCTGATCGAGGAAACCGAAGCAGTTTGGACCGCCTATGATTCAACGACCGCCTAGTCCTTCGACTTGTGCATTCTGGACGATGAACGGCTTGCCCTGCTGCGTGGTAAGTTGCAGTCCGTGCAAATCTATGCCCTTGGCATTCTCGATTTTCAGGCCGGTCACGGCCGAGATCTTCACATTTTTAAATGTCACATCGCTGATCAGGCTTTCCGGCAAACCGATGATCATGCCTGCTGAATTCTGGCACGTCGCAGTCATATTGCTGACGTGAATATCCCGGAAAATGGGTGTTTCCCCAGTGACCGGCTGCGCCTGGTCATTCTTTGGAAGCGGTTGTTGCACCGGGTCTTTTGCGGAGTTCATCGAGTAATACATGGTGAAGGTGATGGCCGGGTCCACGTTGCTCATCGAGATATCATCGAAAACGATATTCTGCACCAGGCCACCTCTTCCGCGCTGGGACTTGATGCGGATGCCATTTTGCGTGCCGATGAAGACGCAACGTTTCACTGTCACATTTCGGACACCGCCGGAGGTTCCGCTGCCGATGGACATCCCGTGTCCGTCCAGAAAGACGCAATCGGTGACCGTGATGTTCTCACTGGAGAAACGCCGTTGGGGCGATCCTTTATGGGAAGAGATCGCCACATTGTCGTCTCCCACGCTGACGTGGCATTTGGTGATCAACACATTCTCGCAATCTCTTGGGTCGATCGCGTCTGTGTTGGCCGCTCCTGCTGGCGCCAGGACGGTCAGGTTGGAAACGACCACGTCTTCACATCCGGACGGAACGAAATGATATTCGGGGGAATTTTGGAGGGTGATATCGCGCATCAGAACTTTCCGGCAATTTTCCAGCGCGATCAAACCCGGGCGCGGCAGGGTATAACCCGGACTGATCTGGCGCGCTTTTTCCGCCTCACCCCACCAGACATAACCGTTGCCGTCAATGGTCCCCGCGCCGGTGAAGGTGATGTCCGTCAAATCCGTGCCGCGGATGAACGCGTTGAACTCACTGCCGCTTTTGGCTTTCAACCAGTCGCCGGGAACCTTCATAAAATCGCTCTGGTTTGTCGTGGCCATCAACTTCGCGCCGGCATCCAGGAGAACGGTCGTCCGCGTCCGCAGAACCAGCGGCTTGCTTAGATAAATGCCTGCGGGAAATTCAACTGTGCCGCCGGAATTTCCGCAGGTGTCCAACGCTTTTTGGATCGCCGCCGTGTCATAAGTCTGCCCATCCCCGGTGGCGCCAAAATCGTGCACGTTATAGATCGGGGCGGCATGGATGCTGAAGGCCAAACAAAGGCAAAAGGATGCAAAAAGGATTTTCATGGTTTCCTAAAAAGTCTATGATTGGGGCATCTCGAACAACGCATTTTTGAGGCGTTATTGCGCAATTCAAATTGAAAAAAAGGCACTGATAAAATGAAAACCTGCTCCTTCAAATCGTTTTTTGGAATCCTGGCCTCTCTCTGTTTGTGTCTCTCACTTTGTTCATGTGTCTCGCTTCGGACGCACCACACGGATATCACTGTGGCCGACGATGGCAGCGGCCAGTTCAAAAGCGTGCAGGCGGCTATCATGTCCGTGCCCTCCGGCAGTGCGACCAATCCGGTTGTTATCCACATCAAGCCCGGCACCTATCATGAACTGATCTATATCCAGCGTGAAAAGTGTTATTTTAAACTGGTGGGCGAAAGCCCCACAAACACGATCCTGACCTTTGGCCTGTATGCGGGCATGACCAATCTGGACGGCAAACCTCTCGGAACTTTTAAAACGCCCACTGCAACGATTGATGCCGATAATTTCACCGCGGAAAATATCACTTTCAAAAATTCTGCCGGACCCGTCGGGCAGGCCCTGGCGATCCGCGTGGACGGCGACCATGCCATCTTTCGCAATTGCCGTTTTCTTGGCTGGCAGGACACGATTTTGTTGAACCGCGGGCATCAATATTTTGATGATTGTTACATTGAAGGCCACGTCGATTTTATTTTTGGCGCGGCAGCCGCATGGTTTGAGAAATGCCACATCCATTGCCTGGGTTCGGGCTATATCACCGCCGCCTCCACCCCGCAGGGGCAGGCGCACGGTTTTGTTTTCTCCCATTGCCAGATTGACGGTGCGACCAACGTGCAGACCCTTTTAGGACGTCCATGGCGGCTCTACGCCAATACCGTGTATTTGAATTGTGATATGTCGAGTGTTGTCCGGCCTGCCGGTTGGTTCGACTGGGGCAAACCCCAGGCCCACCAAACCGCTCGTTATGAAGAATTTAACAGCACCGGCCCAGGCGCGAACCCAAAGGCGAGAGTGGCTTGGTCGAAACAATTGACCCGGTCCGAAGCAGACAGCATCACAGTCAAAAAAGTCTTTGGCGCCCCTGTTGATTGAATTGAGAGTGCACCTTTTTCAATAGCCGATGCACACAACCCGGGTTGAAAATGTCCGGAAACAGGCCAATATTGTGGGCAATTCCCTAAATGACGATGCGACACCTACTCTTGTTATCCATTTTGACGGTGTTTGCTTCATCGCTGTACGCTAACCCGGTATTGCCGGTCATCCCTGCGCGTACCACGAATGTTACCAGCTCGCCTTTCAATGCGGTTAGCGGCGTGGCAACCAATACCACGGCCATACAAAGTGCCATCAATGCGATCGCCAAATTGGGAGGCGGCACGGTGGAGATCCCTTCAGGGACTTTTCTGAGCGGGCCGCTCAATTTTTCGAACAATATTAATCTGCAACTTGATAGCGGCGCCATCTTAAGGATGTTGCCCTATGGGTCATATCCAGGCACCGCGGCTTTTATCACCGCTACTACTCTAACGAATATCGAGTTCAGCGGCGCTGGCGCCATTGACGGCCAGGCGGATTTTATCGGGTGGTGGGGGCATGGGCTGGGCACGTCCTCAAGGCCGGTGCTTCTTTCCTTCAGCAAATGCAACATCGTGTTGATCCAAAATATTTCGCTATCGAACCCGCCCTCGATGCACATTACTTTCAAAAACGCGACGGGAAATGTCACTATCCAGGGGATAACCATCAACACTTCCGGCTCTTCGCCAAACACCGACGGCATCGATTTGATCGGCACGAATTGCCTGGTCCAGAATAGTGCGATCAGCGCCGGTGACGATAATATTGCCTTTGGCAGCACCGGCGGGACCACGTCGGGTGTTCTCGTTACCAATTGCAGTTTTGGAAGCGGACATGGATTATCCATTGGCAGCAATACCTCGGGTGGTGTTTCCAACATCACAGCCGTGGCCTGTTCATTTAACGGCACGCAATATGGGATACGGATGAAATCAGATAACAACACCGTTGCCGGTGGGGAAGGGGGCATTACTCAAAACCTTACCTATGAGAACCTCATGATGGCCAATATCCTTATCGGGGCGATTGTGATTTACAGCTATTATAGCGAGGTTGGCACGCCTCTCGACATTTCGCCGGCAACCGCCGCGGGCGAAGCGGCGCCGGTTCCCAATTCGACCACGGCGATTTGGCGGAATATTGTCATCAGCAATCTGACGGCTACTGTCGCTAATGGCGGTGAAGCCGGCATTATCTGGGCGCGTACTGAGATGCCGCTCACAAACATTGTCTTTTCCCACGTTAACATCACTGCGCCGACCACCTTTGATGTGTACAATGCGTATGGCATGCAATTTGTTGACTCGCAGGTCACCGTGCCATCCGGCACTAATACTTTCACCATTTATAACGCGGGCATCACCATCTCAAATGATACGCCCACTGCGGGGGTGTCCACGATTGATGGCCTGACCAGCCTCAATTCGCTGGCGCTGTACAACGCTTCAGCGTCAACAATGGCCACTGACATCTTTGCGGCCAATCCAGTCACCGTGGCGGCCGGTACGCTTGCCATCGACAATGATTTTACCGCGCCTGCCGGCGAAACCTACAACTTTACCATCGGCGCCAACGCCAGCACCATCAGCGCTACTGGCAATCTGACGTTCAACAATTCCACCATCAACATCACGAACGCCGCCGGGTTTGGGGTGGGAAGTTATACCCTGTTCACCTATAGCGGAACCCTGGGCGGAACCTATGCCCTGGGGACCACGCCGGCGAATTTCAATTACGCCCTTGATACCAGTATCAGCGGGCAACTTAACCTGAACGTGACTTCGATCGGGCCGTCGCTATCGCCGGTGAGCGTTGTCTCGCAGGTGGTCGGCAATCAACTGGAGCTTTCCTGGCCCACGGACCATATCGGTTGGGAACTGGAGGCGCAAACCAACGCCGCGGGTACAGGCGTAAGCAACGATTGGTACGTGGTGACCGGTTCGAGCACGACGAATACGGTCTTTTTCCCGGTCGATCCGTCCAACGGCAGCGCGTTTTTGCGCCTCTTTTATAATCCTTGAAAGTTGGTTCTCCCGGCATAAGGCTTGCAATCAGAACGCCAAGCTGAAAACTTTCGCCTGATGAAATGCCTGCGGCACATAATTTTTGCCTTTCTATTTTCGCCTTTTTTTTGTTCTGCCCAATCCAACACAAATCTCTGGGCCGTTCGTCTTTCAGAATTCATTTGCCACTCGTCACCCGCCATTGCTGCTGATGGAACCATCTACGTGGGCAGTTTCGATGGCAACCTGTTTGCCGTCAGCCCGGATGGACAGGTAAAGTGGAAATTTAAGACGCCGATGGAGATCAAATCCTCGCCGGCTGTCGGCGCGGACGGGACTATTTATTTCGGTTCCCGCGATCGTAAATTGTATGCAGTGACTCCGGCAGGAGATCTAAAATGGACATTTACGACCGGGGCCTGGGTGGATTCATCTCCTGCGATCACTGCGGACGGCACGATCTGTTTTGGCTCCTGGGATACAAATTTTTATGCGTTAAACCCCGATGGTTCTTTGAAATGGACGTTTCCATCGGGCGGCATCATCGATTCCTCGCCGGCCATCGCCACGAACGGAACCATCTACTTTGGTTCACACGACAAGTATTTTTATGCCTTATCTCCGGACGGCAAATTGCGTTGGAGATTTTTGACACAGGCGCCGATTACCTCTTCACCAGCTATTGCCGCAGACGGTGATGTCTATTTTTCATCAACGGATGGCAATTTTTACGCCTTGAATTCCACAGGTACAGAAAAATGGCTTTATCATACCGGGGGAGTATCGGAAGCGTCACCCGTCCTGGGCATCAATAATGACATTTATGTGATTTTTTATCGGACTAATGGAGGCCACATGGGTTCCTTCAGCCCGACTGGAATAAGAAATTGGGATTGGACGACAGAGAACACCTGGAACGATACCACTCCCGCCGTTTTGGCCAACGGTGACATTTATTTCTTTTGGCCCCCACAGATGTTCGTAGGGGTCCTCCCCAGCCAGCCGATCATCGAAATTATTAAGCCTGGGGACAACATCAGCAGTTCTCCGGTAGTCACAACCAATGGGGTTTTTTATTTTACGAGCGGACGGGACCTGGTTGCCGTGGCTCCGACCAATTCGGCGCCCCTGGCCAAAAGTTCATGGCCCATGTTTCGCGGAAACCCCCAACACACGGGCAGGGTAGCCGTTCCCTGACCGGTTTTGATCGGCTTATAACCGCTCGCGACCGCCGTAACCGGTCTCGAGGTCATGCCAAAATTCGACATCTTCTTCATCCGATTCCCAGCAAAGAAAAACCTCGCGCCCGCCGATGATGGCGGGAAAGTCGATCAAACCGCGTTCCACGTCCTTGATGAAAATCTGGCGGCGCTGGAATTCGGCCAAAACCTCCTGCATATCGGCCAAAGCGCGGATCCACTGGTTGACGGTATCACCGCCGATGTCGTTGCCCATCAAGCCGGCCATCCGTTTGTCGAAACGATCCAGGTCTTTGCGCAATTGGCCCAGGCGCGCAAGCCACTTGCGGATTTGCGGGAGCAACGTCCGCGCTTCTTCGCGCGTGTAATGTTTTTCGAATTGATATGGCATGGCAACGAATGACGCAAAAAAACCGTTCGCGGTGATTGCAACGCAAGCCGCGAACGGATGAATTGAGACAACGCGGCAGTTAGGCCTGCCAGGTGCGCTTCTTGTGACGATTCAAGCGCAGCTTCTTGCGCCGTTTATGCTTGTTGATCTTTGCCTTGCGGCGTTTTTTGAGTGAACCCATTGGCTATTGAGTAGCGTAAAATGCCCCTCTAAAGCAACTCAAATCTTTAAAACGCTCTAAACACTTCGACCCGGTCATGCGCTTGACCCAATGGTTTGGCGGGCTTACGCTGCATTGATGCTGGACGACAAACAAAAACATCGCAATGCCGCAATGCTCGGTATCGGACTGGATTCTGATGGCTCCAAACGTATCACCACGGGTGAGAATTTTGCGCTGTTCGGCGGCACGGCCGAAACCCATGAAGTGATGGTTGAAAAGTCCATTAAGATCAACGAGAAACTCAAATCGCGCGGAAAACAGCTTGAAACCGTCAGCCGCGAAGAATTCGATGATATTGCCCACGAAGTCGGTCTGAAAAAAATGGAACCGCGTAAGAAGAAATAGCTCTCACAACAATTTCTTCAACGTGTCGCGGGTTTTCTCCGGGAGTTCATGTAAGATAGCGCTCCATCCACGAGCTGCCCCGGTGTCAATATTTTCAGGACGATCATCGATGTAGATGATGTCTTTGCCCTTGTGTCCGCAAAGCTTTTCCATCGCTTCGTAAATTTTCGGCTGAGGCTTCATAGCGCCGACCTCGTAGGAATAAATGTATCCGTCGAAATTCGCAAAGAATGGAAAATTATGGCGGATATGTTCAACCGCGATATCGTTGGTATTGGAAAAAATATACGTTTGAAAACCGCGTTGGCGCAGTTCTGCGTGAAGTTCGATCATTGGTGGGATCGGTAGGAAAATATCCGCAAAATCCCCGGCAAATTCTTCAATGTCACCTTTAAAACCCGTAAAATCTTTCATCTCATCGAAGAACTGCCGGCGGTTGAGGACGCCGGATTCAAATCGCGCGAGGATCTCTGAACTGCCCAGAAATTTGTGAAAGTCGGGGAGATGTTTCGTGCTGCGCGCGGCAATTTTTCTCGCGCCGATCTGGTAATCAAAATCCACCAGCACTTTCCCCAGGTCGAAAACAATGGCGGGCTTCATGACATTTCCCGGCGGCCTTCCAATGCCCGGCTCAAGGTCAATTCATCGGCAAACTCCAGTCCGCTGCCCGCCGGCAGGCCGTAGGCGATGCGCGAGATTTTCACATTTGGCCGCGCCAGCCGTTTTGCCAGGTAATTGCTCGTGGCATCGCCTTCCACGTCGGTGCCGAGCGCGATCACAACCTCGCGGATTGGTTCGCGCGCAAGACGATTTTCCAGGTCTGCGATCCGCAAATCTTCGGGCGCGACGCCATCCAGCGGGGAAATCTTTCCGCCGAGCACGTGGAATTTTCCCCGGAACGAACCGGCTTTTTCGATGCTCAAGATGTCCACGGCGCGTTCCACAATGCAGACCAACGAGGCATCGCGGCGGGTGTCCGTGCAGAAAGAGCAGGGGGATTGCTCGGTCAAAGACCCGCAGATGTCGCAAAATTTGATTTTCTCGCGCGCGTGAAGGATCACCTCGGCCAATTGTTTCACACTGCCGGAATCGGTTTGGACGAGATGCAGGGCGATGCGCTCGGCGGAACGCGGCCCTATGCCGGGCAGCTTGCCCAGGGCGGCGATCAGCGCGGTGATGGAATCAGGCAGGGCGGACATGCGATCAACCGAAGCCCGGTAGATTCAGTCCGGCGGTCACCTTGCCCATTTCAGAATTGGCGATCTCTTTTGCCTGGCTGAGCGCCTGATTCGCCGCCGTCACGATCATGTCTTCCAATACCTGCGCATCCGACGGATTCAGCGCCTGCGGATCGATTTTGACGGCCCCGAGAGTGCCGTCGCATTTGGCGGTCACTTTGACCGCGCCACCGCCGCTGGTTGCCTCCACGGTTCGCGCGGCCAATTGGTTTTGGACCTGTTCCATCTGTTGCTGCATTTTGGCAGCCTGCTTCATCAATTTTCCGATGCTCGACATAATGGGATTATAGAAATTTTTCGGACCGTCTCCAAACAATTTAACCACGGATGGACACAGATAAACACGGATAAAACCATAAACTAAGCTGCACCGCCAGGCACATGGCTCTGATGGCTAAAATCCTATATAATTCAAATCATCCATAAATTCATTTTTTATTTAATGAATCTGTGAGGCTTTGGGCGTCTTCAACAGAAGTGAATATGTAAACCGTCATTTTGGTATCCCAATGCGCGGGCGCTTCCAAATTTGTAAGCAAGGGCCGCCCATTGGCGAGGATATTGACCAGTTGTTTCTCGTATCGCCTGCCAAACGGTTCGTATCTTTTGACACAGTCTCCTGTCATGAAGAGATCTATCTCAGCCTTATGACTGGCGTCAGTGGATGGGCGGACGATTGCTTTAACCACATCGGAAGAGCGAATGTCAAATTGCGGGCGCTTTTCTGAGGCTGGAGCTATGGACGTAGAGCATCCTGTATTTAGGAGTACGACTAACAAAGTGAGCACAATACTTCTCATGGTTTAAGAGCCTGCATCTCCCATCCGTGTCCATCTGTGTTTATCCGTGGTAAAAATGACTTCTTCTTTTCGATTGTAGTTATGCCCGGACTTCCACGATCTGTCCTTTAAAAATCTCCAGCGCTTTTTGAATCAGCGGATCGTTTTTAAAATCATTTTTATTGAATGCCGCCGGCGCCTTTTCTTTCCCCGAGGGAGCCTCCTGCGTTGAGCGCGGCTCTGACGGGGCAGAGGATACCGCCGGCTTCTTTTCCGCGGGAGCGACACGTGGAATTTCAATCCGCAATGCCGGCGCCTCAGCCTTGACGAATTTTATCTGGCAATTCGGCTTGCCTAATTCGGCGAGTTTGGTCTGCAACAGTGTATGATTGCGCGCATTGTCCACCAGGCCGAGATGATCTTCAAATTCGGGGTCGAACCCGATGACCAGCAGACTCTTTTCAAGCGAAACGGGATGCGCATCCACCAGGTAACTGCGCGCGAAGGGACTGACCCGGCCGACTGCTTCAACAAGCTTGACCCAAAGATCGGACAGATCACCGGAAACCGGTTGCGCCTCCTGTTGAACGGGTGGGGCAACAGTGACTGCTTGATGAGCCTTGATAGCCGGTTTGGCGGCGGGAGCCGCTGGCGCACTTGCGGATGGAGCCGATACGGCGGCGATGCTTCCTGCGCTTCCGCCGCGCAATTGATTGAGCTGCCTCAGGACGGCATCAATGGGTATCGAATTGCGCGCTTCAATGGCTTTGAGCAAGGTGACTTCAACGAGGATTTTCCTGGAGGCGGCGTCGCGCAGGTTCAGCTCCGCCTGCGCCAGCGTTTCCAGGATGCGCGTCAATGCATCCGCACTGGCCAGCGATGACTGTTCTTTGAGCGCGGCGACCTCTGCCTCGGAAACTTCGAGCAGGTTCACATCACCGCGCGAAATCTGGAAAATAAGCAGGTTGCGGAAATGATTCAGCAAATCTCCGAGCAGGCGCCCGAGGTCTTTTCCACCTTCGGCCAGCGTGTTCAACTGAGTCAAGGCCACCTGAATATCGCCATCGAGGACGGCCCGGCTCAATTTGAGGATCTGGCTTTCGGCGGCGAGGCCAAACATCGAGAGCACGTCGGCTTCCTCGATCTTCTCGCCACAAAAGCTGATGAGTTGATCAAGGGTGGATTCGGCGTCGCGCATACCGCCATCGGCGCCGCGCGCGATGGCATATAATGCGGCTTCGTCAATCTTGACCTTCTCCTTTTTTGCGATCTCAGCCAAATGCTTCGTGATAAGCGCGGCGGGGATGCGCCGCAAATCGAACCGCTGGCAGCGCGAGAGGATGGTCGGCAAAACTTTTTCCGGGTCCGTCGTCGCGAACATGAATTTCACGTGCGCGGGCGGCTCTTCCAGGGTCTTCAGCAACGCATTGAACGCCGCCGTAGAGAGCATGTGGACTTCGTCAATGATGTAGATCTTGAACTGCGAGTTGGCCGGCGCGTACTTGCACGTCTCGCGCAATTCACGCACCTGCTCCACGCCGTTATTGCTCGCGCCGTCAATCTCCAGCACGTCCAGCGAACGGCCTTCGGTGATCTCCTGGATGTGGAAGTCTTTGTCGTCGAAATCCACTTTGGGACCGCCGGCGGCGTTCAGGCATTTGGCAAAAATGCGCGCGATAGTCGTCTTGCCGGTGCCGCGTGGCCCGCAGAAAAGATACGCGTGGGCGATGCGCTTTTGCTGGATGGCATTGGAGAGCGTCTGGGTGACGTGTTCCTGGCCAACAACGTCGGCGAACCGTTGCGGGCGATACTTGCGTGCGATTACTTGATAAGACACAGGAAATTTTGGATTAATGATCTATGATTTATGATCTGCCTGCGGACAATGAATTCCTTCAATCGTAAATTGTAAATCATAAATGAAAAAATACCAGGGTGACTGCGGCAGATGCAAAGCAAACTACCGTTGCTGCCTTCCGGCCCTGGCGGGATTTGTAAGTCCGCAATCCGCAGGCCCTGGCAGCACCAATCTGCCGCAAAACTCATTCACTGTCGAGACAAAGCGACGCCGCCGCCAGCACCGCGATATGCTCATTTTTGCTCTGGACGATCTTCAAATGCTTCAATGAGCTTTGGAAATGATAGTTTGCCCGCAATTTCTTCCACATCGGCTCCTTGAAATGGCGGTACGCCTCGCTGACACCGCCGCCCAGGACGAGGATCTCCGGGTCGAAGGCATACAACGCCGTCATGATCATATTGGCAAAGTGTTCTGCGAACGCGGCAAACATTTTTTTGGCCTTCGGGTCGCCCTTGTCGGCGCGTTGCTCGGCGGTGTAGGCGTCGATGCCAAATTCGCGCGGGAAAAACCGGCCGCTGCAATAATATTCCAGGGTCTTTCCCAGGTACGGGATGTTGCCGATTTCTCCCGCGCCGCAATTGGTGCCGGAATACAACCTGCCGTCTACCACCACGCCGCTGCCCAGCCCCGTGCCGCAAATGATGCCCATGACGTTTTGGTATCCCCGTGCCACGCCGAAGTGAAACTCGCCCAGCGCGAAACAGTTGGCGTCGTTATTCACATAGACCGGCACGCGGAAGCGCTTTTCGAGCAACTTTTTTAAGGGCACGTTGTGCCATGAAGGAATGTTGTTCGCGGAATAGACAATGCCGCGTTTGACGTCCACGATGGTCGGCACGCCCACGCCGATACCGGTGATGCCCGGGCGGAACACCACCGCAATGGTCTTACAGATCTCTTCCACCACCACATCGGCGGCGGCCTGGCCAAAAGTGGGATTTTTTTCCAGGGCCACAATCCTGCCCTGTTCGATCCGTCCCGCGCGCACGTTCGTGCCGCCCAGGTCCACGCCTATCAATTTCACGTTCTTGCTGTTTCTCACAATTATAAGTCAATCTGCCAGATGTCGCCGAAACCGACAAAGAATTTCAACCACGGATGCACACAGATGAACACGGATGGCAGGGCGAGGCTCCCTTTGTCGCGTCGTAGCTTTTTGGCGAAGACGGATGCCGAGCCGGTGATGCGGGCCAACTCGTGGGGAAAGCGCCAGAGGGCTGGCGCACTCCAGGACGCAAGCGTTGCAGGAGGCCAAACCAAATTTTGCGCCAGCTTTTGGAGTGCGCCAGCCCTCTGGCGCTTTTTGTATTTTGAAAGCCATCGTTGACTGCGTTTTTATTTCAGATTATTAGATATTACGACTATGTATGTCCCAAGTTCGTTGACCGGTTTCGTAGGACGAGTTTGTTTCCGAATTGTCCGTCGTGTTCCATTAGTCTTTGCCATTGTTGCGATTGGCGGATTGGTTCTTGGATATTGTTGCGTATTTGTTTTTCACGATAATGTGCAGTCGAAAGAGTGGTTTTTGCGAATTCTTGGAATTGGATGTTTTGTTTTTTATGGATGGTTACTTACTTTGTTAATTTGGAAGTTAATTAACAAAAGTTGGAGGGATTTTTGTGATTGGGCGATAGCAATTTTTGAGCAGATGTGACGGAGATAATCTAACGTTGCGCTTAAGTTAATAAGCCCGACCACAGGTCGATAAAATGATTTTTCATTCAGCAGCCTACTAATTCGCCGGAATCATCAGGTACATCGCCATGACATTGTAATTGAGGAAGAAAAACCGGACGTTTTGGTCGGGGCGGCAATAATAGCAGTTACCTTTTTCTCCACCGATGTCCTTGTAGAGCACGCCATCCACTTCTTTGGACCAATCCATGCGCTGGCCGACAATGGTTTGAGACGGTTTGCCGACGGTTGCCAATACGCTATCCAGCGATGAGCTTAGGAACAGGCCATGCCACGAAAACCCGCTGTTATAGCCTTCAGAACGCAGTTCCTGCACGCGGCCGTGGGCCACAAACACGCTGATCGCAAAGGGATAAACCAGCGAATAAGTATCCGGCGCAGGTTGAGGCAGTTTAGTCGCGCGATGATCGTTTTTCCCGTCATTCCAAAGATATTGTACGGGCGGTCCCAGAGTGTGCATGACCTGTTCGATCGTCACGCCGGGTTGGTCCAACTGTGGAATTTTGTTATCCACGAACTGTCTGGAAAACTTCTGGGGATATGTTCTGAAATGGTGGATACCCAACATAGCCAGGACGAGGACAATACTTGCACTAATGAAAATGATTATGAACTTCATAATTCAGGACTGCCGGGTCGAGCATAACCCCGTAGATTGTCCGGGCGCAAGAATATGGGTATTTTATGACATTGAAAGCGCCAGAGGGCTGGCGCACTCCAAAAGCTGGCGCAAAATTTGGTTTGGCCTCGCGCGAACGCTTGCGTCCTGGAGTGCGCCAGTCCTCTGGCGCTTTCGATCAGCGCCGTAGGCGCGGCATGTTTGTAGTAATCAATTAAAACAAATTTAAAGCTCCGTCAGGAGCGGCATGTTCAGATGATGCCGCCCCTACGGGGCTTCAATTTTTTTTGGATAGTGACTATAAAGATTCCGCTCCTACGGAGCTAAACGTGAGACCACAAATGGACTTGGATGAACTCCAACCATTAGCTACTTTTGCTGAATCAAAAGTTAAATCATGGCACCAGAACGAAAAGAGATATGTGATTGTGGCGTATTGGAAGATGCGTCCAGGGAGCCGGATCATCCGATCCGGTGGAGTGAGAAAACGCACGAGTACTATATTGCCTATGCCAATAAGGGGAGCATGATGATATACTATTGTCCTTTCTGCGGTGGCAAGACCCCAGCCTCCCGGCGATCATCGTTGTTTACACATGTTACGGGACAAGAAGAGAAGCGTCTGTACGAATTGTTAAAGGGGTTAAAAAGCATATCGGACGTTGTTGCAAGATTCGGTCCTCCAGACGAGGATCGAGAACTTGGTGCAGCTACACAGCATCCCGAGCGTGACGGTAAACCAGCATGGGGTGAAGCATTCCGCACACTTACGTACAAAAAGCTGTCAACAGTGGCCGACATCTACTTTGAAGTAAGACAAAGCGATTCTGTGAGAGGCATGTGGGTCCAAAAACGGATCCAAAAGAACGATAGTAAATAATCGTTTGTGAGAATTTTGGTGATGAGATTCTATTATCAGGCGCCAATTCTTCTTTGCACCGCCTCGAACACCCTCTGGGGCGTAATCGCTGTCAAACACTCATTCGGATTATGCCAGGCGCAATAGGATTTCATGCACGGTTCGCAGGGTAATCCGATCCTCACGACGCTGTCCATCATGCCATAGGGACCAGTGCGACGCGGTTCGGTGGGGCCGAAGAGGGCGACGAGCGGTTTGCCAAGCGCGGCCGCCACGTGCATCGGGCCGGAGTCGTTGCTGACCATCAAATCGCAGAGCCGGATCCACTCGATCATTTCCGGCAGGGAAGTTGCGCCGCAAAGATTGAGACAACGTTCCGGCGCGCCCCGGCGGATAACTTCCCCGTTCGCTTTGTCCCCGGCTGCGCCGAGCACGGCGAATTGCGCTTCAGGAAATTTGTTCGCGAGCAATTGGAGCAGTTCGATAAAATAACCAACCGGCCATCGCTTGTTTTCCCAGCGCGCACCGGGATGAAACAGGATCCATTTCTTTTTGTTCGTATCCCATTTCGATTTCACGTCGGCTGCGACATCCGCTCGCTCCGGCAGCCATGTGAAGTTGTTATGCACCGGCACATCCAGCGCCCGCACCACGTCCAAATACCAGTCCGCTGCGTGCGTGTGGAATGATTTTCGCGATACGGCGACGTCGTAATATCCGCGCGCGCCCTCGCGGGCATCGTCCAGGCCGACAAGAAATTTTCCACCGGCAAGCCAGGAAAACGCGCCGCTGCGGGCGAGGCTTTGCAGGTCGATGACCAGGTCGAACTTCTGTTTGCGCATCCAATGGATGCTGAGAATTATTTCCGGCCAATGGCGAAAAGTGGCCCAACGTTTGCGTTCAAAGCGGACGATGCCCGCCAGGTCGGGATCCTGTTTCAACAATGGGGCGAGCGCGGTATCGAGCCACCAATAGATTTGCGCGTCGCGATAGTGGAGTTTTAGCAGGCGCAGGACGGGCAGGGCCTGGATGACATCGCCGAGCGAACTTGGCTTGAGGATGAGGATTTTCAACGCCCGTAGGCTAGCCGTTCGGCCAGGCGCTCGGGCAAACCGGCGGCAAGAATTTTCTTCTGCGTGGTCGGGATATCATAATCCAACCGGCGCAACTCAATCGTGCCGGCATCCATGTCATAGATGACATAGGCGGCGCGGGGATTATTATCGCGCGGTTGACCGACAGCGCCGACGTTGACGAAATATTTCTTGGCCGGGTCCACTTTGAACTTGGAGTAAGTCCCGCCCCGGACAGCCGTATCGCGCATGAACGCCACGGGCACGTGCGTGTGGCCAAAAAAGCAGACGGAAGTGTTCTGGTACGGAAAGCTGGCGGCGGCGGCGAGTTTATCGAAGACATAGCCCCAGCGTTCGGGGGCGTCCAGCGTGGAATGGACGATGGTGAAATTGGCGACCATTTTGGTGTATTTGAGATCGCGCAGCCATTGTTTGTCGTCGTCGGTCAATTGTTTGCGCGTCCAATGTACGGCTTCAGCGGCGGCGGGATTGAAACCTTCGAGCGGGCTGTCGCTGGAACAATACTCGTCATGATTGCCTTTGACGCACGGAATGTTCATATCGCGGACGATCTTCAAACATTCCTTGGGATTGGCGTTATAGCCCACCACGTCGCCCAGGCAGACATAATGCGTCGGATTCTGTTTTTTGGCGTCGGCCAAAACAGTCTGCAACGCTTCCAGATTCCCGTGTATGTCTGCAATAATAGCGTATTTCATTTTTTAACGGACAATTTCAAAGCCCTTAAAGCGGTTTTGCGCCTCGCCCCAGGTGATGGCTTCGTCGCGAATAAAAAGCTTCAACCCGGCATCGCGGATGGCCCCGCGGAATTGTTCCAATTCATCACGCGCACCTTCGGCAATCAATTCTACGCGACCGTCTTCTAAATTTCGCACAGTTCCGACAATTTCATAGCCCATGGCCACAGTTTTCGTCGTATAACGAAACCCCACGCCCTGGACACGACCCGAATACATTATTTCTATGCGGCAACGGCCTATTGTCTTGTCCGGCACCGCAAAATAAAGCCAAACCTGCCCGCGCCAATCAATTACTTTTTAGCGCCGAACAGATTTACAGGCGGGATTCTGGGCAAAAACCGCAAAAAATCAAATGAATTCCGCTTTCTAGATGTTTGGCGCGAATGGAGGTAGATTATTTCTACAAATGATGCTGTTATTCGCGAAGCGTTTGGACTGCGGTGTCTTAAGCGCCGCTTTCACATTTGGTCAAAAGCGCCGATAAATCGGCGCACTCCACACGCTCCGCGTTAATGAATGCCAGTTGCCAAAAAGGATGTTCACGTCAGGCGTGGGTGAGAACTTCTGATTCCAATTCGTCGAGGACTGCGAGGACTTGTGAACGCTTTACACTGGGGAAACCCTCTAAAAAATCCCCAATGGAATCGCCAGCCCGGAGATGGTCAAACAGGCTTTGCACCGGTACACGCGTGCCTTTGAAGACCAGGATGCCGCCCAGGATTTCCGGATCGGAATGATAAGAGCGCTCTTTGCTCATGACAGAACCATACGACGGTTTGACAGATTGGGCAAGACAAGTCGTTTCCTGCTCATTTGGCTGAATGTTCAGGTGGCTCCGCGTAATGTTCCCAACAGAAAGTTTTATTCCAAACTTTTTTGATCTTTGTCTTTACCTTGCCTCAAGCGATATGCGTTTAGACCAATCGCAAACCATCCAAATAAAGTGATAACGATGAACGTCCCGAGAAATATCCAATAAGCCGTTGGTCTTTCCTTTTCGATAATAATGGTTACAGGCCCTCCTCTTACTCCCGTTGGGATTTTCCCGGTCACTAAACACCAGGTGGTAAACCAACTGAATGCCAGTCCAACGATGCATCCGAATAAAATAGAAGCCCATGTAACTTTTGGTTGTGTAGTCATATCACTATCTATAGCTCCAGCGTGGCACACGGCACATCCTGCCCGGCAGCCTGAAATTGAACATGGCCGGCCCCGATCTCGTTAAGCCGCTCACCCATCACCCTCATGGCGATTTCAGGCCGGTTGCACTCGCGGCTCAGATGCGCCAGGTAAAGATGTTTCAGGTCGGCAGACATGATTTGCTCCACAGTTTCCGCGGCTGCCACATTTGAGAGATGCCCATGCCTTCCGAGGATACGCTGTTTCAATGCCCATGACCGGCGCGATTCCTGGAGCAACTTGATGTCGTGATTGGATTCCAGGACGAGGATGTTCGCGGCGCGGATGCGTTCCAGCACGAGCTTCGTCATATGGCCCAGGTCGGTGGCGAAACCGATATTGACGGACCCGGTGCGAAGCAGGAACCCGACCGGATCCTGGGCGTCGTGCGGAATGGGGAAGGTTTCCACGAGCACATCGCCCAATTCAAAACGATCGCCTGTTTGAAACAGCCGCCAGTCGAGCTTGGCCAGAAAATCACCCATCGTTTTTTCCATGCCATCGAAGAGAGGGTCGCGTTTACCGTTCCATTTTTCCTTGAACGCCCAGGCCGTGGCCTCCTGGGTTTCGCGATTGCAATAGACGGGAATCTTCAATTTTTCAGCCAGGCCAAACAGGCCGCAAATATGATCGCTGTGCTCGTGAGTGATCAGGATGGCGGAAAGGTTTTCCGGCGCCCGCCCGATGGAGGCCAGTCGTTGGCGGATTTGGCGCGGCGAAAAGCCGGCATCAATCAGTACGCGCGAATTCCCAGTTTCAATATAAGCGCAATTGCCTGATGAACCGCTGCCGAGAATCGTAAATTTGACGGACACAAGTTGATTTTAGCGGATTCGCTGTGTGCGACAATTGTTTTTGGGCGCCTCTCAGTTTCTTGCAGCCCTTGCCTGTTCGGCAATCCCGACGGGATTGAATCCGTTCATGCCCATGGGCGAGGCCACCCCGTTGGAGACCTTTGCAAAACGGTGTACCGCAGGTTTCCTAACCTGCTGTATCGCCGACTTCCAAGTCGGCAGAGCACGAAAACAGTGGAGAACCAGCGGATTGGGAAATCCGCGAGACAGCAGACTGGGAAGTCTGCGCTACAATAAGGCCTTTGGTAGAGGTTTCCAACGGGGTTAATCTCTTTCTCCGGTAAACCCGGCGTAAGCTCGCAGACTCGCCCACGCCGGGCTGAATAATGGGAATCCTTTCAGGATTCAGGCATAACCGTTGCAAAAAACTGAGATGCGCCCATTGTTTTTGAGGTAATAACACCCGTCTGGTTTGAGATAACGGGCTTTGTCATCATATTGCCTAATATGTTTCACCTTTATGTTATTTGACGTCGCTATAATAGTTTGCGAAATTATGCTATGTATCAGAGAAGTGTAACTACGCCCCCGTGGCTTTTTTTTGCCTTTTTTTGGGGAATGTTACTGATTTCGACAGTTGTCAGCGCTCAAACGAATAGGAAACAGATAGTATCCGGCTCAGTGCCTGCTGCCGTAGGGAACCTGCATTTAGCTGCATTGCGGGATTTGCCCCTGACCAACCACATGAGATTGGCGATCGGCTTGCCGTTGCGCAATCAGGGCCAACTGAATCAATTGCTTGGCCAACTCTACG
>DASXYX010000074.1:0-11247 GCA_036502245.1 Verrucomicrobiia bacterium
ATCCAGGCAGTTTGGCAAACGACCTGCTTGGCGAAAATCGCGGAAAAACTTCAAGTCGCTCACACCCCACAACCAGCGCCAAAGGCCCAAAAATATTGACCCTTTCCGCATGACGTCTACTCAATACCCGGACAGTAGTGATAGCCAATAGCCGATGATGTTGGCAAGATGGTTTGCCCATACAAATGACAGGTCCATGCAGGGAGAATAGCCGATAGGCAATAGCCAATAGCCGATGATATTTGAGCAGGGTGGATTGCCCATACAGGGCAATGAATATTTGTGGGTTGTTCCGAGGGTGGTGCCCTTGGCTACGATGGATGGCGGCTTTCAGCCGTATGAAGGATGGATTGATGGATGAGTGGAAAGGACAAAAGGGACTGAAGGAACACAAATATGACAGGTCCAAGCAGGAGGAATAGCCGATAGGCAATAGCCAATAGCCGATGATGTTGGCAAGATGGTTTGCCCATACAAATGACAGGTCCATGCAGGGAGAATAGCCGATAGGCAATAGCCAATAGCCGATGATATTTGAGCAATGTCGATTGCCCATACAGGGCAATGAATATTTGTGGGTTGTTCCGAGGGTGGTGCCCTTGGCTACGATGGATGGCGGCTTTCAGCCGTATGAAGGATGGATTGATGGATAAGTGGAAGGGACAAAAAAGGACTGAAGGAACACAAATATGACAGGTCCAGGCAGGAGGAATAGCCGATAGGCAATAGCCAATAGCCGATGATATTTGAGCAGGGTGGATTGCCCATACAAATGACAGGTCCATGCAGGGAGAATAGCCGATAGGCAATAGCCAATAGCCGATGATGTTGGCAAGATGGTTTGCCCATACAGGGCAATGAGAATTTATGGGTTGTTCCGAGGGTGGTGCCCTGGGCTACGATGGATGGCGGCTTTCAGCCGTATGAAGGATGGATTGATGGATGAGTGGAAAGGACAAAAGGGACTGAAGGAACACAAATATGACAGGTCCAGGCAGGAGGAATAGCCGATAGGCAATAGCCAATAGCCGATGATGTTTGAGCAATGTCGATTGCCCATACAGGGCAATGAATATTTGTGGGTTGTTCCGAGGGCGGTGCCCTTGGCTACGATGGATGGCGGCTTTCAGCCGCAGTGGAAAGGGGGCGTTTTTGGGGCGTCGCGGAGCTCCGCCCTCCGAAATAAGGATCAATCAGTCGCCGAAGAGTTTCTTCAACTGTTCGCGGGCGGCGGCTTCGCGGGAGTTGGAATTGTCTTTTGGTTTCCATTCGCGGAAGGCGAATTCGAAGTATTCGCAGAAGTTGCCGAGGTCTTTTTCGAGGACGGGTTCGGCGCGGCGTTCGCGGCATTGATGGGCGACGGAACGGTCGTAATGGGCGCAGTTCAGGCAGATGCGGAGGTCAGCACGGCATTTCATGCAGGTTTCGCCGCGTCCGGGCTGCCCGGAGAGGATCCAGGGTTCGCCGCACTTGTGACAATGACTGGTTAAAGACATTTACGATTTATGATTTACGATTTACGATTGAGACCAGTGTTATGTACTAACGCTTCTTTACAATCTTACAATGAACTGCCAAAAAAACCCTCACCTCTCCCTGGCCCTCTCCCCTCCCATCGGATGGGAGCGGAGAGGGAGCAGCGTTCGGACGCTAACCGGTTTGAGCAAGTCCCACCGCTGCCGACCGTTGGAAAGGAATTTCTGTGACACAACACCAGCATGATGTGGAATCATAAACCATCAATCATAAATCGCAAATGAAAGGTGCTTTGCTAATTTTAAAAAGTTACCGCTGGCAATCCGGCGCAATATCCAGTTTTTCCCCCACAACCCTCATTCGTCCTGCGGACAGCCGAACCTCGGCATGGCAGTTCTCCCGCTCTCGCGGTAGAAGGAACTGCGCCGGATGCCCGCTCAAATCAGGATGGCACCAATGAAAGTCGGCATCTATGGCGGCACGTTCGACCCGGTGCATCTGGGCCATCTGCAAGTGGCGCAGGCGGCCATTGAGGAACTGGGCCTGGACAGATTGTTTTTTGTTCCGGCGGGTCAATCGCCGTTCAAAGCCGAAAACGTCATTACGTCGTCCGCCGTCCGGCTGCAATTGTTGCGGCTGGCGCTGGCGGGCAGAACGAATTGTGAGATTGATGAGCAGGAAATCCGGCGTGGCGGAACGTCTTACGCGATTGATACGGTTCGTGATTATGCGAACCGGTTTTCGGGGGCACAGTTATTTTACGTGATCGGGGCGGACAATATATCGCGGTTGAACGAATGGAAGGATGCCGCGGCCCTGGCGGGGTTGGTCGAATTTGCGGCGGTGCCGCGACCTGGATCAGTGCCCGCGCCGTTTCCACAACCGTTTCGCGGACGGGTCCTGAAGGGGCCTCTGGTGGACATTTCTTCATCGGAAATCCGTGAACGGATCAAGGCAGGTTTGCCCATTGGCCAGTTGGTGCCGGCGGACGTGGGGGAGTTTATCCGCAACAATGGGCTTTATCTTTGAGCGCAGACGCTTAAATTCTTCGCCGATGGATTCAAAAAAACTGGCCGAGTTGTGCCGTGAATTTGCGGACAACAGAAAAGCAGAAAATATCGTTGTGCTCGACGTGCGCGATTTGTCGTCGGTGACGGACTATTTCGTCGTGGCCTCGGGCACGAGCGAGCCGCACCTGCGCGCGATCGTGGATGAGATCACGGACCAATTGCGCGAGGACTATGACCTGCGGCCAACGCGCCGGGACGGTTCGGTGCAGGGCGCATGGGTGGTATTGGACTTTTTTGACGTGATCGTCCACATCATGCGCGCGGACGTGCGGGAGCGTTATGACCTGGAGGGGCTTTGGGGGGATGCGGCGCGGGTGAAATCGAAGAAAGCAAAAACGACTAAACGGAAGAAGTCTGCGGGGGAAAAGTAGGGGATGGAAAAGAATTTTGGCCGTAAAAGAGACGCGCGCTGTCGCGCGGCTTCGCAAATGGCGGCTGATGTTTTGAGATTATATACCACGGGCAGCGCTCTCAGACTCGCTCGCCCGTGGCTACCAGCTTATCACCCCTAACGGAAATCTCTGCAAAACGCGTTGTTGTAGCGCAGACTTCCAAGTCTGCTGTATCGCGGATTTCCCAATCCGCTGGTTTTCCAATGTTTCCACGCCCTGCCGACTTGGAAGTCGGCGATACAGCAGGTTAGGAAACCTGCGCTACATGGGCGGCTCGGCAGGAGCCTCGCCCTACCAGCCGTCGAAGGCGATGGTGGACGAGTCGAGGTTTTGATTTAGCGGCTGCGCCGGAGAGTTTTTGAGATGAAGCCGGACGCGCTACAAATTCCCTTGAAACACGCTTGGAGTGTAAAAATTATGGCCGTAGATGGATTGCCCTTTCAGGGCGCTGTCGAGTAGCGGGCTTGTTCCGAGGGCGTTGCCCTCGGCTACGATGGTTGGCGGCTTTCAGCCGAGCGGCTCGCGAGTACGCTCGCCCCACCATATTAACGGCTCGACAGAGTCTCGCCCCACCGAATGCAGGCGGGACGCCTGCGCTACATGGGCGGCTCAGCAGGAGCCTCGCCCTACCGGGGAGGAAAGGAAGAAGTAAGAATGCAGAATGAAGAAGAAAAATTGCGAATAATTCAGAGTCTCGTTACCTCGACTCCTACAAGATTAAAGCGGGAAGAAAAGCCTTAAAGGCTGTAACTGAGCAAAACGAGGCTGAAGCCAAAAAGAACCGCTGCGCAGCCTTAAGGCTGGCCTTCTTTTTTCTCGGGGATCTCGCTGGCGGCTTTCACCATTTCGTCCAGGATCTTCTTGAATTCGTCAAGGCCCGTGGCGGGGATGATGATGTTGTCGCGGCGGCCACCGACGTCTTCGGTGATGCGGAGGAAACGTCCGCGCGGATTTTCCTTGAGCGTGAACTGAAAGCTCTTGCGCTCGATCTGGATCCGTTCGCTTTTAAGGGTGTCTTCCTGAACGGGGGGCTTGGGTTGTCCATAGCTTTGATATGGACCCCTCCGTCCGAAGGGTGATGGTCTTTCGTTTGAAATCATATTCCACATTCCTGCTGACCCGCCTGAGGCGTCATCAACGATGACTAAAAAATCGGATTTTTATGGTATTTTGTCAACTAATTTTTCAGCAATAATTGGACCCGCATGTTCATGCGGTATGTGTAAGGCACAAGCCTACAGGATGTTGGCCGCTAATTCGGCCAGTTCGGAGCGCTCGCCCTTCTGCAATTCAATATGCGCCGCGATGGACTGGTCGCGAAAACGGCTGACGACGTAGTTAAATCCGTTCGATGAGGAATCGACGTAGGGGTTATCGATCTGGTAGGGGTCGCCGGTGAAAATGAGTTTCGTGCCGTTGCCGACGCGGGTGATGATGGTCTTGGCTTCGAGCGGGGTGAGGTTCTGGGCTTCGTCCACGATCATGAACTGGTTGGCGATGCTGCGGCCGCGGATGTAGCTCAGGGCTTCGACGACAATACTGCCGCTGCGCATGAGGTCGGCGGCGCGGCGATGGTCGTGGCCCATGTTCAGGTCGCTCAGCATTTCGAGCGCGTCATGGATGGGTTGCATCCAGGGCGCGAGTTTTTCCTCGAGCGAGCCGGGGAGGAAGCCCAGTTCTTTGCCCATGGAGATCGTCGGGCGAGCGACGACGAGACGGCGGAATTCGCGGTCGTTGACGACGCGTTTCAATCCCGCGGCCATGGCCAGCAAGGTTTTGCCGGTGCCGGCCTTGCCCATGAGGGTGACGAGTTTGATGCGGTCATCCAGCAACGCATCCAGGGCAAAATGCTGCTCGCGGTTGCGCGGCTTGATGCCCCAGACGCCGTCGCGCGAATCCACGATGGGCACCAGTTTGGCGCCGGTGGCGTCCACTTTGGTGAGCAACGCTTTTTTGGAATTCGTCTCGTCGAGTAATGTGCAGTACTCGTTCGGAAAATATTTTTTGCCGCCGTTCAGGGCCAGTTCATCCTCGGCGCGAAAGGCCGCCAGTTTCTCTGGACCGACCGGCATCTCGGTCATGCCGGTGTAAAGGTCGGTGATGAACACGCGGTCGGTCTCATAATCCTCCGCGGCCAGGCCCAGGGCATCGGCCTTGATGCGCAGATTGATGTCTTTGGAGACGAGGATGGTCGAGTTTTTAGGCTCGGCCTTCTGGACACCCGCAGCCAGGAACAGGATGCGGTTGTCCACCGAATCGGCCAGGATCGCGTGGCCGTTTTTCTCCACGCCGTTCGTATAAAAGATGACTTTCAACTGCCCGCCGTTGGGCAGCTTGACGCCTTCGTTCAAATGGCCTTCGCCGCGGAAGCCGTCGAGCATGCGTGAGACCTGGCGGGCATTCTGGCCCAGCTCGGAGGATTCGCGCTTGAAACGGTCCATCTCCTCGATGACTTCGATGGGGATGAGGACCTGGTTGTCCTCAAAATTGAGGAGTGAATTGGGGTCGTGCAACAGCACGTTGGTGTCGAGGATATAATTTTTCACGTGAAATCGGAGGGTTTGACGGTTTTCATGCGGTCATGCCAGCGCCGGAGTTCCTTGTGAGCTTTTGGCAAAGTGTAATGGCCGGAGTAGAGAAAATTTTCAATCATGCCGAAGAGGTCGAAATCGACGAAGCGCGGGCATTCCTCGAGGATGAACGGCAGATGCGTCAGCATCATCTCGTAGGGCAACAGCTTCTCCTCGAGTTGCTTGAGCCATTGTTTCTGGTCCTTGCGCCATTGGTCCAGGCAGCCGCGACCGAACTTGCGCTCTTTGAAACGCAGATATTGCAACTGGTCTTTGGCCGGGACGTTTTGCTTCCAATAAATATCGTTGAGCCGGAAGGTGGCGCCTTCGATCTCGTTCTCGATGTTGCGCCACAGGATGGATTGGACGTCGCACCAGCGTTCGGGGAACAGGCCCAGGTCGAGTTCTTCATCGAGGTATTTGGCGATGACCTGCGAATCTTCGTTCACTTCAAAGATAACGTTCTTGCCGTCGCGCAGGATGGGCACGCCGTAATAGCGTTGTTTGGTGAGTTTCCAGACGAGAGAACGGTCCTGGGCGGGGATGTTAACGGTTTTGAAACGGACGCCGGCGTATTCCAGAATGCGCCTCTGCACGAGGCAGAATGGACTCCACGGAAACTGAATCAGTTCAATCATGTCAAATAATTCGTCTGACGCCCCGACTTTAGGAGCCGTTATTTTATTTTACAAGCGCAAACCCACTTTACACGAAATTGTAACAGGAGTAAAGTCGGCCATTGGTATGAAAATTGGAGACATGAGATTGCTTATTAAAATAGCGACAACCTTCTTCCTGGTTGATCTGTTTTTGTTGGCTATTAGTTTCGGGTCTCATTATTTAGGACAGTTCGGTTTTTCTTTTGTCCCGCTTGCTGCTTGGCGGGCCAACGATTTGTGGTGGTTACTTTATAGTGATGCCTGTCGGGCGGCTGGCGGTGCAGGTGTAGTTGCTGCCGGTGCTTATATTGCTGGTAAAAGGATTCGCGCCAAAATTAAGACCGAGAAGGACCTTCCAACTATCTCTCCAAAGGCCTGAATTTTCTTCCAACAACCCCTTTACAGCCGTTTTTATCGGCGTTAAAGTCGCCTCATGGCTGCTGAATACGACGCGACTGAATTCATTGACACCGATTTTGAGGCGCATAAATCGCCCTTCACGGGGTCCGCCGCCGACCCGCTCCGCGCGCCCACGCGCGAGGAAGTGGACCGCAAAGTAGTCGAGGCGCAACAAAAACTCGTGGAGCTGAAGCGCGCGCAGGAAGATCTCGAGCGCGAGCGCGCCTCGCTCGAAGAACTCCGCCGCCGCCAGCTTGAATTTCAGACCGGCCGCACAGAAATGATCCAGCAACTCACCCGCGGTTTGGGCCTGCTCGAAGAGGCGGAATTCAATTCGCGCCGCGAGACGGAGCAAATGCTCAAGACCATTGCCGATTTCCGTGATGCCCACGGCAAAATCCAGTCCATACGCGACGAGACATGGTCCAAGGAAAGTTTCCAGATGGAATTGACGCGCGCGCTCACGACCATCGAGAACGCCCGCATGGAATGGAATTCCGCGCGTCTCAAACACCCCACGCTCGCTGGAGAAGCGGGGCAACAAAAATCTCAGGCCGAGGCCGCGCCCGCGCCGCCGGTTTCGCCCTTTGCCAATATGTCCTTTGGCGAGTTATGCAAGTTCGGCCTGGCGATGACGTGGCCGCTGGTGATCGTTGCATTAGGGGCGTTGGGTGTATTTATTGCGATCCTGTTGCAACATCATTGAGCGATTTGCAAGGCGGCATTTATGATTTATGATTTGAGATTGATGATTTTTCAATATGCGATCCGAATCGTAAATCGTAAGTCTTAAATCATAAATTTGCTGTGGTATGCCGAAGAAAAAGGAGAACAAGGTGGTTGACCCCATTGCCGATCGCGCGCGAGCGTTGACCGACCAGATCGCCACGCTTGAAGCCCAGATCAAGAAGCTCGACAGCCAGTTGCAGAGTCCGACCAAGCCGAAACTCCGCTCCACCACGCTTCCGCACGGCGCGACCATCCCGCGCAAAACCGAAAATCCACCGCCGCCACCCGCAAAAACGTACGCCGAACCGGTGTTTGAAGAGATCAAGCCGCCGCCAACGCGCGCGGAATCCGCGACGCCGGAGATGTTCAACGAGATGGGCGTGCGCAAATATGATTTGCCGGGGCTTTGGACGCGCATCCGCGGCCTTTTCAGCGGGCCACCCTCCCGCAATCCGCGCCTCGTGAATTATCTGGCCGCCGGTGGCGTGCAGGGATTGCGGCCGTTGCGCTATGAAAAACGCGTGGCGCGAAACCGGTTCATCGCCTTCGCCCTTGTCCTCTTCGTTTTGTTACTCGGCTCCCTTTTGATTTACCTCCACCATTGAACTATAATCACAGCTATGAAAAATAATTTTGTCGAACTCCCTGTCTCCACTCCTGCCGGCCGGTTCACCGCGCGTTATTCTGATAAAGGATTGGTGGAGTTGGATTGGCCAAACGACAGTCGTAGGAGCCGAGGTAACGAGGCTCTAATTTCTTCAGATAGAGACTCCTCACGTCGTCTCCTACAGGCCAAAAAATGGCATCGTGTCACTGAATCGGCGTTGAAAACCGTATTGGCGGGAAACCAACCGAAGAAGCTTCCGCCGATGGCGCTGGTCGGGACGGAATTCCAAAAGTCGGTGTGGCGGCAGATGTTGAAGATCTCCTGCGGCAAAACGAAAAGCTACGGCGAGATCGCCCAGGCCATCGGCAAACCGAAGGCGGTACGCGCGGTGGGCGGGGCGTGCGGGGCGAATCCGATTCCCGTCCTGGTTCCGTGCCATCGGGTGCTCGCGGCCAACAAAAAGATTGGCGGGTTCTCAGGGGGACTGGATTGGAAGCGTGATTTATTGAGTCGCGAGGGCGTGAAGGTGTGATAGCTTGAGCGGGTTCGACGTCCTCGTCGGACCCATTTTCAAATGTTTCCAGCGAGGGCGCTGGAAACTGCGCCCGAGGCGGCTGCGCTCCCCGGAACGAATTCACGCCTTTACCGAGTGGAGCGCCTTAGCGACATCATCAGAATATGCCGCTCCTGACGGAGCTTTATTGGTTTGGGGAATCGGTTTCTACAAAGATGCCGCGCCCACGGCGCTGAATAAATTCCTCTTCCCGAGATTCAATCAAGGCCCATTTCAACCTTCGTCGGATCGGTGTGGATATCTGAAGATTCGACGCGAGGGCGCGTCGAATGACAGCCGAGACGGCTGCGCTCCCCAGAACAGATTCACGCCTTTACCGTATGGGACGCCGTAGCAACGGCGCTCATTTCACGTACATCTTCCAGATCAAAATGAACGCGGTCGCAAAGTCTTCGGGCTTTTCTTCAATCCACCGTGAGACTGCTTCTGGCGTGAACCAATCGCCGCGCTCGATCTCGTCGGGATGCAATTGGAACGGCCCTTCGCTGTGACAGCGATAGACCCAGACAAATTCAGCGTCCGTTGCTTCGCATGGGTTGATCTTGAAAAGTTTTTCGGGAGTCGATTTCAGCACAAGGCCGATCTCTTCGCCCAACTCGCGTACCGCTGTCTGATCATAGGCCTCGCCTGAATCCACGTGGCCGGAGCAGGAGGAATCCCACACGCCGGGCTGGCGGTCCTTGTTCATCGAGCGTTTCTGCAAAAAGATCTCGCCGCGCGAATTGAAAACGAACACGTGCACCGCGCGATGCAACAATCCCTGCGCATGCACGACGCTGCGCGGTTTTGCGCCGATCACTTCATCGTGTTCGTTGACGATGTCAAAAATGTCTTCTGCCATAAACTTAATTAAGAAAATATACAGCGCCAGTGGCACTGGCAAAATGAGCACCGTAGGCGCGATATATTTGTAGAAACCGAATTCATAGAATTCAAAGCTCCGTAGGAGCGGCATATTCTGTCGAAATCATTCATCGTGGAATTTGAAAATATATTTCCCATCGTACTGGATGCCAAACTTTTCCAATAAAGCGGTATATTCGTCCCGGAACGATTGTTTGGTGTGATGTTTTTGTTGATTTTCGATGTAGCGAATCACAGTTCCAATCTGTGAGCGGGAATAAGAAAATGCCCCAAAACCTTCCTGCCATGAAAATCTGCCCATTACCCAATGCTTTTCGTTGATGAATCTTGATGAATTGGCTTTCACATCACGGACTAAATCAGAAAGCGCCCAATCCGGCTGCAACCCGACCAACAGATGTAAATGGCCGGGCATATTGTTGATAGCAATTAGCTTTTGTTTATGCGCCGAGACAATGCCGGTGATGTATTTTTGCAATTCGGCATTATATTCGGGTGCGATCAGATTTTGGCGTCCTTCAACGGCAAATACGATATGAATATAGATTTGCGTGTAGGTGTTTGCCATGCGCCGAATATGCCGCTCCTACGGAGCTTGTAAACTCTTTCTCGATTGTTCTACAAAGATGCCGCACCTACGGCGCTGAAAGATGAGCACCGTATGAGATTGCATTTTTATTTGCCAAGCTAAATGAGCCGCTGAAGAACATCCTGCTGCTGGACAGTTAGAGGTTTAACACTCATAAATCATAGCATTTTCGTTAACTCCACAAATTTTTCCAGCTCCACTTTTTCCGCGCGTTCCTGCGGGGAAATCTTCAATTCCACGAAGGCGTGAGTCAATTTTTCGTCCGGCCAATCCGATTTCAACAATTTCATCATCATCTTGCGCCGTTGCGAGAAGGCGCGCTTCACGATTTTTGTGTAACTTTTGCGCAAATCCTGCGGCAATAGCGGTTGCTCGCGCCGGTCCAGCACCACGCAGGCTGAGGTCACGTCCGGTTCCGGGAAAAAGCAGCTTCCGGGTATCCGAAACGATTCACGCGGCGCAAAATCCAACTGCACCAGCAAGGTCAAGATCCCGTAATCATCGTCATTGGCCCGGGCCATCAATCGCTGGGCTACTTCCGCTTGCAAGGTGGCCACGATTTTTTTGGGCGCGTGCGCGCCGCAGGCCAGCTTGACCAATATCGGCGAGGCCACCGAATAGGGCAGGTTCGCGACGAGTTTCCATTCGCTCCAATCGCGCGGTTCACTTTCAAGGAACCGCAGCGCATCGGCGCGCAGCAGTTCCAATTTTCCGCTACCGATCTCCACGGCAAATCGGTCGCGCAAAACTTCCTCCAGCCGTCCATCTTTCTCGATCGCCAGCACGTGGCCGGCGCGTTTCAGCAACAATTCCGTGAGTGGTCCCAATCCGGGTCCGATCTCCAGCGCTTTGTCGTCCTTCGTCAATCCTGCCGCGGTCACGATGCGTTCCAACTGGTTCTGGTCGTGCAAAAAATTCTGGCCCAGCGATTTGGTGAGTTGGATGTCGCGCGCCGCCAGGATTTCCCGCATGTCGGAAAGTTTCACGAGAACAGTTTAACCACGGATGGACACGGATGGACACGGATTTTTAACCGCTAATGAATGCCAATAAATGCAATCACAGATGCAGGGATTGGCCGCGAAAGGGCGCAAAAAACGCAAAAGTTTTTTACAGAAATGGAACGAAGGCGTTGGCCGGAGGCCTGGTTCGACAGAGGGACGCTTGTTCCGTCAGTAATTAAGAGCGGGAGCATTAACCACGGATGGACACGCATGAAGAATAAAGCACCTCACCCTGACCCTCTCCCCATCGCTCGCTGACTCGCGACGCGGAGAGGGAACAGTAAGAGGATATTTTATGATTGGATCCAGGACTT
>DASXYX010000075.1:0-173829 GCA_036502245.1 Verrucomicrobiia bacterium
CGTTTCCTGACCCGGCAAAATAGTCAGGCTTATTCTTCCAGTGGTCTATTGACTCTATCTTTATCGGGCTGTGAAAATTATTAATTATTTCTAGACTATAAAATTGTCTTGTTTGTCTGGATATTAAGTTATCTCTATGTAGGGAGGTTTCTCGACATGACGGATATAAAATGTATGTTAGGCTCGAAACTACAAAGCTAATGATCTGTTTACGCAATCATGGTCTACTCGTGTCTAGTCAGGTTTAAAAGCCATTAATATTTACTAACAATCTTATGAAGCAAACGATCACAGACCTGAAATGTTATATGAGATTCAGTAAAATAATAATCCTCTGCCTGGCTTCGTTCATGCCGGGAATAGTTGTGATGGCCGACACGCAGACCGCCGCGGTGGATTTTACTACTGCTAAAATGACCAACAGCCCGCTCGCCTTTAGCATGTGCGAAAGCGGATATGGGCAAGGCGGGACGGATATAACCCACGAACCGCAGCAGCAAACCAACACTGCCAACCTGCAAATTGTGATGATGCGCGCAGATTTGGGGTATTCGACGCCGGGCGACCCGACCAGCACGATCATTTGCGAGGCGTCCGGATCTTCGGCGACCATCACCGGAGACCAATGGATCAGTGCCATTAAGGCGGCCGGGGCGGTGCCGGAAGTCGGTGTGCAAATGAATACGGCCAATTCACAATCCACCTGGGTCATTGACGCATCGAACATGGTCAAACATTTCAATATCACCTCGACCAGCAATCGTGTGGATCGCTGGATCATCGGTAACGAACCGAGCAACAACGGTCTGACCACCAACACCTATAGCGCGGGATTTGCGGCGATGTTCCCTGTCATGAAAGCCGTTGATCCCACCATTAAAATCGGCGGTCCGGCCAGTGCCACGTACAACACTTCCCCCTCTGGTGAAATGAAAATGATTCTCTCCATCCTCCACAGTGATGGAGTCACTCCGGATTTTGCAGATGTTCACATTTACGGCAGTCACAGCAGCACTGATGCCGCCTTGATTGCCAGCACGGGACAAATCTACGAAAGCAATGCGGCCAATCTTCGGAGTTTTCTGATCGGCCTGTGGGGAGCAAACGTCGGCGGCTCAATGCCTATTGAAATCGGCGAATGGAATGTGTCCGGCACGTCGGACTCGCGGATGCTTGAAAATTATGGTTCCGTCTGGGCGGCCTCGGCGGTGGGGCATATGCTCAATGGCGGCGTCATTGAACGTCAATATGCCGATAAGAACGGGGTCCTGGGCGCAATGTGTGAAACGGCAAATGAGAGCGCCACTTCGCCAAGCAACATCACCTACAACAGCAGTGCCAACGATCCCCAGCCGGTTTATCATGGGATTGGCATGTTCACTGGTGAAAGCCTCTTCCAACCCTTCGGTTGCAAGCTGGTCACCAGTACTTCCAGCACGACCAATATTGAGGTGTTCGCATCGGACCTGCCCAGAAATATCGTGGCGATCAACAAAACTCCCGGCACGACCTCCACCGTGACCTTTAGTCTAACAGGATTATCCAGCGGGACATTGACGGTGTGGCAAAAAAATTCAGGGGCAAATCTGGGAAATTACAGCACGAATGTTCCGGTAAAATTGGGGACCGTCAGTGTGAGCGGCAGCGCGTTTAGTTACAGCCTGGCTCCATACACCGTGACGACGTTTGTCTATAGCAACACCGCAGCGGCGCCGGCGGCGCCGACCGGCCTGGTCGTTGCCTCAAGCACCACCAGCCAGATCAATTTGAGCTGGAATAACAATACGGAAAATAATCTCGCAGGTTATAATGTCTACCGAAGCGCGCTTTCCGGGTTCACTGCGGGGAAGGCCAACCAAATTGTGACTTGTGTCGGCACCAATTCGTACGCGGACACCAATCTTCCAGCTTCAGAAACTTATTACTATATCGTTAAGGCTTTGAACACAGCCGGCAATTTATCAACCGCCTCCAGCCAGGTCAGTGGAACGACGACGAATGCCAGCGGCGCCCCGGCGCAGACCTTGTGGGTGAACTTTGATGCGTCGAACGAATATCTGACGAATTTCGATAATCCGTCAACGACCAGTCCCTGCACCGAGACGAATGCCGGCGGGGTCACCAACAGTGGAGCGATCCTTGTCACCGGTGGTGACGGTAATGCGACTTACACCAACGCCAGTTGGAATTTCTCGGCCAACAACGCCATCATCAGCCTTTCCATGATGGCCAAAATCCAGCAAGCTACGAGCACCGCCAATAAAATCCAATTGGGACTCGTCAACGGCACTAACGCCGGGTTCGCCGACGCGGCCGCGGGCGATGGCTGGAATTTCGGCAGCTACCGGTTGTTGCCGCAGTCCACGACAGCACTGACCTATCAACTGGCGTATCAGACGGCGACCAATGGGACAACCTCGGGTGCGAACATCGGGTCAGTTGTCACGTTGACGGCGGGACATTGGTATCAGTTCAACACTTATTTCACGAATACCGGACCCGGCACATCCTATAACATGGCCTTTAGCCTGGTTGATTACGGGACCACCGGGGCGACGCAGGGATCGAGTGTCTTCACCACGTCCGCCACATTGGAATCGATCACCGGCACCCAAGCCACGCTATCATCGGACAGTACGGTGTATCCCAGCTTCCGGGTGGCCAATAACACGGGCGCGAGTGTTTTGGATGATTTCGCGGTCAATATCAGTAGCAGCGTGGGATTGCCGGCGGTGATTATCGGCCAGCCCTTGAGTAGTGCGCCGCAATTTGGCGCGCCGAAGTTCTCGAATGGGCAATTGACATTGACATGGAGGGCGGGCAGTTCATCGTCCAAATCCGCAGAGGACAGTCCGGTCGTATTATTGATGGCGGCCAATCCGGGCGGTCCGTGGATCACGGTGACAAATGCCGCAAGCCCTTACACCATTGCTCCGTCCGCTGCTCCGCAGCAATTCTTTAGATTACAACAGTAACCCGGAATTGCGCCTTGCAAAAAAGATTGAATTTTAAGGCTTGAAACCCAGCCTGTTATGTAGGGAGAACTCCCGATATTCGCTTTTGAGATCATCGTTTACATTCAATTTTACTTAAGCTCCGCAACATCTTTGCAGAAAGGCGGGTAACCTTATTTAAGTACAGCAGCATTATTATTCAAACAGCATAATGGCCGGATGATCATCGTCAAAATAAACACCTTAGCATCACGTCTTATCCATTGGGTTTCCGTGATTGTTCTTCTCGTCGTTATCGGCGGGCCGGGTAAGGCGGCGGATCTGACGCAATTCATCAATCCCTTTATTGGAACCGATAACGGCGGGGATTGTTTTCCGGGAGCGGACATGCCTCAAGGCATGGTGCAATGGAGTCCGGACACGACGACCGCGCCTGGTGGTTATCGGTATTCGGACACGGTGATTTCGCGCGGGTTCAGCCTGACGCATTTCAGCGGGCGCGGCGTCGGTGTGTATCAAGATTTTCCGTTCATGCCGGTCGTGGGAAACTTGTCTGCGTCTCCAGCGATAACGCCCACGGCCTACGGAGCGGGCTTTTCGCACACCAACGAGACGGCCCTGGCGGGTTATTACAGCGTCTTGCTTGACACCGGGATCCAGGTGGAATTGACGGTGACACCGCGCAGCGGCATGGGGCGGTTCACCTATCCCTCTTCGACCCAGGCCAACATGATCATTAACCTGAACGGCAGTGCCAATGGCAATAGCGCCGATGCGGTTTCAATTGTCGGCGCCAATGAGGTTGCCGGCCAGACGACCAGCGCCATCGGCGGCAGTGGCGCGTCATACACAATTTATTTCGCCGCCCTCTTCGATCATGCGTTCACCGGGTTTGGCGTTTGGAATGGCGGCATTCTTGCCGTCGGCGCTCGCACGAATAGTAATTCTTCCACGGCGGCGTATGTCACCTTTGACACCACCGCCAATCCGGTTGTGCTGGCCAGGGTCGGCGTCTCCTTCGTCAGTGTTTCCAATGCGTTGCTGAATTTGAACACGGAAAATCCCGGCTGGGATTTCAATGCGGTGTGGAGTGGCGCGAGCAATGCCTGGAATTCCGTCTCGAGCCGGATTCAGGTGACTGGCGGCACGGGCGATGAACAGACCGTGTTCTACACGGCGTTGTATCACAGCTACATCCACCCGAATATCTACAGTGACGTCAACGGGCAATATGTCGGCTTCGATGGCGTGGTGCATACGCAGGGCAACCATGTTCAATATGAGAATATTTCGAGTTGGGACAGCTACCGCGGTCTCACGCAATTGACTTCATTTTTGTCGCCCAATGAGGCGAGTGATGTGGCGCAATCGCTGGTCAACGACGCGGCGCAAGGCGGCGGCGCGATGCCACAGTGGGAGCAGGCCAGTGCGAATTCCGCAAACATGGTGGGTGATGGGCCGACGATCAACGCCGCGAATGCCTATGCCTTTGGCGCGACGAATTTCGACCTCCAATCCGCGTTCAATGCGGCGGATTATTCGGCTTTAACGGTTGGCGCGACCAGCGGCGGCAAACAGGCGCGACCGGGCTTGAGCGATTATCTGAACCTCGGTTACGTTTCCACATCGTATGGCGTTTTCAATGGTAATGTGGATTCCGCCCCCGCCGTCACGCTGGAATATGCGAATAATGATTTTGCGCTGAGTCAACTGGCCCTGGCGCTGGGAAATACCAATAAATATCAAGCCTATCTGGCCCGCTCGGGAAATTGGCGGAATGTTTTTAATCCGGCCAGTCTCTGGGTGCAATCGCGCAATTCAGACGGCAGTTGGGAGTCCAGTTTCACGCTAACGACCAGCATGGTGGAAAGCGATTCTTACACTTACACCTGGATGACCCCGTTTGATCTGCGCGGATTATTCGACGCGATGGGCGGAAACACCGTCGTTACGCAACGATTGGACACCCACTTCACCCAGTTGAACGCAGGGGAATCAAGCATCTACGCCAATATGGGCAATGAGCCGGAGGAGGAAGCGCCATGGGAATATGATTTTGCAGACGCTCCGTGGGAGACACAGAATTTGACGCGGCAATGTGAACTGCAACTGTGGTCGAACTCCTCAGGCGGCATGCCGGGCAATGATGACGGTGGAGCAATGAGTTCCTGGATGGTGTGGGCGATGATGGGGATCTATCCGGAGATTCCCGGCGTCGGCGGATTTGTCATCGGCAGTCCGATCTTTACGTCAGTAACAATCACGCCTGAAAGTGGGCACGTCGTCCAAATCTCCGCGCCTGCTGCGGCGGACACGAACCAGTATGTTCAAAGTCTATTATTGAACGGCCAGCCATCATCACAACTCTGGTTGCCGATGGGAACAATTCTTGGAGCGGCGGATACGACGCTGGACTTCACGCTCACGAACACGCCGAACATTAATTGGGGCAGTGCCGATTCCAACGCTCCGCCTTCTTTCCCCGACGGCGCGGTGATTCTCACCCCGCCGGTGGTTTCGATTGTCGCTCCAACCAATGGGGCAATATTTTTGCCGGGCACAAACATTACTTTTAACGCAACGGCAAGTAGCTCCAATGGTCCCATCGTGAACGTACAATTGTTCCAAAGCTCGACCAGTCTGGCCGTTTTGACGAACGCGCCTTATAACTTTGTTTGGAGCAATGTGCCTGACGGATATTATACGATTTATGCCGCAACGACGGATTCGAGTGGGGCGGTCGGTTCGTCCACGGCAATCAATCTCTACGTGGTCAGCCCGGGACAGGGCAATAATTTGACCACCACCGCCAGCCAGGGATCAGGTTCAAGCTGGAGTGATTCGATCTGGCAAACGAATAGCAGCGGGACTTTGCTTTCTCCGATCCCTGGCAACACTTATGAGGAAATCTACAATTCCACCAAACTTGCGTTTGGCGCCGGGAACACCCGCGTTCGCAACCCTACCGCAAACGGGCCGCAAACTTTTCCCGGAAATTCCCTGACGATGGATACCAACACCGAAATACGATTCAAAGATACGGCCAACGGCAACTACCAGATGGTTTTCCCGGGTGTCGGCAATAATCCGGGCCTGATCCTCAAAGGCGGGCTGTTGAATGATGGCGATTCCGGGAATTTTATTCTCCTCGGAGGGATTTCGGTGGCCGGCGGATCATTTTCCTGTCTCGCACCTGGAGGCAATTTGGGCAATGCTCCTCCTTTGACCGAGCCTGGCCGGACTTTGACCATCGGCGCCACGCTGTCGGGCAATGGCACGCTGGCAGTGATCTTGACTCCTACGAATAATCCAATTTTGGTGACCAACAATCAAAATACATTTTCCGGCCAATGGATTGTGCAGGAAGGCTGGCTGATGGGCACTGCGCCTCAATCCCTTGGTGTGGGCAGTTTCATTGTGGATCCGCTTGCCGGCAATGCCAATAACCCGCAGGCGCTGTCCAGCTTGCCCGCGCTTACGCTTGAAACCGCTAATAACGGAGGAGGGAACGCGGCCCAGGCCGTTCTCGATTTTTCGTATCCAGCCGTTTGCGCGGGAACGGTGGTTTTGACCAATGGCGGCCTAATGAACCTCCACGCGAACTGCACTTTCGGCGGGATGAAGATTGAAGGAAATCCATTGAGTCCAGGTCTGCACACGTACGCCCAACTTTCCAGCACGTTCACAAATTTCCTGCCGGGCGGATCCGGCAGCATTACGATCACAGGTCCAACGCCGCCCGCCATCGGTGATTTATCGATGCAGGCAGAGGGGTTCTCGGCCTCATTCAAGACTGTCTATGGAGCGCAATACCAAATCCTCTCCGCAACCAATTTGGCCTTGCCGCTGGCCTTGTGGACTGTGCTCGCGACGCTCACCGGCAATGGCTCGACGATGAGTTTTACCGATACAAGCGCGCCGGCTGCGCAGGCGTGCTATTACCAGATTGCTGCCACCGAACCTTGATTTCAAAACACAAAAGCAACCAAATGAAAAGCAAACTATCCACCCCGTTTTTACTTGCGACCGCTTTGCTGGCGATGGGATTTTTGATTAACGCAAAGGCCGGTGGGGAAAATGACCCTGTCCAACTGTCGGATTATGTTCGGACTCTCGTCGGCACGGGCGGCGGGGGCAATACATATCCTGGTCCTTCCGCGCCATTCGGGATGGTGCAACTGAGCCCCGACACGGATCGAGAAGCGCCCTCCGGCTACAAATATTCCGACACTTCGATCCTCGGATTCAGCGTGACACATCTCACCGGCACGGGCGTCGCGGATCTGGGTGATTTTCTGTTCATGCCGGAAGTGGGCGCTCCTAAATTTACGCCGGGTACGAAACAGGATCCCGAATCCGGTTATCGCTCAAGCTACTCCCACGCCGACGAAGTCGCATCGGCCGGCTACTATAAGGTGAAGCTGCAAAACTCCGGGGTCACGGCGGAATTGACGGCGGATGTGGATGCGGGGATCATGCGCTTTACCTTTCCGGCCTCCGGCCAATCGGCCCTCCTGACCGACCTGAATTATTTTCTCTGGCCCAACTGGGCCAAAAATCGCGCAGTGCTTGCGTCTCAAGTTCAAGTGGTGGACAATCAAACCGTCACGGGTTATCATTTGACGAGCGGCTGGTCCACCCGGCGGACCCTTTACTTCGCGGCGCGTTACTCGACGCCATTTGAAAGCTATCAAATCATTAGTGATGGGAATGTGCTGACAAATTTGAATGAAGCTTCCGGAAGGGATCTCCAGTTTCTCGCGCAATACAAAACACAGGCGAACGAACAAATTCTCGTCAAGGTCGCTGTTTCGGCGGTAAGCGCCGACAATGCCTTGAGAAATCTGGATGCGGAAATTTCGGATTGGGACTTCGACCGGGTTCTGAACAAAACGCGCGATTCATGGAACCGTGAGCTTTCTAAAATCCAGATTGAAGGCTCGCCAGACGATAAAGAAACATTTTACACCTCGCTGTATCACGCAATGCTGGCGCCGAACGTGTACCAAGACGTCAACGGCGAGTATCGCGGTGTGGATGATAAAATTCATTTGGCCGACGGCTTTACCAATTATACCGATCTTTCACTCTGGGACATCTTCCGCGCTGAATCCCCGCTTTTCACGATGATCGAATCGCAGCGTGACGCGGACATCATCAATGGCATGCTTGCTTTTTACGATCAGAATCCCGCACACATGCTTCCCCTCTGGCCGTTGCAGGCCAACGAAACGTGGTGCATGATCGGCTATCACGCGGTGCCGGTCATCGTGGATGGGTATTTCAAAGATGTGAAAGGCTTTGACGCGGAGCGCGCTTATGAGGCGTGCAAGGTCACTGCGATGAACCGCGATTACAGCGGGTTGGCCGCTTATTCCAAACTCGGCTGGGTGCCCTGCGACCAATACGGCGAATCGGTTTCCAAGACCCTGGAATACGCCTACGACGATTGGTGCATCGCGCAAATGGCCAGGGCGCTGGGCAAAAGCGGCGATTACGGGTATTTTATGAAGCGCGCCAGTTCCTATACGAACGTCTTCGATCCTTCCACTGGCGTGATGCGTCCAAAAGATTCACGCGGCAATTGGAAAACACCGTTTGATCCGCATCATTGGACGATGGGGGCAGGGGGGGATTACACGGAAGAAACCGCCTGGCAGAATACATGGTTTGTGCCGCAGGATATTTCGGGGTTGATTGCGCTGATGGGGGGCAAGGCCGGATTCAACGAGGAATTGGATTCTTTCTTTAGCTTTGGAGGCCGTCCGGCGGGAGAATACGACCCCGGCAACGAGCCGGATCAACAGGCGATGTATTTTTACGGTTATTCCGGCGAACCGTGGAAGGCCGCCAAACTCCTGCATTGGACCATGAGCACACAATATGGGAACAAGCCCAATTCAATCCCCGGGAACGATGACTGCGGGCAGATGGGCGCATGGTATGTTCTGACGGCGATTGGATTCTATCCGGTTTGTCCCGGGAGCGATTATTATGTGATCGGCAGTCCGTGCGTGCCAAAGGCGGTGATGCGCTTGTCGAGTGGAAATACTTTTACCATGACGGCTGAAAATCTTTCGGATAAGAACATTTACATCCAGTCCGTCCAACTCAACGGCAAAAACCTCGACAATCCTTTCCTGCGTTATGACGAATTAAAGCAAGGCGGGACGCTGGATTTTGTTATGGGACCAAAGCCCAGCCAGTGGGGAACACATCCGGTAATTCCTCAATAAGCCTTTTAAAATCAATATGATGGAAAGTTTTTTTGGCAATGACACATCGTCGGGAGATTTCCCGACAAGACGCCTGATGAACGAAGTTGTAGATTATCAAAGAAGCCTAGAACCCAAACAACCAATGCAACATTCAACTATTATGCGAAGCAACCCTTCCTTGTTTTATTCTATGTTGGCCGCAGTCCTTGCTGTGGTTGGCTCGCAAGCTCAGGCACAATCGCTATCTTTGAATTTTGATACCCCCGGCCAATATACCGGCAATTTTCTTACGGCGGCTAATATCACGGAATCATCTACTGCGGGAGTGAATGACAGCGGTGGACTTGTGAATAACGGTGCCGCCGACGCCAACTCGATTTATAATGCCAGCAGTTGGGATTTTTCCCAGGTGGGTGATTCCATCACCCTTTCACTCATGGCGCAGATTGCGAGTCCTATCGGAAGCAGTGGCGGGACATTTCAAATGGGTCTTGGCATTAACAGTTCCTTTGTCATGGCCGGTTCGTCTGCCAGCTCGGCGGCCTTTGGAAGTTTTCGTTTGAGCAGATCAAGCTCTGGCGCCAGCGGTTTTAAGATCGGACCTCAATATGATGGCGGGGGCATCCTCTCCAGCTCCACCGTGCAGAGCGCAGCCTTTCAACTGACTCCAGGCGATTGGTATCAATTTAATGTGGTCTTGGTTGACACCAGCAGCTCGTCCTACAGCATGACGGCGACTCTGTATGATTATGGAACCACGGGTCTGTCGCCAGTTACCGGAACGGACCTCCTGGCGGCGTATGAAAGCGGTGGAGACTCAATGATCGATGTCACCGGAGCTTCAGGCGCTGCTCTGGTGGCAGCCACGGCGGCTGCTCCCGGTTGGCGGGTGGGCACCGCGACTTCAGGCATTAGCGCTTTGGACAATTTTTCTGTCGTGGAACCGGCGCCCGAGCCCCAGTCTTTGGTGTTGTTGGGATTCTCTGCATTGCTGGGAATCAAATGCTTGAAGCGCAAAATATAAAATGAACTTTCAAAACAACCCCGACCGTCCGTCGGGGTTGTGTTTTTTAGCCTTCATCATTCTCCGGGGAGCCGGGGAGATGATGGCGCAGAATAACAATATTTTTTGATTGCCTCCGTACTTCGCGCGCGATTTATCTCCCTAAGTTGTAAATGCTGAACATCTATCCAATCAAAGAGTTGCGGCGTGCGAGACTTTCGGCCCTGTTTGCCGTTTTTGTTCTATTTATTTTTCTCGCCCAATCCGTGTCCGCGCAAAGTTTATTATTGGATTTCAACACGCCCGATGAATATACGGGCAACTTCAACAATCCCACCACGCCCAGTCCCTGCACCGAGACGAATGCCGGCGGCGTGGGTAACAGCGGCGCGTTGCTCGTCACCGGCGGTGATGGCAACGCCACTTACCATGCTTCCAGTTGGGATTTTTCAACCAACGGCGCTTCCCTCAGCGTGTCCATGATGATGGAGATTCATCAGGCTTCGGGGATGGGCAACAAAATCCAATTGGGCATCGTCAACAGCGCCACTGCCGGATTTGCGGACGCGGCGTCGGGCGACGGGTGGGTGTTCGGCAGCTTTCGATTGACGCCGCAATCCACGGCTGCGCCGACATATCAACTGGTGTGTCAGACCGCGACTAACGGGGTGACCGCGAATGTGAACGTCGGTTCCGTTGTCACACTCATGGTGGGACATTGGTACCAGTTCAACACCTATTTCACGAACACCGGGCCGGGCGCATCGTATAATACGGCCTCCAGCTTGATTGATTACGGCACCAGCGGCACGACCCAGGGCGCAAATCTATTCACCTTTAACACATTGCAAACCATCACTGGCACCAGCGCCGCCATTTCCTCCGACAATGCGGTCTATCCGGCCTTGCGGGTGGCTGCTGACACGGGCGCCGCCGTTCTGGATAACTTCAATGTCTCCAACACGGGAAGCGCCTATACCAACGCGCCTCTGATCAACACGCAACCGGCCAACCAGTCTGCCGTCATCGGCGGCAGTGCGACCTTCACGATTGGCGCAAGTTACGCCACAGGCTATCAATGGTTCACGAACGCCGTGGCTGATCCTGCAGGCACAAGCTCCAGTTATACCCTCAATAACGTTCCGGTCGCCTATAATGGAATGACTGTTCAGGTAACAGTCACCAACAGCTACGGTTCTACGAATAGCGGCGTGGCGACCTTGACTGTGACGGTATCTCCAACGGCAACGGTGAATCTCACCATTAACTGCGCTTCCAACCTTGGCCCGGTCAATCCCAACGTGTGGGGAGTGGACGGCCCCGACAAATACACCTGGTATGCTGGCAACACAAATCTGGAGCAGGCCATTCAGAACGCGGGAATAAAACTGGTCAGGATAAATCCCATCCAAAATTGCATCTATTATAACGATGCTAAGTATGACCCCTACCCGGCGACGAACGATTGGAATTTCACGGGATTGGACGCCATTCTGAGCACAATTTTTGCCGCCGGGGCTCAACCAGTCGTCACCATTTGCGACTTTCCCGGGGGAGTGTCGCATTCCACCGATGCCAATGGGGCCATTACCAACGCGGATTGGAACGCCTATGCCAATTTTATGAGCGGAGTCGTCAACCGTTACAATATTCAGCATGTGCTCGGAACCAATAACGCGGTGCATTACTGGGAGATGTGGAACGAGCCGAAAATTGAACCCGATGGCAAGTTCGCCTCGGACACGGCCTACGGCACTTTTGTGCAGACAGTCGGCGGCGCAATGAAAGCCGTGGATCCAACGATCAAATTAATCGGCCCCGTGTACGATCACACGGATTTTAGTTCCGGCGGGTGGATTTCTTACACCGCAAAAAACCTTTCTGCCCAAATCGACATTTTGTGCTGGCATGACTACGGACCCAGCAGCCAGGGGACGAATGGTTCCGTTTTCATGAGCTGGACTCCGCTGAATTACAAAACCAACTTCGAAACCGAAGAGTCGGGCGCCGGAGGGGCGCTTCAAGGGCCGGGAAACAAGCTCTACCCCGGAGCCATCACTGAATATAACATGGACCAGGTGGATAATGGCGCCGCGTTCGATACGATGTATCATAATCAATTCAACGCGACCTTTGCCGCCAGTGCGATTATCAACGCCATGGATGGCAATGCGGATATCTTTTCGTTTTATATTCTTTCGCAATCGGGCAGCAACTTGCTGGGATTGCTTAACAATTCAACTTACAGCCCTTACACGCCTTATTACACTTTTTATCTTTTTGGGAATTATTTCGGGGACCAATTTATAAGTTCGAGCGGCGGAGCCTCGACGCTGGAAAGCATCGCCTCCGAGAAAACAGCCGCAGGCACCTATACGGTCATGGTGGTCAACAAGGATACGAGCAATACAACTTACAATGTGAACTTTAATCTGAACAACCTCCCCTCCACGAACGGTTTGGTATTGATTCACGAGGTCAATGCAACCAACACTCCTGTGTCCTGGCTGGGAACCGCAATCTATACGAATTCGAGTTTCAGCTATGTTGTTCCGCCCTACAGTGTCGTTGCTTTCGAGTTCGATCCGCCGCCGCAACTCCAGCAAGTGATTTCCAACAGTAACCTCGTCCTTTCATGGAATCCGGCTGTGGGCACGCTGCAAAGCGCCCCGGCTTTAACTGGAGACTCCGCCGTCTGGTCGGCCGTTACGACCAATGATCCGGCTGTTTTGCCGATAAACGGGGGGACTTCCTTCTTTAGAGTAGCTGCGCCATGATTCTGACCCCCAAAATTAAAATCAGCCATGAGCAAGTCGATATGACAGGCGCCAGCATTCAAAGCGGACCGGGTTTGGCTTCAATCGAAACGGAAGGCGACGGCCAAAACTATCGCGGTCCGTTTGCCATCATGACCACCTTGTTTTTCACATGGGGATTTATGTTGGTTTTTAACAACATTTTGATTCCGCGCTTTAAGGTGGCATTCGACCTGACTTATTTCCAGGCAATGTTGGTTCAATTCGCGTTTTATGGGGCTTACTTTGTCGGCTCACTGATTTATTTCCTGATTTCAGCGTTTGCCGGCGACCCGATTGCCAGAATCGGCTACAAAAATGTCGTGGTCATCGGTCTGATCCTGGCCGCCGCCGGCGGTGCTCTATTTTGGCCGGCGGCGGCGGCACTTTCCTATTTGCTGTTTCTTGTCGCGTTATTTGTCATGGGGCTTGGATTTGTCATGCTCCAAATCGCCGCTAATCCTTACGTGACAATTCTCGGCCCGGAGCGGACCGCTTCCAGCCGGCTGAACCTGGCGCAGGGGTTCAGTTCCATCGGCACGACCATTGGCCCCTTGATCGCTGGCTATCTGATTTTTCAATACTTTGCCAGGCCGGGCGCTCATGGCGCTGAATCCGTTAAAGTGCCTTATCTTGCCTTCAGCATCATCTTTATGATCTTGGCGGTGGTTTTTTTCTTTATCCATCTTCCGCACGTGGGTGAAAGAAAGATGGAATCCGGCGCCGGATCTTTGAAATACCCGCACGTTATCCTTGGCGCGGTTGCTATCTTTATGTATGTGGGCGGAGAAATCAGCATCGCCAGTTCCATGATCAATTTCCTGGAGCAAAAAAATGTGGCGGGGCTGGCCCCGGTGGAGGGCAGCAAATATGTGTCCCTGTTTTGGGGCGGGTTGCTGATTGGACGCTTCATGGGGGCGGCGGAAATGAGCGAAATGCGAAAGATCAACAAGCAACTCCTTCTGGCGATGATTCCTCTCCTGGGTTTTTTACTGTTCTGGGTTCTGCGCAGTTGGAATTCGGACCGGCATCAATTCGATTTCGCCGGCGGTTGGGCCATTGTGCGGAATTATTTGCCCATGCTGGGGCTTTGCTGGCTGTTGTTTCAGTTCGGCCAGGGCAAAGCGAGCCGTAATTTGGCCAATTTTTCCATTGCGATTGTGCTGATGCTGGCAGTGGCCATTTTGGTTGGCGGCAAGACCGCCATGTGGTGCGTCGTGGGCGCCGGTCTGTTCATCTCCATCGGCTGGTCAAACACTTTTGCGTTGGCCCTGGATGGCACAGGCATTTACAAAAGCCAGGTCTCGTCGGTTTTGGTCATGGGCCTTTTGGGCGGCGCGCTGGTGCCCCCGCTCCAGGGATGCCTCGCTGACGCGGTCGGATTGCAAATATCTTATATCGTGCCCTTGATAGCCTTTATTTATGTCACCTTTTACGGCTGGAAAGGCTATCGAATTGGGCGGAATCGCCAGTTTGTCACAGTCTAATGAACAATTATAACCAGGATCCACGGATAGTGATGACGCTTGATGCGGGAGGGACAAATTTTCGCTTTTCAGCCATACGAGGTTGTCAGCCTGTCGTTAAAGAGATCACGATTCCGTCCAATGGAGACAATCTCGAACGTTGTCTTGATATTATTTCGGAGGGATTTGCCTGGATTAAGACGAAATGCCCGGCTCCGCCCTCCGCCATCAGTTTTGCCTTTCCTGGTCCTGCGGATTATTCAAGCGGAGTTATCGGCGACCTGGTAAATTTGCCGGCTTTTCGGGGCGGCATCGCTCTGGGTCCGATGCTGGAAGACAAATTTAAATTGCCGGTTTTTATCAACAACGATGCCGATCTGTTTGCCTACGGTGAAGCCATTGCCGGATTCCTGCCTTATGTCAACGGACTGCTGGAGAAAGCGGGCAGCCGGAAACATTGCAAAAATCTTCTCGGCGTGACCATCGGCACCGGACTCGGCGGCGGTATTGTCTGTAATGGCGATCTCTTCACCGGTGACAACTCGATGGCGGGCGAGATTTGGGCCATGCGCAACAAGCTTAATCCGATGACAAGCGCCGAGGAGGGTGCCAGCCTCCGGGCGGTCCGTAACATTTATGCGCGGGAAAAGGGGATAGCTCTTTCGGAAGCGCCCAATCCCTATGTGATCGAGAAAATCGCATTAGGGGAAGAGGCTGGAGACAAAAACGCTGCCCTCGAAGCCTATCGGCGCCTGGGGGAAGTTGCCGGGGATGCCATTGCAAATGCGCTGACATTGATCGACGGCCTGGTGGTGATCGGCGGAGGGATTGCCAAAGGGAGTAAGCTGTTTATGCCGGCGTTGATCGATGAATTGAATGGGGTTCTCCTGGGGTCAAATGGAAACCATCAGTTGCGGCGCCGGGCGTCCACGGCCTTTAACCTGGAGGAACCCAGCCAGTTGGAAAAGTTTCTCCGCGGCGAGGCCCGCGAGCTGATAGTTCCCGGTAGCAATCGCAAAATTATTTATGACGCACTTCACCGGGTTGGAGTCGGAATCTCAAGGCTGGGCACCAGCGAAGCTGTCGCCATTGGCGCTTATCACTGTGCGTTGCAAAGGCTGGATGGTAATGGTTTGAAATTTCGAGCGGATGCCGACCGCTTTGGCGCGGGCAAGCAATGCGCCGTAGAAGTGCTGTCGGCGGGTAGCTGTGTTTAAATCGATACAAATGAAAAATAACAATCCAAAGACCAATCAAATATGAAATTCGTATTCCCCACATCAAAAATCAAGCATTACCGTTTTCCCACCCACACCAACGATCTTGTGCTCGACCGCGCAGACGCGGAAACCTCGGAAGTGTTCGTCGTTGTGCTGGAGCCCGGCGAAGCGCCGCCCTTTCACAAGCATGATGACACGGAACAGATTTTTTACATTTTGAAAGGACGCGGTCTTTTGCGCGTGGCGGCCAAAAGGACGCTGATGTCGGTCCAACCTGGAGACGTTGTGCGAATCCCCCGAAAAATGTATCACTCCATTCGCTGCGACGGAAACCGTCCACTGGTATATCTGGCCATTGATTGTTTCGCGGGCGGGCGCCCCAAGGCCGAGCCGACCTGGGACTCTCACGCGCGTGTTCTCTGCAAACAAAACGGCTGGAAATATTCGCAGGTCGTCAATCGCAAGAACCCGAAACGACATGGGAATTGATAGCTCATTCTACCGTTCTGAGTTGTGTCTCTGAGGCTGAATCCTCTTGAAACTTCCGTGTTCAGACCTGAAACTGTTTTCATGTCCGAACTTCAATTCGACATCCATTACGTGGCCCATCTGGCGCGCATCTCGCTGACGCCGGATGAAGAAAAGAAATTGTCCGCCCAGCTCGGCAATATTCTCGGCTATATCGAAAAATTGAAAGAACTCGACGTCACGAACGTTGAGCCGACGGCCCATGCCGTTCCGCTCATCAACGTCACGCGCGCCGATGAAGTCCGCGGATCACTTTCCAACGAAGAGGCGCTGCGTAACGCGCCTGCCAAGGCCAACGGGCTATTTATGGTGCCCAAAATTGTCGAATAAATTTCCATCACGGATGAACGCAGATTTTTTTCAAGCAAATTGGTGGAACGGCGAAGGATCGTGGATTGGATCTGAAAGAATGAACGTTTTTCAAGGCCGCCCTCATCCCGGCCTTCTCCCCCGGGAGAAGGGACAGAGAGAGAACATTCCCGGATCAACGGTGGACTCACTGATTGAGTCTCTCGCTGGCAGGACAAATAACAGAACCAGTGAAACGCGGATGAACGCAGGTTTTTATCAAGCAAATTGGCAGACCGCCGAACGATCGCGGATTGGATTTGAAAGAATGAACGTTTTTCAAGCTCGCCCTCATCCTGGCCTTCTCCCCCGGGAGAAGGGACAGAGAGAGGACATTCCCGGATCAACGGTGGACTCACTGATTGAGTCTCTCGCTGGCAGGACAAATAACAGAACCACTGAACCACGGATGAACACAGATAAATACGGGTGGGAAATTGAAGAGAGGGAGAAACGAGCGGGTGGTTCGTGGTTTATCAAAAATCTCTGTTCGCTCCGTTCCCTCTTGTTCAAAATCATTGTGCGTTTTTCGAGTCTTTTCGCAGCTAAAAATCCGTGTTCATCCGTTTTTATCCGTGGTTAAAAATCCGATGCTCAACCAACTGACCATTTCCGAAATCGCCGCCAAACTCGCCAAGCGCGAGGCGTCCGCCCGTCAAATCACCCAGGCATGCCTCGATCGCATCGAGAAAGTGGATGGCAAGATCCACGCGTTCATCAGTTGCGATAACCGGGACGCGCTTGCGCAGGCCGATGCCGCGGATAAACAACTTTCCGGCGGCGTGACTCATGCGCAAAAGCCTTTGCTCGGCGTTCCCATCGCCATCAAAGACGTCCTGGCGGTCAAGGATCAGCCGCTCAATTGCGCCTCAAAAATTCTCGGCAAGTTCGTTTCGCCGTACGATGCCACGGTCATCGAAAAATTGAAATCGGCCGGCGCCATCGTCTTTGGCCGATGCAACATGGATGAATTTGCCATGGGCAGTTCCACGGAAAATTCAGCGTTCGGTGTCACACGCAATCCGTGGGACACTTCGCGCATTCCCGGTGGCTCCTCCGGCGGTTCGGCAGCTTCCGTGGCGGCGGATGAATGTATTGCCTCGCTTGGTACCGACACCGGCGGTTCCATCCGCCAGCCTGCGGCGCTGTGCGGGGTCGTGGGTCTCAAGCCGACGTACGGGCGCGTTTCCCGTTACGGCCTTGTGGCGTTCGCCTCCTCTCTTGATCAGATTGGCCCGTTCACTAAAAACGTTTCCGACGCCGCGACCATCCTGGGCGTCATCAGCGGACATGATTTGCGCGATTCCACCAGCATTCCGCAGCCGGTTCCGAATTATACCGGCGCGTTGAACGGCTCCGTTCGCGGCCTGAAACTGGGGTTGCCGAAGGAATACATGATTGGCGGACTGGATCCTGAAGTGAAAGCCGCGGTCGACGAAGCCGTGAAAAAATTCTCGAGCCTCGGGGCGGAGATCGTGGAGATTTCCCTGCCGCATACGGATTATGCGGTGGCCACTTATTACATCGTCGCCACCGCTGAAGCCTCGGCCAACCTCGCGCGGTTCGACGGCATACGGTACGGCGCGCGCGTGGAGGGACACGATCTGCTGGAACTTTACGGCAAAACGCGCGGCGCGGGTTTCGGCGCGGAAGTGAAGCGACGCATCATCCTGGGCACTTACGTGTTGAGCAGCGGTTATTACGACGCTTATTATCTGCGCGCCCAGCGCGTGCGCACCCTCATCCGCAATGATTTCCTCAAAGCGTTCGAAAGCGTGGATGCCATCATCACGCCGACGACCCCGACCGCCGCCTTCAAGATCGGCGAGAAATCGGACGACCCGTTGCAGATGTACCTGTCCGACATTTTTACGATCTCGTGCAACCTGGCCGGGATTTGCGGCATCAGCATCCCTTGCGGTTTTACCAAAAGTCCGGCATTGCCCATCGGACTGCAATTGCTTGGCAAACCTTTTGGCGAAGAAACGCTCTTGCGCATCGCCCATGCGTTCGAGCAGAATAGCAACTGGCGCTCGCACAGGCCGGAAATTTAGATTCAACTGTTATGATTGGCCTCGCAAAATTCCGGAGAACGGCGTTCTGGATGGGTGTGGTATTGCCGATTTTTGCCCTCGTGGCAACGATCTGGGTGGCCCATATCGCCAACGGCCAGGTGAATGCGGCGTTCGCCGCGGTTACCCATTCCTACAAAGCCCTCGATATCCTCGATGAAACCCAGTCCCATATCGCCGATGCCGAGACCGGTCAGCGCGGTTATCTTTTGACGGGGCGCGATGATTATTTTTCGCTATACGATACCGCCGTTGCTGCCATCAACGAAGATATTCACCAACTGAGGACGCTGGTCCAGGGCAATAAGGCCGAGGAGGATGCTCTCGCCGCCCTCGAGGACCTCATCAACAAGCGGCTTGGATTTAACCCGGTGGCCAATGCCTATAAAAAAGATCCTTCCAGTCAAAACGCCATCGCCCTCACCGACCAGGGACGCGACACCATGAACCAGGCGCGCACCATCCTTTTCAAGATGCGTGAAGGCGAAACTGACCTGCTCGCCATGCGGCAACAGCAGGCTGAATCTCATTTCCTCTTTGACCAGACCATCTCGCTCATCTTTGTAGCTGTCACCGCCCTGTCTCTCATCGCGGTCATTGCCATCATGCTGCGCCTGGAGCACCTTCGCAAAATCGTGACGATTTGCGCCTGGACCGGCCAGGTCAAATACAACGGCGAATGGGTGCAGATGGAAGAGTACCTGAAAAACCAGTTCGGCCTGGCGATCTCCCACGGTCTTTCCCAGGAAGCCGCGGAAAAGATAATCAAGGAAACAAAGTCTTCCAAAACTGCTAAGGTTTAGCATTTATAGATGAGGCGAGACCCATCAAGCCCTGACTTTTAAAACTTTGGAAATTGAATAGTTCCACTCTTATGGCAGAGGAAGAATTATCGGCTTAAAGGGATAAATGCTTTTTATCTTGTATAAGGGATAAAAATTGTTTATACCTTTTAATGGATATGAAAAATTACCCGATTAAAACACCGCAACAATTGGGCGCGGTCCTGCAAGGCTGTCGCAAAACCCGGCAACTCACGCAGGCCAAGGTGGGAGAACGCGTGGGCCTGCCGCAAAAAGAAATTTCCAAACTGGAACTGAACCCGGCCAACACGTCGCTGGCGCGGGTTTTTAAACTGTTGGCGGCGCTGGATATGGAGATTGTCGTGCGCGAACGCGGGGCGTCGGGCAACCCTTCGGAATGGTGACTCATGGGGCGCGCGCGAAAATCCCGGGCATTGTCCGTCTGGATGAACGGGGAGCACGTGGGCGAATGGCGGCGCCCCGTCCATGGCGGACAGGAGTTCGCCTATGCGGACAGGTGGTTGGCATCCGCGGCGGCCCGTCCGGTTTCGCTATCGTTGCCGTTGCGCCCGAATATGCAGCCGTACCGCAGGGGCGTGCCGGAGTTTTTCGAAAACTTGCTGCCGGACAACCGCGCCATTCGCGAAAGGATTCAGCGCCGTTTCGGGGCTTCCTCCACGGGCGCATTTGATTTGTTGTCGGAAATCGGGCGCGACTGCGTGGGTGCGATCCAACTCCTGCCGGAAGGCCATCCGCCGGTGAACGTGCGGAGCATCGGGGCGGAACGGCTCACCCCGGGCGACGTCGGAAAAATTCTGGCTGGTTCATTGACGCCTGGTTTTGGGCGGGGAGTGCATGATGAAGATTTTCGCATTTCGCTGGCGGGGGCGCAGGAAAAGACGGCGTTGCTGTGGTACAAGGGAACATGGCATCGACCCAAGGGTTCGACTCCGACGACGCACATTCTCAAATTGCCCATGGGGGGCAATCCGCAGGGGATTGATCTTTCGACATCGGTGGGAAACGAGTGGTTGTGCGCGCAGATTGTGGAAGGTTTCGGCATCCCGGTGGCGCGGTGCCGCATGGAAAAATTCGGCGGCCAGGAGGCCCTCGTGGTGGAGCGCTTTGACCGGCGGATGTCGGCGGATGGCAAATGGATCATGCGCCTGCCGCAGGAGGATTTCTGCCAGGCCACAGCCACGCCACCCGCCTTGAAATATGAAAGCGACGGCGGACCGGGCACCGAGCGCATCATGGAACTGCTCCTCGGTTCTGACCGGGCCGCGGACGACCGGCGTGGTTTCATGCGCACGCAATTGGTGTTCTGGCTGCTGGCGGCGATTGACGGCCACGCGAAGAATTTCAGTATTTTTCTTCACGCGGGCGGTTCCTTCCGGTTGACACCACGTTATGACATTTTGTCGGCGTATCCGATGTTGGGCAAAGGCCGCGGCAAATTGTCGCCGTACAAGATCAGGATGGCCATGGCCATGCGAGGAAAGAATCGGCATTACCAGTGGAGGGAAATTTCCGCGCGGCATTGGCTGGAAACCGCCCGGCGCTGCGGCTTTTCCGAAATGAAAACTATCATGGATGAAGTGATTGCCCGGACGCCAAAAGTCTTGGAGTGTGTGTTGGAACGATTACCGCGTAGGTTCCCGGACTTTATCGGAGAGACGATTCTGTCCGGGACGGCGCGCGCCGCGCGGCAGTTGGCCGAGCAAATTTCCCAAAAAGCGTAGAACTTAAATACACGCATATGCAGATGTCAGGGCTAACCCTTTCATTATTATTCGTTCATGCCTTCAATTATTGTCTCACTGCAACGTGCGCACTTGCCTGTAGTCAGGATTCTATTTGTTGCGATAGTATTAAATAAAAAAAACTTTCCCCATTTGCATTTTCGGCAAAACATTCCAAATTGTTTTTGTTTGCGAATATTAAGCCAAACCACGCATATTGTCCCTCCCGCTGTGTATAGAATTAATGCGACCTGAAATATCGGATTCGTCCGATGCAAGTCCTTTCCGAACAAAAAATATGTACAGCACGTAAAAATAGTTAATCCCACAAGAAAAATTAACGAAACCGTATATCCATAGCGTCTTAACAATTTTTGCCTAGGGAGATGCTGATTTAATCACCGGGTGATTGGTTTATTAGAGACGGCGGAGAGAGTGTTGCCTAAACTTAGGCATGACGCACCAGCCGAGTTTTTCTCAAGCCGAGTTTGCCAGCAAAAAGAAGACCACCCGCCGGGAGAAGTTTCTGGCGCGGATGGAGGCGCTCATCCCGTGGCCCCAACTGCTCGCCGTCATCGATCCTTTCTATCCCAAAGGCCAGCGCGGCCGTCCGCCCATCGGGCTGGAACGCATGTTGCGCGTCTATTTCCTCCAGCAATGGTATGCCCTCGCCGACGAAGCCCTTGAAGACGCCCTCTACGACAGCCAGGCCTTGCAAAGTTTTGCCCGCATTAATCTCCAAGTCGAGGGTGTGCCCGACGCCACTACGCTCCTGAAGTTCCGCCGCCTGCTCGAAACGCATGATTTGTGCAAGGGCCTCTTTGGGGCCATCAACGCCGATCTGAGCGCGCGCGGCTTGCTGCTGCGGGAAGGCACGTTGGTGGACGCCACGCTGATCGCCGCGCCCTCCTCCACCAAGAACGAGAAGAAGGAACGCGACCCCGAGATGCACCAGACGCGCAAAGGCAATCAATGGTATTTCGGGATGAAAGCGCACATCGGAGCGGATCGGGACAGCAAGCTGGTGCATACGGTGTTGGTCACCGCCGCGAACGTGGCGGACGTGACCAAGACGGCGGAACTCTTGCATGGGCAGGAGCGGCAGGTCCACGCCGACGCCGCTTACACCGGAGTGGAGAAGCGCCAGGAGATCGCGGCCTTGGAACGGAAGATTGACTGGCAGATTGCGCGCAAACGCGGGACGATCAAAACGATGCCTGAAGGCCAGGAGAAAGCGGCCATCACAGCCGCCGAGAAACTCAAAGCCTCGGTCCGCGCGTTCGTGGAACATCCCTTTCACATCGTGAAAAATTTATTCCGTCACCGCAAAGTGAGGTATCGCGGGCTGGCCAAGAACGGGCATCAACTCCACATACTGTTTGGCCTGGCCAACGTGATGATCGGTGGGCGGACGATGGCGGCGACCTGAAAAAAAGTGCGGCGCACCCGTTGCGGCGGGAAAAAATGGCAGCCCAACAACTCAATTTGTCCGAGCCATAGCTGCCCGCCGGGGTTCGCAGGCACCTTTTTCTGCTTCACCACCGCTGGTTCACCCCGCAAAAATCAGAATTCATACAAACTCTGATTTATTCAGCGTCTCCCTAGAAATAAATTCACTCTTCGTCATAAAAAATAGTTAATAAAGGGGAGTAGCTCTGATATTTTATTAAATTTAGCTCATTTTGATTCGTCGCATGACAATGTCCATTCTTTTGTGAGATACTTGAATGTTGAATGTTTCCTTTCACCTCCGTTCCCTCTGTTTTCTCCTGTTCAAAAATCCGTGTTTATCTGTGTTCATCCGTGGTCAAAATTCCCGCCAAAAACCACTTGCGTTCCAAGTAACTCTCTGGTTACTTATTGCAATGGCAAAACCGGTTGGAAATGAAAGCGCGCCTGCGCGCAACCCGGAGCGTACTCGCGAGCGCATCCTCGTGGCCGCGCTCAAGGAGTTCTCCGCCAAGGGTTTCGCCGGCGCGCGCGTGGACTTCATTGCCCGGCGCGCTTCCATCAACAAGCGGATGCTGTACCATTACTTCGGCGACAAGGAAGGATTGTTCAAAGCTGTTCTCCGCCGAAAAGTCTCCCAGCGCCAGGCCTGGGCGGAGACCCTTTCAGGCGACCCGTCGGAAACCCTCGGGTTTTGGTTTGAAGCCGCGTGCAAAGACATGGATTGGGTTCGAATGCTCGAATGGGAGGGCCTGCAGCACAACGGTAAAATCATTGATGAAAAGGAGCGCCTCGAAAGCGTAGCCCGGGGATTAAAACGCATCCGCCAGCGGCAGGAGCGCGGATTGCTCTCCAGTGATCTGGACCCGCGCCAGATCATGCTGACTATGCGCTCGCTGACAATGTTTCCGGCGGCTTTTCCCCAATTGACGCGCCTGATCACCGGACGGGCATTGAACGATCCGGTCTTCCGGAAAGAGCGAGTGGAATTCCTGAAAAAAATCGGCCTTTTTTTGCGTCCGGCGCGCGGCCATCGCGGCAAAACCAACGTCGTCGAACAATTCTCATGAAAAAAACCATTTTCATTCCAGCTATTTTCCTGGCGCTTACAGCCGCCTTCTGCGCGAGTGGTTGCTCGAAGAAAAAAACGCCGCCGCCCGCCGCCGCGCCCGTCACTGTGGCCACTGCCTTCGCGACAAACCTGCCGGTGCAGATCCAGCCTCCGCCTGTCGGGCATGTCATGGCCTACTCCACGGTGACGATCCATTCCCAGATCCAGGGGACGATCAGCGAGGTTTACTTTAAAGAAGGCCAGGAAGTCAAAAAGGGCGATCATCTTTTCCTGATCGACCCGCGTCCCTCCGAAGCGACTCTTGAACAGGCCCGAGCCAATCTCGTGCGCGACAACGGGCAATTGGAATATCAACAAGCCAACTATGCCCGCGACCTGAAACTGCTCGAGTCTAAAATCGACTCGCAAGAGCAGATTGACACCGACAAAGCCAGCCTCGATGCTGCCAACGGCACGGTGGCCGCGGATGGAGCCGCCATCACCAACGCTCTCTTGAACGTCGAGTTTTGCCACATTGATGCCCCGGTGGATGGCATCGCCGGCGCGTTGCAATCCTACGCCGGCAACGTTGTCAAAGCCCCGGATGATACCCTGGTCACCATCAACCAGATCCATCCGATCTACGTGCAATTTGCCGTTGATGAACAATATCTCCCCCAGATCAAACAGGAAATGGACACTCACTCTCTGCGAGTCACGGCCCATTCGGAAAATATGACAGGACGACCGCCCCACGGCCAACTGACCTTTGTGGATAACAGCGTTGACACCGCCACCGGCACCATCCAATTGCGCGGGACGTTTGCGAACACAAACAACGCGCTTTGGCCGGGCCAATTCGTCACTGTCAATCTCACGCTCTCTGAATTGACCAATGCTGTGGTGGTGCCGACCCAGGCGATCCAGACCGGTCAAAATGGAGAATTTGTATATGTCGTGAAATCCGACCAAACGGCCGAAGAAAGGGCAGTGACCATTGGCATTGAATATGGGAACGTCACTGAAATCAAATCGGGGTTGCAGGCCGGCGAAACTGTCGTCACCGATGGGCAACTGCGCCTTTCACCGGGCACCCGGGTAAACGTCAAATCTGCGAATAGCGGCAATACCAATTCCATCCGGTCAACCGTTTCCTCCACCAATTCGGCCCCATAAATTTTTGACCTGAATGAGCGTTCCCGAACTATTTATCCGCCGTCCGGTGATGACCACGCTGGTCATGGCGGGAATTTTGCTTTTCGGAATGATCGGTTATCACGAATTGCCGGTCAGCGATCTGCCGGACGTCGATTATCCCACCATCAATGTGACGGCCAATTTGCCCGGGGCCAGCCCTGAGACGATGGCATCCTCCGTGGCGACCCCGCTTGAAAAGCAATTTTCCACGGTGGCCGGCGTGGATTCCATGACGTCCATCAGCGCGCAAGGATCCACGCAAATCGCCATCCAGTTTTCGCTCAGCCGGAACATTGACGCGGCAGCGGAGGACGTGAATGCCGCCATTGCGCGCGCGGCGAAACAGTTGCCGCCGGACATGCCCTCGCCGCCGAGTTATCAAAAAGTCAATCCAGCAGACTCGGCCATCCTTTATCTGGCGATGTCTTCGCCGACTCTGCCTCTTTCGAAGGTGGATGACTATGCGGAAAATCTGTTGTCTGAGGAAATCTCGATGATCAACGGAGTGGCGCAGGTAAGCGTTTTTGGTTCACAACAATACGCGGTGCGCATCCAGGTGGACCCGAACAAGCTTGCCGCGTATGGGTTGGGTATCGACCAGGTGGCCCAGGCGGTGCAACAAGGCAACGTCAATCAGGCATTGGGCACCTTGTATGGAAAGAACCAGGCATTTGTGGTGCAGGCGAACGGCCAGCTTGAGGACGCGAACGCATTCCGCCCGTTGATCGTGGCTTATCGCAATGGGAATCCGGTGCGCCTGAATGAGTTGGGCAACGTAACCGACAGCGTGCAAAACGACAAGGTGGCCGCCTGGTATAACGCGGGGACCAACAGCACCCGCGCGGTCATCCTGGCCATTCAACGGCAACCCGGCGCCAATACCGTCCAGGTGGTGGATGATATCAAAAAATTGCTGCCGCATTTTCGGCAGGAGATTCCCGCCGCCGTCCATCTGGATATTTTGTTCGATCGCTCTGAATCCATCCGCGCCTCCGTCACCGACGTGAAGCATACGTTGTATATCGCCGTATGCCTCGTCATTATGGTGATCTTCCTGTTCCTCAGGAACCTTTCGGCGACTGTCATCCCGAGTCTCGCCCTGCCGATGTCCATCATCGGCACTTTTGCCGTCATGTCACTCCTCGGTTACAGCATTGATAACCTGTCACTGATGGCGCTGACCCTTTGTGTCGGATTTGTGGTGGACGACGCCATTGTCATGCTCGAAAACATTGTGCGCCACATGGAAAACGGCGAAGCCCCGATGGAGGCGGCCCTCAATGGCTCGCGCGAGATCGGGTTTACAATCATTTCGATGACGCTCTCTTTGACGGCGGTATTCATTCCGGTTCTGTTCATGGGCGGATTGGTAGGAAGGATCCTGCATGAATTTGCCGTGACCATCGTTGTGGCTGTCCTCACGTCGGGTTTTATTTCCCTGACTCTCACCCCGATGATGTGCAGCCGGTTTGTGCATTCCGAAAAGGAAAGAAAACATGGAAAGCTTTACAATGTTTTTGAACGTTTTTTCGACCGCCTGCGCAACGGTTACGACCGCACCCTGCAGATCGCCATGCGCCATTCCTTCGCCACGCTGATGCTTTCCTTCGGGATCCTGGTCGCGACGATCTTCTTGTTTAAAATGATGCCCAAGGGCTTTTTCCCCAGCGAAGACACCGGCCAGATTTTCGCCCTGACCGAAGCGGCCCAGGACATTTCGTTCGACGCCATGGAACAGCATCAACTTGCCGTCGCAAAAGTTGTTTCCGCCGATCCCAACGTGGATGGGTTTATGTCGTCCATTGGCCAGGGTGGTTCGTCCTCCACTTTGAACCAGGGTCGCATCTTCATGCGCTTGAAAGATTTTCCGGGGCGCAAACTTACGGCGGACCAGATCATCCAGGAACTGCGCCCGAAATTCGCGCAAATTCCCGGCATCAAGGTTTTCATGCAAAACCTGCCGCTGATCCGGATCGGCGCCCATTTGACTGAATCACAGTACCAGTACAGCCTGGTGGATACAGATGTGAATCAACTGTTTCATTGGGTGCCGCTGTTGGTGGAAAAATTGTCCCAAGAACCCGGATTCCAGGACGTCACGAGCGATATGCAGATCAAAAACCCGCAGGTCAACGTGGAAATCAATCGTGATAAGGCGGCCGCTCTAGGGGTGACGGCGCAACAGGTTGAAAATGCGCTCTATGATGCTTTCGGCGAAGAGCAGGCTTCCACCATTTATACCGATATTGCCGAATACTGGGTTGTCTTTGAAGTGCAGCCGCAATTTCAACTCGATCCCAGCGCCTTGTCGCGGCTATATATCGCAAGTTCGATCAACAATACCAACGGTATGCCCAATTTGGTGCCGTTGAGCGCTGTGGCCAAAATCAGCCGCAGCATCGGACCTGTCAGCATCTCTCATGTCGGCCAATTGCCAGGGGTCACCGTTTCTTTCAATCTGGCGCCGGGCATGTCGCTCAGTACGGCTGTCTCGCGGGTTGAACAGGTCGAACAGGACATGCACATGCCCGAGACCATCACCGGCAGTTTTCAGGGCGCCGCGCAAGTTTATCAATCTTCATTGAACGGGATGTTGTTTTTATTAATCGCGGCGATCCTCGTCATTTACATCATCCTGGGCTGTCTTTATGAAAGTTTTATTCATCCGCTGACTATCCTGTCGGGCTTGCCCTCGGCGGGTTTTGGAGCGCTGGTCACTTTGTGGCTGTTTCATTACGACCTGGACATCTACGGCTTTGTGGGTTTGATCATGCTCGTCGGGATTGTGAAGAAAAATGCCATCATGATGATTGATTTCGCCATCGTGGCCCAGCGTGAACATGGCAGAACCCCCCGAGAGGCGATCCACGAAGGCTGCTTGCTTCGCTTCCGGCCGATCATGATGACGACAATGGCCGCGCTCATGGCGACGCTGCCGATCGCCCTGGGCATCGGCATGGAGGGATCGGCGCGGTGCGCGCTCGGTCTGGCGGTTGTCGGGGGATTGATTGTCTCCCAATCGCTCACCCTATACATCACTCCTGTGATTTACCTCTACTTTGAAAGACTTCAGCAATTGGTGACGCGCCACAAAGCCAGAAAATCTTCAGTTCAGACTTAGAACATTTGAAGAAAAACTTCCATGGAGAAGATGATGTTCGCCAGATTAGATGCCACGCACCAGATCGGATAACTGTACTTTCAAAGCCAAAGCGATCCGCATAAGAGCGTCAACCGAGACATTTTCCTCCCCACGTTCGATATCGCCAATATAGTTGCGGTGGAGGTTTGCTTTCTCCGCTAATTTTTCCTGGCTCCATTTCAAATTGCGACGATAAACACGTATGTTTTCACCGAGGGTTTTTCGATATTTCGGAAATTTGACCACCCTCTAAAAGAACTCGAAACCCCATAGACGGACTACCGTATATGCACTGTATTTTATTCTTGCTTTTCCTACGGATGCGGACTATTTTCATTGGGCAGGCGTAAAACAGAAACAAATCATGGCGGGCTTTGCGTACTCGGGCTTCGCAGAAAGGCAACTATGAACAAAATTAAATTGGCGGTCCTCGGGGTATTGTTTTCGGCAAATCTATTGCACGGTCAGAGCACGATCCAATTTACTGGTATCAAGGCAACGCCGGAAAATGCCATCCAATTGCATTGGACAAGCACCAACCACGAACTTTACGAAATTGACGAGGCCGATTCCCTCAATACGACGAATATCACCTGGAACAAGCTCTATGACCAATACCCGTCGCAAGGCACAAATACGTTCATCGGCGATTTCGGAAATTACGATATCATACCGGCGATTCCCAATCCGAAATTCATGCCGATGCGGTTCTATCGCATTGTAGATGAAGGTGCCGATACCGATACAACTGACAGTCCTTCTGTCGAAATCCTTTCGCCCACCAATGCCAGTATTTTTACCGGACAAATGACAGTTACTGTCGTTGCCACCTGCACCAATTTGCCCGTCATAACGACAGGGTTATACGTTGACGGCCAGAAAATGGACACAAGCGACGACGGCAGTAATTATGTCATCAATACGTGTGAGTGGCTGAACGGCGCACACGCTCTCTACGCCGTAGCGACGGCGCGTTCCTCGATGTCGGGACCGAACGGGAGTTATCCCATTTACACAAGTCACGGTGTTTCGTCATTCACTTCCGTGACCTTTAGCAATCTCATTTCCGGCATCGCCTTCAGCCAGCCGTTTTTTCAACCATCTTTAGGCCAGACGCAGGCTGTCACGGCGAATTTCGCCGCGAATTGCGACTGGACCTTGCAAATCGAAGACCAGAATAGCAACGTCGTTCGTAACGCCTCCGGCAGCGGCACATCCATGGAATTCGACTGGGATGGCATGAGCGATGGGGAGACGAATATCGCCGACGGCGTTTATTATTATTTGATCTCAGCGACCACCAATGGCGAATCGGGCGATGCCTTCGTCGGTGGCTCGGATGGCGGAAGCAGTCCGCCATCACTTGATCTGGCGCGATCTTCGTCATTCACATCGGAAACGCCTGAATTGTGGGTCATGCCTACGGACGACAGCGGCGAAGCCACGCCGCTCATCATCTATCCACCCGGATTTGACACGAACGGCCTGACGATCGTGTCCGCGACCCCCTCGGAAGTCCACGCTGCCGAGAGTTCATTTGAAACGGCATCTTTTGAAACCGCCGATGCCGCCGCCGGATATTCCGGCCCCTCCGGCGAATCGTCCGAAGCGCCGACGCGGCCGCCGACCTCTCCGATGAAGAACTCCGTCGGAACCTTCGGTGTCGCGTATTTCAGTTGGTCCACTCCGCAAACGGTCAACATACCAGAAAACGGACTGCCATATCCATCCACCGGCGTATGCCATTTGGATGGTAGTAATGGATCTACAACCCATTTTGACCAAATTCCCGAAGGACCAAACTTTTCGGTGAATTTCATCAGAGCAATGGAGAAAGGAGGCTGGACATTTCAATACGCCCGCTCAGATACTACTTTACATGCCAATGATATGAGGCGAAACGACCAAGGCTATGGCGGCGGAGAACTGTTCACGACGGCCAACATCGGCCTGTTTCTGGATCACGGTGACTATGGAACCGACCCCGATTACAATCCCGGCAGCAGCATGTCGAAACAAACATATTTCCGTTCAAGCAGTGACTTCGGAGACGGCGGATGGCTGCGTATGTGCCAAATCGGCTTCGGTGGCAATCTTGAGTGGATGGGCATCCTCGCCTGCAATTCGTTGAATACTTTTTCCAGCATGTCGAGTGCCGGCGCTATTCCGCTCAAAACAACTCACATGGTCTGCGGCTGTTCCACAATCGCCGCGGTTGGTGAGGATTTCGGGGCGTTATGGGCTAAGAAGATGTTGGGCGGCGTCTTCGCATCACCCGAAACTGTTGCCAATGCATGGTTCGATGCCGGAAGGACGCAATACAGCTATGCGACAAATATGACTGGAACAACCACTTTCCGGGTAGCAGGATATCCCGAATGCATGGACGATACGCTCAAGGCCAACACGGCACCGATAAGCCCGAGCGCCGCTCCCGGCAATCTCACACAAGTGACCCAACAAGTTTATCCGTGAAAAATGCCTTCGGCGTCTTGCTTGCGGCGGGACTTGCATCCGTGATCGGCGCAAATGCAGGTTCCATAGACTTGCAAGGGATGAAAGTTATTTGGGCCGTACCTACGAACGCCTGGCCTGTAAGTGGAATATGGTCATACAGAGCCGTGCCGAGGCAGTTTTCCGACACAGTAATATCCAATGCGATGGCAATCGGCACATTCACATTGGAGGATAGAAAAAAACTATCTCCCGCTGCATTAGCCGTTGATGGAAAGGCTGTCTATTTTAGCGATGAGAAACAAACGCGCTGGCTGGAGATCCTTCCGACGTTTGGTTACATTAAATACTACGACCTAAATGCGGAGGCGAAGGCCGTCAACGCAGTCAAAGGCGTCCCCGAACCGGTTATCGGCGTGCCTGATTTGGCACAAGCAACGAAGCTTGCTCTCAACTATGCGCAATCGCTTGGCATTGATGATTCGCAGCTTGCCCGAAAAACCGATGGCGATCTCGACGTTCATTGGAATATAACGAGGAGACAATGGATGGATCCCCGGACAAATAAGCCGGTTGATGAAATTCAAGACTTTGGTGTCTATTTCACTCGTCTCGTTGGCGGGATCAAAATGAGCGGCTTCGGGGACGTATACGTTGATTTCGGAAACAACGCCAAAGTGCATGAACTGGAAATTAACTGGAGGAATTTGCAACCCTATCAATTACTGACTAATCTTGTTACGCCTGCCCAAATCATCAGTTCCATTCAAAACGGCGAAACCGCATTGCCGACGATGGAAGGATGGCCTATCGATTCGATAAAGACCTTGACCATAACTAACGCGGTCCCCCGTTACGGCCGAAAGCCAGGCGACGAGCCGGTAGAATTTTTAGTCCCAGCCCTTCAATTGGATGCAATTGCCGATAACGGCAATACAAACAAGCCGATTTGGTTTCAGACAGGAATTTTTCCCCCGAAGACGCTTTAAAACAATTTCTTGTCACTTTCCCGTCTCCACTTTGCCACCATCGCTATTGTTTGGTCTTAGCTTTGTAAAGTCCGGCTTTGATGAAGGGGTCGAGATATTTGCCAAAGCCCGCCGCTTCCATCTTATCGACTGGAATGAACCGCAATGAGGCTGAGTTGATGCAGTAACGCAAATGGGTCGGCCCCGGGCCGTCGTCGAACACGTGTCCCAGATGCGAGTCGGCCAGGCTGGAACGGACTTCGGTGCGGTCCATGCCCAACGAAAGGTCTTCCTGCTGCATGATGTTGCTGCCGGATAGCGGCTGCGTAAAGCTCGGCCAACCGCAGCCGGAATCGAATTTGTCCAGCGAGCTAAAGAGGGGCTGCCCGGAAACCACATCCACATAAATGCCCGGAGTATGGTTGTCCCAATATTCATTATGGAACGGCGGCTCGGTGGCGGCTTGCTGCGTCACGGCATATTGTTCAGAAGTCAGTTGCTTTTTCAGGGTCGTGTCGTCCGGTTTTTTGAAATCGTTTGGATTCATGACTTGATTGGTTGAAATGGCCGGCCCGGAGGCAACGGCAGCGGGTTGCGCAAAAAGGGTGTACCGTGCAAAAGCGATCGCTCCCGCCGCCAGCAGGGCCGCCACTACAAGTGTTTTGGTTCGGTTTAAGGGCACATCCATTTGACGCTTCAATCTACTGTATGTTCAGAATAAATCACCTAAGAAACTATGGCGAATGAGTTAACGGGTTTTGATTCAGCGGCTGCGCCAAATTTGCTTTCGATGTCAAAGTCAGTCGTAAGATAAGAGATGACTCGGCTACAGTTTTTTCAAACGCCTTGGTAAGTCCATTTTAAGAGGGTAACGGTTTTGGCTTCATTTTGGCGCGGCTGCGCGGGCTAGAGCGGTTTAAAAATACTGTAGCCATTCGGGGGGGAAGAAGGAAGGGAAGCGGTCTTTTTGGGTTTTGGCGTCGTTTCGGCTTCCGCCGTCGCCAAGGCTATGGCGGGACAAGCAGTTACAAGGTTTTCAAATATGCTCCTTCACTCAGCCTCGCCAAAAACCCAAAAATCCTCGCTCCGAACGGCCGCACTATTTTTTAAAACGCTCTAAAGAATTATTGTTGAACGGTGCGGTGATAGATCTGCCAGCCGAAGCCGTCGAGATGGAACTGCGTCGGGCCATCGCTGTTGTCGGGCATTCCTGAGATATGGATGGGTTGAAATGATTTGTCCGGCAAATCCACGCTGCCCGAAAGCGGACGGCTGGAGAAATTGATGACGACGACGAACTGGTTTTTGTCGTCCGAGCGCATGAAACTGACGACATCTTTCTCGTCAGAGTTGCGCAGCCACTTGACCTGGTGGTTTTCAAAGCATGGATTTTTTCTCCGTAACTCGATCAAGCCGTGATAGATCTCGCGCAAAGGCGGGCGATCTTTCGGGTCCCAAAGGATCGGGAGTTTGTCGAACAGAGCGGGGTCGCCGGATTCAGTGGCGTCTCCAACTTCCATGCCGTTGTAAAGCACGGGCACGCCGTCGAGCGTGAACATCAACACGGATGCCGCCAGGGCGCCATGGATGCCGTAACGCGCCACGGCGCGTGATTCGTCATGGTCATCCGAGATCTGCATGTGCAGCGCGTTTTTCGGGAATTGCGCCCGTTGATATTCCCAGGTGTGTTGGATATCCGAGGCGGGCGCGCCTTCCTCGATGACTTTGTTCATGGTGCCGAGCAGCGGCCAGTCGTAATCGATGTCAAAAGCGTTGGTGAACAGTTCCGGTTTGCTGGCTTCGGCCAGCATCATGATATCCGGCTTGATTTTCTCCAATTCCGTGCGTGCCTGTTCCCAAAAATCCGTCGGCACCATATAAGCCACGTCGCAACGGAAGCCGTCGATATCGCAGGTCTGCACCCAGTATTTCATCATCGCGATCATGTAGGCGCGTAGTTGTGGATTGGTATAATTCAAGCCCGCGACGTCGCTCCAACCGGGAACCGGCGGAATGACATTGCCCGCGCTGTCCTGCTTGTAAAAATCGTGGTTGGTCATCATCACGCTGTCCCAGGCCGTGTGGTTGGCGACGAGGTCCATGATGACTTTCATGCCGCGTTGATGCGCCTGGGCGACGAGCGCCTTGTAATCATCCAACGTCCCGTAATCGGGATTGATGGCATAATAATCGCGGATGGAATAGGGGCTGCCGAATTCGCCTTTGCGCGCTTTTTCGCCGATGGGCTGAATGGGCATGACCCAGAGGATATTGACGCCGAGTTTTTTGAGGTCATCCAGTTTGGCGGTGACGCCCGGGAGATTGCCTGCCTGGGAAAAATCGCGCGGAAAAATCTCATAGATGACGCCACTGCGAAGCCAATCCGGCGAGGTGCGGGCCGGGGCGGAAGCGAGGCCATCGGCGTGGGCGGCATCAGTGGCAACCAGCACTGCCAGGACAACGGACAGCGTGGCCATGATTTGGAATAAACGTTGCATGCTAAATTCTGATTTCGCGCTAACCGCGCAGGTATTTGACGACCGCTTCCGTCCGGGAATGGACATGTAACTTTTCATAGACCGTGCGGACATAACTGCGCACGGTGTCGATGCTGATGTTCATGCGGCCGGCGATCTCTTTGTAGGCATATCCGTTGGCCAGTTGATCGAGGAACTCGCGTTCGCCGGGTGTGAGGGTGGCGAGCGTTGAATTGTCCCCGACCGGTTTGGAGAAAAACTGAACGACGCGGCGGGCGAGTTGCGGCGTCATCGGCGAACCACCGGAATGGACGTCGCGGATGGCCTCGAGCAATTTCGCGGAAGCCGTGCGCTTGAGGAGGTAACCGCTGGCGCCGGCTTTCAATGAATTAAACAGCGAATCGCTGTCCTCGTACACCGTGAGCATGAGGAATTGTATTTCCGGGCGCGCGGCTTTCATCTGGCGCACGCATTCATAGCCTTTCATGCCCGGCAGATTGATGTCCATGAGCACGACTTCGGGCGGATGGCGGGGGATCTCTTTCAGGGCGGTCTCGGCGTTCGCGTAATCGCCGGTCAGTTTGAAATTCGGGGCGCGGCGGATGAGCGCCGCGAGGCTGGCGCGGATGTCTTCGTCGTCATCAACGATGGCAACTTTGATCTGCATGCTTTGGGCGATAGTCGCGAGCACAAATATAATTAACCTGAATCGCGACTATTCCTCTACCGCACGAATATGCGTCAGAGAAGGGGCGGCCTCAAGTTTTTCAGGAGGCGGCCTCGGGCGCGGGTTCCTGCAATTTTACCGTCAGGTTCACGATGGTCCCTTTTCCCGGAGCGGTCTCGAAATCCAGTTTACCCTCGATGGTTTTGGCACGGCGACGCATGTTTCCCAGGCCGTTGCGGCGTCCTTCGGCGAACGCTTCCGGTGAAAAACCCTTGCCGTCATCCTGGACGCGGATCTCAAGCATGCGCCCGTGGACTTTGGCGTGGACCTGGACTTCATGCGCGCCGGCGTGCTTGAGCGCGTTGGTGAGCGCTTCTTTGACGATCAAAAAGATATTATGGCGCATATCCGGCAACAGCGGCAATGCCGGCAGATCGTGCGGCAGATCCAATCGGCAACGGGTGTTGTTACCGTCGAAAAGTTCGTTGGCAAAATGCGCGATATAATCCACGAGGCTTTGCAGGGTGTCGCTGCCGGGCCGGACCGCCCAAACGATCTCCTCCAACGCCCGCACTGTCTGGTCGGCGGCCTGGGTCAATTTGCTGGCGTGCACCTCCACCTGTTCGGGATGGTCCTTGTCCGCCCTGATGAGTCCGCCCAACAAAGTGAGCCGGGTCAACTGCGAGCCCAGGTCATCGTGCAGGTCCTGGGCGATGCGAGCGCGTTCCTGTTCCAAGGCGTGTTGCTGTTCGGCGTGTTGGAGTTGGAGTTGATATTTTCTGCGTTCAACCATGCGCACCGAGATGCCCACTGCGGCGAGCACCAACAAGGCCACGCCGCCGTTGAACCACCACGTCTGCCAAAAGCGCACGATGACGAAATCGTTGAACGAGGTAGCGATGGCCATGTCGCTGAAGATCCAGCCGTTGCCGCCATCGCCACGGATGCCGCCGGTGCCGGCGTGGCGCAGGCGGATCGCGTCGAAGGTCGCGCGCGCCTTGAATTTCGTGGTGATGCCATCCGGCTGGTTTTCAGCGGTGGCGTCGTGCGCCAGGTCCGGGTCCAGCCAGACGGTGACCAGGTCGTCGCCGCCGGGAATATATTGCACCTTGAAGACGATGGTGCAGGGATGATCGTGGCTCGGAAGTTCGTAGGGCAACGTCTCGCCCATCGGCGCGGCTTCGGGATGCGCCGAGCGCAGGTTGAATTCATCGGGGTCCGCAACGGGTTGTCCATTGTTGGGAAAAGCGAGCCGGTTGGACGGCCCAAGTTCAGAAGCATACGCGGCGGAATAGCCCCATGCCTCCTGCGCGTTGCCCACGCCCAGCCGCATCTGGTTGCTTTCGACGAGTTGAAAAAGAGCGTAGTACGGCTCGTCCGCCGGGTCGGAAAGCGGGTCCACGCGGAATTTGAAATAGAGCGCGTCACTGGCTTTGTCATCCCGCTTGACCTTGCCGCCAAGAATGTCCGCGCCATCCGGTGTGGCATGGATCACGCGCGGGTTGGGGTCGCTCCACAAAATATTTGCGCGCGCCGTTGCTGCCAGCAACAGCAACGCGAAGCCGCAAAAGAGAATGCGACATTGGGACATGAATGGATTATGCAACTCCCGTGGTGGCGGCACAAGCGGGCTGTGGCGGGGAGTGAAAATCTTTTTTACACCAAGGTAACGAAGAAAACGAAGGCTGATTGGCGACAAAGCCCCGGCTAAAATCTTCGTCTCTTTGTTTCCTTCTGTGCAAGTAATTTTTGCTGCCACACGTTTATGCAGGTAATTTCTAAACTTCCTTGAAGCACGGAGACAAAAACTTTTTTTCTTTGTTTTTACACCAAGATAACGAAGAAAACGAAGGCTGATTAGCGACAAAGCCCCGGCTAAAATCTTCGTTCTCTTTGTTTCCTTCTGTTACATTTCCCTATTAGCACCGGGCAGGATCATGCGCACAATGCCGTCTGTGAGCTTGAGTTCATGGAAATTGATTATTAGACCAAGAGGGACGTTCAGCAGTTTCATATAGCTTAACAATTGCGCTTTATGGATTGGCAGAACTTCCTGAATGCATTTAAGTTCCAGTAACAAGCAATCCTCCGCGAGAACGTCAAATCGCAAAGGCTCATTGAATACCAGTCCCTTATACTCGATTTTTACAAGCCGCTGATTGACTGCGACAATGTTTTGCAGTTCGAGTTCACGCATCAAACAGCGTTCATAAATACTTTCAATCAGGCCAGCTCCTTTTTGGCGGTGAACCTCGATGGCAGCGCCAATCGCAAGACGACTTAACTTGTCAGCCTTATTGTAAAGCGGATGCATATGGTTTTTTACACCAAGATAACGAAGAAAACGAAGTTTTTATTTACGGTGAGTTTTGGAGCCAAAATCTTCGTTCTCTTTGTTATCTTCTGTGCAAGTATTTGTGGTAATTGTTGCCGCCACACGTTTATGTAGGTTGTCAAAAGCCGGAATTTCTGGCAACGAATGCTATGGTTAAATCTTTGCGCGGCCTGGTGTGCCGCATGTTTTTGACATTGGCGGCCATCGGATGTGGGTGGTCGTCTTCCGCCACGCCGGGTGTCGTTGTTGGAAATGTCCGTGTGCAGTTGTTATCGGATTCGCTCGTGCGGATTGAATTGAAAGGCCCGGAGGGATTTGAGGACCGAACAACCTTTCATATCGTTAACCGCGATTGGCCGGGAACATCGTTCACGGTGGAGACCAATGGCGGGGCAGTTAAGATCCATACGGCAAATTTTACGGTGAAGGTCCCGCAAAACGCCAATTCTCTCGGCGGCATTTCGATCTCGTCCGCCGCCGGTCAAATGCTCTATCAGTACTCCGGCATCCTTACGAATAGTGTCTGGCTGCCTGCGCCATCCGAAAAAGTGAAGGCATGGTCGTTTGCCGATGCGCCGCGGATCGTGCCGCCGGCCTGGGGACTGACGCCGCCGAAAAATCCCATGCCGAACGGCGGTTGGGACCTCAGCAATAATGCGCCGGACATTTATGTTTTTTTGCCGGGCGGTGATTACGGAAACTATGTTCAATTGCGGAAGGATTTCCTCAAATTGACCGGCCCCACGGAAATGCCGCCACTGTTCATGTTTGGCTCGTTCGACAGCCGCTGGTATGATTACAGCGAGGCGACCGCGCTCAAACAGATCCAGGATTATCGCTCGCATCATATCCCGCTCGACGTGTTGGTAGTGGACACGGGTTGGCGGCAGGGCGCCTCCACGGGTTATGCGGCGAACACGAATCTGTTTCCCGATCTGCCGCGTTTTTTTTCCGAAGCCCACGCCGCGAACGTGCGCGTATTGTTCAACGACCATCCCGAACCGCTCAATACGAATGTTGACGGCCTCGATCCCGCGGAATTGAATTATCGTTTCAACGGCTTGTCCGGCCTGTTGCACGATGGCCTGGACATTTGGTGGTACGATCGCAATTGGTGGGTCGCCCTGGTGCCGCCCGCACCCGGCCTGCGCAAGGAAACGTGGGGAATGCGGCTGTATCATGACACGACGGCGCGCGTCGAACCGGACCGGCGCCCGCTCATCATGGCGAATGTGGATGGCATCGATAACGGCATCCGTAATCGTCCAATGGATGTCTCGTCGCACCGCTATCCCTACCAATGGACGGGAGACATCGGGCCGGACTGGGAATATTTGCGACGCGCGGTCGAGAATGCCGTTCATTCCGGCGTGCAATCGGTATTTCCATATGAGAGCGACGATTTGGGTGGCCATACGTCCAATCCGACAACGGAACAATATATCCGCTGGATGGAATATGGCGCGCTTTCGCCGATGTATCGTCCACATTGCACGCATAACCTGGAACGGATGCCGTGGGTGTTCGGGCCGGAAGCCGAAACGGACGTGCGCAACTATTTGAACATGCGTTACCGGTTGTTGCCGGTGTTTTATGCCGCGGCGCACGAGAACTATGAGACCGGCGAGCCGCTCTTGCGCCGGCTCGATTTGGATTTTCCGCAGTACCCGGAAGCTGGAAGAGACGATGAATATTTGCTCGGCAAAGATATCCTGGTCGCGCCCGTGCTGGGAGGTTTGATGCAAGTGGTGCCAGGCGACTGGCTGAAGGGAACCAATGGGCAGGCGGGATTGCAGGGAGAATATTTTGCGAATGATGCTTTGTCCGGCGCGCCGACGTTCACGCGCGCCGATGCGAAGATCGAATTCAATTGGGACAAGAAAAGTCCCGCGCGGGATTTTCCCCGCACCCATTTTTCGGCGCGATGGACGGGCACGCTTGAAGTGCCCGCTTCGGTGGGCGATGTGACGCTGGCGACGCTTGAAGACGACGGCGCGCGCGTTTGGATCGACGGCCAGCAGGTGATCGATGCCTGGGGCGGCCACGATTCCACCGTGACCGAAGCGAAAGTCACGCTTACAGCAGGCGTGCCGCACCAGATCCGCATCGAATATCAGCAGCTCGATTTCGGCGCGAAGATCCAGTTGCTCTGGCAATCTGCCAGAACCAGCAACGCGCAACGTGCTCTTTGGGTTCCGCCAGGTGATTGGATAGATGCATGGAATGGAAAAAAGATTTCGGGGCCGGTGATGACGACCAACGATGTGCCGCTGGATAAAATTCCGATCTACATCCGCAGCGGGGCCGTGTTACCGCTCGCGCCGGAAATGCAGTTCACGGGCGAGAAACCATGGAATCCCATCACGCTCGATATTTATGCGCAGCCACGCTGTGGCGACATTGGAAATTTATACGAGGACGATACCGTTTCCACGGCCTATCAACATGGGGCGTTCCGCAACACACCGATCACGGTCTCGTGCGAGGATCATCTTAAGAGTGTGCAGGTGAAGATCGGCGCGGCGCAAGGCCATTTCAAAGGTGAATTGACGCGGCGGGATTGGGTGTTGCGGCTGCATATGCCGGACGGTTGGCCACGCGATTTGAACCCGGCGGGGATCAAAATCGATGGCCGTACGATGAACATTCTTGATTGGCCGATTCGCCGGCTGACGCGCAATGCCGCGGCCATGCCGTTTGGTGATTCCGTCGGCGCGCCGGATGGAGACGTTTTTGAGATCGCGCTGCCTTCCATGCCGGTTTCGCGGGGTGAAGTCGTTGACATCGATTTCATTTCACAGACGACTGAGCAATGACGCGGGATATTTTGTCGTTTCGACGGACAAAATTGGACGTATTGAGTTTTGATTGTTTTGTCCGGCTTAATGCACACTCGGCGTTGTCGTGTTGGGGATTTGTTGGGTTCCTCGCAAATAATCGTATTCCTGCTCGTAGTAGGTCATCCGGTCATTTCCCTTTGACCACAACCCGGTGGAATAGGCCAGGTAACCATCAAAGTTGTCCGGGCAACCCATGAAATTATCATAATAATAAGAGTCTTTCATCTCAGCCTTGCTCAATTTGAAATGGGGAAGCAACGTTTTCATTTTCTCAACTGTTCCGAATTCCTGACGCATGACCGCAGTAGCGAAATTTGTTTTCGAAAGCGCACCGTTCTGGGCCTGCGCCATGAGCGACTGAAATTTTTGCTCACGCTCGGAGTTCAGCATTTCAAAAATCAGGCCGATACACTGTTCGCAGGATGACAGGTTTTCCTCAATCACAATTCCCACGGATGAATCGTCCGGATAGTAGTGATACGCCGGCGTCACATTGGTGTCGGTCGAATAAAAATAATAAAGCTGGACGTTTTTTTTGGCGAACGCCTCGGTCAAGACGTTGGAAAATGATTCTGCGGCTCCAGGGTGCGTCGTCAAAAACTGCCGGAGACTTGGAGACATCATGCTATATACGTTCGTTTCTTGTGCGCAACACGTGAGGCATGGCAACGCAATCAGCAATAGCAGGGAAAGTTTTTTCAGCATTCGTTTGAAAACAAGCTGGCTTTCTAAGGATTGTCAAGTGGTCATTGAATTATTTCAACCGCACTCTGCCTCTCGCATAAACATGTGATACATTTTTGCTGCCGACATCTGCATGATGGGCGAAAATATGGGTTTTAAATGAAATTGACGTTTCGTTTGCGTTATCACACCCGCGTGGGGCAATCCCTTTGGATGATGGGAAGCCGTGCCTTGAGCGGGCAGGGAAAAAGTTCGACAGAGCGGACATCGCAGCGCGATGTCCCTACCTTATATGGGGAAAAAAAGGAAGCTGTGCCGATGGAATACCATGATGGTGAATCGTGGCAGGTTTCATTTGAGCTGCCATCGGCGGAGGCAAATGAGCCGCTGAATTACCAATATATCATGCGGGATGCGGATGATTCTTCGGCAGAGGATTGGGAGCAGGGGCGCCGGTTGGTGCCGGGAGAATTTGGGCGGGATGAATTGCTGGTGATCGATTCGTGGAACAACACGGGCGCGGCGGACAACGCATTTTACACGGAGCCATTCAAGAAGGTCTTGTTGGCGCCCGATTTCACGGAGGTACACACGCCTGCCCCGGCGGAAGCCACGCATACGTTTCGCATCAAAGCTCCGTTGCTGGCGCGCGGGCAGACTCTTTGCCTGCTTGGGGATGGTCCGGCATTCGGAAACTGGAACACGGCCAATCCTGTTCTGCTGAACCGGTTTCCGGGCGAAGATGAGCTGAGTGTGGCGCTCGACCTGCGCGGACAGAATTTTCCGCTCGCATATAAATACGGTGTCTTCGATACCGAAAAGAAAGCGTTCGTTCGTTTCGAGAGTGGTGACAACCGGGTTTTGAACGATTCCATTGCGGCAAATAAACACACCCTGATATGCGATGGCTTCGTGCGGTTGCCGTCCGATACGTGGCGCGGGGCAGGGGTGGCGATACCGGTGTTCAGCCTGCGCAGTGAGAACAGTTTTGGGGTGGGTGAGTTTCTTGACCTCGAGCCGTTCGCGGACTGGGGAAAAGCCGTCGGCTTGAGATTGATCCAAATTCTGCCGGTCAATGACACCAGCGCCACGCATACGTCGGCGGATTCATATCCGTATGCGGCCATTTCGGCATTTGCGCTGCATCCCCTCTACATCAACATCGCTGCTGTCGCTGATGCGAAGAATAAGAAGTTGCTCGCGGCACTGGAACCGGAACGCAAACGATTAAATGCTTTGGAGGAGATGGATTATGCGACGGTGATGGAGGCGAAACTGGGTTTCCTGAAAAAAATCTTTCCATCACAAAAGGCCCAGACACTACAGAGCGCTGAGTACAAAAATTTTGCTTCGGAGAACGAGCATTGGCTGCTGCCGTACGCAGCTTTTTGTTTTTTGCGGGATAAATACAACACATCCGATTTCAGTCAATGGCCGGAGCATTCGCGGTATGACGCAAAAGCGATCGCCGTCCTGGCGAAAGACAACGACGAGATCGCGTTTCATCTGTTCATCCAGTTCCATCTGCATTTGCAGTTGAAAGAGGCGACCGCGCATGCCCACGCCAAGGGGTTGGTGGTGAAGGGCGACATTGCCATTGGGGTTTATCGCCACAGCGCAGACGTGTGGCAGGAACCGGAGCTTTACAACACGAACATCCAGGCCGGCGCGCCGCCCGATCCTTTTGCGGCCAAGGGACAGAACTGGGGTTTCCCGACGTACAACTGGCCGCGGATGGAGTCCGACGGGTTCAAGTGGTGGAAACACCGTTTCTCCCAGATGGGCCATTATTTCGACGCTTTTCGCATCGACCATATCCTGGGTTTTTTTCGGATCTGGAGCATTCCCACTCACGCGGTCGAGGGCATCCTGGGCTATTTTGTGCCGGCGATTCCGGTGGAGGAAAAAGAATTCGCGACGCGTGGCATCACGTTTGATCGCGAGCGTTTCCTGAAGCCGTTCATCACGGATCCGGTGCTGGAGGAAATGTTCGGAAGTGAAAGCGCCGTAGTCCGGCGCGAGTTTTTGGACGCAAACGCGTTGGGGGTTTACTCGTTGAAACAGCAATTCGCCACGCAACGGGCGGTGGAAGACTATTTTGCGAAGAACAAATCGAAAGAGGGTGTTGCGAAAGTAAAACCCGGACTATTTGATCTCATCAGTAACGTGATTTTGCTGGAGGTGGAGGGGAAGCTCCATTTCCGGTTCGGGATCGAGCAGACGTCATCGTTCAAGCATTTACCGCCGGAGGTGAGAGGCAGGCTAAAAGATTTGTACGTGGATTATTTTTTCCGTCGCCAGGACGATTTCTGGAAACTGGAAGCGACGCGGAAACTTCCGGCGCTCAAGCGGGTGACGAACATGCTGATTTGCGGCGAAGACCTGGGGATGGTGCCACCGACGGTGCCCGTATTAATGCGCGGTTTGGGCCTGTTGAGCCTGGAGGTGCAGCGCATGCCCAAGGGGTTGGGCGCGGAATTTTCCCGTCCGCAAAACGCGCCCTATCTGAGCGTGGTGACGCCTTCAACGCATGACATGAGCACGATCCGCGGCTGGTGGGAGGAAGACCGCGCGTTGACGCAGAAATTTTTCAACCAGGAGCTTCATCAGCATGGCGATGCGCCGCGCACGGCGGGGCCGGAGATTGTGCGGGCGGTATTGCAACAACATCTGGCGTCGCCGGCGATGTGGAGCGTTTTCCAATTACAGGATCTGCTGGGGACGGACGGAAAATTACGCCGCGCCGATGTGCAGACGGAGCGCATCAACCAGCCGGATAATCCGAAGCATTATTGGTGCTACCGGATGCACATGACGCTGGAGCAATTGCAGAAAGAGGGAAATTTTAATGAAGGGCTGAGGCAGTTGATCGAGGGAAACGGGAGGTAGAGCAGTGTTAGTTTGGGAACATCCAACATTCAACGTCCAACATCCAAGGTTTCTGCTTGAAAACCTCAAAGCGCCAGAGGGTTCGTCGTCACCAAGGCTGTGATGGGGCAAAAGCGGAGGAACAAAATACGCAGAATATAGCGACCGGGACGATCTCGGTCCTCGTATTATTGCAGGCTCGTCGTGTGCTGTTGGAGCCACGACAGGTCGGTGTAGGGGGCGGTGGCCGCGCCGGCGGGAGGGCCGTTGACGTGCTTCACCGGATCGTTGGCGATCACGGGGTCGAGCCAGCGGTGAACTTCCACGTGGCCGTCACCAAAAGAAACCACACCGGCGCCGTTATGGTACGCGGCGGGATAATTGGGCCATAGATTATCGCCAGGTTTCATATCCACCTTGAAAAAACCGTCGTCAATGGAATCGGCCTGCTCATCGATGAACACCCAGGCGTTGACGGGCATGGGATTGATGATACTGGTCAGCTTCCGGAAGATGGTGTAATTATTTCCGGCGCCATACTGGTTCAGATTTTGATTGGCCACGGGATCGCCGAGGCAGTTTCCATTCATCTGGCCATTCATGGAGTAGCTGCGCACACGCGGGCCTTTGTTGCCGTTGTAAATATCCGCCGGACATTTATAGATGCCGGTCTGTTTCGAGCAATAGGGTCCCAGCAAGGCATTGGCCAGGAGGGCGGTGTTGTAATTTTCCGGAACGCCTGCGTGGGGAGGAAAATCCCAGGCCAGGACATCGTCGATCCAGCCGACCAGGCCGTTATTGATGGCGTAGTTGTTGGCGTTAAGGACAAGGCGGTCGTTAAAATCGTCGGCATAGAGGACCCAGGCCAGGGTCAATTGCTTCTGGTTGTTGACGCAGGCGGCTTCCTGGGCCCTGGCCTTGGCCCGGCTCAAGACCGGGAGCAGCATCGCCGCGAGAATGGCGATGATGGCGATGACAACGAGCAGTTCAATCAGGGTAAAAGCGCCGGGAAAAAAATCCCACGGGCGTTCAGCTTTCGACTGGTCGAGGCGCATATCTAGAAATCAATAAGGATTAGTTTCATTTCAACCCAGTGGCGTTTTTTGTCAATGCCGAATCACCACATAAACATGCGGTGGAATGATGCGATAGTGTGCTTTAGACTTGTTAAGTACACCGGATTAAATTTTTAAACGCAAAAGCGAAACCTCGAAATATGAACCGCCAGCTCCGTCATCCCATGAACAAGAATCTTTTTTTTCGCCTTCTGCCGGTCTGTTTCGGGCTGGCCATGCTTTTTACCGCCGGGAAAATTTCCGCGCAAGTGATCGCGAGCGACAGCGCCGCGCCGTATGCCGGGTGGCAGACCGGCACCAACTATGGTTTCGGTTTTCAACCCTGGATCCAGGTCCAGAGCGGCACGCATAACGGCAATTCTTTCACCGGTTATTTTTTAGGCAACAGCGGGGATCCTGTGGCCTCCACGAACGGGCAGGCGTGGGGTATGTATGCGAACGGGGGCAGCGGGACCAATGTTTCGGAAGCGTTCCGGGGCTTCAGTAATTCGCTGCCGGTGAACGCCACGTTCAGCATCAAGTGGCATAACGATGGCGTCGGAAACAGCATCACGAACGCATGTGGTTTCAGCCTGCGCAACGGCAACAGCACGAACCTTATGAATGTCACGGACTATTTCGTCAATTTCGACGATGGCGCGCGCTTCGCTTTTTATTATCTCGCGGGTATCTCGGACAATTTTTATGTCTATGACGGCAATGGCATCAGCACGATTCCGCTGGGTTTCAGCAAAAATCCGTTCCAGGTGGAGTTCACCCTGTTGCCGGGAGGCACGTATAACCTGACGGTTTTGAATGCGGCGGGGACACAGGTATTGTGGAGTTCCGACTCCCAACCGCTGGCCGGCGGGGCGGGTAGCACGATCGACAGCGCGGCGTTGTATGCGTTCCAAACCGCCGGCGACCAGGTTTTCAACAACATGCAGATCTTTGATCTGCCGCCGCAGATCGAGGACCTGACACCGACGAACAACTCGGTTTTCGTCCCAAATGATGTCCCGTTCTCATTCGCAGCCGTGTCGCAGGCCTCGATCATCAGTTCCAACAATATCCAGATGACCTTGAACGGAATGCCCATCACAGGCCCCAATTGGACGGTGATCGGAAGCGGCACTGCCTCCAATGAAGTTGTGGTGAATGTGCCGTTGCAGTTGAACCAGGTCTATACCGGCACCATCATTGCCGCGGACGCCAACGGCAACACCGCGACGAACAATTTCACTTTCAACACCTGGGTGACGTCGCCGAACAATATTTACATCGAGTCGAGCGACTATAATTTTGGCGGCGGTTATTGGATCAATAATTTCACCTTTGGACAACCCAACCAGGATTATGCGGGCCTGTTCGGCACCAACGATGTTGATTATCTGATCTTCAACCCGGCCGGCACGAACAACGCATATCGCCCGGGCGACCTGCCGGCGCTCCAGGATGCCACGGACGTGGACCACGACGGTTTTGCCAACAACGGATTCCAGCAATACAACCTGAGCTACGTCCAAAACGGTGAATGGCTGGATTACACGCGGCAGTTGAGCAACAACGTCACTTACGCGGTGTATGCGCGCATGGCCGGGTTTGGCGCGAACCCGACGATGTTGCTGGAGCGGTTGGCAGCGCCGCTAGTCGCTTCCACGAACCAGCCGCGCTCGGCGCTCGGCACTTTTGTCTGTCCGCAGACCGGCGGCGTACAGGACTGGACCTTCGTCCCGTTGACCGACTTCTTCAGCAACCCGGTGCAGATCAATTCCGGCGGCACGAATACTTTCCGCATCACCGACATCGGCGGCAACGGCAGTTACAACCTGAATTATCTGATCCTCGTGGCGACGACGAACACGGCCACGCTGAGGCCGTATATCGCATCGGGTTTTCCTTATCCGGGGCTGACGGGAGTTGCGCCGGACCAGACGATCAGCTTTGCGATCGCCAACCGGCAGACGAGCGTGAGCACCGTGCAGGCGTGGTTGAATTCGAGCAACATCAGCAGCGCCCTGGTCTTCAACAACACCGCGGCGGGCACAGGCGTCAGCTACCAGCCATCGCCTTACCTGACAGCCGGAATGAACACGTTGCAGGTTGTGATCAACGATGGAACGGTTTCGACGACAAACACGTGGCAATTCTCGGTGCAGACGCTGCCGACGATCCCGCCCTCTTATGCGCTGGCGCCCGGCTCGTTGACCGCGCGCGGATTCACGCTCCAGGTCGCCAAAGCGCCTGATGGATCGACGAACATCGATTTCCCGGCGACGGTCGCGAGGGCTGTGGCGCAGTTGAATGGCACGCTGACCAATTCGCAGACCGGCCAACCCTATTCGAACGTGGCGCTGGATAACGGCAACTATACTGAGAGCAATACGATCGATTACGAGATCGACAGCTCGTTCACTCCGCCGTTCTTTACGTCGCCCACGCCGGCGACATTGCCGGATCTCCCTGTCGGCACGACGAACGACGTTGCCATGGCGGCAACGATGTACGTGCAATTGTCCGCAGGCATCTACGCGTTCGCCGTGACGAGTGACGACGGGTTCATGTTCACGACGGGCGCGACCCCGGCGAGCACCAACCTGACGCTCGGCATCTTCAACGGTGGACGCGCCGCGGGCGAGACGGCGTTCACGTTCATCGTGCAGACCAACGGCCTGTACCCGATGCAATTGATCTTTTTCAAATCGCAATTTACCGGCGGCGGCGTGCAGCTTTATTCGATCGACCGGACATCGGGCATCCGCATCCTGTTGAACGACACCAACAACGTCAATTCCATCCCGGTGTACCAGGCGCTCACGACGGTATTGCCCATCCCCCTGACTTTCCAGCGTTCTGGAACGAACCTGGTGTTCTTGTGGGGTAACCCGGCCTTCTCATTGCAATCCGCGCCGCAGGTGACCGGCACTTATACGAATATGTCGGGCGCGACGAGTCCTTACACCAATCAGATCAACGGCGGGCAACAGTTTTTCCGCCTCGTGCATTGAGCGGTGGAAATTTTTCGGTTGCCAGTGGTTGAATGCGCCTTAAAATCGCATTCTCAAACTGTCTATGAACTATGCCGCAAAACTAATCTGCGTGGCGTTTGTGCTGGCGCCGGTTTTTCCGGGCCATGCGCAGGACACTGCCATTGCTGGCATCAAAGCCAAAGCCGATGCCGGTGACCCTGATTCGCAGAATGCGATGGGATTGGCCTGTGAAAATGGGCAGGGCATGGCCGCAGACCCGGCGGCGGCGGCAGACTGGTTCCAGAAATCCGCCACGCAGGGAAATCCCAATGCCGAGCGCAACCTGGCGCTGATGTATCTGGCGGGCAAAGGGATCAAACAAGATTTCACTGAGGCCGCCAAATGGCTGGGCAAAGCCGCCGGGCAGAATTTCGCGGCGGCGCAGAGCACGCTCGGCTCATTGCTGGTGGATGGCAAAGTGGTGCCGCAGGACACGGCCGACGGCGTGAAATGGCTGCAAAAGGCGGCGGACCAGAATTATGCCGAAGCCGAGGACAACCTGGGCATGATGACTCTCCAGGGCAGCGGCGTTCCCCAAAGCAACGATGACGCGTTGAAATTGTTCCAGAAAGCCGCCGACCAGAATTACGCCTCCGCGCAGGAACATCTGGCGGGACTTTATATCGACGGCACGGGCGTCTCGCAGAACGATGCCACGGCCTTTGGACTGGCGCAGCAGGCGGCGTTTCAAGGTTATGCCGCCGCCGAAAGCACCGTGGGCTGGATGTATTCGGCGGGCCGCGGCACTTCGCAGGACGCCGCCGAGGCGGTGAAATGGCTGCAGAAGGCCGCCGACCAGAATTTTGCCGAAGCCGAGAACACGCTCGGCCAGATGTACGAAGCGGGCAAGGGTATGAAACAGGATTATGCCGCGGCGGTGGACTGGTATCGCAAGGCGGCGCAGCAGGGTTATGGCGGCGCGGAGAACAACCTGGCGGTGGCCATTGCGCAGGCCCATGGCGCCGGCCCGGACCCGGTGGAGGCGCTCAAGTGGTTTGAACTGGCCGCCGCGCATGGCGACAAGAACGGACAAGACGTCCGCGACGCTCTCACCAAAGGAATGACGCCGGCGCAGATCGCCCAGGCGGAAAAGGAAGTTCAGGAATTCAGGCCGGTGGGGTATTGATTACCTGACATGTGAATGTCGTGAGGCGACGGCAGGAACAGTTCTTTATTTTGGAAACTGCCTGTCGAAATCTTTGTGATTTCCAATCCAAACCCAAATCCAAACGTCGTTTTCCAATCGCAATGCGACTGCCCGATAATCCCGCGTCACTCTTACTGACCAGAAACGCGGATCTGAACGCAGACGTTCCAGTTGTAATGATGGATGGGCGGGATTCTCTAAAAATTTCTTATAAGTTGTTTGGGCAGCTTCGCGCGCCTCGCTGATAAGCGCCCAGTAACATTTCCAGAAGCCTGCTGTTGCCCTGGATTTCACGGGCGTTTATTAAAATCGGAGTCTTTGATTTCTGGAAAATGATCAGGATTGGCCTTGAACTGCGCTTCGATTTCGTCGCCCAGCGTCGAGAGTGATGGACGCTGGCTGGAATCATTGACGATGCGCTGCCATTGCGAATCACCGTTGAGTTCGGGCAAAATGGCCGGTAGATGCTCAACGAGACGTTCGCGCTCGGCGGGAGGCAGCGTCTTAATGGCGGCTTCAATTTCAGCAACCGTGCTCATTCCAAACAAGCTACTCCGCCATTTGCCAGACGTAAAATAGTTTTCTTACGGATACAACTGGATCTGATAAAACCGGGCGGCGTTCGTGGGACTGTTGGTGAAGGTCAACGCGGGTGCGGTGGCAGTGACCATGCCGCTGAAGGGAGTGAAGGGCACGGACAGATTTGTGGTGGACCAGACCTGATAGGCTTCGCCGGAAACGCTGTTCCAATTGAGGATGCTCCCGTTGTTCATGCCGGCGATCGGGACCCACACTGGATTCACTAAAGCCACTCCTGAACTGATGGCGCTGGCCGGACTTTGGATGCCCGCGTTGTTGATAGCGCTCACTTGCGCGTAAAGATGCGCGCCATAAGTGTTCGTGACGGTCACGGAGGTGCCGGAGACTGTGCCGTTGAAGACGTCCGAGCCGCCTGGCGTGGTGCCAATGGTTACATAATAACCGCTGATGCCGCCCTGGCTATCGGTCACCGCGGACCAAGCGAATGTTACGACATTCGTGAGCACATAATTATTCGTCGCGACGGCATTGGGCGTAGAAGGCGTGGGCGGAGGCGTGACATCATACAATTTCAAATACTGCGCCTCGAAAGGTACGCTGCTCCATCCGGCGTTGCTCGCTGGCACGGGGTTGAGGGAAACGTAGATGCCATTCGCTAAAATATTACTGCCCGCGATGCCGCCGGAGCCGTTGTTCCAGAGCCAGTAAGTGCGGCGGTTCGGATCAATGGCGGTATAGGCGGAAATATTTCTGACGTTGTAAAGGCGATTGGACTGGATGCCAAAAAGGTTGGAGCCGTTCCTGGTGATGTTGACATCGAACATGCCGCCCTGGGTATTGTTGCGATCGAGCGTGGTGAAGGCAAAGACCACGTCGGAGAAATTCGGCGAGGCATTCGCGGCGGCATATTTGGCGACGGAGAAGATGGAGGACTGCGGCGTTTCGCTGCCGACCTGGTTAAGGTAATAACGATTGGTGCTGCGCAGGGCGGTACTGAACTGGCGGGCGTCATTGATGGCGGCATAGACGGGGAAGAGTTGGTCGAGGCCGTAAGTGCGGTTGGCCGGATTGAAGATCGGCTGGAGGTCGTTATAGACCATGAAATTCGGGATGGTCTTGCCGAAGTTCAACTGGTACGCGTCGAAACCAAAGTCGGTGGAGATGCCAAGTTCCTCGCCATAGCAGATCATCGGCGCGCCATCAATGGAACTGCTGGCCATGTAACGGATGAGCGCCTCGTAAGGATCGGCATACGCCTCTTCATCGTGCGAATCGTTGTTGAGCAGGACGAGTGAATCGCCGTAATCGGTGCGGCGCTGGTCGAAGGCATTGCGATAATCGCTGGCGCTGGCGGCGCTCTGGAGATCGAAGACAATATTTTCGTTCAAGACATCGAACTGGCGGTTTGAACGGTAAGTGACCGCGCCGCCATCGAGCGATTCGGTCATGAAAACAAAATCCCATTTGCGGCAGCGGACTTTGTTGATGATGTACTCCCAGCATTGTGGCGCGAGACCCTGGCCAAAATCCGCGCGCAGGCCGCCGATGCCGCGGTTGGCGGTGAGGTTCGCGGGCGTGTTGGTGGGGCAACCGGTCTTATCCAGCCAATAAAGCAGGATGTCGGAGAAATAACGCCAGACATTCGCAGTGACCATGTCGAAATGGCCGTTGCCGGAACCGGCGCTATTTTCGGAACCGATGGAATAATCGAACCAATCGCCTTCGCTCAGATAATTGCCCTGCTGCGAGGCATTGGGCACGAGCGCGGCGTAACGCCCGGAATAAACATGGGACACATCCGTCCACTTGCCGAAATCGTAACGGTCCGGCGCGGTGGTCTGCATCGCGGCGCTGGTGGCGCGCTGGTCGTATTCGTTGGTGCGCGAGAAGAACAGCGGCTGGTCGTTGATGATGAGGTCGGAAGGCTGGCCGTTGGGCGCGAAATAATTGGTGCCGTCGGTGTCCAGCTCGCAATCCCACGCCGTGTCGCTGAACGGTTCATCGAGCATGACATTGACGCCGGCGGCGTTGGCGGCAGCGACGAAATTCGTGAACTCAATCATTCCAGCGGCGCGGGTGTTGGCTTTGCTCAGCAGTGGGTTGATCTGGAAGAAATCTTTGATGGCGTACGGGCTGCCAACGGAATAGGGCTGGCCGGTGTTGGGGTCGATCTGGCGATTGACGACGCCGATGGGATGGATGGGCTGGAGCCAGAGCCAGTTCACGCCGAGGCTTTGGAAATATTGCAGGTTCACCCGGTTGGTCACGGCATCGTAAGGCCGCGAGCCGGGGCCGTTATACAGATCCACGAACGTGCTGCGGTCACTCGCATTCGTGCTTTGCGCGTCGATATTCATCGCGTTCAACTCATACATGGTCATGCTGCGCGCGCGGGGCGGGGTGACGATGATGACATGGTCGCGCAAGCCGTACCAAAACCAGTTGGTGTTGCCGGCGACCTTGTAACGCGCCGTCACGCGGTACGCGCCGCAATTTGTCGCATTGATCGTCAGCGAATATTGGCCCGGCGTGCTCGTGGCCGACATCTGCCACGCCCGGTAATAATGCGTGTCATCGCCGGTGGCGAGGGTGTTGCCGTCGAGCGGCACAATGCCTTCCTCCATGCCGTTGGGATAAGTGCTGTTCGTGTACAACTGGGTGACGTGGCTGCGACGGTTGAGATCGGTGTACACGTCCGCTTCGACGATGTTATTGGTGTTGGGCGAAAATAGGATGGTGACGGGGATCGAATCGCCGGCGACCTCATCCACAAAGAGATGCTCGGTGGTGTAATCGGCATTCATGCCATCCACGTTGAGAACCGGGCCGCCGGCGGTGCCTGCGCTGAAATTATAGACGGTGTTGGGTGTGCCGGCGTTGTAGTCCGCGAATTTTTCTTCGTTGTTGGCGCTGTTCCAGATGCCGATCTTGTAATTGATGGACATGTAGTCGGGGATGTTCGTCACCGTGCCGACCCACCACATGGCGTTTCCGGCGAGGCTGGAATTGTCCTGCTCGTGATCGTAGGCCATCGGCGTGACCAGGGTGGTGCCGTTGCCCACGCCGAGCGAGCCGGAGGGTGTCGAGCCATCTATGGTGTAATAGACGCAGCCGTTGTTGGCCCAGCGTGATGTGCCGTCCTTGCTCTGGTAGCCGATCTCGGTCCAGAAAGCGACGGTGGACGTCGTGCCATCCGCATTGGCGGTGACCACGCGATTGCCGGAGTGAAAGAGCCACGCGGGCCGGTTGCGGAGGGTGAAGGGTGTGGCCGTGGCGATGGCGGCGTTGGTGGTCGCGAGGCTGGAACCGTCGCCACCGTACAGGAACGTGTTGCTCACGCTGTTGACGCCGTCGAACGTCAGTTCGAGATAATACTGGATGACATCGTCCGGTGTGAAGTTGGTGGTGGTGAAAGTGGCGGACCAATACTGGTTATTCGCGCTGGGACCGCCGTTGAGGTAAAAACTTAAAGCATTGCTAGTCCAGGCACTTTGCGAAGCGCCTTTGTAGATCACCCATCCGCCGGTCTGGTTGGCCGTGCCGAATGAGTTGTTGAACTTCTGTTCGCCTGTATAAACGGTGACGGTCGTGTTGCTTCCGATCTCGAATTCCGGGTTCCGCATGTTGAATCCCAGATCCGTGTTGTTGTCCGGGATATGCCAGGCATTGGCGGGGATGGAGTATCCGTCCTGGACAGACAGGGCGAGAAAGGCCGCGGTGAAGGCGGCGATGTGCAGGACATTTTTCAAATTATCAGATGGATTCCTGTTTCGACTCAATTCGACGGCATCACTTCGATCTCGTAAAATTTCTGTGTCGTCGGATTGTTATCGAGAAATTCCGTGGTGCTGCCCTGGCTGGGAATGATGCCGCTGACCGGTTCAAACGGCTCCGCCAGATTGGTCGTGGCGAGCACTTCGTAATTCACACCGGGCGCGCTGTTCCAGAGCAGAAGCTGGTTGTCGTCGCCAAAGCCCGAGATCGTCAGCGGTGGCGCAATGATGGCGGTGCGGGTATCGCCCAGGGTGATGCCGTTGGTGAAGATGACTTGGATGATGTTGGTGCCGATGCTGGCGTTGCTCCAGTTATAACTGAGCATGTGCATGCCGGTCCCGCAGGCGGTGCCGCCGATGCTATACAGCGGAACGCCGTGAGAGTCTTTGCGCGCCTGGAACACGCCGTTGATGTAAATGCTGAACAGATTGATGTTGTTCGTGTCGAGCGTGCTGGTGAAACACGCCTGGATGGGGAACGACGAGCCCTGGCTCATGGTGATGATGGTGCCATCTATGGATGGATTCGAGATGTCCACGATCTGCGTGGGCGCCACCGTATTCACGGTTCGCGTCAACGTGGTGTAGCGGTTCGTGAACAGGCCGCTGGTGGCTTCTTTGAGCCGCAAGGTGATGGTCGCAGTCCCACTGGCGGGCACATTGCGATAGGTGAAATGGAACTCCTGCGGGTAATTCGTATAAAGACTGCTCAAGGCCGTGTTGGCCGTCACAAGAGTGGCGGGGACAAAGATCGGATTGCCGTTGATGTCGTTGCCGTTGCCGTTGGCCTGGCCGGTGGAAAGGTCGTCGTTCTGCGGATTGCTGTCCTGGATGTTCACATCCACTTCCGTGGCGGTGCTGTCGCAACGATTGGTGATGACGAAAGATTGGTTGGTAATCGTGTAACCGTCGGCGGAAGGCCCGGCGATAACGCCACCCGGCAACGCCGCATCATAATAAAATGTTTGCGAGAATGTATTGTACGCGGACGACTCGCCGGGACGGTTCAGGAAGACGCGGCCGCGCACGATATGAAAACCGGGCGACAATCCGGTCATGGTGTTGGACGGATTCAGGTCGTTATGGATCCAGACGACAGCGGTGGTGGGATTGAAATTCGTGATGGCCGCTTCGTTGAGGCCGAAATATTTTGAGCCGGACGATTCGGAATCGGCGATGGGCGAGATGCTCGTGTTGCCCGCGCTGCCGCCGGAGAACACACCAACCTTATAGCGGACCTGCGTGCCGCCGGCCTGGGCAGGGATCGTGGCCTTCCACCAATCAATGTTGCTTTGAGCGCTGTCATGATCGAGGAAGTAGCCCTGCACGACCTGGGTGGTGCCTTTGCCGACGCCGAAATCGCCTTCAGGATTGGAGCCGTCGGTAGTGTAATAGATGTAACAGGTGTTGATCTGGGATTGGTAGCCGACTTTGACATAGACATCCGCGGATTGGCCCGCGCCGGGCAGGAGCGGATTGCGTTGGGTGGCGGTATTATTCGGGAGATTGGCCGTGTTGGTGGCGGCCGGGTCGTGATAGATCCAGTTGGCGGTTTGATTGGTGATGCCCGCGCCATAGCCCGAACCGGAAACGACATTGGTGCTGGTGCCGACAGTGTAATAATAGGTCTCCGCGCCGAGGGAAACGATGTTGTTGCTCGCGATATTTCGCGCCGCAAATTTTTCCGGGCCATTGCGAAATTGAAATGCTGTCTGCTCGTAGCCCAGGAAAACATCGCTGGCATAGCCGGGCGGGTTGTCGCGCAGGTCGAGGAAATTTGTGGGCGCCAATCCGGTGGCGCTCGTCGGGCCGATGCTCATCTGGCTGTTGAGATCAATGCCGCCGTCCAGTTTAACGAGCGTGTTCGAGCAGGAGGCATCGCTATTGACGAGGATATCAAACACTCCATTGGTCACCACGGGAACATCAATGGCATAAGTGAGATTGGAGACATAGCCTTCATCCGCATATTTGAGCGTATTGCCGGTGCTGTCCACCGTGCCGCGATTTTTGAAGGGGAAGACGGGATTGTAATTCGTGTCGCCGTTCGGTCCATCAGTGCGGTAAATCGTGATGTGCGGCGCCGCCACACCGCCTTGCCGGAGAATGATGGCGTTGGTCAACGGATTCGCCCAACTGGCCTGCGGCCCCTGCACCGCGTACACAACCCAGGAATCGCTGGGGATGGTGAATTCGATCGCGCCGCCGCCAGAGGGCGGGGTGGTGTTCACGTAGATCAGGCGGTTCGTGGCCTGCGCGGCGTTCTCGGTGGATTGGGCCGTGGACAAACTGGTGGTGGCGCCGTGCACGAGCAGTTTTTGATACGCGCGCCCGCCCGTCGGCGAAGAACTGGCCATCTGCACCAGCACGGTGCCCGGCGCAAAATTGACGATCAGCCCGCAACCTTTGGAATTGGAGACGGCGGTGGAAGTGGTGTTGGACGGGTTCAGATAATATCCGTCGGACGTGCGCGTCACGCCGTCATCGAAGGTGATGTCGCCGGGGAAACTGGTCTTGTCGTTCAGGGCGAACAACGACACGGCCTGGGTGTTCGGCTGCGAGCTGTTGCCTTCGCGATAATCATAACGCTCAAAGGCGACGATATGTTGGTCGCTCCAATGCGACCAGGTGCCGCCGCGGGCGTATTGATCGTGCATGTACATCGTGTCGGGGATCGTGTTATCGCCGAACTCGCCGAGATAATTTTCTGTGGAAACGACCGGTGTGCCGCCGCCGGTGTTATGGTTGAAGCCATCGGAATAAACCATCGGCAACCCTTCGTGCATGAAGAAATAAGCGTCCTCGATCGCCAGGCCGGCGGTGGTCAGGCCGTAGGACTGGCCGTCCTGGTCCCAGAGCATATTGCACCCCTGCGCCAGGCTGTAATTTCCATTGCCATCGCAATTGCCCTGCTGGCTCGTGGACGGCGCGTAATCCCGGCCATCCATTCCAAAAAGCCCGGGGCCGTTGTCGGCGTTGTTGAAAAGATTGGGGAACTCATTGAACACGGGGAAATTGATCAGCCTCATGCCGGAGTTGAGATATGCCGCGTAATCTTCGCTCGATGGCATCGCCGCAGCTTCGTATTCGCCGAAGATCATCGCATCGTTGCGGGCCGACTCGGTGTTGAAGAGACTGTTGCGATTGCCGTCGGTCTCGATATAGCCGTTGCCGGTCACGTTGTTGCCGTAACCGTGAACGTAATCGTACATCGCCTGGATCGCGCCGGTGTAACCGCCGAAGTTGGGATCATCGGTCTGACCGGTGGCATTGCCGAAGAAATTCACCGGCGTATGTTTCACGGCATCCAGCCGGAAGCCGTCGCATCCCGTCGTGTAAAGCGTCCAGGCCACGGCGCGGCAGAGATAGGTGGAGGCGTCCTCGGGCACGGGTTGGCCGTGGCCGTCGAACGGGCGCCAGCCGTTGAGCGGAGCGCAGCCCGTGGAGGGTGCGGGCCAGCCGGTGCCGGAGGCCGCGCCCAGCAACGGGCCGTTGGTGTCCATGTACAGGTCGGGCCGGCCCGGGAACCGGATGAAGACCGGTTTGGGCGTGACCGTCAGGTAACTGGAGCCGAAATTGACGTTGTTGACCCCCGGTTCATTGGCCAGGTCGCACAAACCGAGCAGGGGATTTTCTTCGACGTTCACGGGATTGCACCAATCGCTGACGTTGCTCCAGTTCTGATAACCGCCGGTGACGACCTGCAAATGGAAATCGCCGGGCACCAGGCCCGGATAATATGTCGTGGGCGTGCTGGAGTTGGGATAACCCGGCACCGTGCCCGCGCGATGATTCATGACGTTGTCGAAGTAGATGCGGATGCCGAAGCGATGCGCCGTCTGCACCATTTGGAGCAATTGCGCCTCGGTGCCGTAGAGCGTGGCCACGGTGCCCTGCTGGTTGACGCTGCCCAGGTCGAACGGGTCGTACACGTCGTAACCGATGGAATAGCCGCCTTCGTTGCCCTTGGCCGGGTTGGGCACCCACAGGCTGGTGTAACCGGCCTCGGCGATCTCCGGCATTTTGGCCGTGATCTGCGGCCAGGTCTGCTGGAACAATTCCAGCATGGCATCGGCGCGGGCGGAATGCGTGCCTGCGGACAAAAAACAAACGGACGCCGCGACGAGGGCGACGGGGCGGAAAATAAATAAAAAATGGGAGGATATCTTCACAGCGGGCTGGACGACGTTATGTCTTCTAAATAATTTTGCCTATAAACCAACAAGTTACAATAGTTTCGGGACCGGTCAATGGCGTTGCCTGATAATATCCCTGTTAAAACCGCGCATTTCTACCACATATTTGTGCGGGGATGAGAAAAGGGGCTCCTCCAATTTTACGGCGATAAAAATCAGCTTATGAAAATTAAGCTTTAAGATTTTTCCAAATTGGCCGGTCTTTCCAGTCAGGAGGGAAGCCCATATGCGAATGAAGATTAGGATTCAACGTATTAATATGGTCGAATAACCGTTTTGCCCACTGATTTTTGGGTTCGATAATTTCGACAACAAAAACAAGCAAAACCAGGGTGTTATAAATCCGGCGTCCTTCTATTAGATTGAAATTTGAGATAAGTGATGGGGGAGAGAATTTTGGCAATTGAACAGTTATTGTGAAACGACGATTCCATAATCTTGAATGATGGGCACAAAGATTACGAATATAGGCACAATGTTGGAGCAATGATTCGAGAACTTCCGGAGATAATCCGTATGTATTTGAAATCTGTTTTCGGTTGCTATTGCGCTTAATGTTTTCATAAAAACGGCTCAACAGCCCAAAAGACATGACTTCGCAGGCAGCCCAAATTGGCGGTCGTACCATGTTATACTTCTTTTTGTAATGAGAAACGAAGTCTTCATGACTGCGACCCAATTCTGCGTCTAATTTTGCTAAAGCATCTGTGTGCCGTTGGGGATTGCGAAAAACGGGCGCATGTTCATAAGCCTGCGGTCCATGAGCATGCGCAAGCACATATGCCCAATGAGCTCGAACTGAAATTTCAACGCGTTTCACACCCTCAGCAACCAATTGTCTCAACACCCGATCAAAGTGGTAAAGGTTCCATAACTCGGAAAATTTGGTTCCGGGCAGGAATTGATCCGGGTCTCCCATTACTGTAAGTGGAAATCGAAATGCCGAAAGCCGGTAATAATTATGATGTTTTAGGCAATGTATTGCGCGTGGCTCATCGTCTATAATTAATCCACGATTTTTTAACAGGGCTAATTGCTCCTCGTAAGTTTTAGGTGGTTTATTGCAACTCATGCCCGGAAAGAGTAACCCGCCGATTTGAGCATTATTAAGAGGCTTAGCGGGTATTGTTGCAAACAGCATCACGGGAAAACCCATTTCCGTCAAGAAAAACCTTAATAAAACAAAGGAGAAGCCGTAATTCTTCAAATTCCGTCTTTAACGATAATTTTAGCATTCATCTTTGCTTGACCGTGAATGGGAGGAATACCGCCGTAATCCTACAGCCGGTTCGACTTGGAATGAAGTTGAAGATCGGATTCGTAAATCGACTCGCCTAGTGACTTAAGGATGCTTCATCTGCGGCAATCCGTATTAATTCGTATCAAAGTCCTGATATATCCGAATTTGTTTCCGGGCAACATTACACTATCTCTTTTTCCTGCTTAACTCGTAAGTGAATGGAAAAGATAATTGCTATCGCACCGGCCAAATGGGCGGCCAACCGCCAAAACGCGGCTGAAAGCCGCCACCATAGTAGCCGAGGGCAACGCCCTCGGGGAAAGTCCATAAATTGTCATTGCCCTGTCAGGGGCATTCCATTAAAACCCAAAAATGAGAAAACGAAGCCAAGCTTTTTTAACTAAAAAATGGAAATAAGTTGTTTGTCAATAACCACTAACAATAACAACCCTCTCAAAATGTGCTCGCAAAAACGAACCCAAGACAGGGCGAAAGGAAGAAGTCAGAATGCAGAATGAAGAATCAAAGCATATTTTCGGCGGGACGCCAAAAATAACAGGCGAGACGCCTGTTCCACCAACAATTAGTGTGAATTTGTGTAATTCGCGTAAAACTCTGCGTCTTTGCGCTAAAAAGTGGCGACTAAATCAAACCAAATCCGACTGAATCCAAGTGAATCAAACTAAATCAAACCACCGAATTTTCCCCTTGCGACGTGAATTGACCATGAAATTGGGATTAATTTCCGGCTTTTTAGAGGCTTGCCCCCTCTCCTCCATCCTGATGGAGGAGAGGGTCGGGGAGAGGAGGCGTTTATGCTCTCAACTTTCAACTCAAAATCCTCCCAACTGGATTTAATCCGACTGAATCAAACTGGATCAAAGTGAATCAAACTAAATCAAACCACCAATTTTCCCCTGATACCGGTAGGATGGTGCGCCTTGTCACGTTCCGACATAAAAATGCGGTTCACGGGCGGGTCGCTTCCGGTTACTTTCATGCTGTTCAAATGAGATTACGCAATAGCAGTTTCATCCTTATCGCATTTTTAGCAGCAAGTTTCGGCGGAATGGCAGCGGCCCAGGATATGGGCAAGGATGGGAACACTTTCTGGCAGAGGCAGAGCATTTATCAGGTCATCACGGACCGCTTTTTTGACGGCGACCCAACCAATAATGATGCTGACGGCAATTACGATCCCGCCGGTCATCGGGGCGATTCCGTGCACGGCGGCGATTTTGCGGGACTGGACGAAAAACTGGATTACATCAAATCGCTCGGCGCGACGGCGATCTGGATCTCGCCGATCGTCCTGAATGTGCGCGGCGAGTTTCACGGTTATGCCGCGCTGGATTTTTACAAAGTGGACCCGCACTGGGGCACGCTGGCTGACGTACAGCGTTTCGTGCAGGCTGCTCACGCGCGCGGGTTATTGGTCGTTGACGACATCGTGGTGAATCACACGGGCGACCTGATCTATAGCACCGACCCGGGCTGGCCAAATTTCAAATATCCCCCCGATAGTTACAACATGCGGTTCCGCAATCCGGGCCGGCGATTTCCGCCGCCATTCAATCTGACCGCGGAGAATCCCGCCATCACCAACCTGTTCCATAATTACGGGTACATCCAGAATTTCAATGACGCTACGCAGTTGGTGCTGGGCGAATTTGCCGGCTTGAACGATCTCCGCACGGAATCGCCTTACGTGCGCGAGCAGATGGAAAAGATTTACGAATACTGGATCGCGACGGTGGGCTTCGACGCCTTCCGCATCGACACAGTGAAGCACGTGGAAATGGGGTTCTGGCGGCAATGGTGCCCGGCCATCCATTCGTTCGCGGCTTCGCTCGGCAAAACGAATTTTTTCATGTTCGGCGAAGTGCCGGATGATTCGGATGTTTTTTGCGGCGCGTACACTGGCACGATGGGCGGCGGACCATTCAAACTCGATTCGGTCCTCGATTACACGCTTTATTTCCGGCTCAATTCTGTATTCGCCCGCGCCAGCGGCAACACGCAAAAACTTTTCGAACATTTCAACGCGGTTAATGCCGATTATGATCCGGTATCGCGAAACCAATTGGTTACCTTTCTCGACAATCACGACCAACCGCGGTTCCTGAGCCTGCCCGGCGCGACGACCGATCGCTTGAAGGTGGCGCTCGTTTTTCTATACACCTCGCGCGGGATACCCAGCCTGTATTACGGCACCGAGCAGGGATTCAACGGCGCGAAAGACCCGTGGGACCGCGAGGACATGTTCGCCGGGCAATTCGAATGGGGACCTTCCCTGGGCGACAATTTCAACATGACGCACCCGCTCTATCAATTGGTCGCGCGGTTGAACAATTTTCGCCGGCTCTATCCGGAGCTTCAGACCGGCGCGCAAACCAATCTGTGGAGCGATGCGCACGGTCCCGGCTTATGCGCCTACACGCGCACGCTAAACGGTCAACAGGCGCTCATCGTTTTCAATACCGCAGTGACCAACCAGGTTTTGCCGGCGATGCAAACGATTTATCGTGAGGGCACAAAATTGCAAAATCTGCTGGATGAGAATGAAGATTTGATGATTGAGCGGGATGGACAAACATTGCCAGTGGATGTGCCGGGCGCATCGGCAAAAATTTTCGTTCCAGCATCACAAGTACGTCCGCTCGATCCCGTCGTAACGGAAATTTCACCCGCGCACGATTCCAGTGACATCTCGCCGATGACGCCCGTGGTCATTCATTTCAGCCAACCGATGGACACCGGTAGTGTAGAGAGCGCGTTTACGACGTTACCACCTGTGAACGGCACATTTGCATGGTCGTCCAGCAAGGACGCGATGACGTTCACTCCCAAAGACAGTGGTTTTCCCAAAGGCATGATCACGGTGCGCCTGGCAGATACCACTCAAGCAGCCGCCGGCCAAAAATTTTACGCGGGCTTTGAATCGCGGTTTCAGTCCGCAGGGACGCAGTGACAGTTTACTGGGCCTGGGATTCGAAAACTTCGTAACTATGGGGTTGCAAATGGATGGTAAAAGAATAACGGGCCGTCCCATCGTCACTGTTCATGCGCCGCCAGGGAGGCGTTGTCAGCTCTACTCCATGTGTCACTGTGCCGGTGACCAGGTCTTTCAGATTCGGGAAGTTGCCCGTGACCGTAACTTTCACGTTCGTCGCCGTTGGCAGATACGATTCGACGATGAACGCATGGTTGTCGTACGGGAACAGCGCGACCTGCGCGGGACCATCCACGCGGACGGGGAACCCGCGCATGACATAATCTTTGATAGCACTGGTGACTTGCGGCGGGAGCGAATAGAGATCGTTAAAATTATCGGGGATGGCCCAGACATAGAGCACACCTTTGGAATAACGGTCCATCAGGAGCAGAGGCGTGGCGTTGCCATTGGCCTGGGCGCGAACGAGCGACCAGGCGTCGTTCGTCAGAAAAACGATTTCCGGGAACACGATGTCGTGCTGATCGTTGCCGTCGAGAGCCGAAAAGTTTCCGGCGCCAAAGCCGCCGGAAAATTCGCGCGTGAGGAATTTCCGGTCGGTGCATTGCGCCTCAACGATGTCCTGGATGCCCCGGTTTTGCAATGCATGCAGCAGGCCGGAGGTGATGACGACCGATTTACCGGCGGCCAATTGGTTTTTGATCTTCGCAACGATGTCTGGGTCGAATGCCGCCGATTCCGTGAGCAACACCAGATTGGCGTTCGTGGGAAATTCTGGGCGCAGGTCAATGGGGATGCCGATCATCCCAAAATAATTGTGAAGGAAATCTTCACCGCTGGATTGATACGGTTTGTAGCAGGCGATGCCGATGGGGTTGCCAAGCTCTCCGAGAAACGAGTCCACCTGTTGAAGCGAGTAAGAGGCGACGGTGGCTATCGTCGGGTCGGGATGAGAATGCGACATTGCTTTGTAATCAAAACTCGTCGGCAATTTTTCCCACGGACGATCTCCCGCCTCGATGGGCCGGCTCATAGCGGACCATTCAAAGAGCATGATCTGCGGCGCTTTGGCAAACATCGTGTCCCACAGCTGTTCGGCGTAGCGGTCGATGTAGAGGATGCTGTAAGTGTCCACCCATCCGCCGCCGTTGCGGCCGGGCGCGATGTTATCGAAGTAACGAATGATCTGGTAGCTTTCGTACTGTGGCAGGTGTTGGTCGGTGATGACGGGGTCGCGTGTTTCGGTGCCGGTGTAGATGCCGTCGAAAAGTTTCGGCTCCTGGTCGAGGTCATAGCCAAGCCCCTGGAAATGCTCGTACCAGTTGGGGAACTTGATGATGAGCTTGACGTTCAGATTGACGGCGCGCGCGGGTTTGATGATAAGATTTTCCGCCGCGTCATCCATGAGGCCGAGGCGGAATTGCGACCAGGTTTTATCGCCTTTGGCGGCGATATCCGAATCAGATTTGGTCGTGTTGAAGAAAAAATCATCCTGGATGATCTCGTCGAAGTGCCGGGCAGCCAATTCGGCGGCGCTTTGGATGAAGGCGCGGTCGTTTGGGTCGGTATAGCAAAAAGACCTGAACTGGCCGCCAATGCTCCCATCCGAGAGGGCCATGCCGCCGGCGACGCGCACACCGCGATCAAGGAAGAATTTTTTGACGTTGTCGAGCAGTTCGTCGCTGTTGGTTCGCCGGTCGCGCTGAACCTCGATGTACACTTTGTCCACTTTCAACTGCCGGCTGATGTTGTTCCATTCGTTGGTCAACACTTCCGGGTTCTCAAAACTGTGGACGACGTTGACGGGGATATAGATCGCCACGTCGAAGTTGGTGTAATTGCCCGCGAAACTATGGCAACCCGCCAGAAGAATCAGGCTCAAGAGAAATCGTTTCATGCTTTATTTATTTTCGTCTCCGTAGATCACGCCGCGGCCGCTGGTGGCCAGGTAAACGCGGCCAAAAATGCGCGGGTCACCGGTCAGATGAGTGATGGCGCCGAATTGGTGCGCGTCGTCATTGATGCGCGTCCAGCTTGCGCCGGTGTCGGTCGAACGAAAGATTCCGGCAACGCCAGCGATTTGTCCGGAGAGGTAGAGCGTGGGGAAATTTTTTCCATCGGCAGCTTTGCCAAAGCCGAGAGCGTAGGCTTCCTGAGTGTTATCCAACCGGGTGAAATTTGCGCCGCCATCGGTGGAATGGAAAAGCCCGCTGTGCAGGGCAAGCCACACGTCGCCTTCGTGTCCCGGGGTGGCGGCCAATTCGCCGTTGCCATAGCCGAAACGGGGCGGGTCACTTTCAGGGGGCAACGTGGCGCCGGTTTGCGAGAATTGTTGTGCACCGTTCGTGCTGGCATACATCTGGTTGTTGCGCGCATCGAAGGCGTAAAAACGGGACGGATTGACGGCATCGGCAGCCACGAGGGCGCCGGCGGGAAGCCCCGCACAAGCTGCCCAATTGGTTCCATTGTCGCCGGAAAAAGCCGGGGTGCCACCGCGCATTGTCTGGACAATAGTTTTTCCATCCGCAGAAATAACGATGCTCCCCGCGCCATAGCCATCGGTGGGTCCATTGGGAAAAGCAGTCCAGTTTTTTCCGCCGTCGCGGGAAATCGCCCCATGAGATGGGTTGTTGCCACCAGATCCAACGCGCACGATGATAGAGGGGTTTTGCGCGGCGAAGGCCAGGTCAACCGTGCTGGTGAAACGCACGCCGGCGTAAGATCCGTTAGGAGGAGAAACATTGAGATCATCGTGGCGAAAGCCGTCAATGTCGCCGAGGCCACTCAGTAAATGCGCGCCTTTGGGCGGACTGATGAGCGCCAACGGCACGGTTTCCTCCAGGCCATTGTCACAAAAATCCCAATGGGTTGGCTTGCCTGCGTCGGCATCGGTCAAATCTTTTGACTCCCAAAGACCATAACCGGTGGTGAACAGAATGTGGTTCGAATCAAACGGGTCGATCTGGACGGTTCCCATCCAATGCGGGTAGCGATCTTTGGTATAGGGCGCGAAAGAATAGTCCCATTGCGCGTTCTTGAAGAGCGATGTCCAGCTTGCGCCGCCGTTCGTGCTGCGGAAAATGTCATCGTGTTGCAGCCAGCGCGCAAAAGTGGTCACGACGATGTCAGACGGGTTTTGCTCGTCCACAGAAACAGCGCCGTAACCGAAGGGCTGGTCGCCATCGGGCGAGCGAAGGGGAGTGATGTCTGTCCACGCCCCGGTATTGGGGTTAAATCTCCAGACTGCTCCATCGGTCATGCGGGTCGGCCCGGCCTGCAATCCATAGGTCAGATAAATCGTTCCGTCTGGCGCGCGGACAGCATGATTCGGGCGCAGGCCGAGCGGTTGGCCGGGCACCGGCGACCAGTTGGTGCCGCCGTCGTCGCTGCGGAAGAAGTTTGTGCCAACGGCGGAAACGCCGGCGTAAAGAGTCGTAGTTGGCTTGCCCGGGATGTTGTCGCGCGGGACAAATTGGACGAAAACGATGCCGATTTCCTGCGGTGTGAAGTTGAAGCGGCGGCGCGGCGCGTTGGTGCGGGCAGAATAAAGCGGCGCATCGAGAGTGTTGAGTTGTGGGAAATTTTCCATCTGGCTCCAGGTCGCGCCATAGTCATCGCTTTTCCACAAACCGTCATGACGTGATCCAAAGAAGAGGATGCGACCGTCCATTGGGTCAACAACGAGGCGTTCGCCATTGAAGCGTCCGGACTCGTTGCCACCCATCTTGAACGGTACGTCGGTGATCTGCCACGTTTGCCCACGGTCGGTGGAACGCAAGATAGCGGCGCGGGCACTGCGATAGATTCCCGCGGCGAGGTAGATCAGGTTCGCATCCGAAGGATCGACCGCGAAACTTTCGATGCCGGTGAAATCAATGCCCTTGACCCAATCGGTAATGGGGATCCATTTTTGGTTCGCAGCATCCCAACGATATGCGCCGCCTACATCTGTGCGCGCATACATCACGCTTTTTTCGCGCGGATGCGCCAGGATGCCGGTAACAAATCCACCGCCGCCAATGGCGACATTACGCCACTGGTACGGCGTACTCGTGAGCGAATCGGCGGCAAAGACGCTGAGCAGGCCGCCGATAAGCACGGCGATGGCGGCGAGATGTCTCATGTTAATCCTGCGGAGCGTGGATATCCCAGGTGACTTTTCCGGCGAGAGGATCGTTCTCGAGGTGGAACACGCCGTTTTGTTTGGTCAGAGTCACCTGATGCGATTCACTGTCTCCCGGCAAATACACGGAACCCGTCGCGGTATTGGAATCGGTGAACGGCACGAGTTGGAGCTTTGACCAATCCATCTGCATTGTGGATTGAGCGAGTTGGATCTCCGGGATCACAGTGCCATCGCGCACGAGAATGATTGCAGGGATTTGCCCGGCCTCGATGTGGTTCCAGCCGCCGGAATAATTTTTTCCGCTCTGGAAATCGATCCACGTTCCGGGAGGCAGATAGACATCGCGGTCGGTTTCGCCTTCATGCATCAACGGCGCGACGAGCATGTCCGAGCCGAAAAGGTACTCATTATCGACCAGCCAGGAGCCGGGGTCATTGGGAAATTCGATGAAGAGAGCGCGCAGCATGGGCAGGCCGTGTTCGGAACAATCTTTGGCCTGGGCGTAAACGTAGGGCATGAGACGGTATTTCATGCTATCCACGTTGCGAAATTCATTCATGAAATCTTCGCCGTAATTCCACGGCTCTTTTGGAGCCTCGCCGTGGCAGCGGCTTTGCGAGGTCAACATGCCGAACGCCAGCCAGCGCAGGTAGAGGTTTTTATCCATATTCTCAACGGAATTGGCCGTGAACCCGCCGATGTCATGGCTCCAGAACGAGAAGCCTGAGAGGCCGAACGAAAGTCCGCCGCGCAATTCGGTGGCCATGCCCTGGTCGGTGCTCTCGGCATCGCCGCCCCAATGGATGGGATAACGCTGGCTGCCGGCCCAGGCGCTGCGCGCCCAAATGATATTGTCCCCGCTGATCTGTCGCGTGATGTCCGCGGCAGCTTTGTTGTAGCGCAGGGGAAAGAGATTGTGTTCGTAAAATCCGGTCCGGCCGTCGGCATAGATCCCGTCCGCAGGCGCGGCTTCGCCGAAATCCGCTTTGATGGCGCCCACACCCATCTTCAACAGGTTGCCCAGATGGTCCTGGTACCAGGTGACGGTTTTGGGGTTCGAGAAATCCAGGACAGCGTCTTCCGACGGCAGATTGCCTTTGGCATCGCGCACGACGAGATTTTTATCCACCAATTCCTGGAAGAGAGAATTTTTTGGGACGAAATAGGGCAATTGCCAGCACGAGATGTGAAAGCCTTCATCCTTTAAGTCAGAGATCATGGACTGCGGTGTGGGAAAGCGATTGGTGGAGAATTGATAATCGCAGCGCCAATCGGTCTGGAACCAGCCGGTGTCCAGATGGAGGACATCGCAAGGGATCTGGTTGGTGCGCAGCCGGGCGGCGATGTCGCGCACCTGCGTCTCGCTGCTATAGGTGCAGCGGCTCATCCAAAGGCCGAATGACCACAACGGCGGCATGGGCGAGCGGCCAGTCAGGGCGGTGTACTCGCCAAGGATGTCTTTCGGCGAACCCAGGAAAATGAAAATGTCTGCTTCGTCATCGCCGATCATCAGCGAGTTGACGCCGCTGAAGGAATATCCGAAATCGCAGGTGATGGGGGTGCTGGTGTGGAGGAACATGCCGTAGCCGCGGCTGCTCAAGAAGAAGGGGATGGGCTTGTACATGCGCTGGTTTTGGATGCCGTTGGCGTCCGTGGTCCAGAGCACAATCTTTTGCCCGCGTTTGTTCAACGCCGTGAACGATTCACCGCAGCCGAAGATTTTTTCGTCCGGCGAGAGGGTGAACGCCGCATTTATGCTGCGCGAATAATCCGATGAACGGCGCACGAACGAGAACGGCAGGATGGGTGTGAAGGTTGTGTTGTTGTCCGAGGCGCCGTCGGTTTTGGTCAGCAGTTTGCCGGTAGCGTCGCGGATCTCGATGTGCCAGGGGTTTTCGAGGATGGTCACTGAACCGAACTGGCTGGTGTAACGATGGCCGCCGGGAATTTTTTCGTATTGCCATGAATGATCGGTGGGCACCGGGCCGTTGAGCATCAATTCCTCCTGCGGCTTGTGAAATTGCGGCCCGCTGGTGATGCGCAGGCGAATGGTGCGCGGCGAGACGAATTGGATGGAGAAGGGGAGGGACGGATTGGCGGCGTACTCGGTGGTGGGAAATTCGTTGGGATCGACCGGCTTGACGCTGGCGAGCATGTTATCGAACGCCTGCCGGGTATAATATTGCGCGCGCTGCCATTCGATCGTTCCTTCGCCCGTGGCGGGGTCAAAAGCGGCGAGCTTGTCCGCCAGGAAATAGGTGTTGGCAAAATTGCGGAAATCGCCACTGACATCGACGGGTTCATTCAGGAGCGATTGGTCCGCGGCAAAGGTCCGGGAAGCTGCGCAGAGCGCGAAGCACAATAATGAGTTGGCGAAAATTGTTTTCATGACCGTCTGTTGAACAAATCATTTTTTCGATGGCTTGTCTTGTCAATAAAATTGACGAGGGAATGCCGTGGGTGGGGCATGGATGGGGATTTTTGAAAAATTGATGTTTTCAAGAAAGGTGTGAAATCATAGTAAAATACATGAAAATGTCGTTACTTTTGACGACATGTGACTTGAAAATAAACAGTTACAGTTCTATTGTTCAACAGTACCAAAGATGAAAAGTATTGGCCATACACAGCCATTGAATCGACTATTTGTATTGAGCACACTCATGATTGTTGTGGGCGCCATGGCCGCTGCCGGTTGCAGCAAGTCCGGGGTGACGACGTCCCAGGCCGCCGGCCCGTATGCGCTCCACGGCACGGTGACGAATGGACAGCCGAATTTGCCTGAGCTTCAAAGAGAGTTGATCGGCTGGATTGTGGGCAATCACAGGATGCCGACCAACTTTGACGAGTTTGCGGCCAGTTCCGGCGCGAAGATTCCGCCGCCCCCGGCGGGCCAGAAATATATCGTCACCAGCAAAATGCATGTCCAATTGGTGAACCAATAATTTATTACCGTGAAGAAACTTTCATTCAATTTAAACCGATCCGATTGCCGGCGAAATATGACGCAGCCCTGCGCGCGGCATGGTTTCACGCTGATCGAACTTCTTGTGGTCATCGCGATCATCGCCATCCTGGCGGCGTTGTTGCTTCCAGCGCTGGCCGCCGCCAAGGCCAAGGCCAAGACGACGCGGTGCCTGAGCAATATGAAGCAACTCGCGCTGGCCTTTCCGATGTTTGCCGATGACCATAACCAGATGTTTCCGCCTGCGGGTTGGGCGAACGGCACCGATACTAATCCAGGAAAACAGATCTCCTGGGACAGCTACATCAACAAATACATCGGTGGGAACACCTCTCTCGCAGACCTTGCGGTGGGCACGCTTTTAGTGGACGAAGTGCCCAATACACTGCAATGTCCCTTTGACATCTATCCGAAGGTGAATTGGCTGGGAGGGTTTAATGCCCAAAGTATCTTTGCGATGCGCTCCTATTCCATGATCGCCGTGAATCAAACCCAGGGAACGAGCGGAGGCTGGCAACGTGCTCCCTCAAAGGGATTGCCCAGTTTGACGGCAGCAGGAAGTATGAACATCGGCATTTACTGGCAGGATCCCAATTCATCTGATCCTGCCAATTGGGATGCTCAGGGCTACAATACCAGCGTGGTGCGCGACCCGGCCGACACCATTTTGTTGTGCGAAAACACCCATGCCCAGCAATGTGTGGGCAACATTTGGACCTGTATCTGTTACGGGCCGCAGGGCAGCAGCTCGACACAAGATTTGACTCAGACAGTCACGAATCCTCAGCAAGAGAATCCATATGTTACTTCCGTAAGCCAACAGGCTTATAACCAGGGCAATTTTGTGTATCTGGCGCAGGACTCCCGGTTCAATTATGCGTTCCATGATGGGCACGTGGAACCGTTAAGAATGGAACAAACCATTGGTAGTGGTACACTTACGATACCGAAAGGCATGTGGACCATCAACCCGGGAGACTGATGCGGCGAAAAAGTTCCCTCGAATGACTGAGAAATTTTTGTCACCAATTTTCACGACTCTTCAACTGACTAAATTGTGGTACATTATCAAAATACCAGTTCAACCATGAGTCACGAGACCATCATCTTTGGCCGCTACGGATTATTGCCTCACGCGGCATTGAACGCCGTTAGCTATATTTTCAATCATTAACTCACAACCCTCCACCCATAGTTCTATGACAAAAACAAAAACTCCGCGTTGGATCCAATTATTGCTGGCCATTGCCGCTCTGGCCGGTTTTACCGGCCTCTGCCAAGCGCAAACACCCCCCATCAACATCAGTTTCGATAGTGGAGTCCCATCCCAGTTTTATGACGGCGGTAGCCCCAATAATCCTGGTGGATATGTGAACTATTTCTGGCAGAGTACGAACGGGCCGGACGGGGCGAACAGCGGTTGTGAAGTCTATCAGTTTGACGGCACAAACGACCAGGAAATCGACCCGGCATTTAACGTGAGCTTTAATACGGCGCAATATCAGAGTATTACTTTCCAGCTCAAGATTGATCCGGGATCAGGCACCATTGGCAATCCATTGTTAAGCTTTTACGGCAATATGCAACTGTCGGTGCGTGATGCCAGTTATAGTTGGAACGGGGAAGGATACCAATCTGTTTATGGACCGGCAGCCAATCAATGGGTGACGTATACCGTGGGCCTTCCGGCGAACGTGCAGGCGGCGCATCTCCAGATTCAATTGCAGGGCGGTGCCGCTTATTCCGGTCCAGTAAAAGTATATATCGGCAATGTCAGTGTTCTGCCTCCGCCAAATCCAGACATTTTGGAAGCCACGAACAGCACCGTTGCCGGTACCTGGCAAAACTATGGTTTGGCCAGTTCGTGGGATACCGCTGCCGATGCTCCGTATATCAACCCTGTGACTGGTGCCGGGCCGACTTCTCTGGCTCCGGCCGGTTCAATGGAGTTTCAATCGTCGCAACCCAATGGTTATCAGGGCGGTAATTTCTATACCTCAGGCTTTAATGCAAGCCAATATCAATGGGTTGGCATGGATGTTTATTATGACGGTCCTACTACACCGACCAATGATTACGCTGGTTTTCAAATGGCTATTGTTAACTCAAGCTATTCATGGATCAACATAGGGCACGTCAACTTTACTGCAGGCATGGTTGGACACTGGACGCACGTCGATCTTCCGTGCGCAGCTTCAGGCGTAACGGGAGCACTGGGATTTGCGATTCAATCCACCCCGGGAAGCACGGCTGGTAATAATCCGATTACTTGGCATATGGACAACTTCGAGCTATGGAGTCCAGAAGTGCATCCACAAATTCTTTCTTTAACAAAGAACACCACTCCGGGAGGCTTAGAGATGGCAGTGGATGGGGATGGATCGGCCAATGAATTCGACCAGGAAGGTATCACCACTCCCTCTGCCACCAACAACGTCGCTAACTTTTTCTGGATTGGCCAGGAACCCGCGACCTATGCCTTCACGCTGACCAACTTCCCTGCGCCGGCTGCGGCGCCTGGATTTGAGGCTCATGCCTACGTTATTAACGGTGATACCTTTGCCAATGTTAGCCAAAGTTTTAGCTACAATGAGACCTATAGCGGCCCCAACTTTAACGCCGTCGATGGGATTTGGTTTGAAGTTGAAAACGGGACCAACGGAGGAGTCAATGCAAACCTCTTGTGGAAGACCAATGCGCCAAACTCCAACATGACCAACGGCATTTTCTGCGCGATCACGAATCTGGCAAGCGCCAATGGAAACTGGGCGTTGAACTTCACCAGCGATACTGCGGGAACCATCACCTACAATGGCACCGTGGTCACCAATTTCACGCTGCCAGCCTTTACCACTGACCCGAGCTATAGTGCCAACTTCCAGCCCACTACTTCGATGGTTCAATTCGGCGTCTGGAAGAATGACTCCAATACAAATACTCCGGGCAGAAATGACAACCAGAGCGCTATCTTCACGAGCGTCCTGGCGACGAATACCACGGTGGCCATCAGTGATAATTTCAGCGGATCGAGCCTCACCGCCAGCAATGCCTGGCAGATCGCTGAATACTATCAGTTTGCCGCCAACCGGACGACGTTAATACCGGCCGGCACGGCCTTCTGGATGACGTGGAACACCTCTCAATCCGGGTTCGTGGTGCAATCCAGCACCGACTTGCAAACCTGGGCTCCGGCGGGTGTGACCTTTACCTACATTGATGGGACTGGGACCAATACGATCGGCGCCATTCCATCCTCCACCCTGCCAGCGGGGGGGGCAGACTTCTTTGAATTGTTAAAATAATCGAATAAGTCGAACTTTCAGGGGCACCGGTCGAAAGGCCGGTGCCCTTTATCATGTCCGCAGATGAGGTATATTGACGCATGAACTTTCCCGGTTGTATGAAAAGGTGGACGGTGTTTTTTGCCGTTGGGGGATTTTTATCGGCGATGGTGCTTCATGGGCAGAGTCCGCTGTATATTTACACCGATAACCTGGTGAACGGGTTCCAGGACTGGAGTTGGGCGACGCGCAGCCTGACGAACACCAGCCCGGTGCATTCCGGGAGCGATTCGATCAGTGTCACCGCCGGCACTTACCAGGGGATTTCATTCCATCAGAACGATTTCAATACATCGCTCTACACGAACCTGACGTTTTGGGCGAATGGAGGGAGCAGTGGTGGGCAACAATTGAGCGTTTACCTAAGCCTCGATACGAATGATCAATCGGGCGTCACGTTGTCGCCATTGCTTCCCCAAAATGCGTGGCAGCAATACACGGTATCATTGGCTTCGCTCGGCGCCGCCAATGCCACCAACCTGGCGCGGGTCACCATTTGGATGACCAGTGGTTCGGGCACCTATTATCTGGATGACATCCAATTAAACCCGGCGGCTGCGCCGTCGTTGGTACATCTGGGCGTGAACGCGACCAATACATTGCGTTCGGCTGACGCGCGCTGGTTCGGGTTGAATACGGCCACGTGGGACGGGCAATTGGGAAATGCGCAAACGTTGCCGATGGTCGAGGCCGCGGGTGTGCTGTCGTTTCGCTGGCCGGGCGGTTCGACTTCCGATGGTTATCACTGGACCAGCGACATCGCCAACAACAAGACGTTTATCAATCTGGTGACGAATGTCGGGGTGGGAACGAATTGTTTTGTTACGGTGAATTACGGCTCGGGAACGAGCAATGAAGCGGCGGCCTGGGTGAAGTTTCTGAACATCACGAATCATTGCCATATCGGGAACTGGGAGGTCGGGAACGAGTGTTACGGCACCTGGGAAGAGGACAATAATAACCTGTCGCACGATCCTTTCACCTATGCGAGCCGCGCTGCCGGGTACATCGCATTGATGAAGGCCGCTGACCCGACGATCAAAGTTGGCATAGTCGTTGTTCCGGGGGAGGACAGTTATTCGAACAATGCGACTCATTACGCTATAAACCCCGTTACCGGAAATGCCCACTACGGTTGGACGCCGGTGATGTTCAATACGCTGAGCAACCTGGGAGTGATGCCGGATTTTGTGATTTACCATGATTACCCGGAATACACCGCCACCGGCAATGCCTGGGAACCAAATTCGCCCGATAGCGACCCGCTTTTGCTCCAGATTGCCGATACGCCGTCTACGATCTGGACGGATTGGGCCAGCGCCGCGGTGAATATACGGCAGCAGATCACGGACTATCTTGGGCCGCAGGGGACGAATATTCAAATGTGCGTCACGGAAAATAACAGCGATGCCGGGGCAATGGGCCGGCAATCCACGAGTGTGGTGAACGCGCTGTACCTGGCGGACAGCTTGAGCCAGTTGATGAAAACGGAGTTCAATTCATATATCTGGTGGGACCTGCATAACGGTTCGGACACAACCGGCGACTTTGACCCCACATTATATGGCTGGCGTAGCAACGGCGATTACGGAGTGTTGAATAGCTCGGATGTGCCGTATCCGTCGTACTACGCGGAAAAGTTGCTGCAATCGTTTGTCCGTCCCGGCGATACAATTTTGAATGCGACGAGCGATTCCCTGGCATTGTCCGCCTACGCGTCGCGGAAGGCCGATGGTTCACTGGCGATGCTGGTGATCAATAAAACACCGACGAATGTTTTGAGCGGGCAAATTTCGTTGACGAATTTTGCGCCGGCGGCATCCGGGGTAATGCGCTCTTACGGAATCACACAGGACGAGGAAACGCGGACGAACGGATCGGCGGCGGCGCAGGATATTTATACGAATCCGGTTGCGGTGGGGTCTGTCTTCACGAATACGTTTCCACCCTATTCGCTGACGTTGTTCACGTTTCAACCTGTGGCATCGCAGTTAGGCGTGGCCTCAATTTCGGCTGGCCAGGTGGTGCTGAACCTCCAGGGACAATCCGGTGCGCCTTACGTCATCGAGAGTTCAACCGACCTGGTGAATTGGAACATGGTTTCGACTAATACATTGAGCGGAACGATGGCGACGGTCACGAATACAGTATCGCCTTCTTCAACGGCGCAATACTGGCGGGCCGTGTGGGTGCCGTGAAGAGGAAATTAGAACCGACTGACGTCGGCTGCTACGGATAAGAGATGTGTTTCGAGCGAGGCGCTCGAAACTGCGCCCGAGGCGGGCGCGCTCCCCAGACAGCATTAGTAACTCAATCCGTATCCCAACTTAAACAAAGGCCGTCCGGTCCTGTGGTCGGCGGCAAATTGTTGGTCGTTACGCGGCCATTCGCGCGGCAATTTGCCGGTGGGCCGGACGTTGCCAAACAAAACATCGGCCAAACCTTCGCCCTCGGTGCCCGGCAGCCACGCGGCAACAAAGGCATCGCTCGCGTCCAGCGCAGGGCCGAGAATGAGCGGGCGGCCTGAAAGCAGGATTGTGGTCACGGGTGCGCCAGAGGCTTTGGCGGTTTGAATCAGGGCCACCTCACGCGCGGACAAGTCCAGATTGGTCCGGTCGCCGGCTCCTTCGGCATAAGGCTTTTCTCCCACGACGACAATGACGGCGTCGGCGTTGGTGATATCATTGCCATCGGGCGAATAGGTGACTTCGGTATTGGGTGAAACGGCCTGGCGGATTCCTTGCAAAATGGTCGTCCCGGATGTCAATTGCCCTCCGCCCTGCCAGCGGATGGTCCAGCCGCCGCATTGGATGCGCAGGCTATCAGCGGCCTGGCCGACGACAACGATGTGCTTCAGGTCTTTTTTCAACGGCAGGGCGTGATCTTTATTTTTGAGAAGGACAAGAGATTGCTGGACGCATTCGCGCGCGATTTCACGATGCGCAGGCGAGCCGATCTCGGCGGTGAGCGATGGGTCGGTCCAGGGATTGGTAAAGAGGCCCATTTGATATTTGACGCGGAGAATGCGCGTGACAGCGTCGTCGATCCGTGATTGCGGCACATTGCCCTCCGCAACGAGTTCTTTGAGGTCGCGAATGAATTCAACAAAGTTGTTCGTCTTATTGGAGCCATTGGGGATCATGACCATATCGAGGCCCGCATTGACGGACAGTTCGACATCGGTTTTGTAGTCGGGGGAAAGCTGGTCAATGGCCGCCCAATCCGAAACGAGAAAACCGCGAAAGTTCAGTTCGTTTTTAAGGACGTCGGTGAGCAGATATTTATTGGCGCTCATTTTCAGGCCATTCCAACTGCTATAGGAAACCATGATGGAGCCGACACCGGCTTTGACCGCGGCGCGATAGGGTGGGAGGAACAACCGGCGCAATTTCGCCTCGCTGCAAACGGTGTTGCCTTCATTGATGCCGTCCTGCGTGCCACCATCAGCGAGGTAATGTTTGGCGCTGGCCAGCACGGAGTCAGGTTGACCAGAGAGGCTCTCACCCTGAAAACCTTTGACGGCTGCGGTGGCCATTTGGGAGACGAGTTTTGGCGATTGGCCATATCCTTCGTAGGTGCGTCCCCAGCGTTCGTCTTCGACGACGGCGATGCACGGTCCAAACGCCCAACGGATGCCGGTGCCGGCAACTTCGCGAGCGGTGACATTTTCAGCCTGTTCGATAAGTTCGGGATTATGGGTCGCGCCCATCCCGATGTTATGGGGAAAGATGGTGGTGCCGACGACGTCATTGTGGCCATGCACGGCGTCAATCCCGTAAATCAACGGAATCTTGAGGCGGGTCTTGAGCGCATGAGATTGAAGATTGTTGGCCAACGTCAACCAGGTCTGGGGATTGTTCTCCCCGGCGGGCTTTGAATCACCGCCGCTCAAGACGGAGCCGAGAAAATAGGTCTGGATGTCGTTGGTATCATGAAGGGCGCTGAGATCGACCTGGACCATCTGGCCGATTTTTTCATCGAGCGTCATCTGGGCCAGAAGCGAAGCCACCTGCTGGTCGTAGCTGGAGAAGAGCGCAGGAGCGGCGGGCGCGATGATTGCAGAAAGAAGAAGCGTGGGGATGACCCAGGCCAAGCGATTAAAAACGATTTTTGTCATGTGGTAGTAACAGGATCAAGGGACTGATTTGATTTACCGGCGAAAGCTGAAATGGCCTAATTTGGCGACGGCCTGGCCGCGCGAGCGGACATGGAGTTTTTCGTAAATACGCCGGATGTAGGTGTTCACGGTGGCGACGCTGATGTTCAGGCTGTCGGAAATCTCTTTGTAAAGGTAGCCGCGGGCCAGCAGTTCGAGGACTTCATGTTCACGGGGAGACAGGTTGGCGGACTCATCGGCCTGGGGTTCGAACGGTTGAAAAGACTGGACGACTTTGCGCGCGATGTTGCTGGTCATGGGCGAACCACCTGCGTGCACGTCCTTGAGCGCGGCGATCAATTCGGTGCGCGGGGTTTGTTTCAGGAGATAGCCGCTGGCGCCGACCGCCAATGCTTCGAAGATATGGTTTGAATCTTCGTAAACGGTGAGCATGACAAATTGGGTCTGGGGCAGGAGCGGCTTGAGATGGCGGACGCATTCGATGCCGTTTTTGCCGGGGAGATTGATATCGGCGAGAACGACGGCGGGTTTGACCTCCGGCAATTTCGTGACGGCTTCCTCGCAACTCCCATATTGGCTGATGAATTGGAAACCGGGGGCGCGGCGGATCCAGTCCGCGAAGATTTCACGGGCCGGCGCATCGTCCTCAATGATCGAGACGGTAATACTCACACTGGATTTCATTGTACGCTAATATACACCAAAAAAACTGTCGTCAGTTTTAATGACAGATGGAGACAGTCTTGCGTTGGGTGTTGGAAAAAATATAATGGATTTAGTGTTCCGGCGATTCAAATTTTTAAGCCCTCTTTCCAGATGGGGGATGACGTCCCTGACCGGACTGTGCTTTTTTTTGTCAGTCCACCCCGATCTTTATGGCCAGGCGCATCCGGCGTTGCCTGATTTTTCATCAAGTTCATGGCAAATCGAACAAGGGCTTCCGCAAAATTCCGTCAGTTCAATCGTGCAGGACCGCGACGGCTATCTGTGGATGGGAACCTATAATGGATTGGCGCGATTCGACGGAGTGCGTTTCACGATTTTTGACACGGCCAACACGCCGGAATTTCGTGATAGCCGCATCATGAGTTTGTTTGAAGATGCGAAGGGTGTGCTTTGGATAGGGCATGAGACGGGAAGCCTTACCAAATTGGACCACGGCATATTTGTGGATGTGAAGTTGCCGGCGGCGTGGCCAGGCGGACCGGTGCTGGGGATCGGCACGGACAAAGACGGCGTGCTCTGGTTGTTGAATTGGAAGGGAGCGCTTTGTTCCATGAACGGCGACAAATTATACGCTGCCAACGTCGGGCCGGGGTTGGGTGTTCCCTCATTAGGGGAAGGTGAGGATGGCTCTCTGTGGGTGGTGCGCAATGGATTGTTGGGCAGTTTAAGAAAGGGAAAGTTGCAACCGTGGTTGCCGGAGGGCCAGCCGGATGTGCGGGATGTCCAACGGATCTGTGCCAGCCGGTCCGGCGGGATCTGGCTGATGGGCAATTCGCGCGTGGCCAAATGGTCCGGCTCAGGCGCAGTGCAGGATTTCGGACCGGCGCCGTGGGGATGGGATTATGTGACCGCTTTGACTGAAACCAGGTCGGGTGATCTTTTTGTGGGTACCGAGGACGGCTTGTATTTATGGTCGCCGGACGGGAGTTACCGGTTGTATAGCCGGCAAAATATTTTGTCTCATAACTGGGTCTGCGGCCTGACCGAAGATCGCGAGGGCGACATCTGGGTGGGCACAGGCAGCGGCGGATTGGATGAATTGCGTCCGCGAACAGTGGAGATGGCCGCCGCCCCTGATGACTGGCAGAACCGCGCGGTTTTGCCGGTGACAACCAATTCCGCGGGCGGACTATGGATCGGGACCGAGGGCGGCGGTCTCTATGAGTACAATGGGCGGGAAGCGTTGCCGGCATCCGAAACGAACGGGTTGTTGAACAATTTCATCTGGTCAACGCGGGAAGACGGGGAGGGACACCTATGGGTCGGAACATGGGCGAACGGATTATTGATCCAGCAGTCGAATTCGTTTGAACTGGTGACCAACGTGGTGCGGGCATCGGAAGGAACGAGGGCGCTATTCGTGGATGGAGAAACGATGTGGATTGGGACGCCCGATGGACTGGTACGGTATTCAAATGGGCAAGCCACGAATATGACGGCCAACGCCGGGCTGATATTGCCCGATGTGCGAACCATTGCGAAAGACGCGGGTGGAACCATTTGGTTCGGGATGGCGGGCGGGGGACTGGGACGGCTTAAAGACGGCAAAATCACCCAATTTCTCGAGCAGGACGGGTTGCCGAACAATTTTGTGTGGTCGCTGTTTCCCGACGACGACGGGGCGTTGTGGATCGGGACATTTGACGGCGGGTTGTGCCGGTTGAAGGATGGTAAATTTTCAATCATTTCCACAGAGCAGGGGTTGCCCAGCGATGTGATCTGTCATATTGCGGATGACGGGCAGGGAAATTTCTGGATGAGTTCCTACGGTGGGATTTTCCGCGTGAGCAAGACGGAGCTGAATGCGTGCGCCGATGGAGCGATTGCCGCTGTGAATTGCCTCGTCTTCGATGAAGGCAACGGGCTGGCGACATTGGAATGTTCCGGTGGGTTTCAGCCGTCGGGTTGCCGCACGGCCGACGGGCGTCTTTGGTTTCCCACGATCAAGGGCCTGGCGGTGATCGATCCCTCGAAAATAAAACCGAATCTGTATCCGCCGCCGGTGTTGATCGAGGAAGTGAAAGTGGATGACCAGTCGGTGATGCATGAACCGGGCAATGTGGTCCAGATGCAGGTCCCGCCGGGGAAACACCGGTTGGAGATCCGGTACACGGGTTTGAGCCTGGTTTCACCGGAGCGGGTGCGTTTCAAGTACCGGATGGAGGGATTGGAACAGAACTGGGAGAATGTGGACACGCGCCGCGTGGCTTATTACACCTATTTGAAACCGGGCAAATATCAATTCCACGTCATTGCGTGCAGCAACGATGGGGTTTGGAACCAAACCGGGGCGACGTTGAAGCTGACGGTGATCCCGTGGTTTTGGCAGACCTGGTGGTTCATCACGAGCGCAATCCTGGCAGGAATGCTGGCCGTGGGTTTGGGGGTGCGCCAGATCACGAAGCGACGATTGCGCAAGAGGCTGGACCATCTGGAACGACAACGCGCGTTGGAAAAAGAACGCGCGCGGATCGCAAAAGACATCCACGACGATCTGGGCGCAAGCCTCACACGCATCATGTTGCTCAGCCAATCAGGCCGCACAGAGGACGCGCAGTATTCAGAGGTCCAGATGGAGCGGATTTATTCGACCGCCCGTGATTTGACGCGGGCGATGGATGAAATCGTATGGGCGGTAAGCCCGCAGCACGACACCTTCGACAGTTTGGTGTCCTACATCGGAAAATATGCGCAGGATTATTTGAGCGCGACGGGCATTCGCTGCCGGTTGGATCTGCCGATACAATTGCCCGCCTGGCCGCTGACCGCCGAGGTGCGCCATAATCTGTTCCTGGCCGTCAAAGAGGCGCTCAATAACGTGACTAAACACAGTAAAGCGACGGAAGTGCGCATTTCGCTGGAACTGTTCGAATCGGGCTTTTCGCTGCAAATCGAGGACGACGGCAAGGGATTCGATCCAGGCGGCCCCATCGTTGATAATTCGACAATCAATCAATCACGGATTTTCACCGGACATGGCCTGCCAAATATGCTTAAACGGATGGAATCGATAGGCGGCAGATGCCGCATCCAAAGCACGCCATCCAAAGGAACGAAGGTGAGATTTATTATCCGGACAAAACCATCGGCCAGAAACGCGCCGGCGCCGGCCCACTGATCTCAAAGAGAGTCCCCGAACCATTCGCGCCTTGAACCCCCTGAACCTGATGCAGTTGGTATGGCATCCAAATATCATGACCGTTCACAACCTGTTCCCTCTCCGCTCCCATTCTGATGGGAGGAGAGAGGGTGAGGGTTCGTGGGGAGGAAGAATCGTCCGGATTATTGGAATAAAGAAAAATCGGAATTCAAATTGCAACGCCCAACCGTTAGACTCCGTGCATGAAAATCAGCGGGTTCACTTTCTTGCGCAACGGGCAGAAGCTCGGCTATCCCTTCGTGCCTTCGATCCGCTCCATCCTTCCGCTGGTCGATGAGTTCGTGATTGCGCTGGGGCCTTGCGATGACGATACGGAAAAAATGCTTCGCGAAATCGGAGACCCAAAGATCCGGATCATCCCGACGCAGTGGAACGAGAATATCCGGCCCGATTACAGCGTGAAGGGATTTGTGTACGGACAACAGAAGACGATTGCATTATATAATTGCACGGGAGACTGGGCGTTTTACCTGGAGGCGGATGAGGTGTTGCATGAAGACGACCTGCCGAAGATCCGCACAGCGATGGAGAAATACCAGGACGACGAACGCGTGGAAGCATTGGTGTTCGACTTTTTGCATTTTTACGGCAACGCGAACACTATCGCCTGGTCGCCGGGATGGTATCGCAGCGAAGTGCGCATCATCCGCAACACGATTCCCGCGTGGTCGAGCGAATCGTTATTTTTCAACGTGGTGGAGAGCCACAAAAAATCACGCCAGCCGCGCGCGGCGCATACCGGCGCGACGATCTATCATTATGGATGGGTGCGCAGCGAAGAGCAGATGAACATGAAATCCGCGGCGGTCTTGAAATATTGGCAGAACCGTGATCTGAAGCCGGTGGATTACGCGCAAATCGACGCGGCGGCGCTAAAAGAGTTTACGGGTGCGCATCCGAAAATTGTCCAAAACTGGTTGCCAAAGGCGGAAGGGATCTTTCGAGCGGACCCGAACCATCAGTTGACGTCGCGCGAAAAGAAACACCGGCGGATGCTCTGGCTGGAGAAGACCTTCGGCGCGAAGTTCAACAAGAAGCATTACCGGTTGGTGCGGTGAGCCTCGACGGATTTATTGCCAGGTGGGCGGGTTGGTCGGATGCCAGTGATGGCGCTTGGCCAGTTTCCACCGCCCAAACAAAGATTTTTTTCTGCCGGTCTGGGCTATGGGAGTGATCCTGGTGGTGAAAATTTTCTCAAAAAAATCGAGCATTCTTCCACGGTCAAAGAAAAGGTTTGGTTTATCGCCATGAAAGTAAGGCTGGCGCATATATTCCAAATATTTGGCATCGTCCTTGTCCAGTTCGATGATTTTTTCGATGAGGGCTTCGTCACTGGGAAAATCAGCGCGGTTCAGGAAGCTGCGGGGATTGAAGTGTTCATTAATGTCCGGATCACCCCAATAAATTGGCAAACAGCGAGCGGCCATTGGCTCAAAAATCTTTTCGGTCGTGTAACCGGGCTGAGAACGGTTTTCGTAGGCGATGTTGAATTTGTATTGGCGGAGGAATTCGATTTTGCCCGGACCGTTGCCTTGAATGGGGCCGCCGATGTTGTTGAACAATCTCCCCCCGGAATCCACCTGTTTATACTTTGAAAGTTTTTGGAAGAACGCCACGCGATTATGATTTTTGCGCCGGTTATAGTTGCCCACGACAAAAGCGCAGAATTTTTTCTTGCCCGCCTTGATTTTTTCAAAGTCATCGTCCTTTTTGACGATTTGGCCTCCCTCGTAAAGGGCGGCATAGTAGGGCAATTGCAGATGCCTGGGGTTGTTCGGTTTCACACAAGCGATGGAATAATCGCATTCGCGGAAATCCGGCAGATCTGATTCCGCGGAATAAAAAATTCTCACGCCCGAATGCAGCCGGTGTTCATGCCCCTGCGTGCAATAAATCAAAAAATCAGGTTGATCGCATAATTCGACATCAAACCGCTCCGCCAACAGTTTAAACAAAAAATTATCGGTTTTGCTGAAATTGGGAGAGAAGTCACAGAAATCGATGCGGACCTTTTTTCGAATCATTGTCACGAGTGGGGAAAATTTCAGCAGTTTTTAGAATTTAGGCAAGTAGATTGCGGTGGACAGAATTTTACCGGTATTGGTCAAGGCCATGCTCACAGCGAATTCTTTTTGAAGCAATGGTTTCGGCCAGCCGGGCACGGCTGGCATCATAGCGGTCGTGTGGAAGTTGTGGGTGATTCAAATGGAAGGTGATGGCCCGGCCATATACAAATTTTCGGCGACGGCCCAGGTGATAAAGCCGCGTCCCGATGTCGGAATCCTCGCTGCCCCAACCCGTGTAGTCTTCATCGAACCCGTTGATGGCGATAAGGTCGTCGCGCCAGAAGGCCATATTGCAGCCGATGATGCCGCGCTGCCGGGTATCACGGCGAATGATGGGAACGGGCCAGCGGATGCTTTTGGCCGCGCCGGTGATTTTTCCGGTCAACATCCATTGTGTTATGGGAGTTTTGCCGGCTTCAAATCGGGGCACATATTCTTCACGCACAAAACAGCGGCGGCCCTGGACCCAAAATCCTTTTTCGGCGAGCGCCACATGGTCGGCGACAAATTTTGGATGCGGCACGCAATCGCCATCGGTGAAAATTAGGTGCTCACCCGTCGCGGCTATGATGGCTTTGTTCAAGACGATTGTTTTGCGAAAGCCGGCGTCTTCGTGCCAAATGTCTTTGACCGGAAATCGCTGTGATTTTGCCCAGGTGCTGATCAAATCGCGGGTCGGTTGGGCTGAACCGTCGTCAGCAATGAGCGCTTCATCGGGAAACCGGGTCTGGAGAGATACCCCGGCCAGGACTTTGGCCAGGATTTCTGGATGATTATACGCGCTGATCAGCAGGGAGACTTTCATTGCGGTGAGCGCAGCTCCTGTTCGCGCAGTTTGGCATACTTGCTGGCGGTGGAAAAAGCATTCAACCACGCGATATACATTCCCTGCCAGCCATCCAAAAAGCCGAGGCGGATAAAATAGGCGCGAACAAATCGCCAGCAGGGACGGATGAACAACCCGGAGAATAGCGGACCGGCGGGGCGTTGAGAATGCTGGCGGACAAATTCATCGGTGAAAGGAATGATCTTACGGATGTGCGTATTCACCGAATCGTTGCTGAAATGATGAAGATCACCCTTCAACCTGCCGATATTTCCGCGGACGATCAATTTATCGTGCGGATCAATGCCGCCCCATTCGGCTTTGCCGCGCTGCCAAAGGCGGATTTGGCGATCGGGATACCAATCGCCATGGCGGATCCAGCGCCCGCAATAAAATGTGCAACGGGGAAAACTGAAAGCGCTAACGCCTTGCAATTTTTCCGGATGAGCAAATAGATTTTGTATTTCTTCTTTTAAACCGGGCGAAACAACTTCGTCGGCATCCAGGCCCAGGATCCAATCAGACGAGGCTTTTTGAGCGGCGGAATTTTTTTGGGAGATGTGGCCTTTCCACGGTTCGCGGAAAACTTTCGCGCCGGCTCCTTCGGTGATCTTATCGGTGCCATCGTTCACGTCCTCGTTGAGGATCACGATGATTTCGGCGGCCCAGCCGGAGATGCTCTCGAGGGCGCGAGGGATGCGATGCGCCTCGTTGCCGGCGATGATGCAGACAGAAATGGGCAGCGACTGCATGTTGGTCGTCAATCAGGCATTGGTTGCGTTTCGGCTGAAGGATGTTAGCATCCGACCCGGTTATGTCCAGAAGTGATAGCCCTGTTACCGGAACCCATCCGCGTTTTTCGTTCGTCATCATTTCATATAACACGCTGCCATTGACGCGGGCGGCAGTCGCATCCCTCGGCCAATGCGCGTTTCCGCACGAGGTCATCGTGGTGGATAATCATTCCACGGACGGCACTGCGGCGGCGTTGCGGGAGGAATTTGCGGACCTGAAGATCATCGAGTTTGAAGAGAACCGCGGTATTTCCGTTGCCAGCAACGCGGGGGTCAAAATCGCCTCAGGCGACTGGATCATCTGGATGAACTCCGATGTCGAGATTTTCGCCGATACGATGACAGTGGTGGAGGATTTACTTCGGCGGCACCCGGAGTTGGACGTATTGGGCGGGCAATTGGTCAATCCCGACGGATCTTTGCAGACCTCGGTGCTCATGAATTATCACCTGGTGCGAGATGAACAACGGGAATTGGTCGAAGTCTCCGGCCTGGTCGGCGCTTTCATGCTCGTGCGGCGGGAAACATGGGAGAAGTTGAACGGCATGGATGAGGGATTGTTTTTCTACGGTGAAGACGGGGATTTCTGCAGTCGCGCCATCGCCGCCGGCGCGGTGCTGCGATGGAGCCCGCGCTTTCGCACGCTGCACCACCGCAGCGGCAGCAGCCGAAAGGTCAACCTTCGCTCGGTCGTGGAGAACCTGGAAAGCACTCACTATATTTGCCGAAAAAATATGTTCCCGGAGGAGTACCACGCGTATATCCGCCGGTCCCGTTCCCGCTGCTTTTACCGGTCGATCTGGTATTTTTCGTTGTCGGTGCCAACCCTTTTTTTGCTGCCGGCATTTTCCGGGCGCTTTCGCAAATATTTTTACCTGTTCCGATGGTATCTGCTTGGATGCCCGCCGGGCTGGGGACTTAGGCCGGTAAAAAAAACATAAATCTCTCCACTGTTTCAGCTTTTGGAAATTCCGGTGGCCAGGACCGATTCCGCCGTTTGAACCAGTTCTTTGGTGGAGATGCCGGCCAGGAATTTTTTTTCCGACGGATTGGCGCCGACGACAACGATGCATCGTTCGTTGGCGGGAACCCAGGCTTTGATGGCGGGATTGGGCCAGAACCAGGAAACAGTGCGCGCACCAGTCATGAGGGCGAGATGCAACGTGCCGGTATCGCCGCAAAAGTGCAACGCGCTATGCCTGATGACTGCCGCGATTTGCACCAGGCTCAAATTGCCGGCGAAGACGCGCCAGGGCTTGACCGGCAGCAGCGGCCGCAGTGCTTCCATCTTTTCCAATTCGCGCGGCGTCGGCGCGCAGGAAAGCACCCAGCGTTTATCGGGAAATTGTTTGGCCAATGCGCCGATCATTTCGGCGAGTTGTTCCGGTGACAGTTCCTTATAGTCTGCGGTCGTGAACGGGCTGACGTGGAAAAAAGTCCCCGCATCGCTTTCCGCGATGTCCGCCGCCTGCAACAGGGATGGCGCGATTTCCACATGGAATTCCGGTTGGGTGAACGGGAAACCGGCTTTTTCCAGGCAACGGCAGCGCTGCCAATAGACCGGCTCATTATCCAATGGATATTGAACGTGCGCGGTGAACATTTGTTTCCAGAAGGGCGGGCCGCCGTCATTGGGCATCCGTCCCAAACGCTCGCGCGCGCCGCTTAAAAAAGTGAGCCAGCTTGAGCGGTCCGAGCCGTTGAGGTTGATCAGGACGTCGAATTTTTCCCGACGCAACCGGGAAATCATCTGCCAGTTTTCCTTCAAGGTGGCATGGCGCGGATATCGCATGTATCCCCAAACCTCGTCCACCCATGGGACACAACTCATTAGCGAGGTAATATGTGAGGATACCGCCGCATGCAATTTCGCGTCCGGATAAGCCTGCCGCACCATCCATAAGGCCGGGAGTAGGTGGACGGTATCACCCAAAAAACCAAGATCGAGCACCATAACTTTTTTGGCGTTACGCGTGCGCAGGAAAAAATTTCCAGCCTGATTGTCTTTCATGTGTCTGGCGGATGATTCTAATGCCTGCCTTTCCAATCCAGTTGGCAGCTATCCCGAAAAATCGCTTCTTTAACCATTTGGATCAACGTGGCTTTTCTTTGTGCGCCGAACCAAGAGATTGATTTTCCGAAAAGGAAGGGCCAAAAACATCTTCCTGAAGAGTTCCAGGCGTTCGAGCCAAAAAGTCATCTGGAATGGTTGGTCCCGGGGAACATACCAATTGTTCAGGGTTGTCCGTTTTACCAGCCGGTAACCCTGCTGTTTCAGGAAACGGTGTTTGCCCAGATTTCGGACACCATCTTCAATCAAGATCAGCGCGGGACGGTGTTTCTTAAAATTTAATCCGCGCATCACTTCGATCTCATGGCCCTCAACATCAATGGATAAAAAATCAATGGCGCCCACCTGCGCTTCGTCGAGCACCTTGTCCAGGGTCGTGACTTTGACGCATTCGGTCCCATTAAATCGGATGCCATGGGAATCTATTTGTTTTTCCAGCGTGGAGAGGCCGTCTTGCGCGCTGATGTGCAAGGTGGCTTCCCCTTCCTTCCCGGGCGCGCTACAGGCCACTTGAAAAATTTTTGCATTTTTTCGCGCAAGACGCAGCTTTTCACATAGTAAGGTCTGGGGTTCGACCAGGATGCCGCGCCAGCCATTTTGTTCGAGCAACCACGTCTGAGAACCGGAATAAGGATCATTTGCGCCGACTTCAATGAAAAATCCTTCCCGTCTCCGGCCGAAAAACTCCCAGATAAGTTGTTTCTCAAGGATGTCTTCCAAAACCGGCGATTTGATTTTGAGAATCATTCGGGTGATAGCATAATTCAACCGACGATATGCCTGCAATTCATTTGGCGGAACTTGCGGCATGGCTAAAAATTATTTGGCGGGCGGGCCATTGCCGTGTTAAATCTTAAAATCAAGAATGAAAGTCAGTATCCTGATTCCTGTATACAATGGCGGGGAGCATCTGGCCGAATGCCTGGACTCTGTTCTGATGCAGGATTTCCCCGGCCTCGAAATTCTCATTGCCGATGACGGTTCCACCGATGGCTCTCCGGGCATCATTAAAAGTTACGCGGACCGTGACGACCGCATCCGGTGGTGGAAAAATCCCGGCAATTTGGGCATGGTCGGGAATTTTAACGCATGTATTCGTGAAGCCCGGAGTGACTATATCAAATTCGTCCTCCAGGATGACAAACTTTTGTCGGCATCGGCGGTCCGGCTGATGGTGGAAGCGTTGGACGGCCATCCGTCCGCTGTGCTGGTGGGGTCCCGGCAGCACGTCACGGGCGTAAAATCGAAGTCCTTCCTTTTTTTAAAAAAGCCCGGCCTTTATCACGGTAAAAAAATAATTGTGAACTTTCTGGAACATAATTCGAATTTTATCGGTCAGCCCACGCTGACGTTGTTCCGGAAAAGCGGGCTGAAACAACCTTTGGACAGCCGGTTTACCGGCCATTTGGATTATGCCTTATGGTGCCAACTGTTGGAGCAAGGCGACTTTGTCTATCTGGACGAAACCCTGGGAACCTGGCGGGTCCATAAGAATCAGCAAACGGCGATATTTGAAAAAAACAAGGGTGCGCACTACGAGACTTTATCGTTCATGGAAACTTACTACGCCAAGCCGTGGTTGCGGGAGATGGCCACCGACCGGATGCTGTTCGCCCAGATTTATTATCTGCGGAAAAAATATGGCGCGGACGCCGATCGCCTTACCTCAGCCATGATGTCGCAACTGTCGCCGCGCCGCTATGCGTGGCAATGGTTGAAGCACAAGGTCTCGCGTCCGATGCAACAACTTGCGAGGAAACTCCGGCGCGAATGAACGATGGCGATGGGCAATGGCAGACGCTTACCGTCAATCTCGATTGACAGTTATTGCGGTAAAAAACTATGTTCCTGTCATGTCAGCGATTTTGACGGCTGCTCCGCCGCCAACTGAATGGCCCCCCAATGGATTGGAAAATGTTCCAAACTGTCCTGTTTGCGGTGGAAGCCGTCGGCGACTGGCGCATGAGCAGATCCACGACAGAATTTTTCGTTGCGCGCCCGGTCGCTGGAATTTTTATCACTGTGAAAATTGCGGCTCGGGCTGGCTGGATCCGCGCCCAACCCCTGCTACGATCTCACTGGCTTATTCCCGTTATTACACCCACGGCGGCACTGGCGGTTTGGATGTCCGCTCTGCTTCTTTTTGGCGCCGGTTTCGCATCGCACAGAGAAATAGTTATTTGAACGCTCACTACGGTTACCATCTGAAACCCACGGCATGGAGTCCAGTTTTCCTGAGCAACCGGCGGCGGCAAAGGCTTGACTCATTTTCGGGTTACCTCCATTTCCTTGGCCCCGGCGCCCGCGTCCTGGACATCGGTTGTGGCAATGGAACTTTTCTCAAGCAGATGCGTTCGTTGGGCTGGGAGGTTTGCGGGGTAGAGCCGGACCCGCAATCAGCCGCGCAAGCGCAATCTGCCGGATTGGATGTGCGTGTCGGCCTTTTGCAGCAACAATCGCTGGCGGAGGCCAGCTTTGACGCAATCACGGCATTTCATGTGATCGAACATTTGCATGATCCGGTGGGAACATTGCGTTACAGCTACAAACTGCTTAAGCCGGGAGGCCATATCACGCTGGCCACGCCTAATCTTGATTCGTTCGGCTATCATCGTTACGGGTCGGCCTGGCTGGGGCTTGATCCTCCGCGTCATCTAATGCTATTCACTGAAAAGTCCTTGCGTCAAACGTTGGAGCAATGTGGGTTTGTCGTATCCCGTCCACGTCATCTTCGCCTGACCGCGCGCCATTTCTTCAAACAAAGCCTGATTGTGCAGCGTGGTGGCGATCCAACTGAACGGCATGCGCCGCTGCCATGGCTCGCGCGTTTTCAAATGGAATGGTCTGCGGCCAGGGCCAACCGCGCAGCCACGGAGGATCCCACCCGCGTCGAAGAGATAGTCTTAATCGGCAAAAAGGCGGTAAGGTGACGCCGATCCGTTTCGACTTCCGACAGATCGCATTGTTGTAGCCGTTTGCAGACCGCTCAGAAAACGCTCGCTTTTCCGCGTTGAGCCATAACAATACATTGCCAGCCGATGATAAAATTTCTTTTCAGCGTTTGGAAACTGGCCTGGCCTTACCGCGGCCGGTTATTGCTTGGGGTATTCACAGGCCTGGTGGGTGGTTTGTTGGGAACACTACGGATTGGGACTATCGCATTCGTTTACAGCGCCGTTTTCCCATCGCATGATTCCTCTGGAAAAGTGCAATTGCCGCTTGCGTATATGCCCGGATTCCTGGTCCGCTGGTATAATGCTGCTACCGATGCATTGCAAAATGGCACACAGACGCATCCCTGGTCATGGGCGGTGACATGCACGATCGTATTGCTGGTTGCTTCCATTCCCATCATACAATTTTTCATGGGATTGTTCAGTTACCTGAATGTTTATTGTTTGCAGTGGGTGGCGAGCCGGGCAATAGCCAATCTGCGCGTCAAATTGTTTGGCCACCTGATGAATTTGTCCGCGGGATTTCACAATGAAAATGCTTCCGGCCAGCTCATTGCGCGCATGATGAACGACACCGGTATGTTGCAGATCATTTTAAGCAGCGCCACGACCGTCGTTGTCCGCGATCCGGTCATGCTGGTCACCATGCTTGGACTGCTGCTTGTGGAACAGGCCAAACTAACCCTTATTACTTTCGTCTTTCTGCCGCTTTGCATCGTCCCCATCGCGATCTTTACGCGAAAAATCCGCAAGTCCAGCCGCGAGATGCAGGCGCAAAATGCCGACCTCACCCAGATCATGTCCGAAGCGTTCACGGGCCATCGCATCGTCAAGGCCTATAACCTGGAACCCGTCGTCACCGCGGACTTCGAAAACATCAATCGCAAATATGTCAGCCATTACATGCGCATTGTCCGGGCGCAAAGCATTCCCAGCCCGCTCATCGAATTTTTCGGCACCTGTGGTGTGGCGCTGCTTTTGGCGTATTTGATCTGCCAATACGCGGGTCATGCCAGTCCGGTCAATTTTATTCTGCTGATTGGTGGCATTTATCAGATTTATGCGCCGCTAAAAAATTTGAACATGCTGCAGAACTGGACGGTGCAGGCGCGCGCGGCCAGTGAGCGCGTTTTTGAACTGCTTGCCACTCAAACTACGGTGCCGGAACCGGTCGCGCCGAAAATGCTCCATGCCGACAAAGCGGACATTGTCTTTGAAGGTATGGATTTCAGTTACGGCGAAAAAGCCGCTTTGCGCAATGTGAACCTCACGGTCAAATCCGGTCAACTGGTTGCGCTCGTCGGATCGAGCGGGTCGGGCAAGACCACGCTCTCCAACCTGCTGCTGCGCTTTTACGATCCCGCGCGCGGGGCCATCAAGATCGGCGGCGTGGACATCCGGGATGTGCGCACGGTCGATCTGCGCAACCAGATTGCCGTCGTCACGCAGGAAACGGTTTTGTTCAACGACACCATCCGCCGGAACATCGAACTGGGACGGCCCGGCGCGACCAACGACGAGATCATCGCCGCCGCCAAGCACGCTTATGCGTACGATTTCATCATGGAGAAGCCGGAGGGTTTTGACACGGTTGTCGGCGAAAAAGGCGTGACGCTTTCCGGCGGCCAGCGGCAACGCCTCGCCATCGCGCGGGCAGTGTTGAAGAATGCGCCGATTTTGGTACTCGATGAAGCATTGAGCGCGCTTGATTCGGAGTCGGAAAAGATTGTTCAAAGTGCGCTCGATGAGTTGATGCGCGGGCGCACCACCATTTGCATCGCGCACCGGCTTTCGACGATTTTGCATGCGGACATGATCGTGGTCATGGACCAGGGGCGGGTTGTGGAGACGGGACGGCACGAGGAATTGGTGAAGCGCGGCGGCATCTACCAAAAGCTGTACGAACTGCAATTCGCCTCGTGAGCGCGCGGCCTGAAAAAATCCTGGCGCTGCAATTCAAATATTTCGGCGACGCCGTCCTGATGACCCCGGCGTTGCGCGCGCTCCGTGAGAACTCTCCCAATGCGGAGATTCATCTGCTGGTTCCTGAAGAAATGGCGCCATTGTTCCAGCATCTGCCGTGGCTGAATCGCGTCTGGGCCATGCCACGCAAACGGGGCAGCGCTGGAATCGGGAAATCGTTGCCGGTCATCCGTGCGTTGCGCGTGGAGAGATTTGACCGCTCGGTCGATTTTGCGAGCAATGATCGCGGCGCGATCCTGAGTTTTCTTATCGGCGCGAAGGAACGGTTGGGATGGGATGAGCGCGGTGGTTTTTTTGGCAGGAAATTTTGTTTCACCCAACGCGTCACGTCTGAATCTGAGCTGCAGCACGAATCAGCGCGGCTGGCGCAATTGTTGTCCGGCTGGCAGGTGCCGCCACCAGCTTCGCTGGAATCGGAAGTGCGTGCGGACCCGTCGCTGGCGGAGGCGGCCAAAGAAATTCTGCCGGATGAGCGCGCGATCATCTGCCATGTGGCCTCCAGCCAGCCAAAGAAGGAATGGCCACTGGCACAGTGGACGAAGCTGTATCGCATGGCCGTGGCAGCGAGGTTCTCAATGGTCTTCACCATGCCGCAGGGCGAGCGCGAGGCAGCGTTGATGAGAGGATTGAAGCAATTGATTCCTGAAGCCACGATTCTGCCGCAACTGTCTGAATTACCCCTGTTCCTGGCGGTATTGAACCGGGCGAAATGTTTCATCTCCGGCGATACTGGTCCGCTGCACTTTGCCGCGGGATTGGGTGTGCCGACGATTTCACTGTTTGGGCCAACACCGCCGGAACGATGGGCGCCCATCGGAGCAAAACATACATTTTTGATGGGAAGACAGTGCGAGTGCGACGGGCATTCGGCCATCTGCTACGGCACCAGCCATTGTTTGGCCGCCATTACGCCGGAACAGGTGCTGGAGCGGGTGAAGAAAAACACATAAGTTTGACGCGAATTTCGCGAATTTGCACAAATTAATTCAAGAGGCGATGGAGTCTTACCCATTTTAAAAAATTATAGGTGGGCCGGTTGCGTTACAGGTCCAATCACAAGTATCTTCGGTTTTTTGGCCATTCCGAACTGCGTGGGCTTCGATGTGATTGTTGCCAGGGCTGAGGGTGACATTTTTCCAGATAAAAACGGCATTACCGTCGTTCCGTTGATACCCCTGCGACACGCCGTTGACGAACAGTTCCACTTTTTTGGCATTGGAATAAACTTTTACATCGGTTACTGAATTGGTGCGAATCGTAAAGCGGCGGCTGGTGATATAGACGGTGGGTTCATCCGACCAGTTGGCTTTGTAAAAATAGAAGGCGTCCTTTTTGATCTGGCGGTCGGCGGTGACAAGGCCTTTGTCGTTGCGGCCCACGCTGCCGCCTTCATGGCGTCCGGCCACGGTGAAATCTGTGAGGTTCCAGACGAAGGTGGCCCAGACAAAGGGACGCTGTTTCAGGGCGGCCCAGGCGGCTTCATGGACAGTGGCCTGCCATTCTTCGGGATGCCATTGGCCGTTGTCCTTAGGCGGTTTGGGATTGTCTTCATGCTGCTGGACATTCGCACCGGCGCCGTATTCGCTGATGCAGATACCGCCGGAACGGCTGTCATAGCGGCGTTCGTCGAGCACTTTGCCGATGTCTTTCAAAGGCGCCCAGTCGTGATACCATCCGGGATAGATATTCCAGCCAAGCAGGTCGGGGATCTTGTTCATCTGGGGCAGGCCTTGCGTGCAGGTGGCGGCGATGGTAGGGCGGGTGGGGTCCTCGCTGTGGGCGACATTGACCAGGTCCATCAATTCGCGGTGCGGGTCGGGATTGCCGGGGCGCAATTCATTGAACAGGCTCCAGGTGAAAATGGAGGGGTGATTCACATTCTGCCGGATGAGATCGAGCAATTGATTGCGCGAGGTGTCCTCAAATTCCGGGCCGGCGGCAATCTTATCCACCTGGGGAATCTCCGCCCAGACGAGGATGCCGGCTTTATCGCAGAGGCTGTAAAAGTAATCGTTGTGTTGATAGTGGGCGCAACGCACGACGGTGGCGCCGATCTCTTTGAGCAGATCTATGTTCTCGTCAAAATTGGATTGGGACAACGCCCAGCCTTTGTTCCACCAATCCTGGTGCATGTCCGCGCCGTGCAGGGAGTAATGCTCGCCGTTCAGGAAAAATCCTTTGTCCGGGTCCACGCGATAGAATCGCAGTCCGATCTGCTGCTCCACTGAATCGACGATTTCATCGGTGGAACGCAGTTGCACAACAGCGGTGTAAAGGTAGGGGTCAAGGCGACCGTTCCACAGATGCGGTTTGGGCACAGTAAGACGCAACCAAAACGGCTCGGTGACGTGCGGCATGAGAGTGATGTCCTGGTTGGTGACAAGCACTGATTTTCCGGCGGCATCCAAAATCTCCGCGGTCAGGATCATATGATTCGTCGATTTGGTGTCGTTGGAAATCTCTGTCGAGACGTCGAGAACGGCGCGCTTTTTTGTGACATCGGTTTGGAGCCATTCAACCCCCGGCGAAGCGTGGTCGGTGAGAGTAAAATCTTCGGCGGCGGTCTCAATCAAATGGACGGGACGGTAGATGCCGCCGTAGACATTGAAATCTCCGCTCAACGGCGCGATGTCCTGTTGGACGGCATTGCTGACGCGGACGGCCAGCATGTTGGTTCCTGATTTGGAAAGATTGGTGGTGATCTCAAAACAGAACGCGCCGAACCCTCCGCGATGTTCGCCGAGAAAATGGCCATTCAAATAGACATCGGCGACCGTGGCGGCGGCCTCGAATCTCAGAAAATAGCGCTGGCCTTTTTCGGGGGTGACATTCAGTGGAAGGCGATACCATCCAGGGCCGCGATAGTAGTTGGTGTGTCCCAGTTGGGCTTCTTCCCATCCCCAACAATGCGGGATGGAAACGGTTTGCCAATTGGAATCGTCGAACGCGATTTGGTTGGCATTGGTGAAATCACCTTTTGCATAGCGCCATCCATCGGTCAGGTCGGTATTGGACCTGTTTTGCGCATGAAGGGAGATGGCGAAAGACAGGCAACAGAAAAGCACCGTAAAGCGTAAATAAGCCAATGACATCGTTTTAAGATGCGGCAACTGGTCTGGGTTGTCACTGACTCTTTGGGCGTTGCTCTTGCAAATCCATCTCATAGTCACCCTCATCCTTAATTTTTAGCCTTCAGGGTAAAGCGAATAAACGAAATCCAAAAAATCTGAGTTATAAATGTCAATTCGCGCCAGGAGGCGTCCATTGACGCCACCAGTTTGGTTTTCTTCTTGGGTTCGTTTTTACAAAGTGCTTTTTGCAATGCGATTTTTACAAGTTTTTCATTAATAAAGATTTGGACTTGAAAAATAACCCGAAAAGCTTGGGTTCGTTTTCTCATTTTCATATAACAGTCCCGAATCCAGGTTATTGAAATTGGTTTGACTGGGTCGGATTGACTTGGACTGAGGGTAGTTGAGAGGATTTTCAGTTGAGGGTTGAGAGCATAAACGCCTCCTCTCCCCAAACCCTCTCCTCCATCGGTGATGGAAGAGAGGGGGTAAGCCTCCAAAACGTCGCAAAAAATCCCCGGTTCATGGTTACTCCAGGTTCGCAGAAATTTGGCTTCGTTTTGGCAAAGTGCTTTTTGCAATGCGCTTTTCACAAATTATTATTCCTCAATGAATTGAAGCTAAAAAAGAGGCCGGAAAATTTGGCTTCGTTTTCTCATTTTTGGGTTTTAATGGAATGCCCTTACAGGGCGATGACAATTCCTGGACTGTTTCCCGAGGGCGTTGCCCCCGGCTACTATGGTGGCGGCTTTCAGCCGCGTTTTGGCGGTTGGCCGCCAATTTGGCCGGTGCGATAGCAATTATCTTTTCCATTCGCTTACGAGTTAAGCAGGAAAAAGGAACGGTGTAATGTTGCCCGGAAACAAATTCGGAGAAGACTTTAACCGCGAATAAACGCTAAGGGACGCTAATTTTACCGGCTGGCGGGTCATAGCCCGCCAGCCGACTTTTTCATTCAAATTCGCCACCCGCGCTTTCCACAGCTTCTTTAACAAGTTCCTTGATGCTCGCTACCAAGGCCGTGCTATGAGGATCGCCAGTTTCGCCGGGAATGGGTGCGGCCACTCCATAAATCCCATCAATGTCCATTGCTCGTTCGCGAGTTGAACCTGTGCCCCGATGTGAATAGGCAATGCTCCATTCCTTCACACGCTCATGGAACAGCCGACTTTCACCCAATTCATGAAGTTTGCCGTGAACCACACTTGCAATGTCGCCAATAACTTGCCTTTTCATTTCCTCAGTCGCATTGTCTGGTTCCCAACGCAAAGGATTAGAAAGTACCACCGTTACATGCTCAATCAAACGTGCAATGAAATCCGCCACGGGTCGCAGATTTGAGTATTCAGTGCTTCCAAGTTCGGCAAACCGACGCGACAATGCCTTGATGCGAGTCCAGTGTTCCGGTTCTGTCGTGGAGCGCGAGGGTAATCGCAAACGACCACGCCAAGGATCTCGAAACGCATTCATCGCCTGCGGAATAGATAGAATCAAATTAGCCATGTCATACACAGGTGTTACATACGCGGGTGGACGTGGTTTGATACTATCGCGGATTGTTATTACGAGGCGTTGCAATTCTGCAATAGTTAAACGGTTTCCTTCTTTAATAGGATTTTGAATGTTCGAGAGGAAAAAAGTCTTGTCCACAGTCTCACGACGAAGTGCGTTTTCGGCGCTACGTCCGAGAATTTCACGAATGCTGCCGATCGCGTTCTCTAGCGACCGGAAAACATGCTCCTTACGTGCAGCAATATTTGGAAGATTCGGCCCTTTGACCTGGTCAAAGTGCGTGAAACAAACCATCAGCTTTCGTTCGTTACCGCTTGCCGCCAGAGTCCGAACCAATGCTTGAGGAGCAGCTTGCATAGGTTGCTCTGCATTGTCCACGAGCACCACAGCGTCGATATCCTTGAGCCGTTGCGTTATGCCGGTTGAAATACTGGAACTTGAATCCGGTGTATGCCCAAGCCCTTCGCCATCCAGCAACACGAGCTTGCACTCGCCGTCTTCATGCCACTTCGGCGCAAACTCACCACGCACGCGTAAACCTTGCACTAGGGGAGTCAATAGTCGTCCAAAATTTGGGGCGTAATTGCTGGAAAAACGGTTAACGGTTTTGATGAACTTTTCACGGTCCATCGTTTCAAACTGCCAAAGTAGCGGCCAGTCGTTTTTGTCGCGCTGAAATCCTGTTTGATCTAGAAGTTCAAAACGCTCTTCGACGGCGTCCATGATTTCGTCCACCAGCGTGTGAAAGTCATCATGTTGTTTCAGTTCGTCCTCAAATAGCTCCTGAAATGCGTTCTCATCCTTTCCCTCTGTACGATTCAGGCGAACACCTAATTCCTTTTCCAGTTTCTGCGCGCTATCAACCGCCATGCCTTGGATGCGCTCGACATAACGCTCGATTTTCCGCGACATAGCTTCACGTTCTGCGTCACTGACTTCTCCGGCTTCATTGGTTGCAGCCTCATTTTCAACATCGCCATCATCTGAAAGTTCGTCATCGTTTGTCTTCACATTGCCAAGCAGATAGCTTAAGCGAAACCGCTGCTCACTATGCTCCAGTAGTCGGGAGACTGCTGTCGCCGTCCCGCCCTTTTCAAAAATAATTGCTGCTGCTGCCGCCAACGCACATTCCTCGATATGCAGGCGTACATGATCACGCGGGAAAAATGTTGTTACTGCCTTGAACGGACCGTCGGCCAGCACAACCTCAATGTCGCATACTGTAGTCTTCGCGGTCGAAGTTGAAGGGAAGCGTTCCTTTTCCGGGTCTGTGCCGATTATCTGCCGGAGCAGTGTTGTCTTGCCCGCGCCAGTCGTGCCGAGAAACCTAGCCCGCGCGTATCCATCTTCGCGTCCAGGCAGAGAGATGATTTGATCGCGTAGCAACCAGCCATCATGTGCCGCTGGTAGAAAATTGTCGTAAAAAGCATTTACGACTTTTTCACTGAACATCGCCTCAGCTTTTGCTTTAGCAGTTGGTGTCCAGAAATCCCTGTCACCCAGAATCTCATTCAGTTGCCCGACAAGTTTCTCGGCTTCGTCGCGCTCGCGCGTGCCAAGGCCGCGCCGAATTCGCACTGCCGTCCCATCGGGATTTTTTCGCACCGGATGGCGGAAGATCACACACCAACCGCTCCGGCCTTGTTCACCACTTAATGTTGCTTTGTATTTTGTTTCGCTCATAATATTATGGTTGTTCCGCGTTGTACCGAAAAACTAAATCAACACAATTAGGTTGTCAACATAAAATCAGAACAACACGGAACACATGATTTATATGGCGTTTTTGTGTTTTTATTCAGTTAGATTTGATTCTTCTTGAAATGAAAATGGGTCAGTCCTAAATCATTGGGCATCGTCATATCGTCTCACATTGCAAACCCTCTGTAAATGTCAGGACTGATAAACATTAAGGGCTGAGTGGCGAGGTAGGTTTCCTTCCGGTAAAACGGTGGTTGTCCGTATAAAAACAAACAACGCAACCGAAAGGAAACCCTTTCCGGTGGCAAATCATCGTCACGCGATTGCCCTATTCGTCGCGGTGTTCAATTTCTGCCGTATCCACAAGTCATTGGACGGAAAAGCGCCAGCTATGGCCGCTCATTTGACTGATCACGTTTGGACAGTTGAAGAGTTGCTTTCAGTGGTGTAATAACACTCTGTCAACATGATGTTAAATAAAACTTTATAAGATGTTTATATTCAATGAAATATAGTTGTAGTGTTTTACACATTACAATTATTAGTATATGTTCACCCTGGCACATGAAATCCATAACACAGTGGTGAGTTTAGTGCTTGGGCAAATATATCATGAACAGCAATATTGAAACAGTCATTAAAAGGGCAAATAAAGAAGCAGCGGCGATTATTAAATCGACCGCTGGCATTCGGAATACATTTGCTGTTGGTCGTCCCAATTCGTCACAAGAATCGACAGTCGCGGGAACTTTAAAGTCTTTTGAGTTCATCCTCTCAAGACTTCCGAAAGCAAAAAGTCAGCGATAATTTCGGTTCGTTCTCGGGAGTTAATCTTTGCAGTTATTTAGCAAAAAACTGCACGTAATTTTTTCACCTATGGCAAACCCGACAATTTCTGAAATGGATAAGAGAGATGCGCAAATTCGCCTAAAGCGAATGTCAACTGTATTAGGGGCATATGATTTGATGCGCCAGAAATATCGAGAAGTGAAAAAGAACACTTTTCTTAATAAGGGATTATTAGCCGCCACTGTGGAAGATTATCTACAAGATCGAAGGGCAATTATTACTCGTCACAACATCACCGGACGGATTCAAAGGCATAAAATTGCAGGCTTAATGGCAGCAGCCATTGTAAAAAACAGGCCCATCCAACTTATAGATGCGGAAAGCGAAGGTATTTCTCGGGATAATGAATTTTTTGCAGTCCTGCACGGCTTGGCGATTTGTTCAGAAGGCAATACCAAGGGAATGGAACAAGTTTTTGCAGCTCCACATTCTGACACTTGGTTAAGCGACTTTGTATATCTTTTGCACCGACACCCATCCAACACTGAAAGTTTTATTTTAATCTTTGAAACGCTCAGCCTGTCTTGTTTTTCAGACAACTTAAATCGTTTGTCCGAAAAGAAGTAGAAAATTACCATCTTTCCATCGGGGTAGCAGTCTGCGCCCGCACGATTCTGGGTTATCATCCGTTGCCTCGGACACAGCACCAGCACCAATCTGTGCGGACACTTTGATTAAGGATTATATTCCAACCGATAGTATGCGTCCTGCGGAAGCGCGCCGCCGTCAGTGAATTGGAAGACGCCGCCGGCGGGCATGTTGGTGGAAAAAATGACCGACCAGCCGACCAGATCCGATGAACGTTCAATGCTGTAATTGTATCCAGCGATCCCATCGAAAGTGAGAGTGGGAACACCCGCGCCTGAGACAATGGACGGTCCAGTCGGGCCAAAGACAGAGTTCATGCTGATGACAATGTTCACGTAACTGGTGCTGGTTCCGCCGAAACCATCGGACACGGTATAAGTGAACTGGTCATTCACGTTGTTGGCGTTGGTATAGATCAGGGAAGTGGTCTGGTTCGATAGCGTGACGCCATTGGTGCTGGCCCCGATGCCGGTGAGGCTGATGGGGTCATTGTCGGCATCGGTCACGTTGCCCAGGAGGTTGGTGGCGTAGATGCGCAAGGGCACGCTGGCATAGCGGATGTAGGAAACCGGATGGGCCACCGGCGGTGTATCGACATAAGTGAGATTGACGATGGAGCTGGTGACGCTGCCGGCGCTGTTGTTGGCCACGACATAGTAACTGCCGCCGTTGGTGCGCACCGCGCTGGGGATTGAGAGCGTGGCGCCGGTCGCGCCGGTCAAACGATTTCCGTTCTGGTACCACTGATAGGAAACATTGGGTACGCCATAAGCGGCGGAAGTGAACGTGACGCCCTGGCCGGCGCTGGCGCTTTGAGCGATGGGGTTTGTGATGATGTTTGGCAACAGCCGCGGCTGCCAGCCATAGAGCCAGGTGGAGGCGTTCTGGATGGCGATGACATAAGGATCGCTGGCGGTCAAATGCACTGAATTGGCCAGCGTTATCGAAGCGGTGCCGGTGAGATTGCTGCACGCGTAATCGCTCATGTTCGTGCCGGCATCGCTGGAATATCCGGTGACCACACTGGCCATCAAACAATCAGCGAACAGCACTTCCGAAGGCGAAGTGGGAGTGCTGATGGTGCGGCCCAGATCGAAGTTGGCGGAACCGGAGTATCCCTGGGTGATGCGGCAATTATAGAAGCCGAAGCCGTTGGTGGTGTAAGGCGAGCGCGGTTGCGTGACATGTCCGCCGGAAACCGTGCAACGAAGTTCGCAGTTGGTGTAATAGACCGTGCCGTAGCCCCAGTTGAAATCGGTTTGGCCGGTTATGAGCGAATCCTGGAAATAAACGAGTTTGCCGGCGGAATGGACCAGGAACGTGTCCTGGTAACTATCCATTTCTATGTTTTCGAAGAGAGCTTCGGTGCCTTCCACGTCCACAGCCTCGGCCTGGCTGCCACCAAGAGGCGTCATATTGGTGATGGTCAGGTTTTCGAAGGAACAATTGTTGCCATTCACGATGAAGCAGGCCCGCCAGGGCGCGCCGTTTTCATTCACGTTGTTATTGTTGGGATAGCCGACAAAAGTCCCGCCGCGGGATTGGCCGCGCAGATCCAAATCATTCTTGGAGTTGATGTACACGATCTCGGTGTAGGTGCCGTTCTGGATATTGATGCTGGTGGGTGTGCTGTTGTTGGCGGGCACGGAATCGATCGCGCCCTGCACGGTCGCGAAATCACCAGTGCCATCCGATGCCACGACAAGGTTTGTCGCGTTGGCAGGCCCGGTCGGTTTGGTGGTGAACTGCCACGTGTTGGCTGCGATACCGGCGAAATACGCGCCAGTGCTATCGGCAAACGTGCCATCATCCACGGTGACATAATAAGTCTGGTTCGACTTCAACAGGTCTAAATGCGGATAAATGGCCGCAGTGTTGTTGGAGATGATGACCGGGAAAGTGAAGAAAGGCGCGCCCGCAATGTTGCGTGATTGGACGTTAACCGCATACGGCGATTGTTCGGTGATGTTTTGACTCAGGTCGATCGTGTCCACCGGGGTGGTGGGGTTGGTCACGTTGTAGATTTTGATGGTTCCATTCGTTCGCAACGTCGGTGTGGAACTGAACGTGATATAAAGAGGCGTATCGTAACAAATCCCGGTCGCGCCATTGGCCGGAGCCAGTACGGATGGTTGCATCAATGAATTGACGGTCAGAGTGACGATGGAACTGGTCACGGAACTGACGCTGTTGGAGACGATGACAAAATAATTGCCGATGTTCGCGGGGATCGCATGGGCGATGGAATAGGTCGCTCCGACGGCGCCGGCGATCGGATTGGTGATGTTGTTGAAATACCATTGATAGGTCGGAGCGGGAACGCCGCCCGCCGTGACACTAAAGGAAGCGCTTTGAGTGTTGGTGACGACAAGGCTGATCGGCTCGTTCGAAATACTGGCGGGGACCAGGACATATAAGGTGGCGCTATCGGTCACGACATTGGCGGTGTTGCTGGCGACCAATGAATAGGCGTAGCCATTCTGTGAAAATTGTACATTGTTCAAAGTCAAAGTGTCGTTGGTGGCGTTTGGAATCGGTGTGCCCGTTTGGTCGAGCCATTGCAAGGTGGGAACCGGCAGGCCGGAGACGGAGGCAGTGAAGGTGGCATTGCTGCTCTGCACAACCGTTTGATTCGCCAGGCCGGAAATGACCGGCGCGACGTTGCCGCTCGAAACCGTCAAGGTCGTGCTGTTGGTCACAATGCCCGCAGTATTGGTGGCGATCAACGAATACGTGCCGCTATCGGCGGTTTGCGCATTATTGATCTGTAACGTGCTGAAGGCGCTGCCGGCAATGGTTGAACCGTTGGCATCAAGGCCATTCGTGAGATTGACACCGTTGAACTGCCATTGCAGGGCGGGTGTTGGCACGCCCGAAACAGTCGCCGCGATGCTCACGTTATCACCGGGGGAGGCGGTTTGCGGGAAGAGGCCGGTCACAGTTGGGGTGACGATGACGGTCAGAGTCATGGTTTGGGTGGCCACGTTGACAGCGTTGCTGGCGATGAGCGAGTAGGTCCAATTATTCTGGGCATACTGCACGTTATTCAACGAGAGCGTGGCGCCCGTGGCGCCGGCGATATTCACGCCATTGGTCTGCCATTGATAACTCGCGGCCGGCAACGCGGAGATGGTAGGAGCGAGGATGGTGCTGTTACCCTGGATGACAGTCTGGTTGGTCAGGTTGTTTATTACCGGCGCGGTCAGGGGAACGACTTGAAATCCGTTCATGTAGGCGCCATTGCCGGGTCCATTGAAGTTAAAAGTGAAATTTCCAGACGCATCAGACTTTCCGTAAATCGCACTCCAGGCGGGGCCGGTTCCCGGAGATTGCGGAATCAAATTGGTCGTGCCGCCGGAAACGGTCCAAATGCTCCCGTACGAACTATTGCTATTGGCAACCGTATTGGTGGTCGTGGCATTGGTGGAATTCGAACCGAGGGCATTGGAAGGCAGGAGCGCCACACCCGCGCCCTGGCCGGAACCGGTGGTGCCTCCATAAAAATAGAGGCCATACGGAGTGGAGGCAGACAGGCCGGCGAGCTTGAAGGTGAAATAATTTCCGCTGGCGTTGTAATAATTTCGCCACGCATTTTGCATCACGCCACCGGGTTGGAGAGTGTTTTCGCCGGTGCCCGTAGAAGGCTGCGTTTTGGAACTGGTGGTGACATCGGAATAGTAAGTCACGGTGAGCGACACGCCTGAGAGAGTGCTATCAGTGGAACTGACCACGGTTCCACCCGCGGCCTGGTTATTGCCGCTGTACGGGTAAGTAGTAAGGGCGGTGGTGTTCATCGGGATCACGGTATTCAAGTCCACGATGTTCCAATATGTGCCGGTGACGGGAGCGGCGGCGCTATAAAGATTACCTGCGGGCGGATTAATGCTGGCCGGTACCGGGTTCAGCGTTGAGGCGGTTGAGAGCCTTACGAAGATATTCTGGGAGTCGGCACCAAGGCCGGTCAAAATGATTCCAAGGCCGGCGATTATTTTAAAACAGAATAGTCGGGTGGTCATGTATGGGTAGTTTGAGAGTACCATCCGGCTTCCGGCTTACAATCCGGCGATTCTTTAATAAACATTGAAAAAAATCCAATCGGCATTTGCCAGAGCGAAGCCTCCTGCCGTAGAATTTCCTATGCGCAAAAAAAACCGCCGGGTGCTCCTTGCACTGGGATGGTATGACTATCGGGTGCACCAGGGCATTGCGAATTATGCCTCGAAAGCCGGGTGGCATCTGTGCGCGGACATCACTAAAGAGAAGGTCATTCCCTGGGGTTGGGAGGGAGACGGCATCCTGGCATGGCTCGGCGCCGGCGACGATCTGGCGAAGTTTGTCGTGGAAGCGGGGTTGCCCACGGTCGATTTCAGTTTTCGTCGGCCGCATCTGCGCTTTCCGCGGGTGCTGACGGACCATTACGCCGCCGCGCAACTCGCCGCGGACCATTTTTTAACCCATGGGATGGATCACTTCATGTTTTACAGCGCCATGGAAAACTGGTCCTACGACGAAGTTGGCGCGGCCTTTATTGACATCCTGAAACGCACCGGCCATGGATGCGAATGGATTCGCTGGCACAAATCACCGTCGCATACGACGGGGCCTTTGCAATGGAAAGCGCAACGCCGCTGGCTGGCTGCGCAATTGAAGAACGCGCCCAAGCCGCTCGCGCTTTTTGCCGCGTCCGATGATCATGCGTTGGAAGTGGTGGAAACCTGCGAAAGCATCGGACTGGCCGTGCCGGAAGATGTCAGTGTCATTGGAATGGACAATTCATTGCCGGCAGTCGATGCGATGCATACGCCGGTGTCGAGCGTGGACCGGAATTTGAGCACGCTGGGTTATCGCGGAGCGGAATTGTTGGACCATTTGATTCGGGGCAAATCGCCGCCACGAGAGCCGATCCGCATTTCGCCAACGGGGTTGATCACCCGCAAGAGCAGCGATCTGCTGGCGGTCAATCATCCGGGTGTGGCGCGCAGCCTGCAATATCTGTGGGACAATTGCGACAAGCCGATCGGGGTGGAGAATCTGGCACGGATCGCGGCGATGTCACGCAGCGGACTGCACCAGGCATTCCTGGATCATATCGGACGGCCGCCGGGAAATGAGCTGCACCGTGTCCGTATCGAGAAGGCGAAGAAGCTTTTAACGCAATCCCGGATGAAATTGGATGAGATCGCGCAAAAATCGGGATACCAGAGCGGCAACAGCTTCTGGATCGCCTTCAAGCAGGCCACCGGCATGTCGCCCAAGCAATATCAGAAGCGATTTTGCATATGATGGTGAAAACCCGGCTTTTTGGAGTGAACAAATTTCAATGTTTTTTGCAGTCTGAGGCAGGTTTTTTTTCCAAAGGGGATGATATTATATTGTTAGTCACTCGTAATCAAATGACCGATAGCACGTTTTCCGTAAACGGACAGTCGCGCCGATCTGCAATGCAAGCAGTTGCCGGCTAGCCGTTTGCTAACCATCACCGAAGAATACGATATGAAAAGAAATGCCAGAACCGGATTGAGTCATTTGATGGTCCTAATGGCAATTTGGTGCCTTCCCATCGCCGCAATGGCTTTGCCCTCGTGGTCTTTGACTCCGTGGACCATCCTGATCAACACGAATAATATCGTGAACGTGACCAATACCAGTTATGGCGCGGTGGGTGATGGGGTGAAAACGAATACGACGGCTATCCAGGCTGCGATCAATGCGGCGGCGGCTGGGGGGACAGTCAACGGATTATCCGGCGGCACAGTGGAGATCCCGGCGGGGGTTTATCTGTGCGGGCCTATCACGATGAAGAGCGCCGTGAATCTCCAAATTGATGGCGGAGCAATTCTCCGCATGCTGCCGTTTGGACAATATCCCATGACTTTTACCACGAACGTCGTTGGAACTACGACTAATATTACATGGTCGGCGCCGACTTTTATCTCCGGTTCGAGTTTGCACGACGTTGAGATCAGTGGTCCGGGGGCGATTGACGGGCAGGGAACGCCCTGGTGGCAATACCCAAGTGAAGGACGTGCCGTCATGATTGGACCAAGCAGTTGCAACCGGTTGCTGATCCAGAACATAACACTCTCCAATTCGCCGATGTTCCATATCGCCATTGGTGGTGGACGTTCCGCCAACACCACGGTGCAAAACGTCACCATCTCGGCTCCTTCATCCTCTCCCAATACCGATGCCTGTGACGTGGCCGGGACAAACATATTGATCCAGAACAATCACATCAGCGAAGGGGACGACGATTTCACCTGCGGCGGCGGCACCAGCGATGTGTTGATCACCAATAATACTTATGGCACCGGCCACGGCATTTCCATCGGCAGTTACACGGACAGTGGCGGAGTTTCCAACATTCTCGTCATCAATTGCACGATGAACGGCGCGGTGAATGGCATCCGCCTCAAATCGGACAACAACCGCGGTGGCGTGGTGCAGAACATTGAGTATTGCAACATCGGGCTGACGAATGTGAATTTTCCGATCCAGGCTTATGCCTATTATAATGAAGTGGGCACGCCGAGCAGCATCACACCGTATTACGCGGCCACGCAACAAGTCGCGTCGCTCACCAGCACGGAACCAACTTATCGCAATATTCTTTATAGTAATATCAATGCGACCGCAAACAGCGGCTATCCGGCGATCATTCTTTGGCCGCGGATCGAGGTGCCGGGAACAAATTTTGTGTTCGACCGGGTCAATATCAGCGCCAGCAAGCCGGTGGAAGTGTACAACTTCAAAGGGGTGCAGTTCATTGATTGCCAATTCACACTGCCATCCTCGATCGCGACGTTCAATGTTTTCAACAGCCAGATCATCGTGAGCAACAGCACGCAGAGCAGCGCACTGCAGGATGCCGATGGCATCGTCACCAACGGTTATGTGAACAGTTTTGGACTTTTCAATGGAAAGTTGTCCTTTGATAACACGAATGTTTTGAGCGGCAGTGCGTTGACGATTGGCAGCGGTACGTTGACGGTGAGCAACAATCTCAATCTTTCGCAGGGATCGAGCGTCTTGAATTATTATTTGGGAACCAACGCGGCGACGATCGCCGTGACGGGCAACCTGACTTTGGGCGGCACGGTCAACGTGACCAACGGCGGCGGCTTCACGAACGTGACCTATACATTATTGACGTATGGGCAGACTTTGAGCGGCAGCGCGCCGACGCTGGGCGCGTTTCCGACCGGGTACGGCGGCAATATTGATACCAGCAGTTCAGGGGCAGTGAGCCTGGTGGTAACGAATGGTTCGGGGGGCAGCCAATTGCCTGCTACGCCGGTGAATGTGGCGGCGGCGGGTGGGAATGATTCAGTCACTGTGACCTGGTCGCCGGTGTCAACCGCCACAAATTATATTGTGCAGCGTTCCACGTCGGGGAGCGGTGGAACCTATGCGATCATCGGCAACACTACTGGCACAATTTATGACGACATAGAAGTCACCAATGAGACGACCTATTACTATGAGGTGGCGGCGGAGAACGCCGGCGGCCAGAGCGGTTATTCCACGGCGGTGTCTGCGATGCCGCAGGCGGCCACTGGCAATTTTGGCGATAATTTTGGAACGAGCACTGTGGACTCGGCCCCGGCTGTTCCCACCGGCACGGCCACCAGTTATGAAATCATTTCTTCCAAAGGGTGGAACCCGACTCCGACCATCGGCGCGGGGAACCTGCAATTTGGCATCGGCAGTACCACGAGCGGCACTATCGAGGCGCAGGCGCTGTTCGCCAATACTCCATTTCCATTGGGTTATACCGGCGACAGCATCACGTTGACGGTCACATTCACGGATGTCTCCGGCCTGCTGACAGAGCCCGGCTCATTGGGTTTTGGCCTCTATAATAGCGGGCAAAATTATCCCGTCTCCGGCGGGATGAACGGCACTTTATCGAGCGGTTCAACCGGCAATGCCACGGGCAATGCCCAGAACTGGGTCGGCTATTTGGGCCAGCTTTCCTCCACGGGCATCACTTCGCAGATCCTGACCCGGCCAGCCCAGAGCGGCGCAAATGATTCAAGCCAGGAACTTTTGACCACCGGCAGCAGTTCGAGCTATGTCGGCGCGGCAACGCTCGGCACGGCTTCGACGTCGCCGTCTGTGACGCTGGCGGCAGGCAATACCTATACCGAAGTCCTGACCATCACGATGGACACTCCCTCTTCGCTGGGCATCACCAATTCCCTCTACACCGGGACTTCAACGAACGGGACTTTGTTATCCCAATTCGGCGGCATTGCGTCCGGTAATAATTTCCTGACCAGCAGCTTCGACGCGTTGGCGATCGGCTGGCGGGCGGAGGCCAATACCACTCCTACTGAGATGGATATCAGCCAGGTTTCGATCAGCCTCAATACTACTCCCATCAGCACCGTCTCCCTCGTTCCGACAAATGTGGTGATGCAGGTCTCAAACAATTCACTGTACCTTTCGTGGCCGCCGGACCATTTGGGATGGGAATTGCAGATGCAGACCAATACGCCCGGCACTGGCCTTGGCACGAATTGGGTGATGGTGCCCGGTTCGACCAATGTCACGTCCACGAACATTTTGATCGACCCGACGCAGGGCGACGTATTTCTGCGAATGGCTTATCCATAAAAATGAATAAACCGACAATAATCTTTATCGCTTTATTGGCGCTTTTAATCTCCGGATGCAGGCTGTTGCGCGTCGATGATGCAAACGCGGCATCCGGCAGGAAGATCACCATTGTCCTGGTCGGCGATTCCACGGTCACGGACGGGTCCGGCTGGGGGTTGGGTTTCAAACAATTTGTGGATACCAACCGGGCGGTTTGTATCAATGAAGCCGCCAATGGGCGCAGTTCCAAAAGTTACATTGACGAGGGCCGCTGGACCAAAGCGCTGGCGGTCAAAGGGGATTATTATTTGATCCAATTCGGCCACAACGACGAACCGGGCAAAGGTCCGGAGCGGGAAACCGACCCGGCCACGACTTATTCGCAAAACCTGGCGCGTTACGTGGACGATGTCCGGGCGATGGGGGCCAAACCGATATTGGTCACGTCGATGACCCGGCGTATCTATGATGCTTCCGGCAAACTCAAACCGAGCCTCGTGCCGTATGAAGAAGCGATGAAAAAAGTCGCGGCGGAAAAAAACGTGCCGCTCGTGGATTTGCACGATCGAAGCGTGGAGTTGTGCCAAAAGCTGGGAGAGAACGCGGTGGCGAAATTCAACCCGATCGCCAAAGGCAAACCGGACACGACCCATTTGAACACCGCTGGCCGTGTGGTGTTTGCGCGGCTTGTGGTGAAAGAGTTGCGCAAAGCCGTGCCGGAATTGTCCCGGGTGTTATTGGCGGAACCCCGCGACCCCATGCCCGTGGTCCGCGAAGATAAATATGACGTGATCGTGGGAGATAGCGCTTCATCCACCTACACAAACCTGCAAACGGCGATCGATGCCGCGCCGACCAATAGCACGAAGCCGTTCCGTATCTTCGTCAAAAAAGGCGTTTATCAGGGACAATTTATGGTTCCGATGGGGAAGGATCATGTTGAATTATTTGGGGAAGACCTGACGAATACGGTGCTGACTTATGATCATAACCAGAATGAAATGAATGTGGGCGCTTATCCGCGCTTTCGGGGCGCCGGCGTCATTGTTCTCGGGAATGATTTCCATGCGCAGAACCTCACGTTCCAAAACGCTTCCGGCGACCACGGGCAGGCGCAGGCGTTTCGCGTGGAGGGCGACCGCGCCATTCTCAATGATTGCCGGTTGCTCGGCTGGCAGGACACATTATTGCTCAATAATGGGCGGGATTACTTCACCAATTGTTATGTCGCGGGCCGGGTGGATTTCATTTACGGAACGGCCGCGGTGGTGTTTCAAAATTGTGAGATCCATAGCAGGAACGGCGGGCATGTCACGGCGGCGGACACGCCGCAAAACAAACCGTTCGGACTGGTGTTCATGGATTGTAGATTGACCGGCGATACTAATCCCTGGGTCGGGCCCAATGGCGTTCCGGCCAACACGAACAGCCCGCCGAAGGCGGACCTGGGCCGCCCATGGCGTCCCTATGCCAGTGTGACGTATCTGAATTGTTGGATGGGCGACCACATCAAACCCGAAGGCTGGAACAACTGGCGCAACCCGGCGAATGAGCAGACCGCCCGGTTCTCCGAATATAATAGCTCCGGACCCGGCGCCAATCCGGACAAACGATTCAAATGGGCCAAACAATTGACCAAAGAAGAAGCGGACAAGATCACGGTATCATCGGTCTTGAGCGGTACGGATGGATGGGATCCGGGAACGCAGCTTAATTGACGGGCACTCACTAAAAATCGAAATCAATGAAAAAAATCAAAGCATGTTCTATCGCGGCCATTGCGGTCGTGGCCGTTTGTCTTTTCACCAACACCAGCATGGCGGTCAGCCTGCCCGTCTTCCCTAAACACCACGTGAGCCTCACTGATTTCGGCGCGGTGAACGATGGAGTCACGTTGAACACCGAAGCATTTTCCAACGCCATCGCCGCGCTTTCCGTCAAGGGCGGCGGCGAATTGATCGTGCCGGCGGGGTATTGGTTGACCGGCCCGATCAAATTGGAGAGCAACATCAACCTGCACCTGGAGCGCGGGGCGTTGATCCAGTTTTCGCGCGATTACCACCTGTATCCGTTGATGGTGTTCGACATGAAAGGGGAGAAGAGCGTGGATTCAACCTCGCCGATCACAGGACAGGATCTGGAAAATGTGGCTATCACTGGCGAAGGTATCATTGATGGCGGCGGCGATGCGTGGCGGATGATCAAGAAAGAAAAGCTTGGCACGATGGAATGGGACGCGCTGGTGGCCTCGGGCGGTGTATTGGATGCGGACGGGACAACCTGGTGGCCAAACACAAACATCATGAGCGGCGCAAAAATAGCGGCAAGACTGATGAGCGAAGGTTCCCTGAATCTTGCGGATTATGAGCCGGCCCATGAATCCATGCGCCCGAAGATGGTGCATCTGGTCGGTATCAAAAAACTATTGCTCCAGGGCGTCACGTTCCAAAATCCGCCGAATTGGACGCTCAATCCGGCGTTGTGCGAAAACGTGACCATTCTGGATGTAAAAGTTCATAATGCGTACTCGGCGCAGAATAGCGATGCGCTGGACCTGGAATCCTGCCGTCACGTTCTGATCCAGGATTCGACTTTTGACGCCGGAGACGATGGCATCTGTTTTAAATCAGGCAAAGACGCCGCCGGCCGCCGCATCGGTGTTCCCGATGAAGACGTCACGGTCAAGGGTTGCACGGTCTATCACGCGCACGGAGGATTTGTCATCGGCAGCGAAATGTCCGGAGGAATGAAAAATATTCACGTGGATAATTGCACTTTCATCGGCACGGACAACGGATTGCGGTTCAAGAGCGCGCGTGGCCGCGGGGGGGTAGTGGAGGACATTCATATTTCGAACATCCGGATGGAGAACATTTTGCAGGATGCGATTGTTTTCGAGATGTATTACGAAAAGAAAGGAGCGGACATGAGCGGGACCAATATGCCTCCGGTCAACGAGGGGACGCCGCTCTTCCGGGACATCCACTTCGAGAACATCATCTGCCGCGGCGCGCAAAAAGCGATGGTCCTGACCGGACTGCCGGAGATGCCGATCCGCGATTTTGACTTTAAGAATGTTTCCATCAGCGCGAGGCTGGGTGCGTTTGTGACGGATGCAAATAATATCACTTTCGACAATGTCCATGTCGATTGCCGGACCGGCGCGCCGCTCACGGAAAAGCGGGTGACGAATTCGAAGCTGGATCTCGTTCAATGAACAAAATCGGAAAATTTCGGTGGGTCATTTGCGGGCTGCTCTTTTCGCTCGTGGCGTTGATTTATATCGACCGCCTGGTCGTCAGCATTCTCAAAATACCGATCGGCAAGGAATTGGGATGGTCAGACGAAGATTACGGGGACATTGCCGCGGCGTTCTCATTTGCCTATGCGTTCGGGTATCTGTTCGCGGGACGGGCGATCGACCGGCTGCGGGTCCGGCGCGGGCTTCCGATGTTTGTCTTGATCTGGAGCCTTGCGGTGGCGGCCCACGGATTGATCAGTTTGATCGGAAAGGATGAGGTATTCCGCTTGAACTATCCGTGGTATTCATTCACGGGAAAGGGATTCGAATGGATGACCCTGGTGTTGCCGATGACGGCTGCTGGGTTTGTGGTGGCGCGCATGGTGCTTGGCCTGGCCGAAGGCGCGGATTTTCCCGCAGCGATCCGGACAGTGGCCGAATGGTTCCCGGTAAAGGAACGCGCTCTCGCGACCGGGTGGTTCAACGCCGGAACCAATATCGGAGCGGTGCTGTGCCCGTTCACAGTGCCGTGGATCTATGCAAAATTCGGCTGGCCGGTGACCTTTTATATGACCGGTGTGGCGGGGTTCGTGTGGTTGGCGGCCTGGTGGTTCCTTTATGACGAACCGGGAAAACATCGATGGCTCAGCCCTGAGGAACGGGAATACATCCGCAGCGGCCAGCCGCAAACGGCGGAAAAAGTTGTGAAAGTACCCTGGCTTTCCCTGTTCCGATACCGCCCGGTTTGGGCCTATATGCTGGCGAGTATTCTAGCTGCGCCTGCCTGGGGCTTTTACCAATTGTTCCTTCCGGACTTTCTTGAAAAGCGATTTCACATGGGACTTCAGGCAGTGAGCTATTGGACGGGAGGCTTTTTCGCGCTGACGGCGATCGGGGGGATCGGCGGAGGCTGGCTGGCCGGCAAACTTCTGGCGCGCGGCTGGAGCATTAATGCCGCCCGCAAGACATCGTTGCTGATCTGCGCCCTGGCCGTGGTTCCGGTCTTCACCGCGCCATTCGTCGGAAGCGTCCTGTTGACCGTGTTGATCGTGGCGATGGCCGGGGCCGCCCACCAGGGATGGTCCGCAAATCTATATAGTGTCGTGTCCGACACCATGCCCAAAGAAGCGATCAGTTCTGTCATTGGTTTGGGCGGGTTCGTTTGTTATTTTACCGGCGGTTTTGTCAGCGCTTTGACCGGCGTGATTTTGCAAAGGACGGGGACGTACGTATCCGTGTTCGCGTATTTTTCCGGCATGTACGTAGTGTCACTGATCGCCATCCATTTGCTCGTGCCGAACATCAAGCCGGCGCGCATAGAATGATTTATCGTGCAAACCATTGCATCAACTCAAGTTTTTGAAAAAGTGGCCGTTGAATCGCCCCGGGCCTATCCATGGCAACCGGATTGTGGCGATGGCTTTTATCGCAACCCTGTCCTCGACGCGGATTATTCCGACCCCGATGTGGTCCGCGTGGGCGATGATTTTTACCTGACGGCGTCGAGTTTCAACTGCACTCCGGGATTGCCCATCCTTCATTCCAAAGACCTGGTCAACTGGAAGCTCATCGGCCATGCGTTGAAAAGCGTCCCTCATCCACGCTACGCCGAAGTACAGCCTGGTTGCGGCGTGTGGGCGCCGGCGATACGGTTTCATGCCGGGAAATTTTGGATCTTTTTTCCGACGCCCGACGAAGGGATTTATGTCACGACCGCCAAACAACCGGCTGGGCCGTGGACGAAGCCGCACCTGTTGCAGGCCGGCAAAGGGTTGATCGATCCCTGTCCGCTGTGGGATGACGACGGGAAGGCTTATCTGGTCCATGCTTATTCAAAATCGCGCGCGGGGATCCGGGACCGGCTCCGGATTTGCCCGATGGCTCCGGATGGTTCGCGTTTGCTGGGCGAGGGCAAGATCGTTTTCCATCAACCCGAGAAGCATCCGATCATCGAAGGCCCCAAATTTTTGAAACGCGGCGGCTGGTATTACATTCTGGCACCGGCCGGCGGCGTGGAAACCGGCTGGCAGGTCGTGCTGCGGTCCAAAAATATTTTTGGCCCTTACGAAGACAAGATCGTGTTGGAGCAGGGCGGCACGGCGATCAATGGTCCGCATCAGGGAGCGCTGGTGGACACCGGGACCGGCGAGTGGTGGTTCGCGCATTTTCAGGACGCGGGGCTTTATGGACGGATCGTTCATCTGCAACCCGTGCGATGGGACGATGGCTGGCCTCTCATGGGCCGGCACGGCAATCCGGTGGCTCACCACACCAAGCCGGTCGCCGACGGCAGGATTTCGATGCCGCAAACCAGTGACGAATTTGATTCGCGCCAACTCGGCCCGCAATGGCAATGGCACGCGAACCACAAAAAATCCTGGTATGCCCTGGGCCGCCGCAAAAGCTGGCTGCGGTTGTATCCGCAATCTGTGCGCGGAGAAACGCTGTCCGGCCAGCCGAATCTGTTGCTGCAAAAATTTCCGGCCCGGCGTTTCACCGTGGAGACTCTTTTGAGATTTGCGCCGAAACAATCCGGCGAAGAAGCCGGATTGGTCATCGCCGGCCAGTCATGCGCCAGCCTGTCCATCGAAAAGGCGGGCGTCGGCAACCGATTGGTCTTGCGTGTCAATGGCGTGGAAAAATTTGTGCAGCCGGACATGCCGGGTATGGTCAGGCTCCGTGTTAGTGTTGACACTGGCGGCGTCTGCGCTTTCAGTTATTCGGCTGTGGACGGCTTTATTTCGATACCGGAAACGTTCCAGGCGGAAAAAGGGGTTTGGATCGGCGCCAAAGTCGGCTTATACAGCATCAACCGCCGGAAGAGCAAAACGGCGGGCCACGTGGATGTTGATTACTTGCGGTTCGGCAGCTTTCAACGTTAATCTGCGTCATGCAAATCTGCCGCTTCCTCCTTCTTTTCATTTGCGCCATGCTCACCGTTCGGACGATGCAGGCCGAATACACGACGCCACAATTACCGTCCATCCCATCCGGGACTTTTAACATTCTGAAATACGGCGCCATTGGCGACGGCGTGGCTACGAACACGGCTGCCATCCAGGCCGCCATCGATGCTGCCAGCGCCGCCGGTGGAGGCATGGTGGAGATTCCGCCGGGGATTTTTTTGAGCGCTCCTTTTCACCTGGCGAGTGAAATTAATTTCCATCTGGATGCAGGCGCGGAACTGCGGATGCTCCCGCTCGACAAATATCCGGGTGGCACCGACTTCCCGAATAATTTTATCAACGGTTCTGGACTGCATGACCTTGCCATCAGTGGCGAGGGCATGATCAATGGCCAGGGGATCCCATGGTGGCCTTATGCGCGGACGTTCGGCGCGCGGCGACCGATCATGATCCGCCTCACCTCCTGCACCAATCTGTTGATCGAAAACGTGACGCTCAGCAATTCACCGATGTTCCATATCGCCGTCAGCGGAAGAATGTCCAACGTGACCGTGCGCGGCGTGACTATTCGCGCCAATCCTTCGACCGACCCGGTGAATCCCGGACATAACACAGATGCCTGCGATGTGTCTGGCAAAAATATTTTGATCGAGAATTGTAATGTTAGCGTGGGGGACGATGATTTCACCTGCGGCGGGCACACCTCAGACGTGCTGATCACCAATTGCACTTACGGTTACGGCCATGGGGTATCCATTGGCAGCCCCACGTCCGGCGGCGTTTCCAACATCACGGTCATCAACTGCACGTTCAACAACACGGAGCAGGGGATTCGCATCAAGTCCGACCGCGACCGCGGCGGCTATGTTCATGACATGAAGTATCTGAACCTGAGCATGACCAACGTCATCTTTCCGATCCTGATCTATGGGACGTACAATGCCACCAATAAAGAATACCGGAACCTTGAAAATTTAACGGCTAAGATAGCGGTGACCTATCCACGCCGGGAAGTCGAGTCCCGGACGCCGATCTACAGCGACTTTCTCTTCAGCAACATCACTGCCACCGTGCAGACGAACGGCAGGGCGGGGCTGATCTGGGGATTGCCGGAAATGGAAGTGAGCAACGTTGTGTTGCAAAAAGTCAATATCACCGCGGACAAACCGTTCGGTATCTACGACGCCCAAAACGTGAAGCTGATTGACACCCGGATCGTGACGCCGGACGGCACCAATCAATTGTCGGCGACCAACGCGCAAATCGAAATCGTTTCGGAGTGAAACGGACGATCTTTTTGATGGTGGCAGTAGTTTTGGCGGCCTGGCCATCGCGCGCCGTTGCCGCGGACCCGCCGGAATGGGTGTATCTGGGCAAAGGGAATTTTGAAGATCACATCGCGCGCCCCTTGCGTTACTGGCCGGAGAACGGCGACTTCGTCATCACCAACGGCGTGGAATCTTTCAACCGCCCGCTCTACTGTCTCAATTCGGCGTTCCGCATCGACGCAGGCGATAAACCGGAATTATCCCTCTACCTCCCGGGCCGCGGCGGCAATCTGCGATTGGGCATCAAAACGCCGTCCGGCGCCAAATGGCTCAACGACGCACAAACCATTATAGCGCGATACCATCCCGGCTCGATGGGATACGAGATCCGCGATCCATTGCTGGGCAGCGGTGAACTGGATCTGGACATGCTGCCGTTGGACCAGATAAAAGGCGTCATCGTGTGCGCTGAAATGCGTGGAGTGGATTTACCGGTGACGTTGATCTCCGCCTTCGGTGGTGCGAACGGAATGCAAGGCCGGCGCGGCGGGGACATCGGATGCGAGAACCTGCCCATCAGCCAATTTTTCCAACTGCGTCCGGACGAATGCCGGGGCGAAACCGTGACGATTGCGAAGAATGCGTTTCTGCTCCACGGTCGGTCCGCCACGCTGGCGGGAGTTTTTCCATCGGGTTCAAGCCTGCAGGTCGCCGAGGCGTTCAAATGGAATTCGCTGGATGAATTGCTGAGTCCGGCGCAATTCGCAACGCCGCCTTTTGCCGGTGTCGAGCCGGTGGTCCTTGGCCGAACCACGATAAAAAGCGAAACGCCCATTTATTTCGTGATTGAACAGGCTTCTTCGCCGACAAATGCTCCTACGATTTCGGCTGAAGATTTGGCTGCATTGTATACCGCCGCTCTCACGCATCGCGATGCGGTGGCCGATCAAGTTGTTGTCACTACGCCGGACCCGTTCATCAATTCGGCTGCATCGGCATTGTGCGTGGCGGCGAATGCGATTTGGGATGATAAACAGCAATCATTCATGCACGGCGCGGTCGCGTGGCGGGTGCGTTTGCTTGGCTGGCGCGGACCGTACGCTGGTGACGAACTTGGCTGGCATGATCGGACTGCCAAACATTTCGCCGGATTTGCCGCGGAGCAGAATACGAACCCTATCCCCGCCGAAATTCCACCAGCCGACGAAGACTCGGACCTCGCCCGCAACGAAACGGCCCTCCACTCCAACGGTGATATGATCCGTTCGCATTACGACATGAACCTGGTGGCGGTGGATGCGTTCTTCCGTCACCTGCTGTGGACGGGCGATCTGGATTATGCGCGTCAATGGGGGCCGGTGGTCGTGAAACATCTGGCCTGGGAACAGCGCCTCTTCCGTCGGCAATTTACGACGGGCTTGCCTCTTTATGACGCCTACGCCGACATTTGGGCGAGCGATAACATGCAATATGAAGGCGGCGGCGTGGCCTATTCCTCTGCATACAATTATTTTGAGAATGCTATGGCAGCGCGCGTGGCTCCACTCATCGGTGAAGACCCTAAACCGTATGAACGCGAGGCGGCATTGATCCAGCAGGCGATGCAAGATTGCCTCTGGCAAACGAATGACGGCTGGTTCGCCGAATACAAAGATTATCTTGGCTTGCAATTGGACCATCCCGCTGCCGGGCTTTGGAGCTTTTACACGCCCATTGATTCGCAGGTCACCAGCCCGTTCGAAAGCTGGCAGATGACCCGTTACGTGGATACGCAGATCGCCCACATTCCCATCAAAGGGCCGGGTATGCCGCCGGGAAATTACTATACGATGCCCGACTCGAACTGGATGCCCTACGAATGGTCGCTCAATAACGTGGTCGTGGCCGAAAATGCGCATACGTCGCTGGCATTGTGGGAGGCCAACCGTCCCGATGACGCTTTCAACCTGTTCAAAGGTTATCTTTTGGACGGAATGTTTATGGGCGAATGCCCCGGCAACCTGGGCATGAGCAGCCAGTTCGATATGGCGCGCGGCGAATCGCAGCGCGATTTTGGTGATGCCATCGGCACCACCTCGCGCGCATTGATTGAAGGGCTTTTCGGGATCCATCCGGATGCGCTTGCGGGTGAACTGACCATCCGCCCCGGCTTTCCCGCGGATTGGAATGACGCCAGCATCCGGCATCCAGATTTCGATTTTACCTTTCATCGCGACGGTCTGACAGAAACCTATAAGGTGACTTCAAGATTTCCGAAGCCCATGTCATTGCTATTGCAGATACCCGCATTGCGAGATCACATCGCCTCGGTGACCGTGAACGGCCAATCGGCGCAATGGCAGATGCTGATAAATTCTGTGGGCGTGCCGCGCGTTGAAATTCAATGTGCTGCCGCGGCGTATGACGATGTCGTGGTCAATTGGCGAGGTGATATGCCTGTCCACGTTGGGCCTGAAGTGGTTGTGAAGTCGGATTCGGAAGTCACCGATTCATTTGGCAAAGCGAAACTGCTCAGCATTACCGATCCTCAAAATGTGCTTTCGTCTGGTGATATATTGGCCGATGGACATTCGCTGCATGGATTGGTGGTTGGAGAAGCAGGCCGCCGCACTTTATTTGCGGAACTGCAACAAGGCGCGCTGACCTGGTGGCAACCGGTGATGCTAGATATCCAAAGTGCAACCAATACTGACGACGCAATCGATTGGTCGGCGAAGCTCCCAGAAAGCACGGTTTTGGATGCGGTGGAACTGGCTCCTTATTTCAACGACCGCGTTACGCAGATTTTTCGTAATGAGTATCGCGCCCCGCGCGCGCCGTTCTGCACGCTGGCCATCCCGGATCAGGGCATCGGCGGTTGGGCGGATGACAAAGCGCAATTCGACGTGGATGATTCGGGTTTGCGCGCTGTGGCAGCGGCGCAGGATGGAAAATTGATCCTTCCCAACGGCGTTCCCCTCACCACGCCCAGCGACGCGGACGCCAAAAACATCGCATTCGTTTCACAGTGGAACAACTATTCCAATTCGATTTCCGTGCCGCTGAGAGGCAAAGCGCGCCGCATCTTTCTGCTTATGGCTGGTTCCAGTAATCCGATGCAGAGCCAATTCGACAACGGCGAAGTGATCGTGACCTATGCTGACGGTTCCACTGCGCGACTGCCTCTCCGCAACCCGACGAACTGGTGGCCGATCGATCAGGATTATCTCATTGATGATTACGCTTTCAGCCGGCCGGGTCTGATTCCGCCACGCGTGGATCTGAAGACAGGACAAGTGCGCATCTTAAAGATGAACGACTTCAAAGGCAAAGGAGAGGCTGTTGCCGGCGGCGCGGCAACGGTGCTCACGTTGCCGCTCGACCCGGATAAAGAATTGAAATCTCTGACCGTTCGCGCTTTGGCCAATGAAGTCGTTATCGGCCTGATGAGCGCAACACTTGAAAGATAATTGAGGTCTTAAAATTTCCCCGCGGCAGCTCCGCGCTGTTTTTCACGATAATTTTTCGGCCCCATCTTGAACTGTTGCTGGAAGGCCTGTCGCATGCCCTGGTAATCGGTGAACCCGGCGCGGCCAATGATATATTTGACGGGCACATCCGTTTCGCGCAGCAACAACGCGGCGCGCGCGGTCCGGCTGCGCTGGATCTCTCCCAGGGGAGTGGATTGGCTGCTCATCCTGAAATGCCGCTCCAGGGTCCGGCGATTTACCCCGGCGTGCCGGGCAACGTCTGCCACGCCGATACGGTTATGGCTCTGGCTCCAGATAAAATCCATCGCTAAGTCAACAACGGGGTCACCCGAACTTTTCTTTTCCGTCCGGTTGAAGGCCGGCGCATTTGCATCCGCCAGGAAATGCGACAGCAAGCCGATCGCCTGCCAGGAAAATTGCAATGAATTGCGCGAGTCGGCGGCATCCACGGATTCAACCAGTCGGCGAAATTGTGACGCAAACAATTTTCGGTCGGCGAGACAGACGAGATTTTTCTCCAATTGAAAATTTCCTTCTTCGAGCCATGAATGAGGCAGGCTGCCGTTGAAATTGATCCACATAATGGACCAACCGGAAGCGGCCAGTGGGCGATGCCGGTGCCATTCTCCCGGCTGGTACAGAAATGCGTCACCGGCGCGCAATGACTGTCGGCCCTGCCGGGTATGCAACTCTCCCTTGCCGCTGACGACATACGAAAGGAGAAATTCGCCCAGCACCCGACCGTCTTCCCACTTGAACTGATAATACGACGGATGACCCGGACGAGGATACGTTTGCCGGGGCGCGACCTTTTCCCATCCGGCATGAGTCACGTAAAACGGTTTCTGAAAAAGCCGGTCATCCAGGGGCAGGGCATGGGCGCTGGAATGAGCTGGTCGCATTTCTACATGAATTATTTCCGTAATTATCGGTTTTTCAAGACTATTTGCGTTTATGGATGTCGCAAAACAACCAATGAATTATTTGGCCTTCCGCCTGGGATTGCCTGCACAATAGCGACATAAGCCAATGACATTCATCGAAGCCATGCCATGAACACTGTTACCCCAAGTCTTACGCTGGGTGTGGGGTTTCACGCCATTGGGGCGCTCTTTGCCGCCGCCTGCTACACGCCGCAGAAAAAGATCCGCAATTGGTCATGGCATACCTATTGGCTCATTCAGGCGTCCTTTTGCTGGTTTCTTCTCCCCATCCTCGGAGCCATAGCGACCATCCCTGACTTGATGGCTGTGTTGCGTGAAGCGCCGCATAGCGCGATGCTCTATTCTTTTTTGCTCGGCGCAGCCTACGGTATCGGCGGGACGGCTTTTGGCATCTCCATTCGCTACATCGGATTTTCACTGACGTATGCCATCGCCGTGGGTCTTTCCAGTGTGCTGGGCACACTCATTCCGCCGCTTGTAGGTGGCACTCTGGGTGGCGTGCTCCACAAGCCCGGCGCGGAATGGATCATTTTGGGAATCGTCATCGGTGCCGTAGGCATCGCCTGCACCGGCTGGGCCGGTCGCCTCAAAGAAAACGATCTGACTGCGCAGAACAAACGCGGCGAATTTTCGTTGTCGAAAGGATTACTGCTTTCGTTGCTCGCCGGTGTGTTGTCCGCGGTCTATGGATTTGCGCTGGCGGCCGGCGAGCCGATCGCGGACGTGGCTTCGGCCCATGGCGCGGGAGTTTTCCGCGGCAATGTCGTCTATATCTTCGCCAATACCGGCGCCTTCGTGACCACCGCAATTTATTGCCTGTGGCTGCATGCGCGCCATAAAACGATCGGAGAAATGGTCGAATTGCCGGCGGGCGCTGAAAAAGGTTCTTTGCCGGTGAACTTCGTGATGGCCGCCGTTACCGGCGCGCTTTGGTACGGTCAATTTTTCTTCTACAACCTCGGCCATGTGCGGCTCGGCGAGAAATTCGCGTTCACCAGTTGGGCCATCCACATGATCATGCTCGTCCTGTTCAGCAACATCATCGGCGTGGCATTGCTCGAATGGCGTGGTTGCCGCAGTTTGACACGTTCGGCCATCGGGCTGGCGCTCCTGATCCTCGTAGCCGCCGTCCTCTTTTTGACTTACGGCAATCACGTCGGCGATCTCGCTACAAAATAAATCGTATGGCCGTCGAGATCACCCGTCGCGATTACAGTCTCATCGGCAAAGACAGCAAACATGCCGAAGAGATGGGCCTCGTTTCAGCCGAATGGTACGCCTGTCCCATCCCGCGCAAACGGCTCAAGGAACTCATGCAACGCAAGGACGGCCCGGCCATTCGCGATACCTTGCTTTGGTTTTTCCTGCTCGGGTTGACCGGCTGGCTTGGCTGGCATTTTTGGGGCACCCTCTGGTGCGTCCCGGCCTTCATCGTTTACGGAGTCCTTTATTGTTCGTGTTCCGATTCGCGCTGGCACGAATGCGGCCATCGCACCCCGTTCAAAACCACCTGGATGAACGACGTCGTCTATGAAATGGCTTCCTTCATGGTCCTGCGCGAGTCCACGCCCTGGCGCTGGAGCCATACCCGGCATCATACGGACACGATCATTGTCGGGCGCGATCCCGAGATCGCCGTGCCGCGTCCTCCGGATGTTTTGGGCATCCTGCTCGCGTTCTTTAGTCTCAAGAGCGGGCCGAAAGAATACAAAAAAGTGCTGCTCCACTGCTTCGGCAAATTGACCGTTGAAGAAAAAACTTATATTCCCGAATCGGAATACCAACGTGTCTTCTGGACGGCGCGCATCTGGGCTTTGATCTATTGCGCAGTCATCGCATGGGCGATCTGCCTGCGCAGCATCCTCCCATTGATGCTCGTCGGCCTGCCCTCGTTCTACGGCGCATGGTTGCTCGTGATTTTTGGCCTCACGCAACACGCCGGCCTCGCCGAGGACGTCCTGGATCATCGCCTCAACTGCCGGACGGTCTACATGAACCCCGTCTTTCGCTTCGTGTATTGGAACATGAATTACCATGTCGAACACCACATGTTTCCTATGGTGCCATATCATGCGCTGCCCGCGTTGCATCGCGAACTCAAGGACGACATGCCCAAACCGTACCGCAGCCTCTTCGCCGCATATCGCGAGATTATCCCCGCCATTCTCCGGCAGGTCAAAGAGCCGGCCTATTTTGTGAAACGCGAATTGCCGGCGGGAACCAGACCATTGCCGGCTATGCCACCCGCCCAACCCGCCCAGTAAAATTATGGACCCCAATTGGATCAGAGCCTGTGCTGTGAATGACATTGAACCCGAAGACGTTCTCCGCTTCGACCACGACGGGCGCACTTTTGCGATCTATTGCGATGCGGAAGGCCGCTTCTATGCCACCGACGGCCTATGCACGCACCAAAAGATCCATCTGGCCGGCGGCCTGGTCATGGACAACCTCATTGAGTGCCCAAAACACAACGGGCGATTCGATTTCAGGACCGGCAAGGCCCAGGGCGCGCCCGTGTGTGTTGATCTGAAAACGTATCCGGCCAAAACCGAGGGCGACAGCGTGTTCATCCAAATCACCTGAATCCCACGATGAAAATTCTTTATTTTTGCTCGGTCTGGGGCCTGTCGGATTTTCCCGATGTGGCAGACAAATTGCGCCGCATCAAAGACGGCGGCTTCGATGGCGTGGAACTCGAAGTGCCGCTCGACGACGACACCTGCATACGCGCTCGAAAGACCGCGGACGAACTGGAACTGCTCATCGTCGCGCAACAATGGAGGACAAGCGGCGCAACGGTGGCCGAACACACGGAAAGTTTTACGCAACAATACGCGCGCGCTCTGCTCCTGCGCCCGCTTTATCTCAATTCTCACACCGGTTGCGACCATTTTGCCTTCCAGAAAAACCTGGAGATTTTTGATCATGCGCAAAAACTGGCCGAAAAGCATGGCGTGGAAGTCTATCACGAAACCCACCGCGGCCGTGCTTTGTTCAGCGCTCCAGCGGCCATGCAATTCCTGGCGGCGCGTCCTGATCTCAAGCTCGTCGCGGATTTTTCCCATTGGTGCTGCGTCCACGAATCTCTGCTCGCCGACCAGTCCGAGCGCGTCGAACGCGCCATCGCGAACGCTCATGCCATCCACGCCCGCATTGGACACGCCGAAGGGCCGCAGGTTCCCGATCCGCGCGACCCGCTTTGGCAGCCGAACCTTGAAGCGCACCTGGCATGGTGGAAAAAAATCGCGGAATGGCGCAAAGCGGATGGTTTTCCGGTGCTGCCCGTTTGTCCTGAGTTCGGTCCCGCCCCTTACATGACCTTGCTGCCGCAGTCGCACCAACCCATCGCCAGCCAATGGGACATCAACTGCTTCATGCGCGATTTCCTCAAGCAACGGCTCTAAATATCTTCATCGCATCGCATATTTTGCCGGGCTTCCTTCAACGGTCGTTTGCAGAAAATTCAATCTTTTTTACTCAAATCGAAGAGTGAAAAGTCGGCGATTTATGTAATCGTAGTGCCAGGCCCATTGATGATTAACACCAGCGCGTAAGTGATTCCCGTGAAGCTCCCTGTATTTCCACACGTCTTTGTCCTGTTGATTTTGCTGATCAACTGGAATTCAGCCCGCGCCGCCATAACGCTGCCCGCCATCAACACCAACAACATCATTGTGGTGACCAATGCCCCTTACAATGCGGTCGGCGACGGCATCACCACCAATACCACCGCCATCCAGAACGCCATCAATGCGGCTTCGGCAGGCGGCCTGACCAACGGTTTGCGGGGCGGCACGGTTGAGATTCCCGCGGCGGCGGCCAGCTATTTATGCGGGCCGCTGACTATGGCCAACAACGTCAATTTACAGATCGATAGCGGCGCTGAATTGCAGATGCTTCCGTACGGCAGTTATCCCGGCGGAACCAGCCCGACAGATTTTATTGGCGCCTCCAAACTACACGACATCGAGATCAGTGGCCCGGGAACGATCGATGGCCAGGGCTTGCCCTGGTGGACTGCCTATCGTGCCAGCGGCATCAGCCGGCCCAAAGCCATGATTGCTCCCAGCACTTGCACCAATGTGCTGATCTACAATGTGGCCTTGCAGAATCCGCCCAACACCCATATTTCCTTCCGTAACGTCTGCGTCAATGTGACCGTCGAACACATCAACATCAACACGACCAATTCCAGTCCCAACACCGACGGCATCGATTGTTCAGCCGCGAACGTTTTGATTTCAGACAGCAACATTTCCGACGGCGATGATCATATCGCTATGGGAGACGGCCATGTGGGAAGTTTTAATCACGATATCACGATCACCAACTGTCTGTTTGGCAACGGCCATGGCGTTTCGATCGGCAGTTACACCGAGGGCGGCTTGAGCAATTTGCTGGTCATCAATTGCGTTTGGACCAACGGCTCGTCCGGCATCCATTTAAAGGCGGATGATGATCGCGGTGGTTTGGTGCAGAATCTCCGGTATCTCAACCTGGCCATGACCAATACGCAGATCCCGATCTTTTTATACAGTTACTACACGAATAGCGGCACTTCCACCGGTGCGGGAGTGGCCAAGGCGGCCAGCTATCCCGCGTTTCCGGTCACCAGCACCACTCCCGTCTGGCGCAATATCCTTATCAGCAATCTCGTCGCCGTTCCGGCCAACAATTATCCCGCCGGCATCATTTGGGGAAAACCGGAATTGTCTTTCAGCAACGTTGTCATGGATGACGTCAACATCTCCTCGACGTATTATTTTGAGATCTATAATGCGCAAGGCATACAAGTCATCGATTCGCAGATCACCGCGTCGCACACCAATGCGTTTGCGCTTTATAATGCCCAGTTGACCATCTCAAATACTGTGCCCACGGCCAATCTGGTGAAGTTGGAAGGAATTTCGACCAACGGATACGTCAATTCGCTAAGTCTTTACAATGCCTCGGCTGCCATCGCGGCAACCAACGTGCTTTCTACCAATCACGGGATCACTTTGAGCGCCGCCACGTTGACCATTAGTAACAGCCTGGCCCAATCGCCATCAGATGTTTACAGCTATACCCTTGGCGCCAGTGCTTCAACGGTGGTGGTGAAAGGAAATCTGACCCTTGGCGGCACCGACAACATCTATGCCGGCAATGGATTCACCAACGGTACCTACACGTTGATGACTTATACCGGCACATTGAGCGGCGCTTTGCCTGTGCTGGGCACTCTGCCTGCGGGATATAATTATGCGCTCAGCGCCAGCACGCCCAATCAGGTGAACCTCCTCGTGACGCCTCTGACACCAGCCACCCCTGCCAATCTGACAGCGGTCGGGACCAACCTGTTTATCAACCTGAATTGGAACGCCTCTGCCAATGCCACAGATTACAACCTGCAACGTTCGTTGACGACGGGCGGCCCGTACTCAACAATCACCAACCTGGTGACAACCAATTATGCAGACGGAGCAGTGGTTCCCGGCACGGCATATTATTATGTGGTGGCGGCGACAAATTCGTCGGGCGCCAGCGGAAAGTCCGCAGAAGCCACGGCGGTGGCGCTGCCTTCGACAACCTCCACGAACATCGCTTTTCAGGTCAGCGCCAACCAATTGCAGATCGATTGGCCGCAGGACCATATCGGCTGGTACTTACAGATCCAGACCAACGGAGCGGGTGGGGGATTGAGCGATGATTGGGTGACGATTCCGGGTTCACAGCTCACCAACCAGGCATTCATTCCGATCGATCCGGATAACGGCTCGGTCTTCGTTCAACTCGTGTCGCCTTAAACTGATTAGATTATCCAATAATTTCTATTTTACTTTTGCTTTTCATGACTATCGTCCCTGCTCTATAGAAAACATGATTATTCCAAGTGTCACCGATTGGAACAGAGATAAGTCTTCGGGAACGCGACCGTCCCGGTCGCAATGTTCGGCGTCTCGCCGAACATCATTCAACCTGACGAAGCTGAAAAAACTTTCAAATATCAATGCCCTTCCGAACCCTGTTCCTTCTCCCCTTAACGGGGAGAAGGTTAGGATGAGGGGTGAGACCACGGGCGGGCCTACTTCCCGCCATTTCATTGGATGTTGGGCGTTGAATGTTGAATGTTCCCAGACCACCCTGAATTTATGAAATCATTCCTTCTCTTTATTTTCATCGCCACCACCGTTTTTCGCTGCCAGGCAGCCGAAGACGGCTTTGATTATGTCCCCGGCTATGATGTGAGCTGGAATTCTCTGGGAACGAATGAAAACGATTCCATGCCCATCGGCAACGGCGACCTCGCCGCCAACGTTTGGACGGAACAGAACGGCGACCTGGTGCTGCTCGTTGCCAAACCCGATGCCTGGACCGAATTGGGCAAACTCGTAAAGCTGGGAAGGGTACGCGTGCATTTGGAGCCAAATCCTTTCGTGGGAACAGCCTTTACTCAGTCTCTTAAACTGGAAGACGGCAGCATCGAACTCAAAAGCGGCGACAATCAGATGCGCGTGTGGGTGGATGCGAATCACCCGGCCCTGCACGTCGAGGCCCATTTGCAACAACCGGCAAATTTTCACGTCGATCTTGAGCTTTGGCGCACCGCCCATCCGTTGCGGGGCAATTCGCCGGACAAAGGCGGCATGTATGAGGTCGGCAGTGATTCCATGCCGGTGGACTTCGAGGCTGATACCATCCTTCCCGCTAATGATGGCCGCATCACCTGGTGCCATTACAACACCAACAGCATTTATCCCTATGTCCTGCAACACGAGCACCTGGATTCGTTGGTCTCCAAATATCCTGATCCATTTATGGATCGCTGTTTTGGTGTGGAACTCACCGCTTCCGGATTAAAAAACTCTACTGATCATCGCTTGCAATCCGTTTCTCCCCAAAAAGATTTCAGCCTCACAATGGTTGCTCTGACTCAAACGAACGTTGCCTCCGTGCAGGATTGGGCAACGGCTATGGATTCTCTGGCAAAGCAGGTGAGCGATGTTCCCTTGCGCTCTGCCTGGCGGGCACACCAGCGATGGTGGAAGGATTTTTGGAACCGCAGTTGGATCCATGTCACGGGAACGCCGGACGCCGACAAAGTGTCGCAGGGCTATGCCATGCAGCGTTACATGATGGCCTGCTCATCGCGTGGCGCTTACCCGGTCAAATTCAACGGCGGCCTTTTCACCGTGGGGCACGACATGCCGGATGATCTCAATTCCAGCAACACCAATCACAGCCCCGATTATCGCGCCTGGGGCAACTGTTATTGGAACCAGAACAATCGCTTGCTCTATTGGCCGCTGGTCGAGAGCGGCGACTACGATCTGCTCAAGCCCTGGTTCAGCATGTATGTCAACGACCTGCCATTCCAGAAAGACCGCATGTGGCTTTACTATCATCACCAGGGCGCTTCGTATCCCGAAACCATGTTTTTCTTTGGGCTGCCCAGCCTGCATGACTTTGGCTGGAACAATCCGTCCAATGTCATCCAAAGCACGTGGCAGCGGTATCACATTCAAGGCTCTCTCGAAGTCGTCCTGGAAATGTTCGATTACTATGACCACACCGCCGACGAAAATTTTGCCCGCACTTCGCTGGTCCCGTTCGCCGATGCTATCGTGACTTTTTATGATCAACACTATCCCCGTGATGCCGACGGCAAAATCAGGATCGAACCGGCCCAATCTTTGGAGACGTACCAACTGGTCGCGGTCAATCCCACCCCGGATATTGCTGGTCTTCGGGCTGTGATTCCCCGCCTGCTTGCATTGCCGGATAATTTGACTTCAGCGGCCCAACGAACTGCCTGGGCCAAAGAACTTGACGACCTGCCGCCCATCCCGCTTGGCCGGACCACTGCCAAAGGAAAAATTCCCCCGTTGGGCGATGGCGCTACGAATGGGTTGGAGACCATCCTGCCTGCGGAGCAATACGGCCCGACCCACAACTCAGAAAATCCTGAACTCTATGTTGCCTTCCCATACCGCCTCTATGGCGTCGGCAAACCCGGCCTGCCATTGGCTCGCACGGCGTATGCCGCGCGTCGCTCTCCACAAAAAACCTGCTGGGGCCAGGACGGCACAGAATCCGCCACGCTCGGCCTGACCAGTGAGGCCAAACAGACCGCCATCAACGAATTTACCAACTATGGAGACGAACGTTACCCGTGGTTTTGGACCAAGGCGCATGACTGGATCCCCGATCTCGACAACGGCGGCGATGGCATGATCACGCTCCAATTGATGACCATGCAATGCGATGGCAAGCGCATCATCCTCTTGCCCGCCTGGCCTTCGGATTGGACCTCGGACTTCAAGCTCCACGCTCCCTTTGGCACTACCGTGCAGGGCCACGTCGAGAACGGCAAAATTACCGGCCTGCAGGTAATGCCGGAATCGAGAGCCAAAGACGTTGAAGTTTGGAACGAGACCGGCCAATAATAGCGGCCAACACAATATGCATAAACAACGAGGCTGGCTTTTCCTGTGGCGATTCCTTTGTCTTGTACTTCTGATCATTTGTCTGACAAGGGCGGGGGCGCAACCTGTTGCTCCCACGATGTCACAGCGCATCGTCACCGACTTGTCGGGATCTGGCTGGCAATTGTGGCTCGATAAAAATGCCGATTGGCAAAACGACGAATTATTTCCCCCGCCGGTTGATCTCAAGAAAGTCACCGTTCATACGCCCACTGGTGGATGGGATGTTCTGCGCGCAGATCATCTTCCGGTCTCTGTGCCCGGGACCGTTGAGGAATATTTGCAGCCGGGCACCGGACCTGAAGGCGACATCAAAGGCGTCAGTTGGTGGGTGCGCAATGTAAAAGTTCCCGACGCCGATTCACCTCGCCGGCTCCTGTTGCAATTTGACGCCGTGCGCCTGCGCGCCGAAGTGTTCGTGAACCATAAGCTGGCGGGCTACGACGTCGTCGGCAACTCGCCGTTTGAAGCGGATATCTCCAAATTCGCCAAACCCGGTGAAACGATCCAACTCGCCGTGCGCGTGACCGACCCCGGCGGCAACTTCGACTGGCGCGATAGCGCGCCGTTTAACTGGGGGAATTATATCATCCCCATGAGCCACGGCTTTGGCGGCATCACTGGCAACGTGCGCCTGGTCTCATGCGCTCCCGTTTATGTGGATGATGTCTATGTTCAAAACACACCGGCCATCACCAACATCAACGTCATCGCCACCGTCACAAATTGCACCGGGAAAAATGTCGCCGGGACGATGTCAGTGGATGTGCTGGACCAGGCAGCGCTCGATCAATCATCTCACCCCGAAGATACAGTCGGCTTGCCCGGGTTGAATAATGTCCCGGTCTTCAGATCGCAACCACGGCCGGTCAATCTCTTGCCCGGCGCGAATACGATCACATTTACTGTCTCCATGCCTGGCGCAAAAATCTGGGACCTGGATCATCCCAATCTTTATATCTGCCGGGTCAATCTCCGGGCAGATAAACAAATGGCGGACACCGCCCAACAGACCTTCGGCTTCCGCTGGTTCGCGCCCGAGGGCATTGGTTCCAATGCCGTCTTTCGTCTCAATGGCAAACGCATTGTGGTCCGCACCGCCATCAGTTGGGGCTTCTGGCCCATCAACGGTATCTTCCCCACTCCCGAACTGGCCGAAAAGCAGATCGAAGATGCCAAGGCCATGGGCCAAAACATGCTCAACTTCCATCGTTGCATCGGCCAGCCGGAAGTTTTGGATGATGCCGACCAGCTCGGTCTTCTCTACTTCGAAGAACCCGGCGCGTATGTGAACGGAGACCGTTCTCCTTTCGCCAAGATCCTCGCCCGTGAAAAACTCATGCGCATGGTCAAACGCGACCGCAGCCATCCCAGCCTCGTCATTTACAATATGATCAACGAGGCCTGGGATTCCAGCTACGCCAGTCGCAAGCCGGAAGTTTTTCAAGGCCACGTGCGGGACATGCAACAGGCCCACGACCTCGATCCCAGCCGCATCATCGTTCACACTTCCGCCTGGGCGCAAAACGTCGGCGGCGATGGCATGGCCAAGATGCACATGCGCCCCTTCGATGACACGGTCTATATGCGCGGCTGGTACGACTACCACCACGCCGGCGGTCCGGCTGTCTGGACGCAAAGCCTCTACAAGTCCCCCGATGATTATTACAACCGCACCACCGATAAGGGTGAGATCGTTTATTGGGGTGAAGAAGGCGCTATCTCCACGCCGCCTCGTCTCGCGAAAATCAAGGAAGCGCTCGATCAATCACCGCATATCGGTTGGGACGGTCAAATCTATCTCGATTGGTACAAACGTTTTGACGATTTTCTCACGCGCAAAGACCTGCGCGGCGCGTTTCCAACCGTGGACGACTTTACTATGGCCCTCGGCGCGGTTTCGTATTATCACCAGGGACGCAAGATTGAGCTGATGCGGCTCAACAACATCACCGACGGTTACGCCATCAACGGATGGGAATCTGAAAGCATCGAAAACCACTCCGGCATCGTGGATTGCTGGCGCAATCCCAAGGCTGATCCGGGAATTATCGCCTATTACAACCAGCCTCTTTATGTGGCCGTCATGCCGCGCAGTCAGTTCGCGGAGATCCCCGGCCAGGTCGCCGTGGATTTTTATCTCATCAACGAAAAGAATGTGCAGGGCCAATACACTCTTAATGTCAGCCTCAATGATCCCACGGGCAAAGAAGTTTATCACAATCAATTCCCGGTGAGTGTCAAGGGTGGTGAGGTCTATGGCCAATTGCTCACCAACAACATCACCGTGCCTGTGGCTGGAACGACCGGCATGTTCACAGTGCAGGCCGTTTTGCAGGGCGCGGGCGGCCGGCAAATCGCCCAAGGCCATGAATCCGTGCTCGCGGTGGATTGGCGCAGTGAGGAGGTTAGTGGCAACGGTGCCACCTGGGAAAGCGAACCCCAGGTCAGCAGCTTCCTGAAAAATAAAATGGATCTCCCCGTCAAAACCTATGCCAATGATCTCGGCCATCTCGATTGGGTGGTCGTCACGCGTCCGCCGGGCGAGGGAGAAGCCATCGAGGTTCCGCCCGATGCCTTCCCCTCCGGCGTGAGCACGACTTTTTACGACGACACCAATTTCCAACACGCCGTGTATGAACGCACCGATAAGAACATCAGCTTTTCCATTCCTGACGGCGCTGCGCCCGACCAGCACACCAGCTTTACGGAGAATTACGGAGTGGTTTGGGAAGGCACAATCGTTCCGCAAATTTCCGGCGATTATAATTTTGCCATTGCCGCTAACGGCGCTGTCCAGTTCCTCGTCAACGGCCAGGCCTTGATCACCGACCGCGCCGCTTCCGGCGACATGGATCGGGCGCGGGTCAGCCTGAAAGCCAATCAACCCGTATCCATCCGGTTGTCCTTCTGGCATCGCCGGGGCAATACCGATTGCAAGTTGCTCTGGGCCGCGCCTGAAATGAACGCGCCCGATGCTGCCAAACTCATTGAACGCGTGAAAAATGAGGGCACAACCCTGGTCATCCTCGACCGCGCGGACACGTGGATGAACCTCATCGCCGCGAACACCGGCATCCAGTACCACGGCTCGTTCACCGTTGGGACCGCGTGGCTGGGCGGCCTGCATTTTGTGAAAGCGAACCCGTTGTTCGATGGTCTGCCCATGAACACCGCCATGGACTGGCCCTATCAAGCAGTAGTCGCCAATGGCCGTCAACGCACTGGTTTGCGATTAGAGGGTGAACAACTTGTCGCCGGCGTCTGGCACAGCTACCCCATGGACCTCGGCACTGCCGTCGGCATCATCCCTTGTGGCAAAGGCAAAATCATCGTTTCCACTTTGAACATCCCCGATGAACTGGATTCCTCCGACACCAGCGCCAGTGTCGCCAAAAAACTCCTCTGCAATTTTATCATGTATCATTAACGTGGGGTCAGTCCTGGTATATACAAAAACGTTGTTGTCCATTCGAAAGCGATGCTAAAGCATCGCATTCCAAACGCTTCGCGAACAATTGGAAGGTTTGATACGTCGCGAAGCGTCTGGAGTGCGCGCGGTTCACCGCCGCTTTCCATTCAACGCGAGTCCGTTATTTGTGGTTCGATTCCCTATTGCTGGCATTTCCAACTATCTATTTATCCGAAAATCCACCCATCCATTCCGATTTTGTTTCTGGGAAACATTACTTGGGATTTACGAATGGCGATTTACGATTTACGAATGCCACCTGAAGTGCATATTTCCAAAACATCCTTCGTTATCTTTGTTTCCTTTTGTAAAAGATCTTTTGTGCCTTTTGTTCTCTTGCGGCTGAAAATCCGTGTTCAACTGTGAAATCCGTGTCTAAAGTTGGTGGAGAAATTTCAGTCTTTTTTACCGAAAGTGGAGATGCCGGAGGCGCGGGTCTTATGTTAAACCAAGTCAACGTGATCCCCGTGTCTCACATCGCGCGTCGCCGTGTCTTATTAGTGCTGGGTTGGTATGATTACCGCCTGCATCGTGGGATTGAACGTTATGCGCAGGAACACGGCTGGTTGCTTACCGAGGATGTGGCCCTGGAAAAAGTCATTCCCTGGGGCTGGGAAGGAGACGGGATCCTTGCCTGGCTTGGCGCCGGAGACGACCTGGCCGATTTCGTTCATGACGCCAGTCTGCCGACAGTGGACTTCAGCTTCCGCCGCCCTCAACTCAAATTTGCCCGCGTCCTTGAGGATACCACCGAAACTGCCCGCCTGGTGGCCGAATATTATTTGTCGCGCGGCTTCAGCAATTTTCTTTTTTATAACGACACGCCCAATTGGATCCATGAAGAACGGGGAAATGCTTTTGCCCGGGCGCTGGAAGAAGCCGGAGGCAACCTGACCTGGTGCCTGTGGCATAAATCCACGGCATTCCGCACCGACCGCAAAGCGTGGAAACGAAAACGGAAATGGCTCGAACAGGAGATCAAACGCGCACCAAAACCAGTGGGAGTATTTGCCGCCAGCGATGGCCTGGCCATGGAAGTGCTGGAGACATGTGAATCCGCGGGGATCACCGTACCCGACGATGTTTCCATCGTGGGAGCGGGAAACAATTTGCTGGCCGCCGACGCCATGCACACGCCCATCTCGAGCGTGGACGTGAATATGGAAACCATCGGCTATCGCGGCGCTGAATTGCTGGACACTTTGATGACCCGAAAGGTTGCGCCCTCGAATCCCGTCCGCGTGCCGCCGTTCCGGTTGATCACCCGCAAGAGCAGCGATGCGACAGCGGTCAGCCATCCGGGCCTGGCGCGGAGCCTGCGCTTCATGTGGGAACATTGCGACGAACCCATGGGAGTGGAAAGTTTGGCGCAGATGGCTTCCATGTCCGTGCGCGGTTACCACGAAACGTTTGTGAAACACCTGGGTCGTTCGCCAGGCGTGGAGCTGCATCGCATCCGGATCGAACGCGCCAAAAGACTGCTCTCCGACTCCGACTCCAAACTGGAAGTCATCGCCAAAATGTGCGGGTATCAAAACAGCAACAGCTTATGGGTGGCGTTCAAGCAGGCGACCGGCATGTCGCCCAAACAATACCGGCTCAAGTTCCCCAAGGTTTCGTATAAGCTCATTTAATTTATTCGGTCCTCTTCCGGGTGATTCCATCATCTTGGAAATCCGCTCGTCGCGTATATATCGCACCAAAATGGCTCATGCCCGGTGATTTGGTTTTCGCCGGTATTTCAATCTTTTTTGCCGAACGTCGAGATACACGCGATCGGCCTGCTCTGGTAGGTTTGATGAAACCGAAAACCATTTGCCTATGCTTTTTAGCCGTCCATCTGTCGCCGTATCCAACAGATCCTCTCGATCTGGAATCAGTTCCGCTTTTACTTTGATCGAGCTTCTCGTCGTCATTGCGATCATTGCCATTCTCGCTGCGTTGCTCCTGCCGGTGCTTGCCAAAGCCAAAATCAAAGGCCAGGAATCATCATGTGTGAACAATATGAAACAGCTTATGTTGGCTGATATTGAGTACGCTCAAGATAACAGCGGGTATTTGGCTCCAAATAGTGATGGTGCTGGAGGCCAACCGGCAGGACAAACTAATACGCTGCCCGCCTGGGTCGCCGGGCAAATGAGCCTGGGCGGCAATCCGAATAACATAGACACGACCTTGCTGACCTCGCCTCAATACGAGCCGTTTGGCTCAATTGGCATATACGATAAAAATCCAGGCATCTATCACTGCCCGGCGGACTTTACCACTGGCCAGGGTCAGAGCCAGCTTCGTTGCCGGTCCTATTCGATGAACGGATATGTGGGGCCGAATATGAGCACGGCGGATGGGATCAGCCATAGCCTGACGACGGGTCCTGCGGAATATTATTTAAAGGACACCAGTTTCCTCCGTCTAAGTCCAAGCGATGGCATTGTTTTCGTCGAGGAACGCTATGATAGTTTGAATGACGGATTTTTTTGGTCCCCGTTCGGAAGTTTTACCGGCCCAACGATTCGGGATATGGTTCAAGCAGCGCATGGCGGCGCGGTGACGGTGTTTTCGTATGCCGATGGTCACGCCCAACCTCATAAATGGGGCACATCCATATTTTCTATCACTCCTTTAAGTGCGACACCGTTTTCGTCAAGCAACCCCGATTGTGTCTGGCTTGTGAATCATTGCTCTGCGCCGCTGTTGAACACGAAGCAATCCGAATAAAACCCATTTTGCCTGAGAAACCCCAACACCGTCCACTGTCTGAATAAAACAGCCCAAACCCAAACCATAAAGTGAAAGCGAACATGAAAACCGCATCTCTCATCCATCGGACTCCGATGTTCATAAAATCTGTCTTTGTGACAGCTCTTCTGGCATTGGCCGCGACAATTACCGTGACCGCGCAGCCAACGCAAATGCCGGAAACGGTTTTCAACGACAATTTTTCGTCGAGTACGCTCAACACCAACAGTATCCCGACCGGCACTCCGACGGCCAGCTCGACCAGCTATGATATCGCTTCGGGCAAAAATGCCACGTTCTGCACCATTGCGCCCGGAAACCTGAGTATTATCACATCGGCGACGACTTCCGGAGGCACTGAGGCTCAGGCTGTCTTTACGGCGAACCCCGTCTCGCTGCAGGCAATAAACGATTATATAGAATTGGACTATACGTTTATCGATAGCACTGATGTTCTGAATTCGCTTTGCGGTGCGGGCGTCGGCCCTTATTGCGGTTTGCTCGATTCTTTTGGCAGCGCCCCCTACAGCGGAGGGGTGCTCAATAATGGCGGACTTGCGAATACTTTAACGACCTATGACGCGGCTGGCACAAAAAATTGGGTTGGATACAACGCAGGAATGCTCTATAGCACCACGAACTCATCTCAAAGTTGGAGCGTCGGGACCAGGCCGGCTCAGACGACATTAAATCAACAAAACCAGGCGATCATCTACAATTTTGTAAATGGAGGCACGGGTGTTAACCATGCGCCGGGTATAAATCCTTTTCCGGTTCTTACTATTGGGCAGGCGTACACGGTCCAGTTCAGGGTCACGTTGACTGCAGCCAACCAGCTTACAGTTTCAAATGCCATGTATCTAGGCACTGCGGTTGGAGGATCCATTATTTTCAGCAATCAAGGCAACTTTACGGGCGCAAATTTCCTGACCACGAATTTTGATTCGCTGGGTGTCGGATACCGCGCAGGTGATGCGAATAGTGTGATGTGGACCAACGATATTACTTCCATCTCGGTCATTGCGGGGCTTCTGGCCAACGCTGGGCCCTATTTCAACTTAACTTCCAGCGGCAATGGTTGCGGTGGCGCGGACATCGGCCTGAACGGCTCGGTCACGACCAACACCTATTACCTTTATACCAATGGCGTAAATTCCGGAGTGTCGTTGCCGGGTACCGGCTCGTCCCTTGATTTCGGATTCCAGTCTTTCAGTGCCAACTACACGATTGTGGCCAGCAACAATGCTACTGGAAATCTTGGGCAGATGTATGGAAGCCAGGCCATCTTTACTGGAACGACGGCGATCACCTCCGATCCAGTATCAGTGACGGCTGTCACCAATGACCCTGTCAGTTTTGGCATGACTGCTGTCGGGCCTTCTTCCATGACTTTTCAATGGTATTTGAATGGAGTGGCCGTTACCAACAACAGCAGTGTTTCAGGTGCTGCAACAACCAGCCTGTCCATCTATCCCGCGCAGGCGGCAAATGCTGGTTCATATTATTGTGTGCTTCGGGACCCTTGCGGTGACATTCTCACGACGGCGCCGAATGCCGTGCTGACTTTGACTCCGCCTCACAACCTGGTCTGGCAAGGCGGCTCGGATTCCATCTGGAATTTGACTGAAGCCAACTTTACCAATCAATCCGGAGTTGCTGAAATATTCTCTAATGGCGATAACGTCACCTTTGATAACACTTCCGGCAACACGATCGTGAATGTGACCAATACCCTTTACTCGACCGAAGCCACGTTCAATTCGTCCCAGGCTTATACTCTTACCGGCGCGGGAAAAATCACTGGCTTTAGTCAAATCGCGGTTGGGGGCACGGGAATTGTGACCATCGGAAATAATAATGATTATACCGGCGGTACGACCATCAGCAATGGTGCGACTCTGACTCTGGGTACCGGCACCGGCAATAACGGTACGCTTGGCGGCGTCATCACTGTCAACTCGGGGGGCATATTGAACTATAATTATAACAATCCAAGCACCCAGGGCACAGATCCTATTAATAATGCGTTTGCCGGAAGCGGCACCGTTAATATTGCTGATCAGGATAATGCCACGCTTGCCACTTCGTCGATTATCGTCAGCAGTAATTTTAATGGCACCATCAACATTCAAACCGGTACTTCTGTGCATGCCAGTGGTGGAAATATTGGCGATCCATTCGGTTATGGAAGCACGGTTTATGTTCCCAACAACGCCCAATTGTGGCTGGATAATTCCTCTCTGGCTTACAATATGACCATTTATATCAATGGAACTGGTTGGCAAAACACACAAAATTCAGCTCCTTATACCGGTGCTTTGCGCATATACTCCTGTACGCTTACGGGTCCGGTCATCCTGCAATCCAACGCCCGTATTGGCGGGACCATCAATGGCGCGACCATTCAAAGCGTCATCTCAGGCCCCTACCAGATGGAAGTTTATGGCAACACCAATTCATATGTGTTGACGCTCGGGCCGACCAACGGTTCGCCTCAGGCCTATTCTTCCACACTGATCACCTCCGGCGCAATCAGTTGCGCCAACACCAACGCCGTCAGCACCGGGCCAATCATTGAAGACGCTGCCGGTGACTTCCAGTTGAATGGAAATAACATCACTGTGGCCGACCTGAGCAGCATCGATAATTCAGGCAGTTTCTACTATCCGAGCTGGATAACAGGTCCGACGGTTCGAAACAACAATGCGACCAACGCCGCCGTTTTGACGGTGGGAGGTGACAACAGCTCACAGGAATATGACGGAACCTTCCTTAACGGCGCGGCTGCATCCCTCGGCTTGACCAAAGTAGGCAGCGGCACATTGGCACTGACTGCTGTCAACACCAATACCGGACCGGTGACGGTTCTGGGCGGTACTCTCCAATTAACCTCCGGCGGACACTCCAGCACACAAGGAGCCTTCACCAAGGCTGCATTGTTGGCGGTTGGCAGTGGTGCAGTCCTGCAAGACGGCGTTGCCCTGACTCTGAACAGCGGCCAAACGCTTGCCGGCAACGGAACGGTTTCCGATGGCAGCGTAACACTCAGTTCCGGATCAACTATCAATCCCGGTCTGCCGATGGGCACGTTGACCGTGTCCGGTACAGTTACAATGAACAGCGGCAGCACATTCTTGGCAGACCTCAACAACGGTAGCTCGCCCAATTACAGCAAAGTGAGCGCATCGAGCATCACCTACGCAGGCACCCTGGCGGTGACGAATACGGGCGGCGCTTTGCACACGGGTGATACGTTCCAACTGTTCCCGAGCGCTGTCACAACCTTCTCGGGTTTCAATCTCGAGGCGTATGATCATGTGAACAATGTGAATTATACGTGGAACAACAATGTGGCCTCAAGTGGGCAGATTTCTGTGGCGACCGTTGCAAGCCGGTTGTTGGCATTGCAGACTGCGCCAACCGCTTCGGCGATTATCTATGGCCATGCAATCAGTAATTCAGTCATCAGTAGCGGGTCGGTCACCAATGCGTCGGGCACGGTTGTGGTCGGCGCTTATGCCTTCACCGCGCCGACGACGCTGGCCACCGCGGTGGGCACGACGAATGTGTCGGTGACCTTCACTCCGACCGACACCACTGACTACAATGCGTTTACGTTCAACCTCAATGTGACGGTCAATTCGCAGACGCCATTGCTGAAAACCGCCCCGACGGCTTCGACTATCACCAACGGCAGCCCGTTGAGCGCTTCCATCCTGACCGGTGGCGCGATAACCAATGCTGCGGGCACAAACGTGGCCGGCACCTTTGCCTTTACCACGCCATTCGCCACACCTGGGGTGGGCACGGCGGCACAGTCGGTCACATTTACGCCCACCGATTCTGTTGACTATAATTCATTCGCGTTCAACGTGAATGTGACAGTCGTTGCGGGCGCGTCGGTTCCGACAGCCCTGAAGTTCCTGGGCAGCCCGACGGTCTCCGGGAACAATCTGATCATCACGGTGACGAATACTGGCGCCGGAACATTCTATCTGTTGGGCAGCAGTAACGTGGCCTCGGCCCTCAATGGCTGGACGCCGTTCTGGACGAATGTGGCGGCTGGCAGTGGCAGTTCCACCGATACGGTGATCAATGCTGTGAATCCGGCCTCGGGTGGCCAATTCTATATCCTCAGCACAACGAATAATTAATGATGCTGCTATATATAACAGCTTCGAGCGTCTCTTGATCGGACGTTGGCGGGGCAAACCCGCTGTTCCTTGACCGGATCACGTTGCGTAGGATGAGAGACGTAAGTTCAACCGCGAGGGTGTCGTTCAGACACCCTCGCTTTTGATTTGTGGGTATGAGAAACTAAAAACCAAAGTGAAAACTGTTTATACTAAAATCGTATTGTTCGCATGGTTTGGCCTCGTCGCCGGCCAGTCACAAACCTTCGCCATAAATCCGCCCGATGCCGTGCCGGCTCATAAGATCCGGATTGCATTGATCGGTGATTCCACCATGACGGACAACGCCGGCTGGGGCCTGGGCTTCAAGCAATTCCTTGACCCGGACAAAGTGGAACTGCTCAACCTCTCTCGCGGCGGACGCAGTTCGTTGAGTTATATGAAGGAAGGCCGCTGGACCAACGCCCTGGCCCAGCACGCGGATTATTACCTCATTCAGTTCGGCCACAACAATGAGCCTGGCAAACCGGGCCGTTCCACAGACATGGCCACATTTATCGCCAACATGAAGCAATACGTCGATGACGCGCGCGCTATTGGCGCCAAACCCATTCTGGTCACACCGATGACCCGCCGCCAATGGGATCCGGACCATCCGGGCAAAATCAAATCCAGCCTGGCTCCTTATGCCGTGGAAGTGCGGAAGATTGCCGTGGAGAAAAACGTCCCGCTCGTGGACCTGCAGGCGCGCAGCATCGAATTGTGCGAATCGCTCGGCCCAAAAAAATGCCAGGACTTTAGTCCGGTTAAAGTCGTCGATGGCAAGCCGGCATACGATGGGACTCATCTGAACATAAAAGGCTATGTGATGTTTGCCCGTCTCGTCGTCAATGAACTTCATGCCAATGTGCCCGAGTTGAATCCTTGCCTCCTTGATAAACCGCTTAAAGAATATCCCGTGCCCGCCGAAGCGGCGTATGATGCGATCGTTTCCGCCGATGGTTCAGGCACTTTTACCACCATCCAGGATGCCATCGCTGCTGTGCCGGACAATGGCACCAACTGGTTCAGCATTTTCGTCGAACCGGGCGTATATCAGGGGCAATTTATGGTCCCGAAACAAAAGCGCCATATCCGCATCATCGGTGAAGAAGGCGAGATCACGAATACAGTTTTGGCGTGGCCATACAACGTGAATGAACCGCAACCCGGATTGACCTACCAATTCAACCCCGGAATGGTTATCGCCGGGAGTGATTTTTATGCTGCCAACCTCACTATCGAAAACACCTCTGGCGATCACGGGCAGGCCCTGGCGTTGCGTGTGGATGGAGACCGGGATATCTTCAACCATTGCCGCATCCTCGGCTGGCAGGATACTTTGATGATCAATAACGGTCGTGATTATTTCACGAATTGTTACGTGGCCGGCCGTGTGGATTTCATTTACGGCTCAGCGACCGCGGTTTTTGATCATTGCGAGATCCATAGCCGCAACGGCGGCCATGTCACTGCGGCCAGCACGCCGCAGAGCCAGCCCTATGGTTTTGTCTTTCTCCAGTGCCATCTGACTGGAGATTCGCAGCCGTGGATCAACCCGACGAATCCTGCCGCCAATACCATGACGAACACTGTTTATGCCGACCTCGGTCGTCCCTGGCGGCCATACGCCAGTGTCACTTACGTTAATTGTGAAATGGATGCTCACATCAGGCCCGCCGGCTGGAACAACTGGGGCAAAGTCGCCAACGAATCCACGGCCCGCTACGCCGAATACAACAGCACTGGCCCTGGCGCAAATCCTGATCAGCGCGCCACGTGGATCAAACAATTGACCGAGGACGATGTAAAGAGCCTGACCACGAAAGCAATTCTTAGTGGCGCAGACGGTTGGGATCCGGAAATAAATTTGTAAGACACTCCACTCGTCGGCAATTATTTCTTTGTCACCAGATCATTGCCGATAGAGACCCGGTAATCTTTGATGCGGCCGGAGATTGAATCCTTGCCCTGTCGCGGAGTGTATTGGAATCCGCTGATCTGAACCAGCTTGCCGAGGTCCAGGACCAACTGATGTGGTCCCGGCGAAGCACTGCTGGTATGCCAGCAATCGGCGATTTGGCCGTCAATGGCATTTTCCGCCGCGCCGTCATCTTTGGCCAGTTCTTCACTGTCCACATACGCGACCTTCCAATCCTCAGTGCTCAATGGTTTGCCATTGGGTCCCAATAGCGAAATCTCAGCGATGGCGGCATCAGGTTTGCGATCGAATGAATCCAGCGATTCGATGCAGAAGTAGCGGCCTCTGGTTGCATGGTCGAAATTGACTTGTTGCATCTGTGGGCCGGGAGCGAAGGCACCCTGCATGACAGGTGTGGCGGCCAGATTTAAGGTCACAGCCGCATGATGGCCGCGCGCAAAATCAAGGCCCGGACGCAATTGCGACAGGATTGGTTGCGCCAGTCCGGCCATGACTGCTTCCCTGGGGCCGATATAATCCAGAATGATGATCTCGTTTTCTCCCTGTTTCAACCAGGGGCCCGGCAAGTAGGCTGTTTGAGTCGGGCCAATGTCCCAAAAACGACCCAGGCAATGGCCATTGACCCAAACAACCCCTTTGCCCCATGGGCGGAGGTCCAGAAACGTATCTTCTGGGACTGAAACATTAAAAGTTCCACGCCAAAAAGCCGGCATATCCATATCTGCCTTTCGCGCGCGGGCAAATTTCAAATCATTCAACATCGCATCGTCCAGCGGAAGATTATAGATGTTCCATCCCGTCAATGCTGTTGGTACACCGTTAGTCGGAGTGAAGGTCACCGGTCCGAGGATGCCTTTATGGTCGTGAACTTCCTGGCCGAAATTTACGCGGCCCATTGGCTCGACCAGAATATCGAGCGTGGAAGTCCGGGCGCGGGCGAGCAGCTCGACACTGTACGTGTTTGAACGCCGGTCGGTGATGCCGATCGGTTTGCCATCGAGGAACACATATCCGAAATCATGGATGGCTGTCGCGGCGAGTTGACCCGCAGGACCGGCAGGCAATTGGGTTTGATACAAGATACAGCCATAGCCCTGGTTATAATCCTCCATGGGTTTGGGCTGATCATCCCTGACAGGCTGCGGGAGGTTCGCAAAAACAGGAGCGCATTGCTTCAATTCAAAAGGCGCGATCGTGACGACCGGATTGGTGGCCGGCACAGGTGGCAAAGTTTCGCCTGGCAGCAGATATTTGGCGAAGAGCGCGCGCGTTTGATAAAATTTTTCCGTGGGCCAACCCGCTTCACTAATGGGGGCGTCATAATCATAGGAGGAAGTATCCGGCTTGAAGGGCCGGTCTGCCCCCGACCAAAGTCCAAAGGTCGTTCCGCCATGTGCCATATAGATGCTGAACGATTCATCGTGTTGGAGCATGTATTCGAGGTCGCTCAGGTATGAATCCGTGTGCCCGAGATGATGCGGTTTGCCCCAGGTATCAAACCATCCGGGATAAAATTCACCGCACATAAGTGGTCCCTGTGGCAGGATTTCACGCAATGCCTTAAACGAACTTTCCGGATTTGAACCGAAATTAACCACCGGAAACAGATCCGAACGATACCCGTTTTTCAGATCATACGTCGGATTGCAGGCGAACAGCGGAACATCGATTCCCGCGCTTATCATCGCAGCCCGCAGTTCGCCCATGTAGTCGGCATCATTGCCATAAAAGCCATATTCATTTTCCACCTGGACCATGAGAATGGGGCCGCCATGAGTGATGAGCAGCGGTTTGAATTCGCGGCCCACTTCCGCCAGGTAATTTGTGGCAGCGTTGATGAAGCGCGGGTCGCGTGTTCGCAGTTTGATATCATCATCTTTGAGCAACCACCAGGGCAGGCCGCCCATTTCCCATTCAGCGCAGGAGTAGGGGCCGGGCCGAAGGATGACCCACAAGCCTTCTTCCTGGGCGATGTGGCAAAATGTTGCGACATCCGCCTGGCCGTTCCAGTTGAACTGGCCGGGTTGCGGTTCATGTTCATTCCAAAACAGATAGGCGCAAACGGTATTCAAGCCCATGGTCTTGGCCATTTTCAGGCGGTCGCGCCAATATTCTTCGGGCACCCGCGCGGCGTGGATTTCACCGCAACGGATCTGAAAACGCTGGCCATCCAGGAGAAAATCATTCGTTCCTATGGCAAAGGTATGGGTTGGCGGTATCTCTTGTGCTATTGCCCGGAGAGGCATCGCGGCCAAGGTAATGCTGATGATGAAGAGTATAACGATGTAGCCTGGTTTCATTCCGTGCTGAACTGAAGACTGGCTGAAGTTTGTGTTTTTGGCAACGGACAACGAACAGTTATCGCTTCTGCAAAAGCAATAATTTGAGAGGTCGCAGATAAAAATTACGGCAGCCAGACGGCGCGATAGAACATTGTAGTGCCGTTGGTCAATGGATTGGGCAATACGAGGTTGATACCGTTCGAATTGATCGTGTTGGTGCTCACCGGGGTCCATGTCCCGGATGTCAATGAACTGGTTTTGTCTATCCGATAAACTGTTCCAGTCGTGCCGGTGATCCCGATGCCCGTGGCACTGTTTGCCACCAGCACCGGGCTGATGACGGTATAGGACGCGCTGTAGGTCGAGATCTGGGTGGGCAAAACGATGACCGACTGATTGTTTGTCGGCGGGTTCCAACCATTGAGCGGCTTGAATTGCACGCCGACGGCATTCGTTGAGTTCACTATCCGAATATAATTCGAGGCACTGGAATAGGCGGAATCTCCGGACAATTTCCAGGCGGCCCCGGCGGCGATCGCCGAAGGCGGACCCAACGCAAATTGCAGGTATCCAGGAGTGGACGCGCTGATGGCCTGGTTGGGAACGACGGTGATGACGCCGCCGCCGTTACTATTCGTGTCACTATTGCCATGTGCCTGTGCGTTTGTGATCAAGTTGACGACCGTACTATCAATCGCCCGTACCGCGGAGGCATAAGGAGTCACTCCATTATACAGAGTTCCCAGATAAATACCCGCTGGATAATAATAACCGTTGTACTGGACATAGACGGGGCCGCCACTATTTCCGGGATAACTTAAAAACCAATTCGCAGTGTAAACCTGTTGATTTGATACCGGATCGGTGGCGAGGCTCAACGGATAGGGCTGCGGTGTGGTCTGATACATCTCACCGGAAACGATGCTGGCATCGCCGAACATCGAACCATCCACCGGATAACCCACGAGCATTTTTGAACTATTGCCCGTCAACCATGGATTGGGTGATTGGTCGGAGGGCAGATAACCGCTGTACCCGCCACCGGCTGCCGGTGATAAGAAATAAAGTGCCGCCACGTCCAGATTCCGTGATTGCGGGCTGGATTGGTCCGGCGCCAACCCGCCAAGCAAGTCATTGGTCCGTTGCGAGGCATAACCGCTCAACACATACCAGCCGCGCGCCGCCTGCGGTTGGAGCGCCGAGACGCCCGATTCCTGTTCGAAATACCAAAAGACCTGGCTGACGTAAGCCATGGTCTGGTCGTTGAACACCATATGCGCGGCGGTCAAGACCACATTGGGTTGCACCGCCACGCCGCTGCCGTAGCCGACGTCTGACTGCAATTGGCCGTCGAACCCAAAAGGATAATCCGTCACATCACTAATCTCGCCGGCTGGCACGGGAACAGGCAATAGCACGTTTTGCGGGGCCGAGGCGGCGAGGAGGTAAGCCGCTGAAATACTGGTAGGTGAGCCGGAATACACCTGCACATCTTCGCTCGCCGGCGTGGCAAAACCGCTGACCGGCTCAAACTGGATGGTGTACACATTGGGCACGAGATCGGTGGCCGTGGAACCGGAAGCGCGCCAGGCACTTTCTCCCAGAAGCCGCCAGCCGGTTGTGTTCAATATGCCTGGAGTGAGCGTTACGGTCAGCGACCCGACACTGTTCGTGCTTGTGTCATTCAACGTCGGATAATACTGGTTGGTGAGGTTGACTATGGTATTGGACGGAACCACTGCGGTGAAATTGGTCTGGATGACCAGATAGCCCGGCAGGTTGCGGAACTGAATGGGATAATTGCCGGCCGCCAGATTGCTGGCGGTTGTCCCGCTGTTGCGCCAAATCGTTTCCCAACCGAACCGCCACTGCCCGCCGATCCCCGGCGGCAACAAGGTGATCTCCAGGGTGCTATTGGTGGCCGACGCACCCGGTACCGATTTATTCGCGGGGCCGTAAGACGTGAAAGAACCCTGGCGGATGGTATTGTTCAACAGGTCCGCCACATAGAGGGTTCCATTGGAGTCAACGGTGATGGCTGAAGGCACATCGAATTGAGCGTTCTGACCCGCGCCATCCGCGCTGCCAGTGATGCCCGCCAGACCGGCGATGGTGGTCACCACGCCCGATGGAGTGATTTTGCGGATGGTATTGTTGCCGTTGTCCGTGACATAAACATTGCCGCCATTGTCCACCGTCACGCCGGAGGGGCCGGGATAATAATAATTAATTCCGAACAAGGCGTTGGCGCCCGTTCCGTCGGCTGTTCCGGTGATACCGGGAGTTCCAGCAATAGTGGTGACGATCCAGTTGGTCGGGTTGCTCTTGCTACCGGTGGTGGGAACATAAATCTTGCGGATGACATTATTAGCGCGATCGCCCACGTAAAGATTGCCCGCGCTGTCCAAGGCGAGGCCGGCGGGAAAATTGAAACGGGCCTGCCCGCCATTGCCATCCACGTAGCCGCCGATATGATTTCCATTGTTATCGTAACCCGAGATAGGGACGCCATTGTTGAGCTGCGGATAGCCCGCAACCGTGCTGACCATACCGTTGGTGGAAATCATCCGGATCGTGTTGTAATCCTGCTCGGCAACATAGACGTTGCCGGACTGATCTACCGCAATACCGGATGGCGATTGGAATTCTGCGAGGTTGGTCGGCCCGTCCAGATAGCCAGCCACGGTGATCCCGGCAACGGTGGTCACCACGCCGGCGGGTGTCACCTTGCGGATATCGCCGGTCGTAAAATTTTCCGCCACATAAAGGTTGCCGGATCCGTCAACCGCGATGCTGTAAGGCACCAAAAAAACGGCCTGATTGCCATTGCCGTTCTGCTCACCCGCGGTTCCCGGCAGGCCCGCCAGCGTGCTGACGACCCCGGCTGTCGTGATCTTGCGAATGACCTGGTTCTGACTGTCAGCTACATAAATATTTCCCGCGGAGTCTTCGGTGACTCCCGACGGATGATTGAATCTGGCGTTGCTGCCTGTTCCATCAAGATAGGAAGAGGAATTGACGGGTCCGGCCAGAGTGGTCACGACTGCGGCTGAGGTGATTTTACGGACGTTGTTGTTTTCAAAATCAGCAACGTAGAGATTTCCAGAATTATCCACGGCCACACCCCAAGGCGCGCCGAACAAGGCGTTGGTGCCTGTGCCATCAACTGAACCTGAAATTACCGCGTTTGGATACCCGGCGAAAGTGACCACACTCCAATTGGTCCCCACAGGTGTCATTTTGCGGACAGTATGGCCGTTTCCATCGGCCACGTAGAGGTTGGTGAAACTGTCCATGGCAATCCCGATCGGCGAGTAAAACTCCGCGTTGGTGCCCACGCCATCCTGGATGCCGGCGGTTCCTCCGGCGATGGTCGTAACCAATCCTCCGGGCGTGATTTTGCGGATGGCGGTTTGCGCGTCGCACACGTAGACATTTGTGGCGGCATCCACGACCAGTCCGGCGGGATAATTAAAGACGGCATTGGTTCCCTGTCCATCGGCAAATCCCACGGTGAGTGCTTTCCCCGCCAGTGTCGACTTGATCCAGTTGGTCGAGGTTGGGACGAACTTGATGACGGAGAACCCGGTCTCCGAATAGATGTTTCCCGAACTATCAACCGCTATTCCCGGTCCGTTCGCGGAGACAGGCGACCCGTTGGTGTCGGTCAGAGTGCTTACCACCCCCGCTGGGGTGACTTTGCGGATCGTGGAATTGAACGAATCCACCACGTAGAAGTTGCCGGAATTATCCGGGGCAATTCCGTCCGGATGAAAGAACCGCGCGCTTCCATTGGTACCATCGGCACTGCCTGTGATTCCGGCCAACCCCGCCAGGGTGGTGACAACTCCGGCGGATGTGATCAGGCGGATCGTGGAGTTGTCATAGTCGGCCACATAGACGTTCCCTTTGGTGTCCACTGCCACGTTGTACGGCCTCGCAAACCGTGCGGCGTCGCCCACGCCATCCGCGCTGCCAGCCGAGGAACCGCCGGCAAATGTAGTGAACGTGTACGCAAGTGTGCCTATTGTTGGGGTGGCAAAAGGTTCACCCGCGTCTTCCAGACCGGGGTTATTGGCGAGAGTGCCGTTATAGGCTGCGCCCGTGGCGCTGGCGCTGTTGGCGGCTGGGTTGCCGCCGTTGTCATCGAAACGATAATAGAGTAGCAGGTTTGATTCGCTGCCGGTGAGTGGGGTGCCCAGATCGGCCTGTATTTGCCCCTGCGACCGCGCGACACTCCAAATACGGAAATCATCGATGGCTCCGTGATAAGGAAAGCCGGGACCGGCGATCTGCAGGCTATAGTTGCCGCGCACAAACGGAGTCATGCCGCTTTTGGTCGCGCACAAAATGCCGTTGGTATAGATGCTCATGTAATTGCCGCTCAGGCTCGCAACAAAAGCGTAATGCACCCAGTTGCTAAGGGAATTTGCCGGGGCGGAAACCGGGCCCAGCCGCCCGCCTGTGCTGATGTTTCCAAAATCCCAGTAAGTGACACCGGCATTGGAAGCGGGTCCGCCATAATTGATATGGGCATTGAGGCGATTGTTGCCATTATCGGGATTTAGCATGAAAGCCGATTGCACCGCGCCTGCGGTGGTATAAGCCCAAAATTCAACGGTGATCTCGTTGGTAGGAATGATGACGCCGAAATTGGTGATGGTGACGTATTGGTTCGTGCCGTTGAAAACCATCGCATTGCCAAACGGGCTGTTCGTGGGTGAAGCGACTTCCACGGCTCCAAGGTCAGAAGCAGCGCCCACAGGTCGCACATAACCACGTTGATCAATGCTTAAGAGTGCGGGGCCAGCCGTGTCAATCGCAGGAGAGCCAGCCGCGGGCGGCATGGTCTGCGTGGGTCCGCCATAGTTGCCGAGCGGCGACAGTAAAGGATTCACCGCCACGACAGAAGAACTGCCGATGATCGTGCCCCCGTTGCCCTCCGATTGCACGATGTTTGTGCTTCCGAAAATATTCGTGCTGCCCGGCCAATTATAGATGTCCTGGCTGATATTCCCGGACAGGATGGAATTCGTGACGTTGAGCTGGGATAAATAATTATCGATGCCGCCGCCGGCGCCGCCCGCGACATTGCCGGACACAGTGCAATATAAGAGAGACAGCGTGGCGCCAAATGTATTGTCGATCGCTCCGCCGTTGTTGGCGCTGGCATTGCCGGACACAGTGCAGTTGTCCAGGGTGCATAGGACGCCGGAATTATTGATCGCCCCGGCGAAGCCGGAAGAATTGCCGGAAAGGGTGCAGCCTGTAAGCGTCAATGGGCCGCCGTTGGCGATGGCGCCGCCGCTGGTGGATGAATCCACGGAATTGCCCGCGAGCGCGCAGTTGTTCAGCGTCAACGTGCCGCTATTCAGGATGGCGCCGCCTGCAACACCGGTTCCGGGGTAACCATTGGTGATCACCAACGAATTTAATATCACATTGGCTCCGGAACTGACCTCGAAAATGCGCGAAGCATGGCTGCCATTGATGATGACCTGGCGGGTCAACGAAGAGCCATCGATGGTGAGGTTATGGCCCAACAGCAATTCACCGCTGGTGAGCGTGATGGTCGCGCTGGAAAGAGTGTTCGTAAAAAGGATGGTATCACCGGAAGCGGAGCTTAAAACAGACTGCCGCAATGAACCAGCTCCGCTGTCGCTGGCAGTAATCACCGTAAAAACCGTAGCCCTGGCTCCATTCGTTGCGGCCAAAAAAATCAGCCACGAGCACAGCAGACCCAAATGCGCTTTTTTCAGGCGGGCTATGAATGGGATCACCTTCATGGTTACTCGCAGTTCCGATTTTTGTGCGGCATCCATCAGAACAGCTTTTATTGGTTTAGTCGAGTCAATTTTGGTTTAGAGGATGGGCTGATCACCGCAAGTCAATCATCACCAGCAACCTTTGCAGGGCGTTGCCGGACACCGCGATTCGTTGACAAGGTGAGCAACGTAACCGATAATATTACCAAGAAGTCGTGCCTAAAACCCTGAAATCATCAAGGCTCCTAATCCATGTCTATGTGGGGGTGTTTTTTCTTCTTTGTAATGCGTTGCAGGCCCAATTGATCGATGTTGATTTCAATAATGACAGTTATGGGTCAGCCCATGGCGGTCCGAGTGTGGGGCCGACGATGTCCGGCGCAGCGTTTCTTGGAGCAGCGGGTGACCAATGGAATGGGATCAGTGTCAGCAGTGGCAGCGGAATTTCACTGATCTACGCCACTGGCGGAAATTCACCGGTGACGATGACCTTCGCGTCCGGGGGGGGATATGATGCCAATGCTTTCGCCGGGGCTACGCCGTTCGCGAGCACTCCTTATGATGCGTTGATGGAGGATTATTTGTTCAACGGCGGGTCGGCCAGAACAATCACGCTGTCCGGCCTGGCAACCAATGCAACCTACGATCTGGTTTTGTATAACGCGGCGGATAACAGCGCGGGTGCTGTGGGCCGTACGACTTCTTTTACCGTAAATGGCAACACCCAAAGCAGCGTATGGAACGCCTCCAGCAGTACCTTGATCGCAGGCGTCGATTATGTCGAATTTGCTTCCGCCCAGTCGGATGGTTCGGGAAACCTGGCTATTACTTACAATGGCAGTCCGGAAGGCGATATCGATGGGTTTCAAATTGCCGGGAAGGCGACTGTAAAAATCACCAGTCCAACCAATGGCGCTGTCTTTATCGGGACGCCTGTGAACGTAAACATCGGGGCCACCGCTTCCGGAGGCTTTGGGCCGGCCACCAATGTGCAATTCTTCCTTAACGGAATTTTATCTGGAACGGACCAGGTTGCCCCTTTCAATCTTACTGCAAGCAATTTGATGGCGGGGGCTTATGCCCTGACGGCGGTGGCGACCGCGGCCGGGATTTCCATGACATCTTCGGTGGTGACAATTTCTGTGCTCAACCCGATATCGCAGGTGAATAATTCTATCGCCTACAGTTGGACGACCATTGCCGGGTATCCGGGTGAAGGCAGTGCAGACGGCGTGGGCGGGGCCGCAGAATTTAATAGCCCGGTGGGCGTCGCGGTGGACAGCGCAGGCAATGTATATGTGACGGACCAGTTCAATGAAATGATCCGAAAAATCACCCCCTCAGGACTGGTCAGCACAATCGCTGGCCTGGCGGAAATTTCCGGCAATACTGATGGCGCGGGCAGCGCCGCGCGATTCAACCTGCCAACCGGTCTGGCAATGGATACGAACGGCAATCTGTATGTGGCGGATCAATTCAACGAAACGATCCGAAAAATCACCCCAGTTGGCACCAATTGGATGGTCAGCACCATCGCCGGTTCGGTTGGCGGCTCTGCCGACGGAACGAACAGTGCCGCGCAGTTTTCCGGACCGCACGGGCTGGCGGTGGACCGGGCGGGGAACATTTACGTGGCCGACTACTTCAATGACACGATCCGAAAGATCACACCGTCCGGCACCAATTGGGTGGTGACGACGATCGCGGGTTCGGCTGGAAACAGTGGGCATGCCGACGGCACCAACGGCGCCTCACAATTTTCGTTGCCCACCGGAATTACTGCGGACAGCGCGGGCAATCTTTATGTAGCGGACCTGGGAAACTACACGATCCGAAAGATCACCCCGGTTGGCACCAATTGGGTGGTGACGACGATCGCCGGGACGGCGGGACGTTATGGAGATGTGGACGCAACAAACAATTTGGCGGCCTTTTACTATCCCTCCGATGTCACGGTGGACAGCGCGACGAATATTTATGTGTCGGACAGAGTCCGCGACAAGATCCGGAAGATCACACCGTCCGGGACGAATTGGGTGGTGACGTCTTTTGTGGGGTCGGGGGGAAACGCGGGCAGCGCGGATGGGACCGGCAGCAGCGCGTTGTTCAATTGGCCTTCCGGTTCGGCCATCGATAACGCGGGCAACTTATATATCGCGGACACTCTTAATAACACGATGCGGAAAGTGACCCCGGCGGCGGTCGTAAGCACTATCGCGGGTTCGGCAGGAGGTTCAAGCGGCGCCGATGGCGTGGGCAGCACGGCACGATTTAACGGGCCTCTCGATGTGAGCATAAACGACGCCGGCTTTCTCCTTGTGGCAGATTCCGGTAATGATACGGTCCGCAATGTTACCTTCCTGGGACAGGTAGGCACCGTTGCCGGATTGGCAGGAAACAGTGGCAGTACCAATGGTGCGGGCAGCAACGCCCGGTTTAATTATCCCGCCGGTATCGTTGCGGACACCAATGGCAATGTTTATGTGGTGGATGCTGACAACGATACGATCCGGAAAATCACTCCAGCCGGGGTGGCCACGACGATCGCCGGGTCGGCAGGAATTTACGGCTTTGCCGATGGCACGAACGGCGCCGCGCAATTCAATTTTGGATTCAATCATCAGGGCATCGCCATGGATAAGGCAGGCAACCTCTATGTGGTAGACGGCTTTAACGAAATCATTCGAAAAATTACGCCGTCCGGCACGAATTGGGTAGTGAGTACGATCGCGGGATCCTTAAACAATTCGGGCCTGATCGACGGCATCGGAACCAATGCCATGTTCAACAATCCCACAGGCGTGGCCGTGGACGGGAGCGGCAATCTATATGTGACAGACTCCGGAACAGGATTTTCCGGCGCTATCCGGAAGATCACGCCAATGGGAGCCAACTGGGTGGTGCAAACGATCGCCGGAGATTTTATATTTCGGGTTGGCAACTCTTATTCTCTGGGCGCTCCCCAGGGTGTTTCCGTTGACAACGCAGGAAATCTTTTCGTAACGGTTGCGGACTCGGTTCTTGAGATAAACCAAATGGGCACCAATTGGGTGTTGAACGTGATTGGCGGCGAAGGCGAAGGAAGCGCCGATGGGGCCGGGAGCGCGGCGTTATTCAACCAACCTTATGGTATCACAGTGGACAACTCGGGCGCGATATATGTTGCTGACACGGACAATAACACCATCCGCAAGGGAGTATTTACGGCGTATGGGCAGGCCAATACTTCTATTTCAAGCGCATCCGGCGCGAACGGGACATTATCGGTGACCTTGCTGCCGCCGGAGGCGGGTGGCCAGTGGCGGTTTGGATGGGAAACCGGCTGGCGCGCCAGCGGGACGACCGCCCGCAACCTGGTGGCCGGTAATTATCCTGTTCAGTTCAGCAGCGTGTCCGGTTATCTGACCATTCAAACCAATTTTATCGCAGTTGTGCCGGCCAATACGGCAGTTTATATGACCAATCAATACTATCCGACGCTTAATGGTGGCGCCGGGAGTGTCGGATCGCTCACCGTGGATATCACCCCCAGTGTGTTGAGTGGAACGGGCTGGCGGTTCCTGGGTGAAACGACTTGGCGCGCACCTGGTTCGACGGCAATAAATCTGTTGCCGGGTATATATAATATCGAGTTTGAGCCGGTCAGCGGTTATGTCAAACCGTCAACCGAAGGAATACAAGTCTCTGCGGGAGTGCCGGCTTTTGTAACAGAGGGTTATCTGCTGGCTTCAACGGCGCCCAGCGGGGTGTTGTTGCCTTTCCCTGTGCCTGGCAACGAGATCGGGGATGTGGCGGATTATCCTTTTGGGTTCAACGGCCAATTGCAATCAGATGCGGATGTGGGCTACGGGAGCGGCGTGGCGGTGCAAACCAACGTGGTCCTGACGGCGGCGCACATGGTGTTCAATGACCAGACGCTTTCTTATGCCAGCCAGGTATTTTGGTATTTTGAAGAAGAGACAGGCGCTTCTGCGCTTCAACCACAATCGGCGCGGGGTTGGTATGTGTTAAGCGGTTATGCGGCGCAACGGACCAATGACATTTTTGGCGGACTCGCGCCGGATCAATCCAGTCCACAATCACGCGATTTCGACGTGGCCGCACTTTATTTTTTATCGCCGGTGGCCGGGGGTGGTTACAACGGTTATCTGCCTTCAGATGCATCACCCAACCCATGGCTGACCGGGAATGGATTGAAGATGTTAGTGGGGTATCCAGTGGACGGATCAGAATTCGGTGATGCATCAATCGTGCCGGGCGAGATGTATCAGACCACTCCGCAACCCTATCCGTTAAGTCTGGCAACGGACCCCGTCAACGACCAGCAGGTGTACACGGCCAATTGGTTCTTGAGTTATCCCGGCAACAGCGGCGGGCCGCTATATGTGCAATACAACGGCTATTATTACCCGGCGGGAGTGTATGTGGGAACACTATATAACGGGGTAACACCTTATGCCTCGGCAGTGCGGGCTATCGACAGTGCGGTGGTAAATTTGATCACTAATGCCGCAGTGGTGGGCGATAATGGAGTCAACCACCCCGGCGGTGGAGTGGTCACAATTGTTCCAAGCCAGGCGACCAGCGCGAGCCATCCGGGGTACCTGCAATTTTTGCTGGGGCCGGCGGGCGCGTTGGCGGCAGGGGCGGCGTGGGAACTGCAGGGCGACGCGGCCTATTCGACCGCCACCAATTATGTGCGCTTGATCGCCACTACCAATGCAGTGGCAGTGCAGTTCAAACCGATATCGGGATGGAGTCTGCCGACCAACCAGATGGTTGCCATTGTGCCGGGGCAGATCACCACTTATAGTGCGCAGTATCTCGTCAACAACCCTATGATGGTGGTCAGTGGAAATTCCATTGGTTTGACCGGGACGACCGGCACCGTGTATCGGATTGAGGGAACCACGTCATTGGTGAACGGTTCATGGATCCCGATCAGCACGAATACCATTATCTCCGGCGGCGTGAATGTCGTGTTGCCCAGGTCATCCACCAACGCCACAATGTTTTATCGCGCCGTGTGGTTGCAATAAGTTCGAAATTTTTTTCGCGATGAACCAGATAAAATTCAGAAGCGCAACTTGTCAAACCAAACACTCGTGAAAGGCATTAAACCAAACGCGGGTATTTGGATTTTTGCCGTTGCGTTTCTCCTTGCCCGGATGGTTTCTGCCCAGAACTCTCCCGCCCATCCATCCACGGATGCCACTCTGTTGACGGCGGAAGGCAGGGTCGAGGTGAATTTCGGCGGCTCGATGGATTGGCTGGCTGCGCGCACCAATATGGCGGTGCATGTCGGCGACCGGTTGCGGACGGGCTTGCACAGCCGTGCCACGGTCAGGATGTCAGACCTGACGGTGATGCGCGTGGATGAATTGACCACCTTGCTCATCCAGGCGCCCTCAGCGCCTGACAAAGCGCCGTCGCTGAACCTGCAAAAAGGCGCGACTTACTTTTTCAGCCGTGAACGCCCCACAGAAATGCAATTCCAGACACCGCTGGCCTCGGGAGCGATCCGCGGAACGGAATTCAACCTGGCAGTAGCCACCAACGGTGAGACCCACGTCACCTTGATTGATGGCGAGGTGGCATTGACCAATCAAAACGGCGGTGTGGACCTGGCGTCCGGTGAGCAGGGGATCGTGGAGCCCGGTAACGCCCCCAGGAAAACGGCGGTCATCAACGCTATCAATATCATCCAGTGGTGCCTGTATTATCCGGCGGTCCTGAACCCGGATGAACTGGGTTTGACCATCTCGGAAAAGCAGGCGCTGTCTGTGTCGCTCGCTGATTACCGTTCGGGCGACCTGCTGGCGGCATTGGCGGATTACCCTACGAACCGCACGATGGTTTCGGATCCTGAACAGATTTATTATGCGGAGTTGCTATTGTCCGTAGGGCAGGTGGACGAAGCGGAAGACCATATCACCTCCATCCAATCGCCATTGGCCAATTCATTGCGGGAAATGGTGGCTGCGGTAAAATACCAAAAATTCAACCCGACAGGCGGCAGCTCACTTGCAACGTCGTTACTAGCCGATTCATATTATCTGCAATCCCAATCGCAACTGGAGGCGGCGCTCGCCGCGGCACAGGCCGCCACAAAGGCCGCGCCGGATTTTGGTTTTGCCTGGGAACGGCTGGCGGAATTGGAATTCAGTTTTGGGCACACGTCCACGGCGCTGGCTGCGTTGCAAAATGATCTGCGGCTTTCGCCCCGAAATGCCGAGGCGCTGGCCCTGGAGGGATTTTTGTTGGCGGCACAAAACCGGAGCGCGCAGGCGGCAAAATATTTTGATGAGGCGATTGCCGTGGATGGTTCCCTGGGCAACGCCTGGCTGGGCCGGGGCCTGGTGCGCATCCACCGGGGCGATACCGCCGGGGGACTAAAAGATTTGCAGGTAGCCGCAGTCCTGGAGCCGAACCGGTCGCTGCTACGAAGTTATTTGGGCAAGGCGTTCGCTGAACAGTTCGACGATATCCGCGCTCAACGCGAACTGGGACTGGCTCAGCGACTCGATGTGAACGACCCGACATCATGGCTTTACCTGGCCTTGCTGGAACAACGGGAGAACCGGCCCAATGAAGCAATCGGCGACCTGGAAAATTCCCAGGCACGCAACGACAACCGGAGCGTTTTCCGCTCCAAATTACTGCTCGACCAGGACCGTGCCGTGGGCAGCGTCAATCTCGCTTCCATTTATCGCGACGATAACATGAGGGACGTTAGCGTGCGCGAAGCCGCCAGCGCGGTGAATGAGGATTATGGCAACGCCTCGGCGCACCTCTTCCTCGCAGACGCCTACAACGATCTGCGCGATCCCACGCAATTCAACCTGCGTTACGAGACGGTTTGGTTCAATGAATTACTGCTGGCCAACCTGCTTTCGCCCGTTGGCGGCGGACGGCTTTCGCAGGAGGTTTCGCAGCAGGAATACTCCAAATTGTTCCAGCAAAACGGCGTGGGACTGGCCAGTTCCACCGATGCGCGTTCGGACGGCATGTATCACGAGCAGGCGTCGCAATATGGCGTCTATGGCAACACCGCTTACGCATTTGACCTGGATTATCATCACAACGACGGCATCCGCGTGAACAATGACCTCGATGATATTGAGTGGGACACGACCATCAAACAACAGGTCACTCCAGAGGACGTGGCGATGGCACTGGTGCAATACCAGGATTATCACTCCGGCGACAATTTCAATTACTACGATCCGGCGAATGCACGGCCGAATTATCGCTTCGACGAATATCAACATCCCATTCTTGTAGGCGGCTGGGACCATGAATGGGCGCCGGGTATCCGCACCCTGGCCCTGGTAGGACGTTTGACCGACCAACAGCATTTCAGTGATCTTGACGTTCCCGAATTTGTCCTCTTCAAAACCGTGCCTCCTACCGTGGATGCAGCACCCGTTACCTACTATGACGTTAATTACAATAATAGTTTTGCCATCTATTCTGCTGAACTGAACCAGATCTGCGAATGGGATCGAGTCACTCTGTCAGCCGGGGCTCGATATCAGACAGGCCGATTTAATACACAGGACATTCTCACTCTATCACCAAATGGCACCCTCGGCCTGACCCCGAGCACGGTTGAAGCCTCCCCGTCGGAAAATTTTGACCGTATCACTGGTTACGCCTACCTGACTGTGGAAGCACTGGAGCATCTCTGGCTGACCGGTGGGTTTGCTTACGATGATGTGTCGTATCCGGACAATTACCGGCAGCCGCCCGTTTCTTCGGGGGACGACGAACGCTCGCAGCTCGGCCCCAAGGCGGCCATCGTCTGGAATCCTGTCCCGCAGGTGACTTTGCGCGGCGTGTATACCAAATCATTAGGTGGCGTGAGTCTGGATGAAAGTTATCGGCTTGAGCCGACTCAACTCGCTGGTTTTCCCCAGGCCTTTCGCAGCCTCATATCCGAATCTATCGTCGGCTCCGTGGACGCTCCGAGCTTTGAGACACTCGGCACCGCACTTGACCTGAAATTTGGAACCCGTACTTTTGCCGGCATCCAGGTCGAACAGCTTAAATCGGGCGTCAGTCGCGACATCGGTGTGTTCACCCTCAACGGCGCCCTCTTTCCCGGCACTCCCGATACCACGCCGGAACAACTGGATTATGTCGAACGCAGCATCACGGCGAGTGTGAACCATCTTTTCGGCGACCGCTGGGTGGCGGGAACCGCTTATAGTTTCACCCATTCGCGATTGCATGATGTCCTAACAGATATTCCCACAGCTGTATTATCCACGGCCGACCAGATAGAAAAATCCTCCCTTCAGGAAGCGAGTGGTTATCTTCAGTTCAATCATCCCTCCGGTGCGTTTGCGCGCGCGGAAATGGATTGGTACGGCCAGGCCAATTCAGGCTGGACGCCCGTAGAGACCGGCGACCATTTCTTCCAATATAATTTGTTCGCGGGCTGGTATTTCGCGCATCGCCGCATGGAAGTTGAAGGCGCCATCCTGAACCTGTCGGGCGAAAACTATAAACTGAACTCGCTCACGGCTTACGAAGGAATCCCCCGCAGTCGCGTTTTTGAGGCGAGACTGAATTTTATATTCTGATTCAATGTGCTGCTGTCTCCTGCTGCACATAGCCCGCGATGCGGGTTTGCATCTGCTCCAATTCGGGTTGTAATTGGGAAAATCGCGGGTCAGTCATCCATTGCTGCACGGCTTGCAACGAAGCGGCGTCCCGCGCCGCCAACGCCGCATGGTTGGGTGTCTGCGATTGAGTAAGCAGATTGGGAGAGATCATGTAATTGGCATTGGGAAAGATGCCGGCAAAGGTATTAAGCTCCGCCGCGCTGATCTGCGGGTTGAGCAAATAATTTTCCACGATTTGGCGCTGCTGCGGATCGCTCACGTCTGCCCGCGCAAAATAATCCGCGCGGGTGGATTCGTGGCCTTGCATTGAGGTTGGGTCGGCGAGCAAACCAGCCAGGGTCGTCTGCGGGTTATTGATGACCAGCCGGTCCAGGGCCAGATATGAAGCATGCGAGATGGCTGGATCGTTCTGTTGCTGAAGCATGCTGGTCAAGGTGGGCATCAGGCTGGTGCCGCCGAGATAAACGGCGACATCGAACGCCTCCAAAAATCCGGTCGAAGGATTTTGTTGCCAGGGCGGGTACTGGAGCATTTCCGTGGTTTTTTGCTCTAATAAAGTGCGGCCATCGGCGCTCGTATCGCCCCAGGCAAGATTTCTCAGGGCCACCGCCCATTCATCCGGTGAATCTTTGCTCTGGAGGATGGTCTTGGAATAATCCGCCGCGGCAGCCGGGTCGAGCCGCGCCAGCTCGTCGAGTAGAAATGTCCGCAAGGTTGGCGCGTCGTCCAACAAGCCGCCCTGGCCGACCTTGAATCCCAGATGCGTGTCCGCATCGGCTTTGGAATCAAGAAATTGCCGGATGAGCGCGATGGCCTGGTCTTTGGGCATGGCGGCGAGCATCGCGCGTAATTGCTCCAATTGCTCGTGTGCGGACATCGCGTTTGTTGCCGCGCGCAAAGAAGCGGCCATCGCTTGTAGTTGCCCGGATGTCGAAGCCGATGTGGACGGAGTGGGAACCGGGATGTTTGCGATTGGATTGGTAATGGATGGGATCGTCGAACCCGGGTTTTTACCGGAACGGTCTGGTGCTTGTGGCTTGCGCAGACACCAGATCGCGACCGCAACCAGGGCGAGGCAAAGAATGACGGCAAAAACGCTGCGTTGGATTTTATTTGAGGCCATGAATTTTCTTGCTTTGTTTCTGCGCGTTTTTGATTCTCAGTTTCGCCACAGAATGCCATTTTTCCCGGGCCGGCGCAATCCGGTGGCGATCCCGATCAAACTTGAAAGACACGTTCAAACAAACCTGGCGCGGCGCATTATTCGGCGCGCTGCTGGCGGCCGCTTGCGGATTGCTCCTGCTCAAGTCTGATTTCCAAATCAGTGAAAAGCTTCTTCACCTCAGTTACAACATTCCGTTCCTCCATCGTCCCATCATCGAGCCGCACGAGGTAGTGATGGTCTATATGGATGACGACTCGCACCGCGAATTGCAACAGCCTTATGACCGTCCCTGGGACCGCGGTGTCCATGCCCGATTGGTCGAACGCCTGACAGTTGATGGCGCAAAGGCCGTGGTGTTCGATGTCATCTTTTCCGGACCGAACGCCGACCATCCTGACGGCGACCAGCGGTTTGCCCGCGCTATCGCGGCTAACGGCCATGTCGTGCTGGGTGCCGAGTATGGCCTGGACGGCGACAACCATCCTACGATGTACCCTCCGTACGATCCTTTTTTCAACGCCGCCGCTGCCGTCGGATTTGTTGAATTGAATCCTGACAATGATTTCATCGTGCGGCGGCATCTTCATGCGCCGCCGGATAAAGCGGGTGATTCCTATTCCAGTTTCACGTGGGAAACGGCAAAAATGCTCGGTGCTCCCGTGACTAAAGGTCCGGATACCCGCTATGCGGAACGATGGATCAATTATTACGGGCCACCCGGCACCATCCCATCCGTGAGTTATTACAAGGCCCTTGATACTAATCAGGTTCCCCCGGGCGCTTTCAGCAACGTGGTCGTCTTTGTCGGCAGTTCGCTCAAAACTGAGTACAGCGGGCAATTCAAAGACCAATATTTCACCCCCTATTCAAAAAGTGTGCTCGTTCCAGCCGTAGAGGTTCAGGCGACCCAATTTCTGAATCTTTTACGCGGTGATTGGCTTACGCAGATGCCGCGCACAGATGAGACGCTCGTTATCCTGTTAATCGGATTGTTGGCCGGATTTGGCCTCACACTATTCCGGTCGGTCCCAGCAGCAGTATTGACGGCTTGCGCCATGACGGCCATCACGCTGGCCGTTTTTTTCTGTTTTGGCCATTACCGGCTATGGTTTCCGTGGCTGATTGTGGTCGCGGTTCAGATTCCTGTCGCGTTGTTGTGGTCGGTCGTCTTCAACTCCATCCGTCTCTACGTCCAGAACAAACTTTATGAAGCATCGCTGGCTTTGTATCTCTCGCCGAAGCTGGTCAAAAAATTTTCCAGTGACAAGGATTTGTTGAAGCCCGGCGCGAAAAAGGGGACGCTGACCATCTTATTTTCAGACATCGCCAGTTTCACATCTATTTCCGAGGGGATGGATTCAGATGAATTGGCACATCACATGAATTCGTATTTCGAGACCGCCGTCGGTCAATGCATCCACCACACCGACGGCACGATCGTGAAATATATCGGCGACGCCATCTTCGCGTTTTGGAATGCACCCGATCCGCAGGCCGATCACCAGGTGCGCGCCTGCGAGGCCGCGTTGCAGTTTCGAAATCTTCCGCCGCAGCATATGAACGGGCAATTGCTCGTCACCCGCATCGGTCTGCACACCGGTGTGGCCAACGTGGGCAATTTCGGCAGTACCACGCGCGTGGATTACACCGCCCTCGGCGAGAACATCAACCTCGCCTCGCGCATGGAAGGATTGAACAAATATCTCGGCACCACTGTTCTGCTTACGACCGAAACCCACGCCGGCATCGGCAACCGGTTCACGACCCGGTTCCTGGGCCAGTTCCGGCTCAAAGGATTTGAGAAAGCAGTCGATGTATATGAATTGTTGGGTGATGCAAAGGAACCGGCCAAATACCAATCCTTGCTTGAATCATTTTCCACCGCGCTAAAACTCTTTCAGGCTGGAAAACTGGATGAAGCCGAAGTCGCCTTCCGTGCCGTCCTTCAGGTAGCTCCCGATGATGGACCGGCGAAATTTTATCTCAAACAGTTTGCCGTCCTTCGCGAACATCCGCTCCCCGGTGATTGGGCTGGCGAAATCGAGTTGAAAGAAAAATGAAAGGAAATGGAGCCGCGAGTCGGGATTGAAAATTTACCCAGCGATTGCTGGACGAAATATTCCAGTTTTTATTCGTTACTCAAGTATATTTTGCTTAATTCAAATATACCCGTTTTAACTCTTTTGGTATCCGTTTTGGCGTTCAATAAATTCAGACACAACTCGATACATGTTGCACAATGACGGAATTTGACCAATGCACGTGTTTTGTTCTTATGGTGCGAGCCGGTAAAACACGGATCCGTTGACAGGATCGATTGGGACAATGACCTGGTTGGTGGTTGTTGTGCCGGTCACATCGGTCCAGTTGGAATACACAATTCCATTGGTCTGAACCTGCAATTGTACCCCGATCAGATTGGACGGCCATGACAATATCAGGTTCGATGACCAAAACGTTGGCGTGATGCTTGGCGAACCGGAGATTCCGATAACTGCAACTTTCTTGATTGGTCGCGACTGAACCGCAGGAGGTGTGCCACCGCTGGTGACATTAAGTAATCCAGTGCCGCTGAAATAATTGGTTTTATGTGTGGCCGAACTGGTGGCAGAGCCCCACGTTCCCGACGATTGCCACTGACCATTGAACGCGAGGTACTTTACCTTCTGACTTACTCCATTAGTCAAATAAATCTGGCTGCCTGTGCCGATTGAAACGGCGGCATTGATGGATACGAAAGATTTTGTTGTCATCACATAGCAGGTTACGCCATTCGTGACCAGCAATGAGGTGCTCATTCCGGGGCCATTTAATGTCAGGATACCGGCATTGACGGTAGTGGAACCAGCGTAGGTATTGGTATTGGACAGAGTGAGGGTGCCGGAGCCGGTTTTGAGCAGGGAGAGAGTACCGCCATTGGCGTTGTTATCGCCGATGACGCCATACTGGACTGTGTCGGCAGAGTTGTTGGAGATGGAGAGAATGGCCGGGCTGGTGGCGCTGTTGGTGACAAAGCCCGGATAAGTAGCATTGGAAAAGACAAGACTGCCGATGGCGGTATTATTACTGTTGAGATCGAAAATGGTGGTATTGGTCGCAGTGGAGATGCCGGTCAAGGCCAGAGAAGCGGTTGGCGGGAGCGCGTTGTTGATACCCAACTTGAGAGTATCACCCGGAGAACCAGTCACGATAATGCCGCCCTTGAAAGTATTCCGGGCGGCCAAAATCACAATCAGGCCGTTGGTAGTGGTGGTATCGCTGAGGGTGAGGGTAGAGTTGACGCCCGAAGCATTGGTGATGGGGGCCTGGATAACAAGCGTCAAAGGCAGGTTTCTGGATCCCGACGTGATGGTGGTATCGGCAGTGAGATTGATGTTGCCGGCCAGCGTGGCGGTATCGGGGTTGGCGCTGGTGACGCCTTGAGCGATCGAACCCCCGGCCATGATGAGGTTGTTGACAATATTGGTGCCGTTGCCTTTGAGGGAGAGTTCACCGCTGGTGTTGACGGTCAAAGAGTCGCCGGCAAAGTTATAAATACCATTGTCTCCGGGACTGCGCAAAATGAAGGTGCCGGTATAATAATCGTTGGTATAGGCATTGGCATTGGTGGCGGCGAGAAGGGGTGCGGGAGTCCAATTGGTTGTTCCAGTGAAGGAAGAAGTATTGACCGAGTCGTTTGCTTTCAGAGTTTCGATGGTGTTAGTGATGAGGAGTATGACATGGGAACTGGTCGCCGGATCGCAAGCTGGATTGCTGACCACCACATAGTAAACGCCCGAGTTGGCGACCTGGGCATTGGCCTGGGTCAGGGTTGAACTGGTTGCACCGGAGAGCGCTGTGCTGTTGAAATACCACTGGTAGGATAAAGCCGTTCCAGTGGCCACTACCAAGAAAGTGGCGGTGGTGCCTGACGCGTTGGTCAGACCGGTGATAGGCTGGGTTGTGATATTGGGAGCGTTGTCCACAGTCACACTGACGGGGTGGGCTGAACTGTCGCTGGTATTATGGTTGGTATCACCCTGGTAAGAGACTGTGATGGAATGACTGCCGGCAGCAAAGGTAGTGTTGGTATAGCTGGCTGTGCCATTGGTGAGCGCAACGGTGGCCAGAACTGTGTTTCCATCCTTAAAGACGACGTTGCCTGTGGGAGTAGTGCCGGTGGCGCCGTTGTTGGCCACTGTTGCGGTGAAGATTAACGGGTCTCCCTGACAGTTTGGACTGCTGCCGGCGGTAAGCGCACAGGTGGTGGTCGTGTTTTCTATGATGGTCAGGAGGACACTGTTGCCGGTGACGGAAATAGAGTTAACGGTGCCGCTGGATGGAATGGCGGAACCTGAAACGGAGAAGGTGCCCAGATGGGTGATGCTACCGGTGGCTTGCTGGACAAGGGTATAGACGCTGTTGGACAAGGTTGGGCCATTCACGGTGAAGGTGTTGTTGCTCAAGGAGAGAGTGCCTTGTGAGATTGTAAGTGCCGGATCTGAGCCATCATAGGCCAGGGTGATTGAGTTTGTGTTCAGGTTGACCACGCCACCCGAAGCGCCGTTGATGACTGCTGCTGAAGCGGTGCCGCTGGCCCTCAAGCTGGCATTCACTGCATAAGAGGAGATGGCGGAGACATCCAGAGTGGCCCCGGCAGCGATAGAGATGCTGGTGGAATCAGAAATCGCACTGGCATTGCTCAACATCAGGGTGCCAGCGTTGACGGTGGTAGTTCCGGTGTAAGTATTAGTATTGGCCAGAGTCAGAGTGTCCGAACCCGTTTTGGTGAGAGAGAGAGAGCCGCCATCGGCGCCATTGTCGGCGATGATGCCATATTGGATGATGTCGGGGGAATTGTTGGAGATCGAAAGGGTGCCGGAGGTAGTGGCGCTGTTGGTGACATAACCCGGATAAGTATTACTGGAAATAATAAGGCTGCCGACGGAGGTGCTATAGCCATTGAGGTCGAGAACGGTAGTATTGGTTGGGGAGGAGACGCCGCTCAGAGTCAAGGGGGCAGTTGGGGGAAGGGCGTTGTTGATTCCCAGTTGCAGAAGGTCTCCGGGAGAACCTGTCACAACAATGTTTCCATTGAATGTGCTTTGGCCTGCTAAAACAACCACCAGCCCGCCAAAAATTTTACCAACGTCATCACTCATCGTCAGAGTGGCGTTGACATTAGGGGCGTTGGTGATGGGAGCCTGTATGATCAAAGTCAAATTATTCGTAGTGGTCGCGCCGGAGGTGATGGTGGAACTTGCCGCCAGATTGATGCTGCCGGCTACGGTTTCAACGTCGGGGACGGCGCCAGATTCACCTTGGGAAAGGCTGCCACCTGCCAGGACGAGGTTGCTAATGGTATTGGTGCCATTGCCTTTGATGGAGAATGTGCCGCCCGGAGTGATATTCAATGACTTGGCCAGCGTTGTATAATTGACACCGTTAGTAGTGGCCGGGCTGCGTAAATTAAAGGTGCTGGTATAATAATCGTTAGTGGAGGAGGAAGTATTGGTCGGTGCTATCGTCGTCGATGGAGTCCAATTGGTTATTCCGGTCAGGGAAGAAGTCGTAATGGAATCGCTGGCTATCAATGTTTCAACAGTGTTGACCTGTAAGGTGGCGTTGGAACTGGTTACTGACGTGCAGGTGGGGTTGCTGACCACCACGAAATAAACGCCCGCGCTGGGATAGGCAGCGCTGCTCAAAGTGAAGGTCGGCTTGATCGCTCCGGGCATAGGGGTATTGGTGTTGTTGAAATACCACTGATAGGATAGATCTGTTCCGGTGGCGATCACCGAGAATGTGGCGCTGGTGTTAACAGCGACGCTTAAATTGGTTGGCTGAGAAATGATAAGAGGTGGTGAGTATATCGAGACGCTCACCGGATTATTTGAGCTGTTACTGGTGTTATGGGTTGTGTCACCCTGATAATAGGCAACGATAGAATGGAGGCCGGCAATAAAGGTATTGGTGCAGGTGGCCATGCCACTGCTGAGAGTATTGGTAAATAAAGCTGTGCTCCCGTCTTGAAAGATCACTTTGCCTGTCGGCGTGGTGCCGGTATTGTTGTTGGCTACGGTTGCGGTGAAGATCATCAGATCTTCTGCGCAGTTCGGATCGCTGCCCGCAATAGTAGTACATGTTGTCGTTGTGCTGCCGGCAATAGTGAGGATGACTTTGCCGTTGCTGATTGAAATTGAATCCAAGTTGCCATTGCCCGAGCCGGTAGCAGTGCCTGAAACGGAAAAGGTGCCTATGTGGGTGATATTACCAGTGGTTTGCTGGATGATGGTGTAGGTGCCATTGGTCAACACCGGACCGTTGACGATGAAGGCATTGCCGCTCAAGCTGAGAGTTCCCTGGGAAAGGGTCAGAGCCGGGTGTGAGCCGTCATAAGTCAAGGTGATTGTATGGGAACCCAGAACGACTGTGCCGCTCGAAGCGCTTTTGATGGTCGCAGCCGAAGCAGAGCCGCTGGCGCTCAAGCCGCCGTTCGGCGCGTAAACGGAGAAGGCCGAGACATCCAGAATGGCTCCGGCCGCGATGGACAGGCTGGTGGAAGCAGCGATTGCATTAGAATTGCCCAACGTCAAAGTGCCACTGCTGATGGTGGTAGTTCCAGAATAGGTGTTGGTATTAGCCAGAGTCAAAGTGTCGGAGCCGATTTTGATCAGGGAGAGAGTGCCGCCATTGGCGCTATTATCGCTGATGACCCCGTATTGGACGGTATCGGGGGAGTTGTTGGAAATGGAAAGAATGGCCGGGGAGGTGGTACTGTTGGTGACAAAACCTGGATAAGTATTATTGGAAATAATAAGTCCACTGACGGAAGTGCTATAGCCATTTAAGTCGAGAACTGTGGTATTAGTGACGGTTGAAATGCCATTTAGGGTCAGTAAGACAGTAGAGGGAAGAGCGTTGTTGATGCCCAACTGGAGAGTATCCCCTGGAGAACCAGCCACGGTGATGTCGCCGCTGAAAGTGTTCTGACCGGCCAAAACCACGGTTAGTCCGTCGGTGGTAGCTGTATCACTGAGGGTTAGCGTAGAACTGGGACCGGAGGCATTGCTGATAGGGGCCTGGATAACGAGTGTCAAGGGCACGCTTCTGGATCCAGAGGTGACGGTAGTATTGGCTGCCAGATTGATATTGCCGGCCAGGGTAGCGATATCGGGATTGGCCTCGGTGACACCCTCGGCGATTGAACCGCCAGCCATGATGAGGTTGTTAATCGTGTTGGTGCCATTGCCTTTGAGGGAGAGTTCGCCGCCATTGGTGATGGTCAAGGAATTGCCCGCGAAATTATAATTGGCATTGCCCGGCGGAGTACGCAAAAGAAAATTCTTCGTGAAATAGGCATTGGTATAGAGCGGCGCGGCTCCACTGCTCCAGTTTCCAGCACTGTTAAAAGACGAAGAACCGGATGCATCACTATTTGTAAGATTAATTGCTGAGAGCGGCCCGACCCAAACGGTAATACCGTTTGTGACTGTCCAACCTCCCAAATGGCTCACAGTGCGAGTAGCGAGGTCGGCGATTTCAGTGGAGGAGAGGGCACCGCGGAAGAGGGCCAGGTCTGCGAGAGAGCCGTTGAACCAGCGGCCAAGATTCAAAGAGGAAGAATTGTGCCCGCCGAAGACCAGCGGATAATCCTGGTGCAAAGCCCAGACGATGTTACTGGCCGTGCTCACCAGCGCACCATCGAGATACAAACTCACATTATTTGTGCCATTGCCCAGGTGCTGAAAAACGACGGCCGCATGATGCCATTGATTTGTGCTCACTACATTAGTAGGCGCCAGCGCGATGTCCCGGACATTGGACGCATTCCAATGAGACAACGCGATGAGATCGGAATTGGAGGGACAATAGAGTTGTAGTTCATCTCCGCTGCCCCCAAAGCCGTCACCCATACCGGCGTACAAGATGAAATTGTCGTTGGTCCGGCTTGCGCGATTGAACCAGGTCGCGAAAGTCCAGCTTCCATTGGTCATGCTCAAATCTCCCGTGGTCACCGTGCTTTGCAGGCAGACGGTATCGCTGCCATTACTGCTCTGCGGCAGTTGTAGCGATTGCCCCAGGAAGGGTGCCAGGGCTGCCGGCATAGAAGAATTGTAAGCCGCCGCGCCAAATCCCACCGTCATAATGCTTCCATCCCGTCCGTTTCCTGAAACATCGGCGATGAGATTGCTTGAAAGTGTGTCGGGTGTCGCAAAGTCGTAGTAGAGCACCAAACGCGGATCGATTCCATAATCGGATGTGGTAAAGCTGAAACCTGCCGCCATACCGCCATAATTATTCGTAGGGGTAAAGCTGGCGGTGTGGCCGTCGCTCAACAGCGTTACTGAGCCATTGGTCGGGCTGCCCACAGTGAAGAAAAGGTTGTTGGAGGGTGTTTCAGTGTCCCTGATGATTGTGGCGAGGTCCAGATTGACGGTAGCGTTGCTGGCGGTACTGATCATCACGGGATAGGTGGGCGACAACGTGGGCATGTAATTGGTTGTCTCCGTCCAGGCATTGTAATTGTACAAGACGGTGCGATTGGTGCCATAGATGAAGAGATTGCCCAACTGCGCCTGATACATCCAGGGATTGCTGATGGTGGGCCATTGTTGGTAATCCACCAATTGTCCGTTCGTCCATGCCCCCTCGCCATAAACGATTTTTACTGTATTACTGTTGCGATCGGTATAGATCATTCCTGGATTGAGGCCGGTGAGCAAATTGGTGTTCACACTGCTATGAATCAGCACGTTGGTTGCAAAAGCAGACAGACGCAGTGCGGCGGTGGATTGGGTGTATTCATTGGGAGAAGCCGTCTCCACGGCTACACCGAGGATATGAGCTGAGTTCGTGAAATAAGTGGTGTTTCCCGGATTAATCTTCCAGGTAAAATTGGTGCTGATGTAAAGGGAGATGAGGACGTTAGTATAATGGAGGAAGATACGGCCGCTGGTGGAGGCATAGTTGATGAGGGCCAAATAATTGGTGGGAATGGAGCCTTCAATCCCCTGGAAATTAGTCCAGGTGACGTCGCCACCGTGATTCCAATCCGCCAGAAGGAAATTGGTGGGCATATTATAAACAGCCGCGATTGTGCCGCCCAATTGAGCCACTTCTTCAAAAGGGGTGCTGCCGATATAATGTCCGCCGGAGCCACTATAGATTGGATCATACGGATTAGTGATCCAGAACTTGGTCTGGTGAGCGGGGTCATTCCAGGTCACGCCCCAGCGCTGCATCTCACCCATGTTGGAAGTGACGGCTGTGCCGAAATTGGTGATGGAAAAACTGCCGTCGCTATTGGTCTGCACATCGCACTCGGCCTGGCTATAGACCGCGTAACCGGGGGTAATGTAACTGGTCTTGTAATAGCCGATGTTCCAGAGGCCGGTAAACTCCATATCGGCGCTGTAATAGGCATAGGGTTGTGAACGATTTGTCGCAGACATCAAAGTTTCGGGCAGAATTCCAGGAAAGTCAGGCATGCAATACTGAGCAGCAACATAGGAGTTAGTATAATTGGCTGGTACGGGCCCGCCAAAAAGCAAATAGCTCATGAAAGCGGTTTCAGTGGGGCTGTTCTGGGTCCAGTAAGGGAAAGTGCGGTCGGCTGCCACGGCCCAGTTGTCATAAAAATAATGGCCGGATATTTCAGCAACGATCCAATCGAAGGTCATTTGCGCTTTGTGTTGAAGAATGGGATCGGGTGCGAATCGGGCGAGAGTATAGATTGGTCCCAAGGTGTCTCCGGCATAGATCGGCGAATCATGTTCCAGCATCCCATACAGGGGAATATTAACGATGACGTTGGAGGCATAGGTTTTGCCCGTGGGATCGCCTGTGCCATAGCTGGCCTGGAACTGTGGGCCGGCGGGAAAGACATTAGTTCCCCAAACCAGGCCGGCAAAATAGCGGGCAGTCGAAAGCATCATCTCTTGGTTGGGAGTGGTTCCGTCATTGTAGATGGTGCCGTTAGTCGTAAGTTGCATCTCGAAGAAATTAGTGATGGTCGGAGTGAAGACGGACGGCAAGTTCGCATTCCAACGCAAATAGCAATCCATGGCCGGCCACATCGAAAATCCGGAATCATGACCGTCAGAGTCGGCATCGCCTACTGCCTCATACATAAAGTTGGAGCCGTTTAATAAATCGTTGGTCAGGAACCGGGCATCCGCGAAGAAAAAACCAGTCCGGCCAATACGATATTCTCCTGTTCCAGTTTGATCGATTGGAGTGGTGGCGTCGTAGTAGCTCAAAAGAGCGGCGCGCCGGGAGTTGAAATCGTCTGTTTGCGCCGCCGATCTGAATACGCCGAGAAGCAACATCAGGCAGGAGAAGAAGACTTGCGCGGCGAGTTGAGGCCGGCACGGGTATTGGAATGATGTTATTTTCATAGTTTTCTAGATGCAGACGATTGCAGTATTAACATTAGTGTCATAAACCCGCGTGCGACTCCTTATGCGGGGTTATTAAAATCTTTTGGTGACGTGTTGGATTGTTACGCATGTTTGCGATTCCTGACAATCGTCCATAAGGCTGATTTTGCGGCAAGGTGTCTGGACAACTTTTACTTTCGTCTTAGACTCGTTTTCGTCATCGGACAAATTTATGCGCCAAATCAAAGCTTACGCCGCCCTCAATGACTCCACGCCCGTCGTGCCATTTACGTTTCAGCATCGCGATCCGGACCCGAACGAGATCGAGATTCAAATCCTTTACTGTGGGGTCTGTCATACGGACGTTCATCATGCGCGCAACGAATGGCATGGGACGACTTATCCCTGTGTGCCGGGGCATGAGATCGTCGGGCGCGTGACCAGGACCGGTTCGCGCGCTAAAAAATTCAAAGAGGGCGACCTTGCTGCCGTCGGTTGCATGGTGGATTCCTGCCATAAATGCGGAACCTGCAAGGCAGGTCTCGAACACCTTTGCGAAGCGGGGCCAACCTTTACTTACAACAGCCCGGACAAAAAACACGGCGGCATTACTTACGGCGGATACGCTGAAGCCATTGTATTGGACGAAGCATTTGCGTTGCGTGTGCCAAAGTCGCTCGACCCTGCAGCGTCGGCGCCGCTGTTATGCGCGGGGATAACGACTTATTCACCACTCCGCCGTTGGAAGATCGGCAAAGGCCAAAAGGTCGGTGTCGTCGGCCTTGGCGGCCTCGGTCATATGGCGATGAAATTGGCGAACGTGCTTGGCGCAAATGTCGTTTTGTTCACCACATCGCCGGGGAAGGCGAACGATGCCATTCGTCTCGGCGCGAAGGAAGTGGTTGTTTCCAGAAATGAAGCCGAAATGAAGAAGCAATTGAACAGCTTTGATTTCATCATCGATACCGTGGCCGCACAACACGACATCAATGCTTATCTCGCACTGCTCAAACACGACGCGACGCTTGTGCTCGTCGGCGCACCGGCACAGCCGCTGCCTGTCGCTGCGTCCAACCTGATCGCGAAACGCCGCCAGTTCGCGGGCTCGCTGATCGGCGGCATCGCAGAAACCCAGGAGATGCTCGATTTTTGTGCGGCCCACAATATCGTTTCTGACATCGAGTTGATTCCCATCCAGAAAATCAATGAAGCCTATGAGCGTCTTGTTAAAGGGGACGTGAAATACCGCTTCGTGATAGATATGAAGTCGTTGGCGTGATCAATTCTTAGTTGTGGATTTGCGCATGACCAGTTCACCGCGCAAAAGGATTGCGCGCGCCGGCAATCCGGGGTGAGCCATCCGTCCAAGCAGGGTGTCAACGCAGGCGATACCGATCGCCCGGCAGGGCTGACGAATGGTGGTGAGCGGCACGGATAACAAAGAGGCAAAGCCGACATCATCGAATCCAGCCAGCAGGAAATCCCCGGGAATCTGATAATCCAAAGCGTTGGCAGTTTGGAGGAGTTTTGCGGCCGTCAAATCGTTCGAGCAAATACACGCGACGCAAGCTTTCGGATCCGAATTCAACCGCCGCACCAGGTTCGGATCATCAGGCTCGCCCACTAGGAATTCGGGCGCGGGGAGACCATGGCGGCGCAACGCTTCGGCAACACCGGCCAGGCGCTGGTCGGTGCTGGAAGGGTAGGAGGGACGCGCCACGAAAATCACTTTACGAGTGCCGACTGTGACCAGATGCCGTCCGAGTTCATAACCGGCATGAAAGTTATCCATTTCAACCAGGTCAAGATCGCTACGCCGTGGAAAATCAGTGGCGTCTCGATCCAATAGCACGACTGCGATACCTGCAGCATGGAGGTTTTTTACAACCTCCATGTTGAAGTTCTGCCGTTCCTCGATATTTTCCATCGGGGCAAAGACGACTCCGCGCACGCCGCTCGCAGCCCATTGCGCGGCTAGTTGTGCTGGTGAGCAATCTTTTGGCAATCCGCCGGTGATGATGCTGCAATTGCGTTGTTGGGCTGCTTTTGTGATCTCGGCGCAGATCGGATCCATGATTTCAGTCTTCCCAAGGCCGTCTACCAACAACCCGATTATTGTATGAAGAGGTTGAATCTCCCCATGAACATATGTTCCCGAGCCGGCCCGTCGTTCAATCAAGCCTTCCAGTTGTAAATCACGCAACGCACGGGCAATGGTCGGTCGCGACACATGCCAGCGACGGCAAAGAGCCTCTTCGCTTGGTAAACGGCTGTTGGCAGGATATTTACCAGTTTTAATATCCCCGCGAAGTGCATCGGAAATTGGTTTATGCTTGCTCATTTTTAATATGTAATAACAGCTTTTACATTAAATGCAATATATTTTTGTTGTTATTGTAACTTTTAATTGTAAAGTTTTTTGCATGACCCAGTCATTGGATAACAAGCCGAAGCAGCACAATGCTTCCAAGTGGCTTGAACACATTTTGAAGGCAATTGCAGGTACCCAAGTGACCGTTTTGGGCGATTACTGCCTTGATGCTTATTGGAAAATTGAATCAAAAGAGTCTGAGCTATCACTTGAGACGGGTATGCCGGTCCGGCGAGTGATTGCCCAGCGTTATAGTCCCGGCGGGGCAGGCAATGTAGCCATGAATTTAAAAGCCTTGGGTGTGGCCGAAGTGCGTTGTATTGGCCAGTTGGGCGAAGATTTTTTTGGCACAGAACTGATTCACCAGTTAAAGGTTGCCAGGATTTGCACGAACGGGTTGTTGCGAACGGGAGACCGTTGGCAGACTCCTGTGTACGCCAAACCTTATCGGGATGGGCTGGAACTCAACCGCTTTGATTTTGGCGCCGCGAATGTTATGTCTGCCTCACAGGTGGCAAGTTTGCTCTTGGCGCTTGAGAAGACGGTTGCTGGTTCCACAGCTGTCGTAATAAACCAGCAGCTTGCCGTATCGTTTCTTTCCCCCGAGATGATTGCCGGTATAAACACGCTCATAGCTCAATATCCGCAGGTGCCGTTCCTTATCGATTCACGGCATCATGCCGGGGCCTTTAAAGGCGCGGTGCTCAAGCTTAATGCGCACGAAGCTGCCAGATTTATAGGAAAGAATCATCCGCTAAACCGCGTGATTAGTCGTAACGAAGCGCGAGAAGATGCGCTGGCCATTTCCGCTCAAACCAAACGGCCAGTCTTCGTGACCCGTGGTAATCGCGGGTTGATTGTAGCCAATGAGAGTTTTGCCCATGAAATCCCGGGAATTCAAATAATTGGCAAGACGGATACCGTTGGTGCAGGTGATACTGCGCTGGCGGCATTGGCTGCCATGTTGGGTTGTTGTGACGACATGGAATCGGCGGCGCGATTGGCCAATCTGGCCGCTTCAGTCACTGTAAGTAAACTGCATACCACAGGCACAGTCACTCCGGATGAATTGCGGGAAACTTATCCGAATGTAGATTATATCTATGAACCCGAGTTGGCTGAAAGTCCCCGGCTCGCGCATTTTCTGCCCGATAGCGAGATTGAGATAATCCGGGAAAAGCCCGTTATGACAATACGCCACGGTATTTTCGATCACGATGGCACGCTTTCCACATTGCGCCAGGGCTGGGAGAAAATCATGGAGCCGATGATGCTTCATGCCATTCTTGGAGAGCGCCTGAGGGCTGTTTCCGCCGAAATATTTCACCGCATCGAAGCCGATGTCCGGGCATTCATAGATAAAACGACTGGTATTCAGACGCTGGCGCAAATGAAAAGCTTGATTGGGCTTGTCCGCGAATACGGCTACATTCCTGAGGAGCAGATTCTGGACGAGCATGGTTACAAGGCGATTTACAACCAGGCGCTGCTGGACATGGTGCGCCTGCGGATCGGTAAAATTGAACGGGGCGAATTGCAGCCTGCGGACTTTGAAATCAAGGGTGCCCGCTGCTTTCTTGAAAAACTCCATGCCAACGGCGTGAAGCTTTATCTGGTGAGCGGCACTGATGTGGCTGATGTCCAGGCCGAAGCAGCCGTGATGGGCTACGCGCATCTGTTCAATGGCGGTATTCATGGAGCAGTAGGAGATTTAAAAGTAGAGGCCAAGCGCATGGTGATCGAAAGCATCATCGAGGGCGACGGCTTGGCTGGTCCCGAGCTGCTTGTCGTTGGAGACGGCCCGGTCGAACTTCGCGAAGGCGGCAGACGCAACGCTTTCCGTCTGGGTATTGCCAGTAACGAACTTTGCCGTTATGGCCTCGACCTGACCAAACGCTCGCGTCTGATCCGCGCTGGAGCTGACCTTGTCATCCCCGACTTTTCACAAATGGATCGCCTGTTTTCGTTTTTAGGTCTTTCAGGCCATCACTCCAATAACTCAATCCATATAAACAGATGACCAATGTTGCTTCCAAGATCATGACTGCGGATGAAGCCTGTGCGTTTCGCGACCGCCTGCAGGCCGCCGGCAAGCGATTGGCGTTTACGAATGGCTGCTTCGATATCCTGCATCGCGGGCATGTCACCTATCTCCAGTTTGCGCGGGACCAGGCGGATGCCTTATGCATTGGACTGAACAGCGATGCTTCGGTCAAACGTAACAAAGGGGAGAAGCGACCGGTTACTTCTGAGGAAGATCGCGCCTATGTCCTGGCATCGCTTGCCGCAGTAGATTGCGTCGTTATCTTTGACGAGAACGAGCCTCGCGACCTTATTGCCAGGATCCTGCCTCAAGTGCTCATCAAGTCGCGCGATTGGGCGCATTATGTCAGTGGCCGTGATGTGGTCGAAGCCCATGGCGGAAAAGTTGTCCTGGCCGACATGGTTGAAGGCCGGTCCACAACTGGCACGATCGCCAAAGTATTACAGGCTTACGCGAACAGCAATTGAACCATGAGCCAGCATAACCAGTTCATTATCGTCACCGGAGCGGCGGGTTTTATTGGACGCAATGTGATCGCCGAATTGAACCGGCGGGGATATGACCGCTTGTTGCTTGTTGACCAGCTTGGCGCCGAAGAAAAATGGAACAATCTGGTCGGACTGCGCTTTGAAGATCTCCTTTCCCCGCATGACTTTCTCCAAAAGGTGAAGGCCGACAGTGTGCCTCAAGCCACGGCGTGCATCCATCTCGGCGCGTGCAGCGCCACCACTGAGAGGAATGCCGACTATTTGCTGGAAAATAATTATCGCTACACGCGCAGTCTGTGCGAGTGGAGCCTCCACCAAAACGCGCGCTTTGTCTATGCCTCCAGTGCCGCCACTTATGGAGACGGATCGCTCGGCTACAGCGATGATGATGCTGTCACGCCGAAATTGCAGCCGCTCAACATGTATGGCTACTCCAAACATCTTTTTGATCTGTGGGCGCTGCAGAACGGCTTGATGGATCGTATTGTTGGCTTGAAGTATTTCAATGTTTACGGCCCATACGAAGACCACAAAGGAGACATGCGTTCGCTGGTGCAAAAGGCCTACCACCAGATCCGTAAATCCGGCTATATCGAACTGTTTAAATCACATCGCGCGGATTTTCGTGACGGGGAGCAAAAGCGTGATTTTATCAGCGTGCGGGACGCGGTGGAAGTGACGCTGCATTTCGCGCTTGAGTCGAAGAGCGGCGGTCTTTTCAACTGCGGCACAGGAGCGGCCCGGACATGGGTCGATCTGGCCAAAGCGCTTTTCACGGCAATGGGATCCCGGCCTGACATTCGTTTTGTTGAGATGCCTGAGATTTTACGCGGCAAATACCAATATTTTACCCAGGCCGACGCCGCCAAGCTGCGCCAGGCCGGTTATAAAAAAGCATTCTTGTCGCTGGAGGAAGGCGTCCTGGACTATGTGAAGTCTTATCTTGCGGTCTTGTCCAATCCGATAGGCAGCAAACAATGACTATGAGAAATATCGCCACAACTGAAGATCCGACGAGAAAGGTTTCGAAGCCGGCAGCAGCAGATGTTGTGGTGGCGGGTATTTGTCTGCCGGAAACGGCGGATATCAAATGGGCCGATTGTTTAAAGGAGAAATATCCTTCAATCGCGATTTTAATGCTGGCGGAGAACGCAGACTTTGAACGAATTATGAAGGCCCTGAAGGTTGGTCCGGGTGGTTATCTGCTCCGGCGCGGGGCGGTGAAGGAAATCGTTGATGCGATTTCGGAGGTGAAAGAAGCGGGCGGGCCAATGGGCAATCTGGTGGTCCGTAAAGCCATCAAATCGTTTCGCGTGGTTGCTCCGGCGAAACCGGGCGCTTCCAATTTGTCCGGTCGGGAACAGGAGATCCTGGCGCAATTGTCGAAAGGTTACGCCAACAAGGAAATTGCGGGCCAGATGCATGTCAGCCTGTCC
>DASXYX010000076.1:0-43305 GCA_036502245.1 Verrucomicrobiia bacterium
AGAGGCTGCGCTCGGATCGCACTTGTTTTTTGACAATGGCGACGAGCGCATAGACACAGATGGAAATCCAAATCTGGGTCTTCACCGCGTTGTCACTGACGCCGTAAAAGTGTTTGATCCGCAGATGCTGCTTGATCCACTGGAAGAACAACTCCACCCGCCAGCGGTCTTTGTAGAGCAGCGCGATGGTCCGGGCGGGAAGCGTCAAGTGCCCTGATACGCTTATGGGAAAGCGGCATCGGCCGACCCAATCAACAACAATGGGAGTTTTTAATAATGCTGTGATTTTGGGAGCCGATGAAAGGCTTTTTAGCGATTCAAAGTTAAAATGGCAACGCACCCCGTGCGCGATGTTGCCTGTTTGCGACAGGCTTGCAAGCGTGCCCCGCAAGGACGTTGCACCCGTTTGGACGCAGAGTTTTCGAATCACAAAGGAGCCTAAGACCGTTGGGGAACATCTCAAGAAAAAAGGTTCGGAATGCGGCGCACAAAGATTGAGGCGAAGTTGAGGCGATGGATGGCTTAAATTGTTGCCGATTCCGACCTCCGCCTCCGATCGTAAACCTTCAACGGTTCTTGCGAGCTGTTAAGCTCTGACTTTTAATTAAGCAACCAGCATGGCCGCTCTTTCCTGCCTTTTGAATCCTTTGTTTCCAAATTGTCACCATTCCGACAGCAGTCTGTAATATAATTTCCGCAATTTTCTACAAGTGGATTTTCAAACAGGTCTCCTGCCAACAAGAAGCCGGGAGATGGTCTAATTTTGCGCCGGTTGGATCGTTGTAGTGGCTGCCCTGCAAACAATTTATTACAGGAAAACAGGCCGTGACTCTATGCTATTGCCAGCAATACGCAGGTCTGTCCTGTTTGTCTTTACTGCCTTTTGGGTAGGCAGCGTGTTTCCAACTTTGGCGCAATCAACCTCCAATGTAAGTGTCCAGAACATTTCCGGTTATGAGATTGAGACCTATAATGTCGAGGGTGGACCAAAAATATCAATGGACATGGTCTTCCCCATTCTTTCCAAATATACCGGCCCGAATGTAAACCTGGAAGAGATTGTGGAAGCCGCTGAGGCGCTGCAAACGGAATATCAAACGGAAGGTTATACCAATATCAGCGTAGCCATCGCAAAGGACCGTATCACCAATGGCGTGGTCACGCTGAACATTTTTCAGGCGGCCTTGCCACAGATTGTTGTCTCGGGCATTCGCTATTTAACCCCGACCAACAGCCTGGAGCTTCCTGCCTATTCGCAGCCGGTCGAGATTCCTCATTCCACAGCCGCCGTTGCCACGACCAATACTCCGCCTCCAGCCAACTATCCGCTAAGGGCCACACCCGTCGAACAAATCGCCGCGCGCGCAGCTTTGTTCAAGAAGATGGCCGAAGTAGAGGTTGAAGAAAAAGACCATCGCATTCATGTTGCCACGACGAATGCCGGTCCGCGGTTCGATGTGGAGCATTATTTGATCCTCGGCAATTCGGTCCTCTTACCGCAAATGATCGCCGCCGCGATCACCAACATTGACGGCGCGTTTGGGACCAATGTGAGTTTTGCGGGCATCCAGGTGGTGGTAGAACAACTTCAAAACGCATACCATGATCGCGGTTATGCCACCGTGGCCGTGACCGTGCCGCAGCAAAAACTTGCCAATGCGACCGTAACGCTCAAGGTGCTGGAGGGGCGGCTTTCGGCCATCAAAGTGATCGGCAACGAGTATTTCAGTTCCAATAACATCATGCGAGCGTTGCCCAGCCTGCATAATGGCATCCTCATCAACGCGCCAGTTCTTCAGGCCGAATTGAACCGCGCCAACGCCAACCAGGACCGCCAAATCTATCCGATTGTCGGTCCCGGTCCCGAGCCGGGCACCAGCGAATTGACGTTGAAGGTGAAAGATCGTCTTCCACTACACGCCAAGGTGGACCTGGACAATCAAAGTTCTCCCGGCACACCGGAACTGCGCATCAACGCTTCCGCAGTATATGACAATCTCTGGCAGATGGAACATTCACTGGGATTTCAATACGGTTTTTCACCGGAAGAATACAAGCCGGTGGGCCAGTGGCGTTTTTATGATCAACCGGCTGTTTCGTTCATCAGCGGATTCTACCGTTTCCCCATAGGTAATCCGGATTCGCTGGCGGACCGGATCAGCGCCAATCCCGGTAGTTTTGGTTATAGTGAAGCCTCCCGCAAATTCAACCTGCCGCCCACGGCTGGCCGCCCGGATTTTACTGTGTTCGCAAGCCGCTCGACAATCGACACGGGCGTGGCGAACACATTCTCCGAGCAGATCACAGCGTCAGGATCGAATCCTTCCATCAGCCGGCAGGATGTTGAAGATTCTCCGACCATCAATGAAGATGTGGCCGGCCGCTTTGATTATCCGCTGGCCAGCTCGGGAAATCTGCAATCATCTTTTTCCGGCGGCCTGGATTTCAAAATCTTTCAACTGGTGAATTACAAGACGAACCTGTTTTTTATCACCCAGACAAATTTTCAAAACGGCCAGCCCGTCCTTCCGCCGGTCGTCAGCGCGGTTCCTTCCATAGTGCCGACCACCGAAAATCGCGTCGAATATCTGCCATTATCAATCCATTATAACGGCAATTGGCATGATGCTTTAGGAATGGGATCCATCGGCCTGGGGGTCGATGCCAACCTGTGGTTGAACAGCACCTACGCCACCACGTCTTACGATACCAATGGCACTCCTCACACCACGACTTTGCATGGTTCGGCGGCTTTCACCAATATCACCGCTTCATCGCAATCGTCAGGATATTGGGTCGTCGTCAACCCGAGTTTCTCCCATACCATTATGATTCATAACTGGGAGACCTTGATCCGGGCGGACGGCCAATGGGCCAGTGAGCCATTGATCAGTCCCGAACAATTCGGCGCCGGCGGCGTGAATAGCGTTCGCGGTTATCCCGAGGGTGATGTCTTCGGAGATGACGGCTGGCATCTCTCCCTTGAACAACAGACACCCACCGTCACTGTGGGGATGATCCGTGACGGCACACCACTGACATTGCGCGGGTCGGTCTATATGGATTACGCCAATGTGTATTTGATCGATCCGCAAGGGCGACCGTTTGACACGCCGCTTTGGGGCACGGGCGTCGGCTTCTCTGCTTCAGCCGGCCCTCATTGGCAGGCGCAATTTCTTTTTTCTTTTCCGTTGTTGAGCACATCTACCACTCCCGCCTATCAGCCGCTCTTCAATTTCGCGCTGACGGCGCAGTTCTGATGTAACACAAATGTCACCCGAAAAATAACCGTCGAAAGTTCCAATATGTTATCCTTGGGGTTGTTAAAAATGGTTAAAACAAGCTGTGATATTTTGCGCTGTCTTCGCCGAACATCGCTGGGAATTGGCGTGGTGGCGTTGTTGTTGAATTCTCAAGCCCTGGCCAATCCGACGGGTGGCGCCGTGACGCAAGGTTCTGCTTCATTCAGCAGTTCGGGTTCTCAGTTCACCATCAACCAAACTTCCGCCAATACATTCATTAACTGGCAAAGTTTCAACATCGCTCCAGGCGAGACGACGACTTTCAACCAGCCTTCGGCAAACTCGGTGGCCTGGAACCAAATCGGCGGCGCCAACCCCTCCCAAATCCTCGGCAATCTGAATGCCAACGGATATATCGTCCTCGAAAATCCCGATGGCTTTTATATCGGCGGCCAGGCCGTGCTCAATGTTCATGGCCTGCTTATGACCACCGCTTCAACTCCAGCCATGAATCTTTCCGATGGCGGCGCATGGACTTTTGACGCACCACCACCCATGGCAAAAATCCAGAATTACGGGCAGATCAACATCAGCGGTGGCGGCACGGCCTATTTGATTGCCGGCGATATCATAAATAATGGAACAATTTCCGCACCGAACGGCCGTATCGGACTTTATGACGGCGAAACAGTTCTGGTTTCTACTTCTCCCAATGGCGAGGGACTAAGCGCCGAGGTCACATTACCGCAAGGGTCTGTGGACAATGAAGGCAAATTGACTGCCGATGGCGGCAGCATCGTGGCGCAGGCCCAATTCGTGAACCAAAACGGCGTCATCCAGGCCGACACAGTCCAAAACGTCAATGGAACGATTGAATTGCTGGGCGGCAGCAGTGTGATGCTGGGGGCCAATTCAGTCATTTCAGCCACTGGAGATTCAACCGCTGCCACGCCCAGCGCAGGAGGCGCGGTAACCGTCAAGTCCGGTGGCATTTATTCCGACCAGGTAGGCTCAATGATTGATGTTTCAGGTGGCACACAAGGCGGCAACGGCGGCCAGGTGGAGATTTCTGCGCCGGAGATGGGCGTCATCGCCACCAGCATTAACGGGACGGCGGCGAATGGATATAGCGGCGGCATTTTGACGATCGACCCCGATGATATCTGGCTGGCTTCCGCCAACACTGACCCCGCTGCTCCGGCAAATTTTTCTGTGATCAATGTCAATTCCTTCAGCGGCCTTTTGGAAATCAACCTCCTGGCATCCGATGATATCATCTTGAATACAATATGGACCGTTTCCCCGGTTAATGGCGTAGGTAGTTCTGTTCTATTGCAGGCAGGAAACGAGATCGAACTCAACAGCAGTTCGGAAATCGAAGCCGACGGCGGTAATATCACCTTGAAAGCTCCCATGGTGGACATCGCCGGAACCCTCCAATCTGATTCCATTGGGAACGCCAGCGGCGTGATTGAAATCGACGCGAGCCAAAGCCTCACTTTGGAAGCCAGCTCCACCATCATCGCCAATGGCGATCCGAATGCAATCACAACACCAGGCCCCGGCGGATTTGTCGTGCTCAATGCGGAAAACACTTTTTCCGACAATGCCGGTTCCACAATTTCTGTGACAGGCACTGCCGGCGGGCAAGGTGGCATCGTTGAAATTTTTGATCCGCAGGCCGGCACCACTCCAATCCAAACAGCCGTCTCGGGCGCGTTCGTATATGTCGTCAACCCGTACGATCTGACTTTATCAGGCGACCCCACCGGCACATCTTTCGATAATAACAATAATCTGGATGCAAACTTTAACGTGTCCGATCTGGCGGCTTATTCGCAGATTGATTTACAGGCGCTGGATGATGTCACATTGAACACGGGATGGACTTTGAATGATCCGGGCGTTCCTGCCGCGCTGAGCCTGACCGCCGGCAACAACATCACACTGACCCTTGGTTCCGATATCTTCGCTGGACAGGATTGGACGGTCAATCTGACAGCCGGCACGGGCTTTGTTCCCACTGTCGGCCAGCCAGCGCCTGTTTCGGGAAGCGATGGCATTTATATGAATGGTAATGCTGACGCAACGTCGAGCGCTTACATCAAGGCGCAAAATGGAAATATCAATCTATGGGCTGCCAATGAAATACAGGTGGGTTGGTCAGGCAGTTCTGCAGGCGCGGGTGATATCAATTCCGGAGTAAGCAGCATCACAACCATCGGCGGCGGCGGCATCAACGCGGTCACAGAATATGGAGACGTGAATACCGGCTCAGACCCGAACGGATTCAAGTACAGTGGCGGGCTTTACACGATTGATCCGAATCTTGGCGGCATCAGCACGGCGGATGGCGGCAATGTCACCATCGCGGCCGGCGGAAATGTGATCAGCTATTTTTCCACGGACCAAAATGACGCCGGGACAGGCGCATTTGGCGCCTATGGCAGCACTCAGCCAGGCAATGTCTCGATCACCGCCGGCGGGAGTGTTTATGGACATTATGTAGTAACCGACGGCATGGGGACCATCACAGCCGGGCAAGATGCCGGCAGCAGCCTGGAAAATCAGATTGCCCTGAGCCTCACTTCCGGAGGATGGACTGTCAATGCGCCCAACGGAAATATTTACTTGCAGGAAGTGCGCAATCCGAACGGGGTTTTTGACAACACGTCGCCTGGAAAAAGAAGCAAAGGTTTGCTTCCAAACACATTCACCTACGATTCGCAGGCTTATGTTGACCTGACCGCCAACGCCGTGTACCTGACCGGTTTTAACATTCCCCGGCCATCCGGCGATGTTCCGATCCTTTATCCCTCCATCCTCGATATCACCGCAGGCTCTGGCGGAGTGACGCTGGAGAATAATCTCACGTTGTATCCTTCGCCGTACCAAAATCTGGACATCACCACTACGGGCGGCGGAGATTTGACAGGCACAGCCGGCTTTGAAAACCCTTTTCAACTGTATATGTCGGACAGCGCGCAGGACCAATGGACCGGCTCCTCGGGAGCACAAGGAACTTTTAGTGTTTATGACCATGGCAGCCTTGCGAATGAGCCAAACGATTCCACCCCCGTGCTCATCAATATTTCAGGAAACATCGAAGACCTGTATCTTCTCACCGACAAAGCCACGGAGATAACAGTGGGCGGCGATCTGATCAACTGCAGTTTTTCCGGGCAGAACCTCCAGGCCAGCGATATCACCTCGATCAACGTGGCGGGGCAGATCTACTCCACCAGCCCTTATTCTTTTACCATTTTGAGCCAGGCGATCCCCGCCATCCCTGCTGAAGATCTGCTTCCGGGTGAAGGCAATTCATGGGACGACATTTTCACGCTGGCAGTGAATCCCTCGCTTCTCGCAGGGGAATTAACCACCCTGCAAAACCAGGGCACCCCAATTTCCCAATGGGCGATCGATTTCCTTCAAAACGCCGGTTACTTCGAGGAAGAAAAAATCAATGGACAGTTGATCGGAGTAAATCCCGGTTTCGTATATAATGCAACTACCGGACGCCTCGGCTTTACCGGCCCAATGAGTTCAAGCCTTTTGACCGAGTTAACCCAATCCATAACCATTTTACACCTCGTCAATGGCCAGCCGGTGATAGACAACAATCCCAGCGATAACAGTCCGGGAAGAATGTACGGCCAGATCGAGACGGACACCATCTCATGGGTTGGATCATCCGCGCTTAATACACTTTCCCAGGAGAGTCAGGGAACTCCCACACTATCGGCAGACCAACCGGGTTATCGGATCGGGGGGCCTGGCCAATTCGATATCACCGCCAACTCAATTTCACTGGGCAATAGCGACGGCATTCTCTCTCTTGGCATCTATGATCCAAACTTCGATCGTTTCGGCAATCTGGCTTCCATAACGCCAGCGGGAGCAACGATCAATGTGACTGTCACCGGACCAGATTATCCAACGGACTCCAGCCTGCCCGTCGGCCCCAGTAATCCATTGGTAGCATCCCTGGACATGCTGACCTCGACCATCGCTTCTCTCGATGGCGGGAGCGTTAACGTAGTTGATACTGCGGGTTCCATGGACCTTGGTTCTTCGGAGTTACTGAGCAGCTCGGGAACGCTCGGCAGCACAAGCGTTGTTGGATCTCATTTCACTTTTGGCATTTTCACCTCAGGCGGTGGTGGTGCGAATGTCATTGCCGAAGACGACGTGGACATAAACGGCTCACGAATTGCCACTTACGATGGTGGTGATATTTTCGTTGAATCATTGACTGGAGATGTTGATGTTGGGGACGGCACAGCTGATTTGAATACGGTTGACAGTCTTTACTCCAGCGAGAGCACACCCTATTCGGAGGATATTTATGGCAGCGGCATCATCGCCAATACCCTTGAACCATCACAGCAGACCGGAGAACCATTTCCTCCCGGCGCTGCCAGGGTTCCGGGAAATATCACCGTAGAAACTCCTCAAGGTGACATCACTGCCGATTCGGCGGGAATCGTCCAGGAGGCATTGGATGGCAGCGTCACTCCCGGCCCGGTGGTCACGCTCACTGCCGGCACGCCTGCTTCCAGCGGTTCACCCGGCTACGTTGGCAATATCGACCTCGGAAATTCCGGAGTGATCGGTGGCGAAGTGAATCTCACCGCCAATGGCAATATCAACGGCCAGATCGTTTCCCGTCAGAACAGCGATGTCAATGCTGCCCAAAGTTTCAGCGGCACGCTGCTTGCCGGCGGTTCAGCCAACGTATCCGGCGGCGGCACTGTCTCGGGCACGATCATCGGGGTGGGTGGGGCAAATGTTTCGGGCGCAGGTGGCGTTACGGCCTCTGTGCTCGGCCAGAACGTCTCGGTGAATGGTGGCTCATCTCAATCCACGCTCGGTAGTTCGGCCACTGCCACCGCTTCCACGCAATCCGCCGCCCAACAGGCCAACAGCCAGTCTCAGCAAGTCGTTGAGAATCAGACGGGGAAAACCGACGACAAGAAAAAGAAACCGCAGATCCGCAAAGTTGGCCGGGTGACAGTCATCCTCTCCGCGGCCGTGCCGCAATAAAGAAATCAGAAAGTAGAAAACAGAAAGCGGAAATAACAGCCGTTGCCTGGCCCAAAAAATGTGAAGGACTTTCTATTTTTGGTTTTTATCTTATGTTTTGCTTATGAATACAGGCAGACTGTCAGAAGAATTTCGGAACCGGACCAAGCTCTTCGCTGCGCAAGTGATCAGGCTTTACATCAAATTGCCAAAAACGAGCGAGGAAGTTCGAGTGCTTGGAAAACAATTGCTGCGTTCTGGAACCTCCGTAGCTTCTCAGGTCCGTGAGGCATCAAGAGCCAGATCGTCTGGAGAGTTCGTATCCAAACTTGGTGGCGCCCTCCAGGAAGCCGACGAATCTGCAATGTGGCTTGAGCTTTTACGCGAGGAATGTGGTATCAATCCAACGCTGACAACATCATTGGAACGCGAAGCGTCCGAATTAATGGCTATCTTTGTCTCAATGATTAATCGAACGAAAGAAAAACCTTCAGGCTCCGCGTAATTTCTATTCTCTGCTTTCTGTTTCCTGCTTTTCTTATGGCGATACCATGATGAAATAGTTGTTCGTCGAACTGATCGTGTTGGTAAAGGCGAAACTTCCATCGCTTGCAAAGGTGTTCGTATAGACTGGCGTCCAGTTGGCCAGTATCGCGGCCACATTGGTTGAGGTCAGAATGCGGTATTGCACTCCTGCGGGACAATTCGAACCGCTAAACTTCAATTTCCCGGCTGATGCCGTCACACTGCCGAGTTTCGGCTTTGCGGAAGCAATAATGTAATTGGCCACCGTATAGCTGGCAGAGCCGCCCGCTCCATAGACCGTCAGCGTGACAGTATAGCTGCCTGACACGTTGTAAGTATTGGTCACGTTGACGGCCGTAGTGTTGGTGATAATCGTGCCATTGCCAAAATTCCAGACCCAATTGGTGATGCTGCCGCTTGAAGTGTTGGAAAAGATAACGGTCAATGGCCCGAAACCATTAGTAACGGATCCAGTCACCATGCCGGCTGACGGCGCCGAAACCGCTGAGGCCCGGGTAAAGGTCAAGGTTCCATTGAGATTGAAGGTGAAATAACCCAGGTAATCGCAATTTCCGGTCGATTGGCCGGAGATCGGATCAGGACCAGTGGTTCCACGTCCTTCGGGAACATTGACATAAAAATCGGAAACGGCGGCGGTGGCAAAGGTGTTCGAAGTGATATTTTCCACAGAGTAATCCAAAGCCACTCCTCCAAAGTCACCGAAAGAGCTGCCCAGCCCCGGATTTTGTGTATCACCAATATGGTAGGTCAATTCATCATCATCACTGGCATCGGCCACGGGTTCCAGAACGAGCTGGCTGTTATTATTTGTGGAGACAGCCAAGGTTTGTGACAAGGCATTTGCGCCTGAACTGACGCCAAGGATGGGTTGTTGCAGTCCCGTGCCCTCGGCAGAAAAACCAAGGCGGGCGGGGGCTGTCGTCTGGACCGCCGCGTTGGCTCGCGGAAGCGTGTACCAGCAGGTTTCATTAGGCCAAACCAGCCCCGAATTGGTCAGGGGCGCGCCAACGGGCGTGAAGCTTGCAAAGGCAGACCATTGAAGATTGCCAAGGCCATCGTGGCACATGTAAGCAAGCTGGTTGGTATAAAAGGTGAAATTGGTCGAGGCGCCGGCCGGCATGGTCATAAAATTGCTGATATTGCCGAGATAAACCACCAGTTCATACGACTCGGCATGACTGCCGGTTTTTCGAAAACCCGCATTCACGTCCCCTTCCTGCCCATCGGTAAAATTTTGCGCTCCGGCTACCGACGGCAAAAGCAACAAACTCAAAAGGGTCCACTTGAAGACTGATTTACGCGCGACAAATAGGTTCATCATAAGGGCGGATTTTAATTGGAATGTGCAGCGCCAACTACCTGACCCGCGACATCAACATCAAATTTTAGGACATAGGAATCATTTGAAATGTCCCTTTGTTCATGGGCGAACACGCATTTCTCCTGTGGGCGCAAGACAGTCGCAAATGTTTGTCACATGATTGTAACTGTGCGGGGATTTCGTAACCCATCGGCACATAGATGTCACTTGTCGGTCCTGCCACTGTTCTCTAAATTTTTCGGTTCATGACAACGAGTCGAATTTTCAACGCGACCATCCATCCGATTGCCTTTGGAATAATGGTCACGGTTCTGGCCCTGTCCGTTTCCGCGCAAAACACTAACTTGGACGTGACAGCCCTTCAGAAATCGGCCGATGCCGGCGATGCCGACGCGCAATGTAAGCTGGGTGTTCGTTACCAGGAAGGAACCGGTGTGACGCAAGACCTGGCCAAAGCTGCCGTTTTGATGCGCCTGGCGGCGGACCAGGGCTATGCGCCGGCAGAAGGTCAACTGGGCTATTATTACGGCGTTGGGATGGGTGTTCACACGGACCCGGCGGAGGCATTGAAATGGTACCAGAAAGCCGCTGCCCGGGGAAATGCCCTTGCCGAATACAGCCTTGGATACATCTATTCAACAGGACGCGGAACTGCCAAAGATTGGGACCAGGCCGTCAAGTGGTACGGCAGGGCAGCGGATCAAAATGTCGTCCGGGCGCAATTCGCCCTGGGAGAGCTTTACTTTTACGGCGAGCATCGCGGCGACACCAACCATATCGATTATGCCGAAGCCAACAAATGGTTCCGTGCTGCCGCTGCCCGGGGAAACGCCAAAGCCATGAACAATCTGGGAATGATGTATGACTATGGCTACGGTGAATCAAAAGATTGGAAAGAAGCCGCCAACTGGTATCGCCAGGCCGCTGAACAAGGAGATGCCATGGCCCAGGGCAACCTGGGGACACTCTACATGGATGGCCGCGGGGTCACCAATGACCTGGTACAGGCTTACGCATGGTTCGCCTTAAGCGCGGAAAAAGGAAACGGCACAGGCAGGATGAATGTTATGAATTTTCGAGCGAATGATCTGCTCAATACCAATCAATTGGCCCAGGCGGAGCAAATAATCCAGGCCTTCCATACCGCCCATCCAAATCTTTGAATTAGAACGCGGTATTTATACCTTCTCTACTGCCCTGGCTGCGTCGTCTGATACTGCTCATATTGCATCGCAGCGCCGCCTCCAAACAAACCGGCTAATATGCTCTGCTGCTGTGAAGCTTCAATGAGTGCTTGTTCCGCCGGGGTTCGCTGCATGCGAGCTGTGTTTTTTTGGACCTGAAGCGTTTGTGAATTGTCCGCCTCGGATTGATTTGGCGTAATATTGTCCGGATCGCTCGTTGAAGATTGATCTGGCCGGTTACCAACCGCATGACTGCCGCTCATCTGCGTCAGGTAAGTTGCACGCAGATCGGATGTCTCCTGCGCCTGTTCAGCGGTCATTCCCGGACTTGTCAAATCTGCGTTCTGGAGAAATGCCACCAACGTGTTCGCTTCTGTCTGCTGACCCATGGGCGGTTGAACCACATGGTCATCGGCAACCGTGTTTTGCGCGGACACCGTCGCCGGGCTTTGCCCAAGTAGATAGGCTGTCATTTGCATCTGGGCTTGCGCAGACCAACGACTGTCTTCTGTCGCACTGATTCCCAACCGCTCGCGCATTAGGGAATAAACCTGTTCTGTATCTCCCCGGACTACATTTTCCACGGTCGTTTCCGGGCATCCCACGGCACGCAAGTTCGTCACAAAATTCCGATAATCGTTGGTATCCACTAACTGGTTCCAACGGAACGGCGCCACCACCATTTTAACGACCGGTGCAGGAACCGAAATAGGGCGGAGTGCCGGAGCCTGGACGATGGACTGTGGACTTTGAACCTTGGATTGATAGGGCACCGCCAAACTTCCAAGTAAAACCACGTTCAACAAAATGGAAATTTTGAAAATCTCTTTCATTTGACCCGGCATTTTTAAACTGAAACCGGCGCGGACATAAAATCCGCGCCGGTCTGTGTTTAGGCTAAGCAGTCACATGATTAAGGAATTTGCGAGGCATAACCGGCGTCACCGCCGGAGGGCTTATCAGCCGCCATGAATTCCGGCGAGATGATCGAGCTTTGGGTGCTGCCGGGATTGGCTTCACCACCGCCAAGTCCGCCAGCCGCCTGGAGGGCACCAGTGGGCGTGCCGGAACCGAACGATTCAATCGCGGTTGTTCCAGCCAGGGATTGGGCGATCGCTTGAACCGCGCTGTCTTCGGACACAGTGCCATAGAGATGTTCATGGCCCCAGTACGAGTAGGTGCCGTTTTCAACGGTCTCGTCGTTCTCAGCCACACCGTTGAGCGTCAACGCAGCGGCGCCGCCGCCAATAGCAGTATTGGCATCGCTGATGCCCAAATATCCAACCATAACGACGGGGAATCCGAATGTATCGGTGTAGCCCGCTGCATCGCATTCCAGAGTGCTGGCCACGTTGCCACCGGAGTCGAAACCATCATTGCCTACGGTGGAAATACCACCGGCGGAGCTGATGGATTCAACGGTGCCAACAGTTAACACGCCACTGCCGTTATAGGTGGCGCTATTGACAACCCATTGGTTAACGCCCGTGGTTGTGCCGTGCAAAGTATCCAACATGGTGTTCTGGTGAGTGCCAGAAGCTTTGTTGCGGCCCACCACATAGACGTCGTCCTGGTCAGCGACATTGCCGGTGAAGTAATCAGCCACCTGGGGGGTGGATCCCAGAAGAATATTTGCCTCAGGATCCGTGATATTCGCGAGATGATTCCATGAGCCGTCCGGGCTGCTGTTTTTACCTTTGACCCATTCAAACGTCACGGCGCCGACGATACCGTAGTCGTGCAGGGCGGCAAACGTTGGCGGAGCGCTAAGAGAAACCGCCTGGCTGGTGTCAGCCATAGCAAGGTCGGCATTGGCCGTGAGGGCATTGCCACTGTTCGGATCAATGAAGCCTGTGGGTTCGGGCGTGCCAGGGATCACCGCGTTGGGGGAAGCCGTGTTGCCATGCAGGGTATTGGCAGCGACCGGATTGGGAATGCCGGCGCCAGTTGTCGTATGTTCGAGCGCCCACAAACCGGCTTCAGAACCGGTGAAGTCCAGGCACAAGCAATAGCGGGTGCCGCCGATGGTGCCATAGGCGGTGTAAGCGCTGGTGCTGCCAGTGGGAGCGGCGCCCAAACCGGCGGTGACATAGGTAGGAACGGAATCAAACACACCACCCGAGGCGTGGGCGGTATTGACCGCATTAAACACATTGCCGCGAGCGGCGGTTGAGCCGGTGATGAACACCTGGGCGTAGCTTTGCCCGCCGATGCTGACGGTCGAGTCGGCGTAAGCCATGCTGGCGGCCGAAATGAGGCCCAAAGCGAGCAACGCTGATGTGATAGGTTTATTGATATTCATTTTATTTTTGTTGTTGGTTGTTGTTGGTTGAACGTGAAATCATGCAATCCTGCTGCCAAATTTGCGACGCATGCCCAGCATCAGCACTCCGACGCAGCCAAAAATGCCGTAGGTGGCGGGTTCGGGCGTAGCGGCAGGTTCGTCATAAGTTGCGGTGAGATCGTTGCCGCTGAAGCTCAGATCAACATAGCCTTCATAAGTCCACCCGGTGACTCCGGAACGGCCCGAGTCTGAATTTTCCCACAAATCCAGGACAATACTGTTGCCGGTCATAGTTGAGAGCGGGTTGGAAACATACCCTGCAAAACTGTTGGCATTGGCTCCAGCGGTGGTCGGATTTTCGGCAACGTCGGAAAAGAACGAGGTCTGGGCGCTGTGAGCCGGCGTGCCCAAACTCAGGGAAGTCGCGATGTCGCCCGCGTTATCAACAAATGACTTTGTGCTGGCGGCCGGCGCGGAGGAGCCTGGCGACAAGGTCGACGGATTTCCGCTGATGTCCAAAGTAGAATCGATCGCGGATGAAGTGGAACCACCAACAATACCTGCATTCAGCTCGTTGCCCGACAAAGCGGAACCGAACGTGCTGCCGAAAGTCGTCGCGTTAAAGGTTGTGCTGATATCAAATGTGCCCGGCGTTGAAGGGATTTGGCCGAGGTCGATCAGATAATCGTCCGTGACGCCCGCCGCCTGGCTGGTGAAACCCAGCACGAGGTCATTGGGACCGACAGTTTGTGCTTGAACAGCTGTGGCGCCGGCCAGGCCCAGGGCGGCCACCAAAGCAGTTTTATATAGATTGTTTTTCATAGTAAGTCGTTTTTGTTTTTTTGTTTTGTGCGCGTTTTCTTACCTCCCCACCCTGCTTGTGGTTGAGTGCCGCTATCCTATCGAAATATTTAAAAGAAGCTTCAAGTTGAAGGACGCCTTCTACCTGATTTATGACACGGATTTTAATGTTTCAAATCATTGCGATTCAATAATTTGTGTATTATCCGGTCGCAATTCAGTTCCAGTCTTTGCGCTTGTTGCAAAAACGTTACTTAGAAAAACTGATTTGAAACAAGCAGCGCGTATTGCGGCTATTTTCTTTGTAACCGATTTGTAACTGACACGACATAAATCCGTCGCATTAAACCCCCAGCATTCGCGCCCGATGCGATTCACGAAGGCCAGGCGCCTCATAAATCAAATTACGAAAATGTTCCTCGTCGTGTCCATGGGCACGGCCATGCGCGGTTCGTGCCAGGATTCCACGAATGGGCCAACCGCTGCCAACTCCGCTGATCCGCTCCTCGATCTGTTCGTTCAAAAAGGTTTTGTGACGCAGCAGGAGGCTGAGCAGGTGCAGGCCGAGGCGGCGGCTTTGCGCTCCAACCAAATGCAGATGCCGGCCATGTCGGGATCGAAGTGGGAAATCAGCAAGCCCATCAAAGGCGTGGAGTTGTTCGGAGATTTGCGATTGCGCTACGAAGATCGCACCGCCGCGGATCCCGCCGGCAATGAGATCGATCTGCAGCGGCTTCGTTATGCCGTGCGCGTAGGTTTGCGCGGTGATTTGTTCGATCAGTTTTATTATGGGTTCCGGTTGGATACCGGCGCCAATGCGCGTTCACCTTTTGTGACTCTTGGCAACGTGAGTTCTCCCTCGTCCAGCTCCATTTATCCCGGTCCTTTCGGCAAATCTCAGGGAGGAATAAATATCGGTGAAGTCTATTTGGGTTGGCATCCTGAAGACTGGGTGGACATCACGGTGGGCAAGATGCCCAATCCTCTTTACACCTCTACGATGGTTTGGAGCGCCAACATCGCCCCGGAAGGTTTCGCGGAACGATTCAAATATCCGGTGGGACAGGCGCAGTTTTTCGCCAACTTTGGACAATTTTTATATGAAGATATGAATCCCAATTTCTCCTCGGGCGGACTGGGAATAAACGGCGCGATCGGGCAGAAGACAGACAATATATTTATGTTCGCCTGGCAAGGCGGCGTCCAATACCAGGTCACCACCAATCTTTCCGCGAAGGCGGCCGGCTCATTCTACAATTACATTGGATTGCACTCGAGCACGGCGACTTCCTCCGGCATGTCTCCTTACTATGGCGATACCTATGTTGGCGAAGGCGCTGGTTATTTGGCCGGCAACGGATTTGCGCCGGGTTACAGTGGATTCGGCGCCGGTCTGAATGGCAATAACGGCGGCGTTTTTTATGAAAGCCTCAATTACCCGCTCAATCAAGTTGGCCTGAATGATTTGAAGGTGGTGGAAGTGCCGTTTGAAATTCATTACAAAATTCCCCATTGGAAAATGGAGACACATCTGTTTGGCGATTTCGCCTACAATCTGGATGGCGGTCAACGGGCTGAAGCCGCAGCCAATGCCTACAATGCCGTCATCCATGCCAATCCTTTCAACATCAGTCCCGCTCCCACTCACACTCTCACCCCTCAAAAAGGTGACGTGAAAGCTTACCAAATCGGCTGGGGCATCGGGAGCGATGATATTGATTATGGCCCGGAACAAGGGCTGGTCTATGGCACCAGCGCTCCGCGCCATTCATGGGAGGTGAGAACCTATTGGCAGCACGTCGAGCAATACTCTCTGGACCCCAACCTGCTGGACTGGGATTTTTTCAACGGGGTTGAAAACCTTCAGGGAGTTTATGTGGCCGCTGCTTACGCATTCACCGGCAATTTTATCGGCACCTTCCGCTATGGCCATGCCACCCGCATCAATAGCCAGTTGGGCACCGGCGGCACCAGCGGTGATATTCCCCAGATCAATCCGGTCAACAGCTACGACCTCTACCAGGTGGATTTCACAGTCAGGTTCTAAAACCCGGCGCCGGTTCCGTAACATAACAGTTTCCATTTCTTTTCAGGACCGCCACCGCTTCGTAACACACTGTGTCTATTGTGACCGGATAGTTGAATAGCACGCGGATAGACAGGGACATCTCTGCAGAAATGGTGAAGACAATTGAACATAAAAATAAACTGGCGCATTTCTTCGAGCCTCATTTAACGCTCAAGATTGTTTCCGTATCGTCCGGCGAAGAATGGATTCCGAAAACCCACGGTTGGTCGCTTGTCCAGGTGCAGAGCGGAAATGGTTATTGGCTGCAGGAACAATCAAGTCTCGAATTGGAGGCCGGCACGACTTTGCTGATGACCGAAAACGTCCGGGGTCGCGTTCGCGCCAGCCAGTTGTGTGATGTCTCTCTCAGTCATTTTCAGGTCATTCCCTCGCGTTTGACCGGCTTGATCACCTCCGGCGAGCAGGACTTTTTTAGGCAGACTGCATTGCAGGACGAACATGACCTGCAAATTTTTCCCGCCGGCCATCCCGTGTCGGTAAAACTGATCAAGGCTGTTCAGGTTCCCGCCGGTCTCCCCTCCCGGCTTGCATTACTACAGGTTTTTATCGAAGCCTTTGGCAAGGAATGGAAACCCGAGCCTCCCCGCAAAGATAATGCCGATGCCAAAGAAAGGCTGCGCGTTTTTTTGAAGGACAACCCGCCGGACACCCTGTTGGAGATCAGTTTCAGCGAATTGGCCAAAGCGACTCATTGCACCCCGCGCCATCTGAGCCGGATCTTTTGTGAACTGACCGGCATGTCGTTCCGCGATAAGCGCGCCGAGATCCGTTTGGCGCGTGCGCGCGAGCTTTTGGCGACCAGTAAGTCCAAGGTGGTGGAAGTGGCCCTGGAGAGCGGCTATAAATCCCTGAGCCTCTTCAACCTCATGTTCACGCGCCGATTTGGGACCAGTCCCGGTCGCTGGCGTCAGAAAAATCGCATCGACAGCCTCGATAACCGTCGCGGCAATGCCCGGCAGACCGCCGCGCTTTGAACGGGCCATTTTCATCATCAAGACAACGCGCGCGTTGATTTCACCAATTTGTAACCTCGAACGCGGGACGATTTGTATAAACTAAAAATCGGACAAGAAATTTGCTGGATTCTGCCATTTTAGATACCAAACACAGAAAGAGACCATAATGATTATTCAACCGATGCTGGCTGCCAACGCTATGGTGTACGCCATCCAGAACGCGACCACCGAGGGCAAAATCACCGTCTGCGTGTTGCTGTTGCTTTCGCTCTTTAGCTGGACGATCATCATCACCAAATTTCGCCAGTTGCTGATCGCGCGCGCCGCCACCAAAAAGTTTTTGGAGACCTACAATGCCACGCGCGATCCCCTGGAGATCCAGCGCTCCGGCAAGGAATTTGAAGGCGCCCCCGCCTATCAATTATATGTCCGCGGCGCCGATGAATTGGCGTATCACCTTAAAAACAGCCCCGTGCAGGTCGTGGAAACCCCAAAATTTCTTTCCACCGGCGAAGGGAACACGGACCATTTTGCGCGTTCCGTTTCCACCAAGGTGAGCAACTCGTCGTATGAAGCCGTAAGAGTGGTGCTGGAGGAGGCGGCGGGCGTGGAGGCCATGAGTCTGGAAAAAGGCATGATTGTGCTCTCGACGGCTGTGGCGGGAGGGCCGTTCATCGGGTTGCTCGGCACCGTTTGGGGCGTTATGGCCACGTTCGCGGGCATCGCGGAAGCTCATGCCGCCACGCTGACCGCCATGGCCCCCGGTGTCGCCGCCGCGCTGGTGGCCACCGTCACCGGTCTCCTGGTCGCTATCCCGGCCATGTTTGCCTACAACTTCATGGTCACCACCATCCGCCATATCACGCAGGAATTGGACGGTTTCGCCAGCCGCTATGCCAACCAGATCGAGCACGTTTATGTAGATCGCCGTGACATCGAGGACAAGATTGCCGGCGCCTTGAAGCGGGTCGAGAGCGGCCACGTGCCCGAAGTACAGTGAGAGAATGAAAAAGTGTTCGCGCACAACCCATAATTCCCTCACGGAATTGAACATTACGCCATTGCTCGACCTGGCGTTTGTGCTCCTGGTCATTTTCATCATCACCACCATTCCCCCGGTGAATGACCAGGAACTGAAATTGCCCACGGCGTCAAAGCATCTCAAAGAGCAGCCGCGCGAGGCCACTTACATCTCCGTGTCGGCTGATGGCAAAATGTTTTTGAACCAGGAACCCATCGCGTCTCTGGAGGATTTGCTCCAAAAATTGATCACTCGACGCATGGCCGACGCGGATCTCAGCGTCATCGTCCGCGGGGATACCACCACGAAATACAAAGACATTCGCAGCGTGCTGGACATTTGCCAGCAGGCGAATGTGCCCAAACTGGATATGGCCACCGAGCCATTGAACCCGTTGGGCAAATAATACCAGGCTGACATGGTCCCGAACACAAAACCACGAACTAGGCGCAATTCGTCGAAGGTGAATATGATCATCTCATTCACTTTCCACGCGCTGCTCGTGTTGGTCTTGGCCTATTTTGCCGCGCGCGAAGGTTTGATCGGCCAGGCGGCAAAAAAAATTGCCGTCCAACTGATCAAACAACCGCCGAAACCTAAACCACCAGCGCCCAAGCCGCCGCCGGTCGTAGTGCCAAAAGTAGCCGCAGCGCCCAAAATGGCTCCACCCAAAGTAGCCGCGCCGCCCACGATGGCCCCGCCCACCGTCGCCCCGCCTCCCACAACCTTGCCATCGATGGTTTTCGGTGGTGGACGGGATGTCATCAGCAGTTCCGATCCCGTCCAGCTTTATAAGGGCGAGATCGAGAACGCGATGCTCTCCCGATGGGACCGTCCCGAGGACATTGATGACGGCAGTTTTGTGGCCGAAGTGCAGGTGATGGTGGCGCAAGATGGGGCCTTGAGCCATCCGGTTTGGGAAACAGGTTCCGGCAACAAACGCTGGGACGATTCCGTCCGCCAGGTGCTGGCCGCAGTCACCAAGATGGACGGCCCGCCGCCGACGAACTTTCCACCCCGGATCACCATCAAGTTTGATGTGCAGGACGCAGCCCAATCGTTATTCCAATGAAAAAGACCTCTGCCTCCCATCACAGCACGATGAACGAGCTGAACATCACGCCGTTGCTCGACCTGGTGTTCGTGCTGCTGGTCATCTTCATCATCACCACGCCGCAGATGATGAACAACCTGGAGATCAACCTGCCCTCCGGCAAAACCCCGCCGCAGAAGGAAAAACCCAGGATCAACAATATCGGCGTGGATGCCGGCGGCCAGATCACTTTGAACAACCAGATCGTGACGATTGCCCAGTTGAAAGAAAATCTTCAGCAGATCCAGGCGTCCAGCGCAGATCCGGACATCAACGTGGTGGTCAGTGGCGACGACAACGTCAATTACCAAAGTATGATCAGCGTCATCGACGTCCTTCAGCAGTTGAACATCTCCAAAATGGGATTGGCTACGCAGTCACCATAGGAAAGCGTTTAATTCAAGGAGTCGTCTGGGAAGCGGGCTTGTGTTTTTGATATGAAATAGTGCTATGAAGGACAAAAGTCTCAAAAATAATTCTTGCGACAAGAATATCGGAATTTGGATCCGGGTTTCGAGCGAAGACCAGGCCCAGGGCGCGCTTCTCTTCAACTATCAATACAGGGTTCACCGGACGAAATGCGGTCAGGGCCAAAGCTGTCGCCAGCGCATCCCAGACTGTAGACGTGAAATATAAGATAAGCATCACGCGTAGCACCTTCTTGACAAACGAGCGTAGCGATCATATCCGTCATATCCCAACAGTTTATGACGGTTATGACCCCATCGAATAGTTGTGTGTCGGGCAGCGCGAAAATAATGCCTTAAACAGCAAAAACTAACTTTCACCCTCACAGGAGCAAGTACTCCAACTGGGTTTTGCACAACGCCGGATTTCCATAAAAATCGGCCAAAATATAAGGAAATCGGCTGCCCCCGATCAAGCCATACTATCCCCATACTCACCGGAATGGATACGGGCCAAACGGGCTGAAATGCACCTGACCCATTACCAGTTGGCGGCAAAAATGGGGATTCCGTCTACCCTAATACTCTCATGGGAAAATGGCACAGGGCGGCCTGATAAACAACAGCGAGAATTCCTGATGGCTTTAAAAAATTTGGGCAAAAATGAGAATTGGGTGGACTACACCATCCTTTTCCCGACGACATAATTCCGCTGTAACAAGCGAGTGGAGATGTCACTGATTCTGTAGGGCATCAGGCATTTATGTTCAGCCGGCCCAATACACACCGGCACAACTTTCCAGGCAGGAAAGTTTCAGGGCTTATGGAAGCGCCGTTCCGGATTATCCTTTTTTTCTATTTGCGAGCTAAAATCTTCTGCATCTGCTCCAGCGTCGCTGTCAAACTTTCAAATGCCGGCCAGCAAAACACAGGCAACTTCTCGAAGTACTGTGAACCAGAATCTCTTACTTCGATCCATTCGATCTTATTATCACTGTCGTAAGCCGTAATTTTGCCATTCACTCGATCGACATGATAACTCCCGCTAAACATCCTGGATCCGTTCTCATTGGTCACAGAAAGCAAAAGGGTTCCATCGTCGCACGGATACAAAGACTGGATAGTTGACTTCTTGCCCCCAATCTCCGGGATTTCCTCGCTGCATATCCATGGAAATGGATATTGCCCAGGACGTAACACTGTAGCATGAGTGGCGCAAGCGAAACCATCCTTTCCAAATATCCACAGATAATCCTGATCGACTGCAATTCCTGATAGTATTTGTATTGGTTTCCACGAAGCAGGCAGGTTGATAAATGGGGGGCGTGGGTTGACCGGGGTAGTTTCGTATGTCCCGTTTGGGTAGAAATAAATCACCGACCCTTCCCGATTCATTATATCCTGGTGGTACACTAAAGCATAGACGATGGAATTGACACCTTTTATGTAGCTAAAGTTCGGATCATCCGGGTACGTGTAGGGATTGTGGACCGCGCGAACGGATTTAAATTCCGTGTATTCTTCGTTTTTCAAATCAGGACGTGTACAATCAATGGTGCAAAACTCTCCTTCGGGAAGAATTTGGAACTTCTCGTCGCGTTGCGTGCCTTTTATTTGCTGGCCAGGCTTAAACTCGACTTTTTTTTCTTTGCCCCAGGTTATTTCCTTGCCCAAGATTATGTAAACATTTGAATAGCTCGGCTTGCCCTTGCTAATGTCAGTCCCGGGAGTTGCGAAGACGTCAGTAGCTCCCTTCGCATCCGTCCATTCAGTCCAACCCGAGATCTTATGAATCTTAGTTTTTGTTTTCGAAGAAGCGTCCGCCTCCAGGCCCCCATAATAGACCTTCGAATTATCGCCGCGTGCGTAGCATTGGTAGGGGGGAGTTGACTTTTTTTGCTCTCGCGAACAAACGGTCACGGACATGTTAAGCCAATTACCATCGATGCCGTCTGGAGGCACGTTCCGGGTGGTGATAGTACCGACTTCGAGGCCACCCGTAACACGCCACAAGGTGCCCCGGTTTTGCACCATTTGCACCAGTTCCTTTAACTGGCCCAGATTTACCCTGTTGCAAGCGCTATAAACCTTCAGCTTGGCAGTGGCGCGAGACCATAGTTCCTTAAACTCCTGCGCCTCGTTTGGCTCGTTCTTTGCTTTTTTATCCAATTCTTTCGCATATCGGTCAAGCATTTCTTGTGAGGTGACCAGAGCCTGAATCCTGACGACGGCAAACACCAATAAGGTATAGGCGCTGCAGGCGGCGTCCAGGATAAGCGGCCATAGACGGTGGCTCTGATTCTCCGCACCAGCCAGCCAATGTATGACCTCCCAGAAAGCAGTCATGGCGTTGCCTTCGACTAAGTTTAACTCGCCAATAAGCTCTCTCGTATCGCTTAGCTTAAAGGTGGAAGAGGCCAAGCCGTCAGCTAGTTCGTCACAATCATCGTTCAGACTGGTCACGTAAACATAAAATGAATGGTGAACTGTCCAGATATGGGATTGAACCTCTTCGGCCTTCTGATCGCGAAGAAGATTCTCAATAGTTTTCGCCAAAGACTCGGTTTCTGGAGCAAAGAACCTAAGCACCTTGGCGATCATGGAGAAGATCGCGCCGACCAGCGAACCAACGACAGTCCCTATAGCGGTCCCTACAGCGGTCCCAACTACCGGGACCACACTGCCAATACCGGCGCCGATGGACATGCCCAGCAAACCGGACAGAGAAGCACACGTGTCCATCAGTCCGGCAGCACCGCTAAGGGTGTCGCCGCCTCTAAATCCCTCGACCGCAAGCAAAATGCCGGAGGTCATCTCAGGTATAGCTTCGGTCACGGCGCCTGCCCAGGCATTAAGCTGCGTGATCTGTGCAGGGGTCATCTGGGCGATGTTCGCCTGATCGTTAAACTTGGCAAATCCTGTATTGATCTGCTTGCGCTCGTTCGCTAACTCTTTCGGCAATGAGTCCAGCCTGTCCAAATGGGCCTGCAAAAAAAGGAGGGTTTGGTGCGTCAGGATTTCTGGCATAATGTTAAACTTGGGTTGTTGTTATTATTGTTAACCGACCGATCTAATACCGCAGAATTGATTTTGCTCCCGCCTGTGACACTGGGAGTCGAACACGGCTTGCAGGAATTGTCAACGACGGAAATTCCAATAAGTTTCCCCGCAAATTTAAATCCTCCTTTCGCTCCTTGAGAAATCAAACTTCCGCCAAGGCACATGGTGAGAAAACCGGGCGTAGGTCTCATCATTTTCAATGATGAACAAATAAATATCCCCGGCGCGCGTCGGGAACTCACAAAAAGTCAATAAAACTTGTAGGATTCATTGCATTGACGAGTATGAATTAGGAACGTCAGAATTGTTGCAAAACCAATCTTCACCCTCACAGGAGCAAGGGTCAGGGTGAGGGGTGGATTGCAGAAAGACATGATTCTGCGATTTGTACAAATTGACGCGGTCCGTCAAAGTTCCTCTTTGAATCCGTGTTCATCCGTGGTTTAAACACTTTGTTTCTTCGTTCCTTTGTTGTTAATCTCTCGCCATGTCCGCTGAACAAGAGAATCAGAAAGAACGCAAGACGCTCGACGATCGCGCCAAAATGACCGAGCTGGAGCGCATCCGGCACTCGTGTGCGCACGTCCTGGCCACCGCCATTCTGCGCGTGTGGCCCGAGGCGCAATTCGCCGCCGGACCGCCCGTGGAAACCGGATTTTATTACGACGTGGACCTGAAACATCGCATCTCGCCCGAGGATTTCGAAAAGATCGAGGCCGAGATGAAAAAGGAGATCAAGGCCAACAATACGTTCGAGCGCATCGTCGTCACCCGGGAACAGGCCGTCAAAGATTCCGAGAGTGGACGGCTCGGCGGCTTGACTGAACGGCCGGGCAATCCCAGTAAGTTCAAGTTGGGAAACCTTGAAGCCATTCCCGAAGGCGAGCAGATCACCTATTTCAAGAACGGCGATTTCATCGACCTCTGCGCCGGGCCGCACGTCATGCGCACCGGCAACATCGGCGCGTTCAAGCTCACCAGCGTGGCCAGCGCCTATTACAAAGGCGACGAACGCAACCCGCAGCTCCAGCGCATTTACGGCACCGCCTTCAAGAACAAGACGCAGCTCGAGGAATATTTCAAGATGCTCGAAGAGGCCAGGAAACGCGACCATCGCAAGATCGGTGCGGAGATGGGACTCTTTGCGATCGACGCCGAATACGTCGGGCCGGGCATGCCGCTCTGGCTCCCCAAAGGCACCGCCTTGGTGGAAGAACTGGAAAAGCTTGCCAAAGAAACCGAATTTCAAGCCGGCTACGTGCGCGTGAAAACACCGCACCTCGCGCGGGAGAAGATGTACACGACCTCCGGCCATCTGCCGTATTACGCGGAAAGTATGTTCCCGCCGATGGAGTTGACTCGCGACGATATAAAAATGTCACGCTCTCCAAACGAAGCTAAAAGCGAAAGTTTAGAAATCGGAGAAGCAATTCTCAATGAACTCCCAAACCCAGAATATTTTCGTTCGTTCAAAGGTTGGCGAGGGGAACTTGGCCTTGAATTTTTGAAAGCGATTGAAGGTCTTGAAGGCAAAGCAAAAGAACGGTTTCGAGGAATTGCTGATGCAAATTTGGCGGCATCTTTAATGAAATTTTTAAGCTCGGAGCGCTACTATCTCAAAGCGATGAACTGCCCGCATCATCATCGCATTTTTGCGGCGGAGCCGCACAGTTATCGCGATCTGCCGTTACGGTTGGCCGAGTACGGCACGTGCTATCGCTATGAGCAATCAGGCGAATTGTTCGGTCTCATGCGCGTACGCTCGCTCAACATGAATGATGCGCACATTTACTGTACTGCGGAACAGTTTGCGTCCGAATTCAATGCCGTGAACGAGATGTACCTGAAATATTTCAAGATCTTCGGTATCGAGAAATACGTGATGCGTTTCAGCACTCATGACCCGGCCAAACTCGGCCAGAAATTTGTGGATGAACCCGAGCTTTGGAAAAAGACCGAAGACATGGTCCGGCAGGTGTTGATCGATTCGAAGATTAATTATGTAGAAGTGCCCAACGAAGCGGCATTTTACGGGCCGAAGATTGATGTACAGGTCTGGAGTGTTATCGGACGTGAATTTACGCTGGCGACCAACCAGGTGGATTTTGCTGTGCCGAAAAAATTCGGCCTGACCTATCGCGACCGCGACAACACGGAAAAGACGCCGCTATGCATCCATCGTGCGCCACTGGGCACGCACGAACGGTTCATCGGTTTTCTCATCGAGCATTACGCGGGCAACTTCCCGCTTTGGCTCGCGCCCGAGCAAGTGCGCGTGATGACCATCGGCGAGGACGAGGCGCTGCTCAATTACGCCAAAGCCATCGTGAACGAACTTCGCGCGAACTTCGTGCGTGTGGACGCGGACTATTCCTCGAACAAGATCAACGGCAAGATCCAGGAAGCCGAAACGTCGAAAGTCCACACCATGCTCGTCATCGGCGCGCGCGACATGGAGGCGGGAAATGTTTCTGTGCGCATCCACGGCAAGGGCAATGTCGGCGCAAAACCGAAAGCCGATGTGATCGCGGACATTTTGGCCTCCATCAAAGAGCGGCGTCCTTAAAAGTAACAACGGTTGCTTTTATCTCCGGCGCAGCCGCTAACTGAGTGCCCTGAAAGGGCACACGATAGTAGCCCAGGGCAAGTGCGAGTCCGCGAGCACGCCGCCCTGGGTAACCAGCCTCCAATTTTACCGCTGACTGCGAAGCCGCGCGATAGCGCGCATCTCATTTGCGGCTATAGTTTTACTGGAGCGTATTGGTGACTCCCCAACCGGCGTACCATTTGGCGTAATCGATGGTGGCGTACTCGGGAGGATGCGAAGCGACGACTTTGCTCAGATTCGTCTGGCCCGACATGAATTTGTCCAAAAAATAGGCCAGATCATTCGTCTGGTCATTGGGGAAAAAACAATGTTGATGACCGCCATCGACATTGAAACCGAATCGGTCTTCGATGCCGAGAGTCTGATAGACCTGCTGTGCCGCCATGCTGCAAACAAAGCACGATGGATTTCCCAGCCAGAGATAATTCGTGTTTCCTGTGAGGAACAACGCGCGCGGCGCGACCAATGCATCCAATTCATGATGATCTTCCGGCAGGTAATAAACATTGTCGTGAGCAAATTTCCGCAGGCGCTCCTGGCTGAACCATTGATAGTCCGTGTTGTCGATGTCTTCCACTTTGTTCGTCTGGTAATGATTGTAGCGCCACGAATTGGCGCCGCCGCCGCCGGATTCCTGGGCGACGGTCAGCGCGACGCGCTCATCCAGCGCCCCGGAAATAAGCGCCATCTTGCCGGCGTAAGAGCAACCCGTCACAGCAATGTGGCTCAGGTCAATGTGAGTGCCGCCAAGATTTCCGTTCAGCTTGTACAAGCCGTCGATCACCCGGCTGATACCCCACGCCCACGCCGCGTATTGCCCGGTGTTATGGATGTTTTGAGCCGGCCCGTATAATTTAAAGAACGGATCCGTGTTTTGCGGATGATAATACGTTGTCACCTGGTTATGGACGAAGGTGATCCCGACAATATTGCGGCTGGTGAACATTTTATCCCGCAACGATCCGTAGGGTTCGTTCATCCCGATACAAACCGGATAAATTCCGTTCGTCGAAGGATGGGTCACCGGGCAGGTGAGGGTGAGTATGTTCGTGCCCACTGTCACGGTGACAGTAAGCACGCCATTATTGGCGTCGTTATTTGTGAAGCTGGCGGTGACCTGTGAGAGATCCACTGCCGGTTTGGTCCCGATCTCGTAATTCTCGATCTCGGCAATGATCTCACTGCGGTGATGTTCCCAGTCCGCGAAACTGGTGGAACGGCCGCTCCAATTGGTGTTCAGGTACGAACTGGTCCACAAAAATGGGTCGGGCAGGATTTGATCGTACGGCAGGCTGCCGAGCGGCGGCAGTGACGGCGCCGGATAGTTGGCCCCCGAGTTTTCAACGTTATACACGAGCGGGATGGATTCGCCGGCCTTCGTGCTGAAAGTCGCCACGGCCAGAACCGTTACCAGAACCGATAGGAAATGACACGTTTTCATAATTTTTTGAGATACCGGTAAAATGGATTATTGCAGTACCTATTAACGGCACTCTTTAAATGCAGTCAAGCGCGTTTAGCTGGAGTATCCTATTGAACGTTCCTTGCGCGATACCTGTCAAATCTCTGTTATGCAAACACTTAAATGGTGCATGGTATTCGTTTTGACAGCGGTCGCAGTCTTCGCAGCGGTCTTGTTATACAACAGCAAAGCCGAGCCGGCTTATATCGCAAAGGTCCACGCGCAGAACCAGGCGCTTTCAGTCCATCCGACGGCGCAATCTGTGTTGTCGAATGTCAACCGCGCCCTGGCCAGCCATAAGGTTAAAAATACCAATCTTTGATGCGGAAGAAGTAATCCCAGGGCGCAAACGATTATGTCCTTTATCCTTTGGCAGAACGGCCCGGCAACAACGGAACATTGACTTGTTTAACATCCGTGATGGCATGGTCCGCCGCCAGATTTGCGCCCGCCCAAAGTTTTTGTGAAGTCCATTGCGTTGAGGGCGCAGACCAAAATTCATCCGTAGCGGGCAATCCCAGCGGCAGCAGGACCGCCGCCGCCATATATAAACTGCCGGTAGAAATGTATCGTTCGCCCAATGCCGGTTGATGGCCGCAGAACCCGATCTGCAACCAGCCGTTGGCGTCAAACGTGCCGGGCGCTTCCATCATTTTTCGCATCACCGCCGTCAATGCGCTGCGCACCTGTGCGGGCGTGATCTGCGCCGGCAATTCGCGCATCCATGCGATTTGCGCCAACAGTTGAAAAGCGCCAAACCGGTACGTCGTCGAGCGGCCCAGCGACGGGAACGTGCCATCCGGCGCGATCAACCGTTCCTGAATTTCTGCGTAACGCCGGGCACGACCCAAAATGATCCCGTGTGCCTTTGCGAAGGAAGTATCGTTTTTTTGCAGCACCGCCAGTACGTCCAGCAACATCGGTTGGATCACGAAACTGTTGTAATAATCAAAATGGAACCACTCGCCGTCACCATAAACGCCGTCGCCGAGATACCAGCCGAGCATTTTGCGGACACACTCTTCCAATCGCGATTCCAGCGTCGGTTCTCCAAATTCCAGCAGCGCCGCTTCCGCCATTGCGGCAAACATCACCCAGTTGTTTCCGGTGGGCGTCGGAATTTTTCGCGATGATGTAAAGGCCGCCACGACTTGCGCTTTCACCCGCGCCGGGAGAGGGGACCATAGCACATTTGGCGCGCGCAGGATTGCTTGTGCAAGAAAGGCAGTATCCACCAGCGGCTGGCCTCCATCCGAAAAATTCATAAAATCCGGCGACTCCGGGTCAGTCGCCGCATCCAGCGACGCCTGTGCCAGAGTGATGAATTCTGATTGGAGTTTTGCTTCCACGGCTGGTGGATTCTCCAGCGCCAGCCACGGCGCGATGCCGGCCAGCAACCGTCCGAACGCTTCAAGATGGGTGTATTTCTCGCGCCCGGCGCCCGGCTGTTGTTCCACCGGCATTTGTTTCCGCAGTTCGCGGCGGGAAAGATTTTCCAGGACTGGACGCGCCAATTTCTCTGTCACGCCAACCCAATAAGTCCGGTCGTCTCCGGATGCGGCAGGTTCGCCCTTATTCTCGTCACCGCGCAGGGGCAAACCGCTTGCGCCCAAAAGGCTGAGCGCGGCGGCAGATTTGAAGAACTCGCGCCGTTTCATTCTTCGCCATTGGCGCCATTGCTCCTCTTCTCCCAGGCGCGCTTTGGTTTTTCCGGCAGCGCCATGTCCACTTTGGCGTAGTACGTGCCCTCGCCCAAAAGTGCGTCGGCCTCATGCTGGAGTTTCAGCGATGGCGTGACAGAAAACCGGTCATTGGTCTCAACAAAAACGATCTCACCGCCCGGTTGCATGAAACAAAGGAACAACGGGCATTTGCCCGGATGCTCGGTCGCCAGTTCGCGGACTGCGCCGAGTTGCTCCGGTTGCAGGTGCGCGGCCTGTAATCGCAGATGCACCTGGAGGGTGAACCGCTTCGGCGCATCACCCAGCGGCATGATCTCCTGCGGAAAAATCTTCGGGCGTTCATCACCGACATTCACTTCCCCGATCACGAGCAGGGCCTTGTTCAACTGAAGCAGGCCACGATATTTGTCGTAATTCTCGTTCATGCACAGGAGTTGGACGGAACCGTCCAGATCTTCGAGCGTTACGATCATGTAAGGCTTGCCGGATTTTTTAGAGACGCCGTTTTGCACAGCGCCCACCAGTCCACCGATGCGTGTCATGCCGCGGTTCGGCAATTCCGCGAGCTGCGAGGTGTTCGCCAGCGTATATTTCTTCAGCAGCGGTGCATACGGTGTCAGGGGATGCCCGGTGACATAGAAGCCCAACAGTTCCTTTTCGTATGCCAGCAGTTCATGCTGCGGCCATTCGGCAACGGTTTTGTCCTCTTCCATTTTTGGCGCGGCTTTATCTTCAAACGCGCCGAAGAGCGAGCTTTGACCTTTCTGTTTGTCGGACTGGATGCCGGCTGCGCGCGCCAAAGCACGGTCGATCCCGGCAAACATCGTCGCGCGCGGTTGCTTCAAACTGTCGCACGCGCCGCATTTGATGAGCGCTTCAAGGACTTTGCGATTCACCGTGCGCGTTTCCACCCGCTCGCACAATTCGGGCAGTGAAATGAATTTTCCGCCCTCATTGCGCGCTCTCAAAATGCTTTCCACGGCCACCTCGCCGACATTCTTGATGGCCGCGAGGCCGAACCGGATGGCTTTGCCGTCGCGTGCCGGCTCAAAATAGACACCGCTCTCGTTCACATCTGGTTGCAACACCTCGATACCGAACTCACGAGCCTCGTCGATATATTTGCTCAACTTTTCTGTGTCCGCCATGTCGTTGGTCATCATGGCGCAGAAAAATTCCACCGGATGGTTCGCCTTCAGATAAGCCGTCTGGTAGGCGACGATGGCATACGCTGCCGCATGGGACTTGTTGAAACCGTATCCGGCGAATTTTTCGAGCAGGTCAAAGATCTGGTTTGCCTTGGCGCCGGGAATCTTGTTTGTGGTGGCACAGCCTTTGACAAATGTCTCGCGCTGCTTCTGCATTTCCTCGACCTTCTTTTTGCCCATGGCGCGGCGCAACAGGTCCGCACCGCCCAGCGTGTAACCCGCCAAAATCTGCGCCGCCTGCATGACCTGCTCCTGGTAAATGAGGATGCCATAAGTCTCCTTGGCAATGGATTCGAGCAGCGGATGTTCGTACTCGATCTTCACTTCGCCATGGCGGCGCTTGATGAAATCAGGAATGAGGTCCATCGGGCCGGGTCGATACAACGCCACCAACGCTGTGATGTGCTCTATGGAGCTGATCTGAAATTTCCGGCACAAGTCGCGCATACCGCCGGATTCCAATTGGAACACTCCCAAAGTTTCCGCGCGATTGAGCAGGTCGTACGTCTTCTTGTCGTCCAGCGGCAGATGATCGGTATCCACCTGGATGCCCTTGGTGCGCTTGACCATTTCGCAGGTATTGCGGATGACGGTCAGCGTTTTCAGTCCCAGGAAATCCATCTTGAGCAGGCCCAGGTCACCGACGGGATTCATCGCATATTGCGTCACGAGCGTGCCGCTTTCATCCATCTTGAGCGGCAACAGATTTACGAGTGGTTGATCGCCGATGACCACACCGGCGGCGTGGACGCTCGCATTGCGCGTGAGGTCTTCGAGGATCAATGCCGTGTCAATCAGTTCGCGCGTGACGTCCTCGTTTTGGTAGGCCTCTTTCAGTTCGGGCGATTGTTTGAGCGCCTTTTCCAGCGTCATCTTCAGGTCAAACGGAATCATCTTCGCCAGCCGGTCGCCGTCGCCGTAGCTCAATCCCATCACGCGCGCCACGTCGCGCACCACTGACTTGGCGCCCATCGTGCCGAACGTGACGATCTGTGCCACGGCGTCTTCACCATATTTTTTACGGACGTACTCGATGACATCGGCACGACGATCGTCGGCGAAATCAATGTCGATATCCGGCGGATTGACACGTTCGGGATTCAGGAATCGCTCGAACAGCAGTCCGTAACGGATCGGATCAACGTTCGCGATCTCCAGCAGATACGTCACGAGTGAACCGGCGGCGCTTCCGCGCGCCACGCACGAAATACCGTGCTCGCGCCCATAACGCACGAAATCGCCCACGATAAGGAAGTAACTCAGGAACCCCGTCTTCTCGATGACCTTCAATTCCACGTCGAGCCGGTCGATGACGACTTTGATCGCCGCGTCCACCTCGCCGCCTTCAACAAACGTCGGGAGCCGTTTCGGGTCTTCGACTTTTTCCACGACGAATTTCTCGCCCTCCGCGCGGGCATGGATGCCATATCGCTTGTGCAAACCTTCGGCGATCCATTTCCGAAAAAATCCTTCACGCGTGAAGTGTTCCGGGGGATGGAACACGGGGAAATGAAGCTTGCCGAACTCGATGTCCAGGTTGCATTTCTCCATGACCTCCAAAGTGTTTTTGACGGCCTCGGGCGTTTCCGCAAACCGGGCCTTCATCTCGTCCGCCGAGCGCAGAAAAAATTGCTCCGGCTCATAATGCATCCGCTTGGTGTCGGCCAATTGCGTTTGCGTGCCGATGCAGATGAGGCAGTCGTGCGCGTGCGAATCGTTTTTATTGATGTAGTGCACGTCGTTTGTGGCGACGAGTTTGAGGCCCGCATCCTTTGCCCAGGGGATGAGATACTTGTTCACCTTGGCCTGTTCGGCGATGCCGTGGTTCTGCAATTCGAGGAAAAAATTGTCCGCGCCGAGCGTTTGCTTGAACCAATCCACCGCCTCGCGCGCCTTGTCCACCTGGTCCTTGAGGATGAGGTCGGGAATCTCGCTCGCCAGGCAGCCGGACAAGGCGATCAATCCCTCTTTGTGCGCGGCGAGCGTCTCCTTATCGATGCGCGGCTTGTAATAATAACCCTTAAGATGCGCGTCGGTGACGAGCTTGATGAGATTTTTATAGCCGGTCTCATCTTTGGCGAGCAGTCCCAGGTGATGATACACGTCCCGCCCGCCGCTGGAGGTTTTTTTCTCGAGGCGCGAGCCGGGGGCCACATAAACCTCGCAGCCGATGATGGGCTTGATGCCGTGTTCCCGGGCGGTTTTGTAAAAATCGATCGCCCCGTAAAGCGCGCCATGGTCCGTGATGGCCAGGGCGGGAAACTTCAGGTCGCGCGCTTTCTCCATCAACCGGTCCAGGCGGCAGGCGCCATCGAGCAGGGAATACTCGGTGTGCAGATGAAGATGGACAAAGTCCGCGTGCGACATGAGGTTAATTTAACTCTTCAGCGCGGAGACACCAAGCCGCAAAGTGGAAGGACGGCGTTATGCCTGCATTTATTGCATTAACTTTTCGCGCAACTGCCGTTTAGCAGTTTCCCAATCAATGAATTTTTCAGTGCCTGATTGGACACGAGCCTCCCGCTCGCGCAACACCTCTTCATGCCAGGCTGGGGATTTGATTTGTGTCTCGTTTTGGTTTGAATCATCCCATGATATTTCCATAACAACCCAAATAGACCTTTTTTGGCGGCAAATGCAAGTGGTTCAATGGAAAATTCCGTGCGTTCCTTTTTCTTTTTGTGTTCTTTGCGCTCTTTTGCGGCCATTTGTTTTCCTGAAATTAGCGTTTATTAGCGTCGATTAGCGGTTAACAATCCTCACTCATTCCATTTGACACCGGCCAAAATGTTCGCAAAATAGTATGCCGTTCTGTTGCCAGAGTAGCTCAGGGGTAGAGCAGAGGACTCATAAGCCTTTGGTCGCAGGTTCAATTCCTGCCTCTGGCACCATTTCGCGGAAACCGCTGGTTCTTGTGGAGCAAAAGGAGAGTTACATAAAGATCCTTTAACCTCTCGGTTGGGCGCAAATCTCACGCGCCCGGCGTGAACCTCACGCAAGTTTGGATGTCAATTTTACTGAAAAGGCCGAAAAGCGCCGTGGCATTCGTTATGCTTTCTCTATTGCAAATCAGCAGGCATGAAATCATGTCCACACAACGGCCGGATACGGGCGTTTACCCTGGTGGAATTGCTCGTAGTGATAGTGATCATCGGCATTTTGGCTGCCCTGTTGTTGCCGGTCCTGAACAATAGCAAAATGCGCGCGAAGCGCATTTGGTGCATCAATGATCTGTCCCAGTCCGGCATCGCCTTTCATACTTTTGCCAACGATCACTCCGGCAAATTTCCCATGGCCATTTCTCTCAATGACGGCGGTTCCCTGGAATATGTCCAAAGTGGATTTGCCTCCGGGCCAATTTTCTACACGGCCTTTTACCATTTCCAGGTCCTGTCCAACGATTTGGTTTCCCCGAAGATGCTCGTTTGCCCGATGGACTCGCGTGCGGCGTCCGTGAATTTTGCCGCGCTTCAAAATTCCAACGTGAGCTATTTCGTTGGCGTCAATGCCACGCCGGAAAAACCTGAAGCCATTCTTGCGGGAGACCGGAACCTGGCCACCAATACACCGGCGCAGCCGACCATTTTGGGGATTGGCGCGTCCGGACGGCTTTGGTGGACATCAGAGATGCACCAGTTCAAAGGAAACATCCTGTTCTCCGACGGACACGTTGATCAATGGAACGATTCCTCATTCAATTCCGACGCCATCGGCTCGTCGGAAAATCAAAGCCTGTTTCTGCCGACAGTCGTTCCTGTTTATTATGCGTCCGGCGCGCCAGGCAGCGATGGGGGTGGAGGTTCTGGCGGCGGCCCTGGGTCTGGCGGAGGGCCATCTGGTTCTGGAGGGTCGTCCTCTTCGACACAGCCAGGTGCGACTACGTCCACGCAGCCGGATACCTCCTCCCAAACACAGCCAAAAACGTTCCCGTCAACCCAGCCAAATAATTCCTCGCCAATGGTGTCTCGACCCGTGCAATGGCCCTCTTCTCACAATGCAAATCGTACAGGCGACGCGGCATCTGCCTCAGGACAATTTTTCACCTCCACAAATTCAACCGTCACCGGCCAGGCTTATTACAGCGCCAATCTGCCGGCGGACCCGGATGCTCAAATGTCTGATTTCAACCGAAACCTCACTCGCACACTCCGGCATACCATCGAATGGGGTTACTCCTGGCTTTGGCTTTTGGTGCTGCTCTATCTGGCTTACCGGGTGTGGAGATGGTACCAGAAAAAAGACGCCGAATTTAAAGCTCAGATGGCCAGACCCGTTGTTGATCCCACTTATGGCGATGAGGATGATTGTGGCTAATCTTTAATCCGCCTTCAGATACGCCTGGATGAATTCATCAGGAGTGATAGGCTTGGGTTTATACCCAGCGGATTGAAGAGCGGCAAAATGCGCGTCATCTGTCACCACAAAATCCGCTTCTGCTGTAATGGCGCAATCACAGAATTTGTTGTCATCCGGATCTTGTATAATGATGGCAAAACGGAACTGCGGTTCGATTTGTCGGATGTTGCCGTGCAATTGTTCAAGAAGTTCCAGCAGTGCTATCACCTCGTGCCAGCGTTTTGCGCCGGACAATTTGGTGATGATTTCCTCGTACTCGAGCAGGATTTCGTTGGATACAGCCAGTGTCAATCGGCCATCCAGCAAAGCGCGGAGGATTGGATAATAGGGCTGCTTCCGCCCGAAGATTTGGAGAAAGACATTGGTGTCCAGGCAAACCGTCATGCGTAACGGTGTTTAGTCCGGAACTGCCGTACCAATTCCGCCACACGCCGGAATTTGCCCTGCGCATGGTCCGCCTCGAATGCCTCGCTCAGGCGGTCAGCCGCCTGCTCGGCTTCGAGTTGAAGCAACACGCGGTCGAGCAATACGAGTTGATCGCCGTTCATCTGCTCAATTTTCTCGTGCAGCACCGGTTTGAGCTTTTCCGGTGAAACCGGCGCGGACTCATGGCGGGTTTTCATGCAAGAACCATACACCGTCAAAACCGGCCTGACAAGCACGCGGGCGAAGGCGTGAAAAGTGGTGACCGCACAAAAATCTCAACAGAAGAAAAGCGGCCTTGCCCCATTTTATTCCCCCTGCAATTTGTCTAGAAGGACTAATTCGCGCAGGATCATCCGGTGATCGATCCGGTCGCCAATCCCTGGCGGATAGGCCTGGCCTGGAACCAGATTCATCGCGTAGGTCGTCTCTCCGCCCACTCCGCCCGTATCGCTATACCCGGGCATCTTTTTGAGTTGCGCCTTGAATCTTTCCGTATCTTTCTTCGTGACGAAGGCCACCCCGACCAGATACGGAAATTCTGAATCGTCGATCTCCAATTTCACCAGCTTGACGCCCGTTTTTTGCGCGGCCGTTTGCATTCCCTGTATCAACCCTTCTTTGGTGTAAGCCGCATCCAGATTTGCCGGCGGTGCCACAGGGTCGCCCAGGTAACCGTACAAAACCGCATTGGGATCGTTGGACGAAGGCAGGTTGCCGGCCTCCGGACGCGATGATTCAGCGTGATAACTAAATTGCTTATGGTGCAACACCCATTGCCCCTGGCCGAAGTAAACGCCCCCGATCCCGTGGTGGTGGGCGTAAAATGTCACATGCAAATAACCCGGGTCGGCCATCCGCATGATCAATCGGAATGAACCGGCCCCCTTTTGCACACGCATCGTTTGTTGTGGTCCCACCGGCGTCATGACTGGATTGGTCGTCGTCTCGAAAAAATTCAGACTCGCTGAATCCTCCGAACTCAGCGTGTAAGTGCCCGTCACGCAATATGTGCCGCCGGCGCGGATCTCATCGCTTGTCCCGCGCACTTCCTGGATGGTGATGCTGTCGCCGGACGCGAACTCCGTGTCGCCCAATTCAAAGGGCACGGTATAAGCAAAATCCGTTGTTCCCTTGGCCGCTGTATCATCGGCAAATAATGATTGGACGGCGCACCATGCTGTCAAACCCGTGGCTATCATTAAGTATTTGGTTTTCATATATGTTTAGATGTGATTGGTCGTTTTTTTACCAGCAAAATCCCGTCGGCGACACGCGGCGTGCTTGCTATGGCATCGATCACCGTATCGTCGCTCTCCTTAAATTCATACGCAGGCGTTGAATAGGATACGTGCACGGAAATTTGTTGTGCCCCCGCATCTGTCATTGCCCTCGGTGTGCTCTCTCCTCCCGTCATGAAGGCGCGGCCTGTCCAAAACGTAGCGAGCAACACGGCCGCCGCTGCTGCCAACGGCCGGGTCAGTCGCCAAAGTAAAAACAACGAAGACCTGGCTGGCTCGGCAATTTTCCGTTCGATCGCCGCCACCATGTCGCGTTGTACGTGCGGCTCCAGCGTGACCCTTTCCATCGCTTGTTCCATCCGGCCGGAGAGCGACTGGGCCAGCGCGAGTTCGCGTTGCAACCTTTTGCGGCAGATGCTGCATCCGGCCAGATGCGCCCGCGCGGCCGTCATATTCGAGGGCGGCAGCGACTCGTCGAGATACTCGAACAAGTTTTTCTGGAAGCGTTCGCAATTCATGCCATTTCCTTTGTGCCGCGCGCGCTAAAAAGGTTCATTTCGCAAGGCAACAACTTTTGCATCTCGCCGATGGCATAATGTAGCCGTGATTTTACTGTGCCTTCGGAAATCCCCAGGTGCCGGGCCATGTCCTGGATTTTCATGTGTTCAAAATAGCGCAACACCAGGACCTCCCGGTGCGGTTCCGAAAGCCGGCCCAGGGCGCGCGCCAGTTCCATGGACGCATATTCCGCATCCGAGATGCTCGGCGGGTTCATCAAGACCGGGAGATTTTGTTCCGCCAATTCACCATCAATCACGAGCTTTTGATTGTCCCGCCAATGATGCCGCGTCAGGTTCAGGAGAATGGAATGGAGCCAGGTGTAGAGGCCGGATTGTCCGCGGAAACGGTGCGCTGACCGTAGCGCCTGCACGAAAGTATCCTGCACGAGGTCTTGCGCGGTGGATTCATTGCCGCACATCAGCGTGGCCGAGCGCAGCAGGCGGTTGCCGTGCTCTTCAACCAGGGCTTCGATGGCGGCCGGCTCGCGGTTTTTTAGGCCCGCGACCAGTTTTTCTGGATCCATGCCTCCTTTGTGCCATTCGTAGGAAAAAAGTTCAATTCAAGACCGCAATGCTGAGCGCCGTAGGCGCGGCATATTTGTAGTAAACAAACCAAAATAAATTCAAAGCTCCGTCAGGAGCGGCATATTCTGATAACGATGCACCCAATCTTATTCACTTCGCCGGTGCATTCGTCTTAATGAAATAAACGGCAACCCGTTCGGGCGAGACGTGGCCAAAGGCGAAGGGCAATGGCCCGAAGATCGAGGAATAAAATCCTGCGCCCGATGGTGGATTCATGGTGGTCAGAAATTGCGGGCCGGTGGCGTACATGAATTCCATTTTGGCGACGGCATTGGTCTCTGGTGGCAGCACAAGGGTATTGTAATCCGCATTGGCGAGGATGTTTCCCGGCTGTAGCTGGGTGTTTTGCAAGTCGAACTCCTTCATCCCGCCGGCTTTCATATACCATTGATAGGCCCAATGGCCCTGGAAAAGCAGATTGTCCTTTTGGTCGCTGAATCGCGCGACAATTTGTTGCGCGCTTTGCCGGCAGCCCACGGCGTAGAGGTAATCCGCGCGGGTGATAAGCAATGCGAACACTCCGCCAGCGGCGAGCGATATCGGAAGCCATTTAAGATTCCAGCCGGCGACGCGATTGTCATCCAGCCGCCGCGCAATCAAAATTCCCATCACCGGCGCCATGGGCAGGATGGAACGGCCATTGATGGTCCAGTTCACGAATATGGCAAAGGCAAAAGTTCCCAACGCCCACAACGCCAGCAGCCACGCATGGGCATCGCGCCGTCGGGAAAGGTCGCAGCAGATCAATGCCAGCACGGACACTCCGCAAGCTGCCCAAAATGCGATCTGGATTTGAATGCCGAAAACGGAAGTATTCTCAACCGACAGGTAGAGGTTCTTTTCCAGGACAGCGAGCAGAATAAAAATAATGGCTGTGACCGCCAAAATAAGCCGCATCCTTTTGTTCCACAGCCATGGCGCGAGGAAAAATGCGACGGCAATACATCCTCCCGTAAAGGCCAGTCCGGGCAGGATGGAAACGAAGTGGGATTGTTTTTTGAAGTCCAAAGAATATCTGGCCGCCTGCAAGAGCGGCGCGCCGTAATTGATGGCCGAAATCCATTGGTACGCCGCAAAGGTGGCGAGCGGTATCAACAGCGCCGCCGCCCAGGCGCCGAACCGTTTGGCGATGATTCCATAGACGCCCAGCAACGGCACCAGGCAGAAACCGAAATATTTTGTCACCGCAGCGAGCGAGATCAGGACACCTGCGCCCACCAATTTTCCAACGTGGCCACGTTCCATTCCTTCCACCCAAAAGAGGACGGCCCAAACCCAGAACGCGAGCATGAGCACATCGCACATGACGGTCATGCTGGAGACCATAAAGACAGGCATGAAGAGCGTGGCGAGTGCGGCGATCATCGGCGAAGCGCAGAAATGGCTCGCCAACCGGCGCGTTCCGACAACAACGCCGATGGCCGGGAGAATGAAAGCCAGATGCAGGGAAAATTCGCTCCACCCCAGGACACTTGCGGCCAGCGCGATATAATAGCTGGCAAACGGCGGGTTGTCCGTGGCTTCCCACATGGGGATGGCTGTGAGACCCCAGTTCACGGTAAAGCCAAAAGGATCAGTAGGATGCAACTGCACCTGTTTGGCGACCCAGAGGAAAAGCGGGTCGTCCAGATTGAACGGCTTGGCGCAAAACGGCAGCAGGATGGCGAACGTGATGACGGCAAGCGTCCAGTCGGGGTGTCGCGCGCACCAGCTCCGGATTTTTTCCATTGCCGAAGATGTAGCGGAATCAGGGGCATGCCGAAACATTTTTCGGTGGATTCCTGTCTTTAACCACGGATGAACACAGATAACACGGATTTTAACGCAAAGACGCAAAGGCGCGGAGACGCGAAGAATTTTAACCGCTAATCCACGCTAACGGACGCTAATCAAAAAACAAAGCGGTGTCACGGCCACCGCAGTCCAAGACGACAAGCGTTTGCGAAGGGCCAAACCAAATTTTGCGCCAGCTTTTGGAGTGCGGCAGTCCTCTGCCGCTTTGAAGATAACCACGGATGGACACAAATGGACACGGACAAAGTGCAATAGCCCTGAATTTTTTTAGGGGCCAACTCCCTCTCTTCCAACGAAGTAGGAGGAGAGGGTTTGGGGAGAGGAGGCGATCAAAAATTTGAGGAAGAAATAGCCACCCCTCTCTCCGGCTCTCTCCCCGCTAAGATCGCGAGGAGAGAGAGCTACAGAGTGCGTGCTGTCCGGGAAGATGGATCTTGCTGGATTGTTCCTTTAATCAGGACCGCATTTTTCGCTCGCTAAAATTTTTTTTCCAACGAAACTCCTGCGGATGATGGAACAAATCATCATCCTGGACTTCGGCGCGCAATACACTCAGGTCATCGCGCGGCGCGTTCGCGAATGCAACGTCTATTCGCAGATCTTGCGCTACGACACCCCCGCCAAAGAGATCGCCCGGTTAAAACCGAGTGGCATCATCCTCTCGGGCGGTCCCTCGAGCGTATATTCCCGGCAAGCGCCGCTCCCGGACAAAGGCATCTTTAAATTGGGCGTTCCCATCCTGGGCATCTGCTACGGATCTCAACTGCTCGGGCATCTGCTCGGCGGCAAAGTGGAAAAAGGTCTCAAACGCGAGTACGGCAAGAGCACCCTGCGCGTGACGGACAGTTATTGCGCGTTGTTTGCCAATCTGCCCGAGACATTGCAGGTCTGGAATTCGCACGGCGACAAGCTCACGAAACTACCCCGCGATTTCAAAAGCGTCGCCATCACGGAAAATTCCGAATACGCGGCTATCGAAAACAGCGCGCGAAAATTTTTTGGCCTCCAATTTCATCCGGAAGTCGCCCACACACCGCGCGGCAAGGAGATCATCGCCAATTTCGTCCACAACGTCTGCGGTTGCGGCAAAAACTGGACCATGCGCGGGTATATCGACCAGGCTGTGGAAGAGATCCGCGCGCAGGTCGGCGGTGAACGTGTCATCCTGGGGTTGAGCGGCGGAGTCGATTCGAGTGTGGCGGCGGCATTGCTGCACAAGGCCATCGGTGACCAGCTCACCTGCATCTTCGTCAACAACGGCCTGTTGCGCGCGCGCGAGGCTGTGACCGTCCAGGAGGTTTTTGGGAAACATTTTCGCGTCAAATTGCAATACGAAGACGCCTCAAAACTGTTTTTGAAACGGCTCAAGGGCGTTACCGACCCCGAGCGAAAACGGAAGATCATCGGGCGCACATTCATCGAGGTGTTTGATGCGGCGACGAAGCGCGCGGGCAAAGCCAAATTCCTGGCCCAGGGAACTGTGTATCCTGACGTCATTGAATCTGTCCCCATCGCCGGCAACCCGGCGGCGATGATCAAGAGCCATCACAACGTGGGCGGCTTGCCCAAGAAAATGAAATTCGCGCTCGTGGAACCGTTGAAATGCTTGTTCAAGGACGAAGTGCGCGAGCTGGGACTCGAACTCGGATTGCCGCGCGAGATCGTTTTGCGCCAGCCATTCCCGGGACCGGGCCTGGCGGTGCGCATCCTCGGCGAAGTCACGCCGGCACGATGCGAGATTTTGCGGAATGCCGATGCCATCGTCGTCGAAGAGATGAAAAGCAGTGGCTGGTACTACAAGATCTGGCAGAGCTTCGCGGTGTTGCTGCCGGTGCGCAGCGTGGGCGTGATGGGTGACGAGCGCACCTATGAATTCACCATCGCCGTGCGCGCCGTGGAATCGCAAGACGGCATGACCGCCGATTGGGTCAAACTGCCGTACGACCTTTTGGAAAAACTCGCCAGCCGCATCATCAACGAAGTCAAAGGCGTGAACCGATGTGTCTTTGACATCACCAGCAAGCCGCCCGGGACGATCGAGTGGGAATAATTGAGAGAGCTAATGGGGCGCATCTCAGTTTCTTGCAGTCCTTGCCTGTCCAGCAATCCCAACGGAAATCTCTGCAAAACGCGTTGTTGTAGCGCAGACTTCCAAGTCTGCTGTATCGCGGATTTCCCAATCCGCTGGTTTCCCAACATTTCCGCGCCCTGCCGACTTAGAAGTCGGCGATACAGCAGGTTGGGAAACCTGCATTACCTCTTTTGCAGAGGTCTCTTTCAGGATTCAGGCACAACAGTTGCAAGAAACTGAGATGCGCCCGGGCTAATGGATGCGGCAATTTTTTGCTGGTATCCGCCTTCAGGAAGAGTAGTGTAGGCTAAACGTCAGAAACCGATACACGCTATGGAAATCATTTTTGACTGTCCTCATTGCGGCCAGGAATTGTCCGTGGATGATTCCGGCGCCGGCGCCGAGATCAAATGTCCCACCTGCGCCGAGACCATCACCATTCCCGAAGAATCGGCCAAGGAAGCGCCGACCGCCCCGGCGGCGGAGGCAGAAGAGGGGACAGCGCCGTCGCTGGCGCCCAGCGCCATCCAGTCTTCCGCCGCCGCCAAAATTCATTTGAATCTCAAAGTGCCCGTGAACAAAGCTTCCGGCGAAAGCCTCATCAAGAAGGCCGCGGTGCCATTGGAAGCCATCGCCAAGGGCGCGGACAAACAGATCCGCTCGCACACCATCCGCCGGGACAAATGCATCGAATCCGGCCACGACAAATTTGATGAAGTCGTCACCCGATTTTTGCAGGGTGTCGGCGAGGCCAATATCGTGAGCATCCACTCTATCAGCTTCGATCATTTCGATGTGCAAATCCAAAAGGTGATGGTGGATTTTGGACTGATCATCATTTATCGGGGATAAGGTCGAAGGCGGATTCAGCACGCGTTCGCGTCAAAGTTTTACCTTCGCCGTGTCACCCCGGGGGCCAGGCCATGTGGCGTCCGCCGAGAATGTGGACGTGGAGATGCGGGATGGTTTCACCGCCATCGGCGCCATTGTTGATGGCGAGACGGTAACCGCCGTTGGCCAGTCCCAACTTGGCGGCGACTTCAGCGGCTTTCAAAAGCAAATGTCCCAACAGGTTTTGGTCTGCGGCTTTCGCTTCAGCGATGCGTGGGACGACTGTTTTGGGAAAGATCAAGACGTGTGTAGGAGCCTGTGGATTGATGTCGCGGATGGCCATGACCAAATCGTCTTCATAGACGATGACAGCCGGGATTTCACGCGCAACAATTTTTTCAAAGAGAGTCTTCATTCGAATTTCGCGTTCTATTTAACGGTCACAAAAACTGCTGTCCAATCCATAGACCTGTCTCCAGCCGCTGGATATGTAAAAGATATTCGCATCCAACGGCTGTTCCCTCTCCGCTCCCATCCGATGGGAGGGGAGAGGGTCAGGGTGAGGTGAGGGTTTGTTCCTGGCGCTCTTTGCCGCGAAGCGCCAAGAATATCACGCCCCTCCGACGCTTATTCCACCATCAACGCGCAGGCGTTCTGGTCCGGTTCGGCGATGAGGCAACTGCGTAAATACTCGACGATCTGCTCCTGGGTCTTTTCACAACGCGAACTCCAGCGGCGCGCGCCGGCCAGTTGTTTGGCGCAGCCGCGCAAGCCGCGGAACCGCAGCACACGGGGAGATTGGCGGAGCAGCCAGCGCATTTCATCGCGGAGCCGCGGATAAAACAACAGTTCGAGGCTGTCGCCGGGTTCCCCGGCGAGCGCGCGCAGATCGGCGGTGGAGATCTCATGCGCGGGGCCGTTTCCGGCGGAGCGGATGGTCAGGCCGAGTGTGCGCAGGACTTTCTCGAGCGCGGCGGCGAATTCAGCCACGGTGACGGTTTCGCGCGCGAGTTCCGTTTTGAAATAATAAAAGACGGAGGCGGCGGCATGGCGGAGCATCTCGGGATCAATTATGCTCTCAGAGCTGGAGATGACATCGATGCAGATCATTTCCGCGGAGCACGGAATGCTTTCGCCGCTGGCGAGTTGAAAGAGCAGACACTTGGAACTAAGAGCGATCATTTGGCAGCCTCCAATTTTTTTACTTCCTGCACGAAATCCGTGGCCTCCTGGAACCGGCGATAGACGCTGGCGAACCGGACATACGCGACGTCGTCCAACTCACGCAGCCCGTCCATGACCATTTTCCCGATGAAATCTCCCGGCACTTCGCTTTCAAATTTTTCTGTGACCGCGGCCACGACATGGTCCACCAGGTCATCCATCGCTTTGAGGGCCACGGGACGTTTCTGGCAGGCCTTTTTGATGCCGGACAGCAATTTATCGCGGGAAAAT
>DASXYX010000077.1:0-10341 GCA_036502245.1 Verrucomicrobiia bacterium
CACTTGCAAGTCTGAAGCCGTGGCCCAATCAATATTGGTCATGTCCTGCGCTTGAAGGATGGTCGCCGCAAGCAGTCCCAACCCGGCCATGATATTTCTGATCGTCTTCATATATCTTCCCAGCCTGTTTCCTGAGTTCAACGCGACTATACAAACTTAGGAGAATAAGGCAAGAGGAAAAAGAGAAGGTTATACACTCTGTTGCTTGCAGTGACTTCTTGGTTGCGTAATAGGCGTGTCCAGACGGTCATCATATCAAAAAATCCTTGGCGAAACGATCCGGAAGCACCGGAAAACGGCAAAAATGAGCCAGGAAGCACTAGCTGAAAAGGCTGATTTACATCCGGTCTATTTTGGACAGGTGGAACGCGGAGAACAGACCGCCAGCGTTTCCGCCCTGATACGCATTGCCAAGGCACTGAAAATCGATTTAGCGGATCTCGTCCGAGGTGTTAAATAAATGCGGATTACCGCAGTAACAGTCTTTTAAAGAAAGATTCTCTTACTGTGCGGATTACTCGCCTGGATCGCCCTCGTGCATTGAACCTCATTGAACCCTTTTAAACCGCCAATGCGGTATCAATCATGGTGCCAGCCACGATCATGATGCCAATGGTCATCGTGGTCGCCATGGTCACCGGGATCATGCACGACAACCGCACAGCCCGATAGCCAAACTGAAGCCACAAGGGCGAATAATGCGAAAAGCAGCATTCTTTTCATAATACTTCTCCAATGTTTATCCATTTCCATTAAGCTAAAATTATGCCGTCAGGCAAAATCCCTTTGTTTCTGGCAAATATTGATAAAAATGATAGAGATAGCTTGCATTTTGCAACTAGGTTTTCTATCCTGACCAACCCAAATACTCCCCACAAGTTATTGACATTAGGGATGTTTTTCTGAGAGGATAAACTTAGTTAGGTTTTCGGAAACCCAAGACCACAATTATGAAAAATTATATCGCAATTATTCTATTATCATTCCTTGCAGCCATAAACGTTACCCGTGCTAACACTATAACCTGGACCAATACCGCCGGTGGTGGATGGAGCGAAGCCATCAATTGGTCTCCTAACGTGGTACCCGGTTCGGGTGACACGGTTTTGGTCACCAACGATGCGACCTTTACGGTCAACATGGATGGCGTGGGCAACGCCGGAAATCTTGTCCTGGGCACCTCCGACCTGAACAGCACCAACATCGTGACCTTCCAGGTCAACAGCGGGAACCAATTCATCCTCAATGGCACAGTGACCGTCACCACCAACGCGCAATTCGACCTGAACCATGACAGCGTCATGATCGGCACCAATGCCGTCCTGTTCGGAACCATCAACGGCAACGGGCCAACCCTCTCGGGCACACTGATCATCACCAACGGCAGTGTCTTGAACATCAATCCACCGGGCATGACTTTCAACGGTTATTTCGCGGGTATCGGCGTGGTGTACAATTACGGCACCGTTACTTGGAACACCACGACCGCCTACGAAGATAATAACGGCGTGATCTATAACTACGGGCTGTGGCTGAACACGACGGACAGTGTGTTGTTTGGCCGTTCAAGCTCCGGCAACGGCACGTTCGATAATTATGGAATTTTTGAAAAAATCGGCGGCACCAATGAGACAGTCATCAACGGCGACGGCACGTTCAACAATTACGGTGAAGTCTCAGTCCAATCCGGAACTTTCAATGCCCAACTTGGCGTCAACAACGGTTCCTTCAGCACTGCTGCCAACACCTTTATGCTGTTTGGAGGCGGTTATATTCTGAGCGGAACAAATACATTTACCGGTGCGGGCATCCTGACCAACAGCCCCGTCTTTGGCACGAATGCGGTCATCGAAGGACTTCTGACCTGCGCGGGAGAAACGACCATCGGCGGGACTGTGACCATTGACAACGGCGCGGAACTGCAACTGTTATCAAGCTCCACTTTCGACGGCTATATCCAGGGCAATTATATCCCGGCCCTTTTCACCAACAACGGAACCGTGCTCTGGGCTTCCGGCACTTTGTTCGGCGACAACAGCCCGGTCATCAACAACAACGGCTTGTGGGTTGCCACCGGCGATAATCTTTTCAGCGGACGCATCAATTCAGGCACGACCACCATCAATAACGCGGGCGAATTTGAAAAATCCGGCACGACGGGCCTCACCACCATCGATCCCAATGCCATTTTCAATAATCTTGGCGGCACCATTCAGACCGCCACGGGCACGATTAAGATCCAGACCGGCATGGGGAACGGAACCCTTAATACCGCTGGCGGCTCGGTGCTTCAATTGTCTGATTTCGATTTTGCCGGCGACTCTACCTTCACCGGCGCGGGACCTGTATCCGGCACTTTTGAATCAGCCGGCTCCATTTTCCACGGCACGCTCAATTTCTCGAACGCCTTGGTTACCGGCATCTTCACCCTGGCCAATGATGCCGTCATGACCATCAACGCAGGCGCGGGAGACATCGATTTCAACGGCTTCCCCAATGCGACGACCGTCACCAATTACGGAACCGTCACCTGGCTCACCGGAAATCTGTTCGGTGATAACAGCCCGACCATCGTCAATTACGGCACGTGGAACCTGGAGACCAACGGCATCTTCCTGGGCCGCGCTTCCTCCGGCGAGACAACGTTCAACAATCTCGGCACCGTGCGCAAGACCGCGGTGGGCGGGACCACCCAGTTGATCTCTTTCATTTTCAATAACTTGGGCCTGCTGGACGCGCAAACCGGCACGGTCTCGCTTGCCGACGGTTATACGCTTGACGACGGTACGATCAATATCGGCCTCAACAGCTCCACCAATTTTGGCAGTGTGGCTTTCTCAGGCAACGTGCCCCTGGGCGGCACGCTTTCCGTGAACCGGAACAACCTCTATGCGCCGGATACGACCAATTCCTTCCCCGTCATCACTTACGGTTCCCGGGGCGGCACCTTCACCAACTTCAACCTGCCGGCGGGATATGTCTGGACGAACAACTACGGAGCCACCACGTTCTCTTTGCAGATCGCGTCCGTCAATCCGCCCCAGATCATCTCGGTGCCTTCAGTGCAGAACGGCGTCTTCTCCTATAGCTTCAGCGCGGTGCCCGGCCAGACCTATCAGGTGCAGACCAACTCCGACCTGACCACGCCCAATTGGGGTAACGACGGCCCCTCGATCTACGTGACCAACAGCGATCCGATCGTCATCTCGAATCTGGTCAATATCGACCCGCAGTTGTTCTATCGCCTCGTGTTGCAGTGATTGCGGCCGAGGCCCGCTCGCTATCGCAGCGGCCCGCTTTTATAAGCGTCCAGTTCGTTCGAGATCTGGAGCGTAAGGGCGGGCTGCTGGTCCGACTGGGCCAGTTGCCAGGCGATCGTGGCGGTGGAAACCGCATTTGAAACGTCTCCGGCGGAAGCATAGGCTTTGGCCAGATTTTCCCATGCTTCAGGCCAATTGGATTCCAAATGCACCGCCGTCGTCAAATTGGTGATCGCCTGCCCCGCCTGCCCTTCTTCGAGCAACGCTTTTCCGAGATTAAAATAGGACTTGGAATAATCCGGCCGGAGCACGATCGCCTGCGAGAATTCTTTTTCCGCTTTATGCGGCTCGCCGGATTGCATGAATGCTACGCCCAAAGTGTTATGCATCACCGGATCACCCGGCGCCAAAACGACCGCCTCACGCAGATGCATTTCCGCTTCGGCAAATTTGCCGGCCGTGACCAGGCCCCGGCCCAGGTTGTATTGATATTCAGGATTGTGCGGTTCGATTTGCGTGGCCAACGTAAAATGCTCGATCGCTTCAGGCAGGTCGTCCTGGCCATTGTAAGCAGCGCCCAGGAGATTTTGCGCGACGGCATTTGCCGGATTGACGGCGACCGCCCGTTCAAACAGGGAAACACTATTCTGCCATGTGCTGATCTGCAGCCGTGTCAACATTAGGCAAACACCAAGGAACACTCCTGCCGCCAGCCTCGGCCAACTCCGCCCCGGTGCGGGGTTAAATCTTCCCAACGCGCAGGCCACGATCAGGAAGATGCCGATCAGCGGCACGTAAGCATGACGATCCGCCCATGCCTGGAGGCCTGTCTGCACCAGGCCGATCACGGGCACAAGGCTCGCTAAAAACCAGAGCCATCCCACCAGGAACCATGGATATCTCACTCTCCAATGCCAGGCCAGGCCACTCACGGCCAATAGCACCAATGCCGAGATGATTGCCGGAGCCACCATTGGGTGTTGGGGATAAGCATAAAAAATGCAAAGGCCCGAAGGCCAGAACGCCTTTTCGAGATAAGTAAGATAGGCCACCGGGACATTGAGCAGCCGCGGAAGCAAGGGGATCGAGGCCGTGGTCACGATCGATCCGGATTTATCCTGCGCGAGATAGGTGATGACGCAATCAGCGACCGCGAAAAATAAAAAAGGAATCTTTTCCAACACTAATTTACCCCAGACTCCAGACCCCAAACCCCAGACCCTGCCCAATGGCCAGTAGTCCAACAGGCATAAAAGGATCGGCGCCGTCACCAGCATCGGTTTGGCGGCCAGCCCAAGCAGGAACAACCCGAGTGTCAGCAGGTATGTCCCCGGACGCGGCCGTTTTGCATAATCCAAATAGGCCAGCAAGATCAGCAAAAGGAAAAATGTGCTCAATACGTTCTTCCGCTCTGAAACCCAGGCCACCGACTCCACATTGATCGGATGCCAGGCGAATAACGCTGCCACCAGGAAACCCGTCCAAAGAGTTCCGGTCATGCGCTTCACTAAAAGGCATAGCAGCGCCGCGTTGATCGAATGAAAGACGATATTGGTCAGATGATGACCGCCGGCAAATTGATGATAGATCGAGCAGTCGGCCATGTGCGATAACAAGGTCAACGGATGCCAGTTGGCGGCCACGACCGCCGTCAGGGACCATTTGAAACCACTCCATGAAAGGCCCGCGAGGACGTTTGAATTTTGATACACGTACAACTGGTCGTCAAAATTCACAAACGGATAGGCCGAAACCGGCCAATATAAGATCGTCGTCAAAACCATCAACAGCCCGCAGGCCATCCAATTCTGTTTGTGTTCAACTATCATAAGGCGTATCCGAGGCGGCTGCGCTTCAGAAACGCAAAATGGCAAGCTATCCTTTGTGCGTCAAGCCAATGGCATGAGAGGCAGCATCCTGATTAGTGGGTGCCGGCGCAGTTCCTTCTACCGCGGGAGCGGGAGAAGGTGTTCCCGCGATAGCGGGAACGGATGAGGGTTGTGGGGAAATAACAAACTGAAGCGCCGCAAACCGTCATGAAATCGTGAATCAGGACGCTACCGCACGGGCATCACGTGATTGGACAAACACACGAAAAGAGCGGCCCAGATGCTCGGGGTGCGTGAGGGTTTGGAACTGGCGCGTGCGCGCCGGCGTCCACTCGCCAAATGAAACCTGGCTCCGTGTCGTTTTTTCCAATATCCGCGTCAGAAATTGCGATTGAGTGACGAGGCCGCCTGTGGCCAGACCCTGTGATTCGCCGATGGCACGGAGCATGGAAAAATTGACATGCGCCGTCAGGTCCTGTTCCCCGGCATTGGCCAATACATTGTCAGTCGCATGATGCTTGAAATACGCGCGCAACGTCCCGTTCTTCCGCGATGGCAAAAATAATTCGTCATCCGTCAAGCCGTAGTCGATGGCCAATAACTTGCCCTGCTTCAATACACCCGCAGCAGCGCCCCACCATTGTCCGGCGGATGGAGAGACTTCCACTGTGTATTGGTCCGGCAGGACCGCCAGCAATTCCGGCGGCGCCGTGGGATGTGATGAAGCCGGAACCTCACGGGTCATTCGCGCCCAGGCAAATTCTCCTTTGTTCAGTCCAACTCCCCACTCGAACCATTTCCCGGCTTTCGCATCCCAACCCAGGCGGTGGACCGGAAAAGCGTCCAGCAACTCATTGGAAAAAATGACTCCATAGAACCGGTCCTTCAACCCGGCAATTTCCGGAGTCCAGCAGATTTTGCCCGCGAGATCTCCCAGCGTCTCCTTTTGCCAGCCATGTCGCCGGGGAGACGGTTCAAGGATAATATATTGGAGCCGCTCAAAAAGTTCCGGACGATGCGACCGGAACCAGCCCAGGATATCGCGGGCCAGCGCGCCATCGTGCGCTCCAGCCTCCATAAGAGATAATGGGCATCCAGACGGCAATTCCAGGAGCCATTCGGCGAATTGAAAGGCCAGCAGTTGCCCAAACAATTCGCCGACACTGACACTGGTATAAAAATCACCTTCACGCCCGGGACCCCGTCCCGTCTCGTAATAACCCGTTTCCGGCGCATAGAGCGCCAGTTCCATAAAGCGCGCAAAAGGCAGGATGCCGCTATTTTCGATTTCGGACTGGATGATTTCAGAAGGTGTTTTCATTGCTTGCAATCAGGGCGGTATCCGCTAAGATTTGCGCAACAGAAGAGGTTTTATGGCCAAAATAGACGCATTTTTTAATTTGATGTTTGAGCAGAAGGCCTCTGACCTTCATATGGCCTCAGGCAATCCGCCCATGCTCCGCATCAACGGCGAACTTCAACGCGTGGATTACCCCGCGCTTGAAAGCGATGCGCTCAAGACGATGCTATACGAAATAGCGCCGGACTACAAAATCAAACAGTTCGAAGAAACCGGCGACGTGGACTTCGGCTACGAGATCCCTAATATTTCGCGTTTCCGCGTCAATTTCTTCAATCAAAAGAACGGTGTTTCGGCGGTGTTCCGCCAGATCCCCAGCCGCGTGTTGTCGTTTGAAGATTTCGAAAAGTTCGACGCCCCGTTGCCGCCCGTCTTCAAGAAATTCGCCATGTTGCACCGCGGCCTGGTCGTGGTCACCGGCCCCACCGGTTCCGGCAAATCCACCACCCTGGCGGCCATCGTTGATTACTGCAATAAAAGCCGCAAAGACCACATCATCACCATCGAAGACCCCATCGAATTCACGCACGACAGCAAAAGCTGCCTGGTCAATCACCGTGAAGTGGGTGTCCACACCAAATCGTTCGCCTCGGCCCTGCGCGGCGCCTTGCGCGAAGACCCGGACATCATCCTCGTCGGCGAAATGCGCGACCTGGAAACGATTGAACTGGCGCTGACCGCTGCCAGCACCGGCCATTTGGTCTTCGGCACCCTGCACACGCAAAGCGCGGCCAAAACCGTGGACCGTATCATTGACGTTTTCCCCGCCGACCAGCAGAACAAGATCCGCCAGACCCTTTCCGAATCGTTGAAAGGCATCGTCGCCCAAACCCTGTTCAAACGGCAGGACAAGAAAGGCCGCGTGGCCGCTTTCGAGATCCTCGTGTTCACCACCGCCGTCGCCAACCTCGTGCGCGAAGGCAAAACCCACCAGATCCCCGGCATGATCCAGGTCGGCAAGAAGATCGGCAACCAGCCGATGGACGACCATATCATGGAACACCTGCGCATGAAACGGATCTCGCCCGAGGATGCCTACGATAAAGCTCTCGACCGGAAAAAATTCCGCTCCTTCCTGACGCATCCGCCGGAAGACGACGACGCCTGATTTATGAGACGCCTCGAATTGGACAAGGTCATGACCGCCATGCTGGATTCCCAGCCGGAAGTATCTGACCTGCTCTTCACCGTTGACCGCCCCCTGCAGGTGGAATCCTTTGGCGAACTCCGCCCGGTGCCCTTCGTCCCGCCCATCGAAAAACTGACTCCGTTTCAGACGGAAATGGTCGCCCTCAATATGGTCGGAGACAATCCGCAACATCTTGACCATCTGCTGCGCCACGGCTCCTGCGATTCCGCCTATGCCCTCGTCGGCCGGGCGCGTTTCCGCGTCAATATTTTCTCGAATCGCGGCAATTTTTCCATCGTCTGCCGCCAGTTGAACACCGTCATCCCGACGCTCGAGAAATTGAAGCTGCCCGAGATCTTCAAACATATTCCCAAGGAAAAGACCGGCCTGGTGCTCGTGACCGGCGCGACCGGTTCCGGCAAATCCACGACCCTCGCCGCGCTGCTCTACGAGATCAACATGGCCAAAGCCGTCCACGTGGTGACTCTCGAAGACCCGGTCGAATTTGTGCATCCGCACATGAAGGCGACCTTCAACCAGCGCGAGTTGGGCATCGATTTTGACAACTTCCCGAACGGTTTGCGCGCCGCCTTGCGCCAGGCGCCCAAGGTCATCCTCGTCGGCGAAATCCGCGACCAGGACACCGTCAAGATCGCCCTGAGCGCGGCCGAGACCGGCCACCTGGTCTTGAGCACGCTGCACACCGTCAACGCCGGCGAAACCATCAACCGTATCCTCGGCCTGTTCGACCCCCAGGAACAGGAACAGATCCGCATCCGGTTGTCCGACACCCTGCGCTGGATCGTCAGCCAGCGATTGGCCCCCAAGATTGGCGGTGGCCGCCTCGCTTTGCTGGAGATCATGGGACATAACCTCCGCACCGAGGAATCCATCCGCCTTGGCGAAGGCGAAGGCCGGACCTTTTACGAGATCATCGACGCCAGCTACACCTTCGGCTGGCGCCATTTCGACCATGCCTGCATCGAAGGATTTGAAAAAGGCCAGATCACCGAGGAAACCGCCCTGCTCTATTGCACCAAGCGCGGCGTCGTCTCCCGCTCGATCGACAACATCAAGAAAGAGCGCGGCGAGATCACTTCCAACATGGGTTCGCTCAAAATGAAACCCGGGGCCGCCGGGGCGTCTGCAGCGTCCAAAGTGTCCGGAACCACCAAAGAAGAGCCGGGAACTCCCACGCCGACCCTGAAAATAAAGTTATAGTATGCCTGAATCCTTTGATTTTATCAGCGCCACAGACCGTCCAGCCCTCGTGGCCTGTTCCCGCCCCGCCTGGACCGACACCGCGAAAAAAGTTTTGCAGGAGCTTGGCTACAAGGTCCACTCCGTCGTGGCGCATGATGAATTCAACACCCGTTACAGTCAGATCACCTATCAGGTGATCGTCATGGACGAGTTGTTTGCCGCGAATAAGGCCGAGGAAAACCTCTCCCTCCGCGCCTTGCAACTCATGCCCATGAGCCAGCGCCGCCATGTCACTATCGTTTTGATCGGCGACAAATTCCAGACCCTCGAAGCGTTGCAGGCCTTCCAGCAAAGCGTTCATCTCGTCATCAACGGCGCCGAGATCATCATGCTCAAACCCCTGATCGAAAAAGCCGTCGCCGACAACGACCTCTTCCTCCACACCTTCCGCGAAGTCCAGAACCGCGTCGCCCGGTCATAACTCGTCTCGGAGGGTCGAGCTCCGCGAGACCCTGAAATGCTTTTTTTCTTCATTCTGCATTCTTACTTCTTCGTTTTCCATGGTGGGGCGAGACTCCGTCGAGCCCTGATCAATTGACCCGCTCAACTCAAATTCCTTTCAACTTCCCCTCGGCTATCGTCTATTGCCTATTGGCTATTCCGTTCACATATTGGATGTTGAGCGTTGAATGTGCTGTGCAGAAAACATCCTTGTTTCAGTATCGCTGATTGGAACGGAGATGGGTCTTGGGGAGAGTACGCGCCTCGCGTGCCGTGTTCGGCGCCCTCGCTGAACACAATAAAAGGGTCCCGGCATTTATAAAACCGTTGCTGTCCCTTCGAAAGCGATGCTGAAGCATCGCACTCCAAACACTCCCTGATTAATAGACGCGCGTAAAGCCTCGCGGAGCGTCTGGAGTGCGCGCGGTTTACCGCCGCTTTTTCCCTTATTTTCCATCCTCCACCTTCGCTCCGATTTTGTTTCCCGGAAACATTTCACTTCCATATTTTCATGCTTAAATCATCCTGTTTGAACGCAAGGACATATTGTTTGGTGAGCTGCCCGCCCTTGTCGCGTCGAAACGAAGCGCAGACGGGTCAGGCGCAATTCCGAGCCTCTCGCTCGGAACATCCGGTCTTCTGCCTGTTCACGTATTCCGCAAAAATCCGTGTTCATCCGTGTTCATCCGTGGTTTCAACTCTGTTATCTCTGTTTCCTTCTGTTCAGCGGGATTGACGCCTTTTGACGCGAATTGACGTTTATGCTCATCAAATTAAGCATTGCCTCCACACCCAAAACGACCCAACATTCTGCGAACAGGGATCGTGATGTTTAAATCAATCCGGTGATTTTGAAAATGAATACCGCTAAAAAAATTTGTTCCGCGCGCCCAGGTCTCTTGTATCTGGCGCTGGCTATCATCTTCGCGGCCTGCGCCGCCCGCGCCGTCAATTACGATGAATCCAAAGTCGGCGCCTTCACCCTTGCCGACCCGCTCGTGATGAAAAGCGGCGATACCGTCACCACGACCAATGAGTGGATGGACCTGCGCCGGAACG